>CAYNPL010000004.1:117026-143758 GCA_964399135.1 uncultured Gaiellales bacterium
GCGCAGGTGCCGCACCCCAGGCAGCGCTCCCGGTCGACCCGGAAGAAGCGGGAATGGACCTGGGCGGTCAGCGTGCGCCCGGTGAGCAGACGCTCGAGCCCGTAGACCGGCGGGGTCGCTCCGTCCCGGGGACTGGTCGGGAAACGGCCTGTGCTCAGGCCCTCGGCCAGCTGCGCCCCGAACGCTTCGGCCCGGGCGATATCCTCCGCGTCGGGATGACCGGGCGAGAAGCTGTACCCAGCCCGCAGATAGGGTCGATAGGTCCCGTGGCCTTGGCAGCGGAAGTAGCCGGCGTCCTGGGCACCGCGGGCCCGCAGCAGCCGCCGCAGGTCGTCGCCCGTGCTTCCCTGATGGGTACCGTGGGTGACAAGCACGGCAGCAGGCCTACCGGCCAGATCCGGTGCCGCCCGCACGTAGTCTTCCATGAAGAAGGGGGGACGGTAGTACCAGGCCGGGGAGCCGAAGACCAGGAGGTCGGCTTCGCCAAGGGAAGGGGGATACGCGTTCTGCAACCAGGTTCGGTCGCCCCGGCCCCGCCAACCGCAGGGCCGCACCCTCTGCAGCTCACACACCACCCCGCCGGCCTCCAGCCCACGGGACACTGCCTTGGCCACCTTCTCTGTGTTGCCGGTCAGCGAGAAGTAGACAAGTATCGCCCGCTTCACCTGACACCCCCGAGCCAGCCCCGATAGAGCACAGATCAAATCCCACCCAGACTCGATGCGGTCTGCTTGACTATTATAAGCTCCCCCTTGGGGACACGCTCATTCTGCCTGCCCGGCAGTACGCGCCGAGCCCAGACCGGAAGAGATCGGTCCCCCGCCTACGGGACGGCCTCGATGGTCCCGAAGACGTCCACCGCGTCGAGTGTGACGCACTTGCCGCTCTCGCACAGAGGACTGCGCTCGATTCGCACCGTGTGCCGTCCCTCGGCCAGGGTGCCGGTGGACCAGACCTGGACGTCATAAGTGGCTACCGAGGAGGTGAGGTCGACGGTGGCCACTTTCTCCCCGTCCACATACACGTCGGCGAGGCCGGCGCTGGTGCCCTTCATCGCGATCCAGTCCAGCCGGGTGCCGGTGAAACAGATGGTGGCCGAGGCTCCGCCCGAGAAGGAACGGCCGTAGTTGCCTGCCGAGGCGAAATCCTTCCAGAACGTCTCCCACGTGCCCGTATAGACGATGTTCGGGTCGGTCTGTTGGTAACGATTGAGGCAGAGGTAGTCGTCGGCGGTCCCGGCCGGGTCGGATGACCCCCAGGCGGTGGTCACGATCACGTCGACCACGCCGGGATCCCGGACCGGGACGGCAGCAGTGATCGCCGTAGGAGACTGCACCTGGAAGCTCGGGACCGGAGTGCCGCCGAAGGTGACCTGTGACACGTCGGTGAAACCGGTACCGCTGATGGTCACCGAAGTGCCGCCGGACCCCGGGGTGATGCCGGTCACCATGGGCGGAGCGTGTTCGAGGGAACCGAGGACGTCGACCGCGTCGAGCGTGACGTACTTGCCGGTGGCGCTGAGCGGGCTGCGCACGATCTTGACCACGTGTCTGCCCGTGCTGATGGTGCCTGTGGACCAGACCTTGACCTTGTAGGTGGTGCTGGAGGCGGCCAGGTTGATGGTGGCCTTCTTGACCCCGTCCAGGTACACGTCGGCGCTGCCGGTGGTAGTGCCCTTGGTGGCGATCCAGTCCAGCCGGGTGCCGCTGAAGTAGATGGTGGCCGACGCCTTGCTGGTGGCGGAGCGGGTGTAGCTGCCCCCTGAGGCCCCGGTGGTGGAGAATTTCTCCCAGGTGCCGGTGAAGGCGAGGTGGAGGTCGGTCTGCTCGTAACGCGTCAAAACCGGGGCCTTCACATAGGTGTAGTCGTCACGGCTGGTGTTGTCGCTCCTCCAGCCGTCGGCCGTCACCCTTACGTCCACCGTTCCTTCCGCGTGAGCCGGAGCCACGGCGGTGATCTTGGTGGATGAGTGGACGTTGTAGCTGGCGGCGGGGACACCACCGAACGTCACCGCCGACACCCTCTTGAACCCGGTGCCTGTGATGGTGACCGATGTACCCCCCGTGCTCGACCCCGAGGACGGCGCGACCGACGTGACCGTGGGCGGACCGACGGCCACCGACCCCACCACATCCACCGCATCAAGGGTAAGGTACTTGCCGGTGGCACTGAGCGAACTCCGCACGATCTGCACTTTGTGATTGCCTTCGGGCAGGGCCCCGGTCGACCACACCTTGGCCCGGTAGGAGGCGGTCGAAGCGGCCAGGTTGATGGTGGCCTTCTTCACCCCGTCCAGGTACACGTCGGCGCTGCCAGTGGTAGTGCCCTTCATGGCGATCCAATCCAGCCGGGTGCCGGTGAAGTAGATGGTGGCCGAGGCCTTGCTGGTGGCGGAACGGCCGTAACTCCCGCCCGAGGCCGCGCTCTTGATGTACGTGTACCAGGTCCCGGTGCGGAAGATACGAGGATCGGCCTGCTCACGGCGCCGGCACTGGCCGAAATCCGGGTCGACCACGGTCAGCCGATCAACGTAGACGCCGCCGATCATGTGCCTGGTGGTGTCCTGATGGATCTGGGCCTGGGGATGCCAGCCTCGCGAGTCGAACCAGGCGTTCGTCTGAGCGAAATACCCGGCCAGGCCACGCTGATAGACCCAGTCGATCGCCGTGTAGTTGCCGTAGATCCCGACCTGTGAGGCAGGCACCACCGAGGCGATTCCCCTGAAGTAGGCGTCGATGCGGCTGCCGTCGGCGAGGTTGAAGTCGACCGTGTAGTAAACGGGCGTGGTGCTGGGAAGATCCAGACCGGCGAGAGCGGCCAGAGCCTCTCGGGCATCAGCCGCCCCGGCCGCGAACCCTTCCATCGAGCGGTCCCAGTTGCCCGAATCCTGGAACCAGAAGAAGTAGTCGATGCCTTGGGCGGTCGCGGCGGTCAACTCCTCGGGGGTGACGCGACGCCAAGTGGCCCCGTGCACGGGCAGGTAGCGGCCGATCAAGTCGCGTCCGGTGGCTTTGAGCTCGCGAAAGAACGTGGGCCAATCGACGTTGTTGATGGTGGAATAGTCCACGCCGTGGCGAACGAACCCCGCCCCCGGCTCGGTCGCGGCCGCGGGTGAACCCGACAGGGCGAAGGCGCCCGCGAACACAGCAAGGGCGAGGACTACAAGGAGGGTAGCTCGGCAGCGGACCGAACGGACACCTGGACGAGTCGGGGCTCTCATGTCATCGCCTCCTCTGACCGCGGCGGCCACCCACCGGCCGACGAAAGAAGTAACTAGTTACAATTCTAGGGCTTCGAAGGAATCCCTATCCGTACGTGTGAACGGGAACGGGCCGCAGAGGTCACGGCCCGCCCTCGGTGCCCCGGTCGCTTCCTTCCAAGACGAAGGCGGGCACTGGGCCCGCCTTCGTCAAACACGAGGATCCTGCTGCTTTGTCTGCCGCCCGAAGAACGACTCCGGAGGCGGCAGCCTCGCAGCCGCCGCATCTCAGTCGCGGCCGAGCTTCAGCCTGAGGTTCTCCAGCCTCGCGTCCCAATCTTCTTTCAGGGTCTCACGCTTCGCGTCGAGTTCTGCCTTGCGCCGCTCGCGCATGACCCGCCGAGCTTCCTTCTCGGCCGCCCGCGCTGCCTCATCGCTGGCCTCGAGGGCGGCGAGCACCTCTTCGGCCGGATATCGGCTCACTGTGCCGCCCAGCTTGCCCATCTCGTCGTCGATGATCTGGACCGTGTCCTCGTCCACTTCCGCGACAAGCGCCGTCTGCCCGGCCGGGACCTCGCGGCCCATCTGGGCGAGCACGTCGTCGCCGTGGTCCACCCGGTAGACATCGACAGCCCCTCCGGCGATGGCGCCGGCTCCCCAGCCGAGCAGGACGCCTATCGGACCTCCGAGCACGCCCACTAGTATCCCGATCAGGCTTCCACCGGCGAACCCGACTCCAAGCATGTTGTCACGGCCTTCCGGTACCTTGAGCGTCCCGTCGGCCTGCCGCTCAACGAGGGCCGCACTCCGGACGATGATCCGCTCCTCGGCGTCGGCCTGGTCCAGCACGCTGAGAGCCTGGTAGGCCTTGCTGCTCTCGGGGAACGTTACGACGATCACGTTATGCACACTACTCATGACGGTTCCTCCTCATGGCACATTGATTTGGCGAATCCCGCGATTCCCGCGGTTCACTTCTCGCTCAGTTGGTGGGCCAACGCCTGCGCGTACGCTTCGGCTTCGATGGCTTCCAGCACGGCCAGCTCGGCATCGTCAATCGTGATCAAGGCATAGCCGATCAGATACCTGGCATCCTCCGCGCGCGAATCGGCTCGGCGCCTTGCCCTCTTGGCTTCATGGACCTCTTTGTCGGCTTCGATCTTGTTCTTGATCTGCTGGACCTTCTGGTTGTGGCTGCTCTGCAGGTCCTCCCACTGCTGGGCGGCAGCCGCCTCCATCGCCTTGACTTCGGCCCTGAACGCTTCCTGCCTGGCTTGGGCGTTCGTCTTGGATCGTAGGATGGCTGCTTCCAGCTTCTCCTTCGATTCCTCCTCCGAGGCCCTGATTGCCTCTTCCACCTCGGCCAGGCGGTCGGCAAGCTCCCGGAGACTGTCGGACAACTTCTTCATCTATACACTCCTTTCGTGCATTGCTGCTGCTTCCAATCGGTTGGAACGTGAGCCAAGTATTGGGGCCAAAGGGATGAGCAGGCGTCGACCGAATGGGATGAAACACGGATGGTCACAGAGCGGTCTCCAACCCTTTGCGGCCGGCGTCGACCGCTTCTTTCCCGCTGACGCTCTCGTCTGCAGTTTCGCCATCCAGGTCTGTGGGGCCGAGTGGCGCATGCTCAGCGGCGGCCGGCTCATACTCCGCAGCAGTCTGACACCCCAAGATGGCCGGCCGCCGCAGCTGCGCGAGCGCGTCCGTGCCGTCTTCATCGTCGAATGGGCTGTGCAGGCCGGTGGCGGCCGCCAGTACGGTGAAGCAGATCAGGAAGAACGCGACACTCCTGGCGGCTGAGGCGAGATAGGTGAAGGCCGCAGCCCGCAGAACCCTCTGGATCCTGGGCTTCCCCGACGGCCCTATCAAGTGCCCGCGCTCAAGCAACTGCATGGCGCGCTTACTGGCGTCTATCTCGACCGGGAGAGTCACCAGAGCGAACGCCGCCTGCAGCCCCACGATCACTAGCGCGACCCACATCAACGGCTCGATGCCGTAGAGGAACCCTCCGACAAAGGCGAAGCTGCTCAGCCAGGAGATCCTCATCAGCCGGTACGCGAGGGACGTCCGGAGGCGCATGAGAGGGTAGTCTTCGGCGTCCTGAGTGGCGTGACCGACCTCATGGCCTGACACACCCAGACTCAGATCGCTGTCTCGCCGGGCCGTCTTCGGGGAGATCATCACCAGCTTTGTGGTCGGGTCGTACGCGTCGTTCGCGCTTGAGAGGATGCCCGGGTTCACCACCACGGGGATGTGCGCCAACCCCGACATGTCCAGCAGGCGCCGCGCCGTGTCGTAGCCATTGATATGACTGTCGTTCGTGATCTGGTCGGCCTCGCGAAAGACGTGCTGGACCCGCGCCTGAGACCACCAGACCAGAACCGCCGGTACGACGAATACCAACAGGTAGTAGAGATCAGCTGAGCTAGATGACATCAGTCCTCCCGTGGAGTTGAGGTTCGTCTGCCTCGTCCCTCGGCGAAAAGTGAATGGATGACACCGCCTGTCGAGGGCTGCGCCTGACTTCGAGCAGCTCGAGGCCGAGCGCCTCCACCTGGCTGAGCACGCCGTGGAGGGCCGCCTGGTCGAGGAGCACCCCGGTAAGCACGGTGTCTCCGTCGACCACCCTGGCATCCAGCTCGGGGAAGCCGGCAAGCAGGGTCTCGCCAAGCAGGCCGCGTACGCGGATCTCGTAGACCGCGAGTCTTGTGAAGCTTTCCATGATGTCAGAATCCTTCGTCAGGGGGTGCCGATGCCCGCCGGGTCACGCCTCTGCCCGAGCGCCGTCTCCACGGCGCTGCCGTCCACCGTCTCCCGCGCCAGAAGATCTTGCGCCAGAGCCTCCAGTGCCTCGGCGTGCGAGGCCAGAAGCGACTTGGCCAGCTCGTACTGCTCGGTGACCAACGCCTGGATCTCGGTGTCTATCAGCTCTCGGGTGTGCTGGCTCAGTCCACTGTTATCGTCGGCCGTGCCTGCGAGATACTGGGACTGCTGCCCTGCGTAACGGATGGGTCCCAGCTTCGGGCTCATCCCGAACTCGGTTATCGTGCGGCGCGCCAACTCTGTGGCCTTCATGATGTCGTCGCTCGCGCCGGTGCTGATGGTGCCAAGCGCAGTCTCTTCCGCCGCTCGTCCGCCGAGCATCACGGCCATCCGGTCGGTAAGCTCAGCCTTGCTCAGAAGGTAACGATCTTCGCTGGGCATCTGAAGTGTGTAGCCGAGAGCACCGCGGGCTCGGGGAATGATGCTTATCTTCGCCACCGGGTCGGTGTTGGGGAGCAGGGCCGCAACCAAGGCGTGGCCGGATTCGTGGTAGGCCACGGTGGTCCGCTCACGCTCGTTCATCACCCGGGTCTTCTTCTCCAGACCGGCGATGACCCGTTCGATGGCGGCTTCGAAGTCCTTCATGCCGACCGCGTCGGCCTTGCGACGAGCGGCAAGAAGAGCGGCCTCGTTCATGGCATTGGCCAGGTCGGCTCCGCTGAAGCCGGGGGTCATGCGGGCGGCCCTTTCCAGGTCGAAATCGGCCGCGAGCTTGACCTTGTTGCTGTGGATCTTGAGGATCTGCAGCCTGCCCGTCAGATCGGGATTGCCGACCTCCACCTGGCGATCGAAGCGCCCCGCGCGCAACAGCGCCTGGTCCAGCACCTCGGGCCGGTTGGTGGCGGCCATGATGATGACCGGCCGGTCGGCGTCGGCCTTAAATCCATCGATCTCGGCGAGCAGCTGATTGAGGGTCTGCTCGCGCTCGTCGTTGCCGCCGCCCCGCACAGGGCCCGTTCCCCGGCTCTGGCCGATGGCGTCGATCTCGTCTATGAACACGATCGCCGGGGCGGCTTCGCGGGCCTGATCGAACAGGTCCCGGACACGGGCCGCGCCCACGCCCACGAACATCTCCACGAACTCGGATCCGCTGCTCTCGAAGAACGCCACTTCCGCCTCGCCCGCGGTGGCTTTGGCGAGCAGGGTCTTGCCCGTGCCCGGCGGGCCGACGAGCAGAACGCCTTTGGGGATGCGACCCCCCAGGGTGGCAAATCGCTCGGGGGTCTTGAGGAACTGGATGATCTCCTGGAGTTCGGCGATGGCCTCATCGGCACCGCCCACGTCTTTGAAGGTCACCCCCACCGTCTCGGGCTCCACCCTGGTCGCCTTGCTCTTGCCGACCCCGAACATGCCTGCGATGCCGCCGCCGGCCAGACCACCCCGCTGATACATGTAGTACCAAAGCGCGCCGACAAGCAGGAACGGCACCAGATTTAGCAGGATGCCGGGGAGCGGACTGGGCGGGTCGGCGAACGAGTACTGCACTCCGGCCGCCTGCAGCTGGCTGGTCAGATCCGGGTCTTCGCCGGGTTGTCTGTTGGTCGTGAAGTTGACCGGCTGCGTCACTCCAGGGTCCGGATTCTGCATCGTCCCCGTCACCTTCTGCTCGCCGATCACGGCCGTCAGCACCTGCCCGCTCGCGACCTTCTCCTTGAATTCGCTGTAGTGCAGCGTGGTAGGGGGCGAGAGAACGGAGCCGAACACGAATTGCTGGAAGAGGTACAGCGCGACAAGGGCCATGACCACATAGGAGATGCTGTACCAGACGCCCCGGCCATAGCGGCGGCGGCGGTCGCGGTCGTCTGCCGGACCTCGGCCCGGAGCGCTTCCCCCGGACCCTCGCGGTCGTTCGCCGCTCGGACGGGGCCGATCATCTGAACCGGCGCGGGCTGCGTTGGACATGTTCATATCGTTGCCTTTCATCGGGTCGTCCTCCGTTGTGGTATCTCGTGTGGTGTGCATTGGGGTTCCCTCTCAGTGCCGATCAGCCCTGGGGCCGTTTGCCGGTGCGCCGCTTACGCCGTTCGCTGCGGACTATCGCGACGAACAGCCCGATGACACTCGCCACCGCGAGAAAGAGGACCGAGCGGTATACGACGCTCTCCGGAACAGACAGCCCCTGGCGGCCGGAAAGAAAGGCGAAGCCGATGATGAGAGCGCCCACGATGACCGCGTAGGCGAGCAGGTAGATGACCGCCGTCAGACGGTCCACGACGTCGTGGTAATCGGTCGGCCGCACCGCCAATTTGAACTCGCCTTCCCCGATCCGGCGGAGCGCCCGTTCGGCGTGCACGGGGAAACCGTTGAGCAGCCGGGCATAGGCGCGCGAGGACCGGGTGATGGTCTCCCAGGCGTGTTGTGGGCCGTACCGCTCCGGGAGATACCTGCGGGCGAACGGCTTGGCCGCATCAATCATGCGAAAGTCGGGGTCGATCTGGTGCGCGACCCCGTCCAAGACGCCCACTGTCGTCACCAGTCTGCTCAGTTCTCCCGGAATCATCAGCCGGTGCTCCCGCATGAGGCGCAAAAGCCCCTGCATGAGCTTGTCGAGACCATCGCCGCTCTCTTGCTGCTTCCGGAACTGGCCGAGCAGAGTGCCGACGTCGAGCTCGAAGGCGGCGACGTCGATCTGCGACGGGACGCCGGTCACAGCGAAGACGGCCTCTGTCAGCGCGGCAGGGTCGTCGTCGAAGACCGCGAGCAGCATGTCGAACGCCGCCCGGCTGGTGTGTTCTGACACGGTCGCGACGCGCCCCAGATCGACGAAACCGAGCCGATGGCCGGGCAGAGCGAAGAGATTGCCCGCGTGCGGATCGGCATGGTAGAAGCCGAGCCGGAAGATCATGCGGAAATAGGCGTCAACTCCCAACCGGACGAGGAGCCGGCGGTCGATCTCTTCTGACTCCTCCGCTGCCGCTCCTTGCTCAAGACGAGTGAGGGGGACCCCTTCCAGCAGGTCCATGGTGAGGACGCCCTCCGTGGTGCGGTCCCAATACACACCCGGAAACACGATCGACGCCTCGTTCGCGAAGCCACGCCCCAAACGATCGAGGGAACGGCCTTCATTGCGGTAGTCGAGCTCTTGGCGGATCACCTCGGAGAACTCTTCCAAGAACTCGACCAAGTGGTTGTCCCGCACCCATTCCACCCTTCCGGCGAGCTTCCGGGCAAGACTGTTCAGGATCTCGAGATCCAGCTCCATGGCCTCGACCACCCCGGGTCTCCGCACCTTAATGGCGACCCGGGTGCCATCGCGCAAGATCCCGCGGTGCACCTGGCCTATGGATGCGGCGGCGAGCGGCGTGTGTTTGACGCCTCTAAAGAGCTTGGGTACGGAAGCTCCTAACTCCGCCTCGATAGACTCCTTGATCTCCGGCCAAGGAACCGGCGGAACGTTGTCCTGCAGGTTTCTGAGCTCCTGAAGCAGAGCCGGGGGGACGACGTCGGCCCTGGTGGCGAACAACTGCCCGACCTTGACGTACACGGGGCCCAGTCGTTCGAGCGCCCGCCTGATGCGTACCTCTGCGGGTAGGTCTTTTCCCCCACCGCCGACCGTCGGGGCAGGGCCGGGTCCGGCCGGCAGGTACTCCTCCAGGCCGGTTTCCCTGACGGCGTCCAGCAATCTTTCTTCCCACAGTATCTGGGCTATCTCTCGGTAGCGCTTTCGGCGCTCCGCGACCCCGCCGCCGTTCGTGTGCTGCTCGGTGTGAGGCATTTCCACTCTCCTCGTATGCAGGCCGGAAACTGTCTTGTTGGGCGCTTCGCGGACCTCAGTATCGGCGGAGAGTGGATGAGCGCGAATCCGCCAAATGGTATGAATCTGCTGCTAACATGCAAGAGCTAGGTGCGTCGGCATTCGCCTCAGCAGGCGAGCGAGGAGGTCGTGGAGGTGAGCAGCAGACCAGAAGCTCACGCTGGGCCATCTTCGAGGGGCAAGGCCACCCAGTTGCTGGCGCGGAGGGGGCTGTTCGAGCGGCTGACGACAGGCTGCCAGGCCGGGGTCACGCTTATCTCGGCGCCCCCCGGCAGTGGCAAGACCGTCTTGCTGCGCTCATGGATCGATGACTCCGGGCTGGCGGGCCGCACGGCGTGGGTCACCGTGGACCGCGGCGAGCGGGACCCTCAGCGGTTCTGGCTCTCGGTGGTGGACAAGCTGCGGGGCTTGATCGGCGCCGACGCGTTCGTCGAAAGACTGGCTCCATCGCCGGATTTTGACGGGGACGCGGTGGTCGATCATCTGGTCGCTGCTCTCGCCTTGCTCGAAGAGCCCGTCGTGCTCGTGATCGACGACCTGCATGAGTTGAGTTCCAGGGCCGCGTCCGCCCAACTCGAGGTCCTGCTGGCCCGCAGGCCTCCTCCGCTCCGCGTCATGCTCGCCACGCGCCGCGACCCGCAGCTGGGCCTCCATCGCCTGCGGCTGGCCGGCGATCTGGTCGACATCCGCGACCCCGACCTGCGCTTCACCCCGGAGGAAGCACGGGAGTTGCTCCGCGCGGGCGGGATCGAGCTGTCGGAGGCGAGCAGCGCGCGGCTGCATGCGCGCACCGAGGGCTGGGCCGCGGGTCTGCGGCTGGCGGCCCTCTCGCTCGCCGGTCATCCTGACCCGGAGCGCTTCGTCGCCGAGTTCTCGGGCAGCGAACGGACCGTCGCCGAATACCTGCTCGCCGAAGTGCTGGAGCGACAACCTGATGAGGTCAGGCGCATGCTCCTGCGAACTTCGTTTCTAGACAGAGTGAACGGACCACTGGCCGACCTCCTGGGCGGGGGTCATGACTCCGAGGGGATCCTGGACAGGCTTGAGCAGCAGAATGCGTTCGTCGTGGCTCTCGATGCCGACCGGACATGGTTTCGCTACCACCAGCTCTTCGCCGATCTGTTGCGGCTGGAACTGCGCCGGACCGACCAGAGCGCCGTCCCTGCGCTGCACCGCGCTGCGGCCCAGTGGTACGGCAGGCACGGGTACGTGGTCGAGGCGGTCCGTCACGCCCAGGCAGGCGAAGATTGGCAAGAAGCCATCCGGCTTCTGGCCGAGCATGCCTTCAGCCTCGCGCTCAACGGCCAGGAGGCCACCGTCCACTCTCTGCTTGCGGTATTCCCTTCCGAGCTGAGCTCCGACCCCGAACTCGCGATGCTGCTCGCGTTGCGCGAGATGACGGCAGGGACGGTCGAGGATTGCCTGGCGTATCTCGCCCTCGCTGAACGAAACGGGCAGGCGGTGCCCCCTGAACGGCGCCCGCGCTTTGAACTCACGCTCTCAGTCACGCGCCTGGGTTTGGCCCGCAGACGCGGTGACTTCGACCGCACCCTCGGGGAGGTACGAAGGCTGGGCGAATGGCAAGGGTCCGGGCGGGGGGGCGAAGTCACGCTCAACAAGGATAGTCGCAGCGTGGCGCTGAGTGAGCTCGGGATCGTCGAACTGTGGGCAGGTCGGTTCGAGGAGGCCGAGCGACATCTCCAAGAGGGCGCCGAACTGGCTCGCCGGATATCGCGCCCATACCTCGAGATGAGCTGCCTCGCGCACTTGGCTGTTGTCGCCGCCCGGCGTTCCTACGACGAGACCAGGGCACTGAGCCGCAGGGCGATGGCCATCGCAGAAGCGCAGGGATGGGCGGGGACCCTCGTCGACTGCGTCCCGCTGGCGGCGCTGGGCATCGCCGACGTGGTCCAGGGCCGGTTCGAGGAGGCACAGCACTGGCTCGACCGGGCCGAGCGAGCGCTGCGACCCGACATCCAACCTGCCGCCGCCCTTCTCGTTCACCTGGCGCTGGGCATGCTGCATCTTGCCCTGGGCCGGCCCGGCCGAGCCCTCATCACGCTCGCCGAGGCCGACCGGCTCCAGGCGATACTCGTCACCCCGCATGTGCTGACGGTCCAGACTCGATGGTTCCTGGTGCAGGCGCAGCTGAAGCTGGGCGATGCGGAGGCCGCCCGGGCGACGCTGGCCGGCCTGTCGGAGGGGGAGCGCGAGTGGGGCGAGGTGAGCGTGGGCACAGCCGCGCTTCAGCTCGCGGAAGGAGATGTGCGGGGAGCGATCAGCAGCCTCGCTCCCGTGGTGGCCGGCGCCGCTCCGGTGCTTCGTGAGCTGTCGGTGATAGACGCCCTTCTCCTCGACGCGCTCGCCCACGACCGGCTGGGTGAGAGACAAGCGGTCGAGTCCGATATCGAGCAGGCCCTCGACCTGGCCGAGCCCGAAGCCGTGATCTTCCCCTTCGTCACCGTGCCGGTGCGGGAGCTCCTTGAACGCCACCCCCGCCACCGAACGGCGCACGCCGGGCTGTTGTCGGTCATCCTCGATGTGCTCGCCGGATCTTTGCCGCCCGTTTCTCCCGGCCAGGTCCCTGAGCTCGCTGAGGACCTGAGCGCGAGCGAGCTGCGGGTCCTGCGCTTCCTCCCCAGCAATCTATCCGCCCCCGAGATCGCGTCGGAGCTGTACCTTTCCACCAGCACCGTCAAGACTCACATGCGCCATATCTACACCAAGCTCGGGGTGCACCACCGCACCGAGGCGGTCGAGCGCGCTCGCCGGCTCGGGTTGCTCGGGCCGTCTTCCAGGCCCCGCCGCTAGCGCGGTCCCTTGTGTCTTCTGGCCCTGATGCCGGCCGACATGAACTCCGACAGCGGACGGGTTTCCTCGTAGGAGTCGAAGAGCAGCAGTTTCACCATCAGTGTCATCGGCACCGAGATGAGAGCGCCGATGGGACCGAGAACCCAACCCCAGAGAACCAGCGACAGGAAGACCACCAAGCTCGACAGACCCACGCTCCTCCCCATGATGCGGGGCGAGAGACCGCTGTCCACGAGGGCGTTGATCACTATCACGATCATCAGGACTATCAGTGCCCGCCTGAAGCCGAACTCGAGCAGAGTCACGAAGAAGGGTGGTATGACCGATAGCACAAAGCCGATGTTCGGGATGAAGCTGAGGATGAAGAACAACAGGCCCCACAAGATGGCGAAATCGACACCGAAGATGTAGTAGACGATCGTGACGACGACGGCCACGATCACGCCGAGCCAGGTCTTGGTGAACAGGTATGACCTGGTGGTCTCCCCGAAGTTGTCCAGCGAACTCTTGAACGTCCCTGAGGCCTTCATCCGCTCGGCCAAAGTGTGTGGGTCTGAGTAGGCTGCCGAGATCATGAAGAGCACGACGAAGATCACCAGCATCAGACTCCTCATGGTGTCCAGCACACTGGTGAGAAGCCCGGAGACGGAGTCGAAGATCTTGTTTGGGGCGATGGCGTCCGAGACGAGACCACTGAGATCGATCCCGCTCTCACTGAACCAAGCCGTCACGTTGTCCATCATGTTGCTCAAGTTCTCTTTGTAGACCGGCAGTTTGTCATCGAGCTGGCTCACGCTGGCGGCCGTGATCGCAACGAACAGAAGACCTAGAACAACGAAGACCAGCAGCACCACGGTCACGGCCAGCCAAGGGGGCACCCCTTTGCGCCGCAGCCAGTTGAGGACCGGGCTGGCCCCCATGGTCATGAAGAGCGCCAGAAGTATCGGACTGAGAACCCCCTCTGCGTACTTCATCCCATACAGGGTGATGGTGACGGCCGCCAGGGTAATGAAGAGCTTGACCGGAGTCCCGAACAGTCGTCGAGTCCGCCCTGTCGCGGTGCCCGCAGGGTCGCCACCCTGGGAGACCTGCCCGAGATCAATCGTCTCCGGCTGAGCTGCTTGCTCCTGCGGCCCCATCGACGTCGTCGCGGTGAAGGAATCTTCGGTGTGGTCCACTGATGTGCCCGCTAGGAAACGATCGCCGGGCCGTTCATTTGGACGTACAGATCCGGCGAGTCGCGGATGTCAAGAGCCTGTGAGGGATCGACGGGCCCACGGTTCACTGCTCTCAGGTCTCCATCCGGTATTCTCGCCATGTCCTTGAAGTAGTAGCGCGCATACGGCAGTTCTCTCTCCTGGGGAGTGAGTTCCCGCCTGGGCATGCCGTTGATGAACTCGTTTGTCACTACTCCTGGAAAGACTGTCTTCGTGCCCCTGAGGGTGGTGATGATCCCCATCTCGGCGGTCCTCTCAATTCGGACTGACGCTCCGTCTCACGGGGACATGATGGCGTCCTAGAGGATGAGCGGACATCGACCGGATAGTGCGAACAACCGCGAGCGACGAGGCCGGACCGGACAGGTCGCCTTGACAATAGGCCAGTTCACTGAACCCGGCGCGGTTCACCTTGCTTCGCGGAGGGAGATTTGTCCATCCTTGAGAAGACGAGAGCTGGAACGTTGACTGGGTCATCCGTCCGTTCTACGCTGGCTTTCGGGGGCTATAGTTCAGCGGGTGCAGACGTGGTTCGGAGCAGGGGTTCGGCGTGGTGAAAAGGTTGGTGCTGCTGGTCTTCACTCTGGCCCTAGGCGCTGCCCTCAGTTGCGACTACGCGGGCCCGGGCGGCGCGTCTACGACGATGAAAGCGAGTCCTCCGACCATCGAGCGCACGCCCGGCACGGCCGGCGCCTCCACCACGATGGAAGCGGCACCTGCCACGACCGAGCGCACGCCGGGCACAGCAGCTCCGGCGTTCGCTCACGAAGATCGTCCGGTAGCCTCTTGACCGCCTCCCCGATGACCTCGAGGTTTCGAAGTTTGCTCTCCGACGACAGGCTTGAGCGCAGGGACGCTCATGAGATCCACCGGCACCCCGATGAGCCGTTCCAGAAACCGCTTGAGCCCCATGTAGTTCCGGAAGGTGGGATAGGCGAACTCGGCGAGCACATCGAGGTCGCTGTCGCCTCTTGCCTCGCCCCGCACTCGCGACCCGAACACGCCAAGACGAGCCACGCCGAACTCAGCGCGAATCTCCTCGCCATGCTCTCCGATGCGCCTGATGATCGTATCTGTGTCGGTCATGGTGCCCACCTGTGTTCCCTCAACTGCCATCGAGTATATCGGACCGTTATGGCCGATACAGATGCCACTTCAACTGACCCCCCACCATTTCGGCCACGATTGCACTTGACCGCCTCACACCATAGCTCGCAGGCCTGCTTGCGAAACACCACCCCCAGAAGCCCGAAGCCGTAGCCGTCGGACAGCAGTCGAAGCGCGATATCGAGTCGGGGAGACGCTGGATCGTGTAGATCAAACAGACCTCTCACTTGCCGCCCCTTATATCCGGCGTTACCTGGTCATCCGAGACCTTCACCTGCGGTCTCCATGATGACCGTCTCCGGTGCGCATCTCGAACGACGACGCCGCGCTTGGGTGTGGTTTCCTCCGAGGTCGGAGATGTCCCCGGTTCAGGGCGAGGTCTGAGTAGAAAAAACGCCTCTTTGCAGGGTATTTTCTTCGCTAGGTGGCGGGACCCCGGTTCGTACCAATAACAGACGGAATCGCGGAATTTGCCGACGTTTAGAAGGGTCCCGACCACCTTGCGTGCGGAGATCCTGTTTCGTCTACTGTCCCGGCGGCGCCGTGTCCATGGCGGCGCGGGCATCGATGATCGCCTGAGGACTCACGGTGATCGTGCCGCGAGAAGGCCGGTCGAAATCCATGATGATGAAGACCACCGCGACGATCACCACCGACATGACAAGGCCGGCCGTGAGCGAGCGGTTCCCGCTGACACCGCCGGTGTAGCCCAAGAGACCGAGACTGACGACGGTGATGACAATGATCACGTAGAGGACGGTCTCGGGGATGTGGTTGCGCAGCCCAGCGTCTCGCCGCCCGGCCGAATCGATTACCTCGTTTATCGCGGAGATGTAGAGGCCTGTGGTGACTGCCCGCGGGTCCTGTTCGCCCACGGTCACCCCGTACGACCACAGCTGCTGCTGGAGGGCCGACTGCTCCGCCCTGAGCTTCAGGTCCAGAGCCGCCACCCAGTCCGCGGACTGTGCCAGCCGTACGTCGGTGTAGCGTTCGAAGGTATCGGCAGCCTGGGTGTGGTAGGGCTCCGGTAGCAGCTGCGTGCGTAGATAGCCCGTGCCGATGGCATTGGCCTCGTCGACCACGGCCAGCTTTCGGCTCTCAAAACGGCCCACCGACATGGACACAGTGAAGGCTAGGAGCAGCCCAAGCAGTGCGGCGATGGCAGTCTGGACGGCGGATATGTGCTCCTTCTTGAGCCTCCTCGTCGAAGGATCCCCCCGCTTGCTCAATCGGTAGCCGACTTCTGCCGCGCCGAAGCAGGCCAATAGGAGAATCAGCGCTATTAGCCAGGCCGGATGCCTGAAGAGGTATGTGTATGTCTCCATGCGCGCGACTCTATCACGTGGATCGACGCGCTTCCGCCGCTGCTTCCTTCGGCTTGCCAATCAAACCGTGATACAAAGCCCCACCGACAAGCCCCCCCAGAATCGGAACCACGATGAACATCCACAGCTGGGAGAGGGCCCAACTGCCCTGGAATAGGGCCGGTCCGATGCTCCGTGCGGGGTTGACCGACGTTCCGGTCACCGGGATGCATATCAGGTGGATGAGGGTGAGGGCCAGACCGATGGCCAGGGGCGCCAAGCCCTTGGGCGCTCGTTGGTCGGTGGCTCCCATGATGATGAACACGAAGAACAACGTGAGAACAAACTCAGCGACGATCCCGGCAGCGAGACTGTACCCACCGGGAGAATGCTCTCCATAGCCGTTGGAGGCGAAACCGTCCGCTGCCGAGAAGCCCGTGACCCCGCTGGCGATTGCGTAGAGTACCGCTGCGGCGGCGATGCCCCCAATCACCTGGGCGATGAGGTGCGGGCCGACGTCTTTGCCGGAAAAGCGCCTTCCCAGCCACAGCCCCAGAGTAACCGCCGGGTTGAAATGCCCTCCGGAGACATGCCCCACGGCATAGGCCATGGTGACGACCGTGAGACCGAAGGCCAAGGCGATGCCCAGGAAGCCGATGCCGTAGTTCGGGAAGCCTCCTGCGAGCACCGCTGCCCCGCATCCCCCGAGCACCAGCCAGAAGGTACCCAAGAACTCAGCGCCCAGTTTCTTCACCATTACTTCCGCCCTTTCGCTTGTCCCCTGTTCACGAAAACAATCGGCCCCATGAGAAACGGCCACGCAAGACGTGCCCGTCGTGGCGTGACCGCTTCGGCTTGACCTCTGTCAAGCTTGTTGGGCCTGTGTCAAGGGCTACTTAGCGCCTGAAAGCTCCCCGGACCCCCGGCCTCGTCAGGTAGATGACGATGATCAGGGGGACGATGACGGTCGCAAGAGTCGCCCCGTGGAAACCGTCGAAGACGAACTGGACGATGGCCACGACGATGGTGATCAACTCCATGATCATCAGCGCAGTCCAGGCCCAGGGACGCAGCCCCAGGAACGACAACGCAAAGAAGAGGATGACGACACCTACGATCAGCCCCACGATCCCGACGGCCAGAGCCTGACCGCCGAGGTCGCTCCCCGTTTCGCCCAGCTTGCCGGCCATCCCCAAACTCCCCAAGCCCAAGGCGGTAAGCGATCCCAGGATACGAAGGATCGCACCGATGAGCGCCAAGATGCCGATAATCCATACCCCGATAGGTCGTTTCATCTAATGCCCCTTTCCTGAGTGCTCGTGAACACACCGACTCGTCCAAATGGACGTTTCGTCTACGGACAACTCATTTCTCCCATAGCAGGTCTCACGCGTCTGCTTCATTGGCCCAAGAGTCCGTTGTACAGGTCAGGGAAGAAGTTCTTCATCACCGTCAGGGTGGCGCCAAGCGAGGCCGTCTCGTTGTCGATGGCCACAAAAACGGCGCCGGTGTCCTTGTTATAGGCGCAGATGGCCTCCCAGCCGATCAATTGGCCGGTATGTCCCATCCAGCCGTTACCCCAGTCGAAGATCCCCAGCCCGTAGTCGCCTTCAGGGATCGGTTGCGCAGAAGCGATCCGTTGATCGCCCAGGCTCTTGGGCAGAAGCGTGTTGCCCAGGCCGCTGGCTGCCCAGAGTTGGAGGTCATTGATGGTCGAGTACATCCCGCCGCCCGCCTGGCCCCAGGACACCGTCCAGTCGCTCACGTCGCCGACAGCCGTTGCGGTGACGCCGGCGCGTGCGAGGCTCTTTGCCCCCGGTTCGTTCAGGTAGCCGTGAGAAGCGGGGTCGGGCATCTTGGTCTCCGCGGGCTCCTGCAAGGCACTCTCGGACAGCCCGGCCCGCTTGGCCAGGTCCGTGAGCACGTCCTCAACCGCCTTGCCGGTCACCTCCTCCAGCATCTCGCCCAGGATGAGGAAGTTGGTGGTGGAATAGCCACCGGTTCCCGGAGGTTGGAGACCCCCGGCGTTCATGACCTCGGCGATGATCTCGTCCACAGTCCAGACCTTGTAGGGATCCTCCACGACCTGTGCGGTGATGAGACCGGTGTTGGCGTAGTCGGGGATGCCGCTCCGCATGGAAATAAGCTGTTCCACCGTGATGGCCGCCAGGTCCGGATACTCTTCGGCCATGTCGGGAAGCACGTCCTTGATGGTGTCCGCGAGTTCCAGCTTGCCGGCTTCCACCTGTTCGAGGACAGCCGCGGCCGTGAAGGTCTTGGTCACGCTCCCGATCCGTGAGTGATCGGCGACGGTGGCGGGGGCGCCGTCAACAACGGCCTGCCCATACCCCTGGACGTAGTATCCCTTGGCCGGGTCCCAGACTCCTATCCACATCCCCGGGAGCTGCTCCATGGTCGCAGCCAGGCCTGCCTGGGCCAGCGCGTCGACCGTGGCAGCGTCCTCCGCCGACATGGGCGTGGTGGTCGAGGCAACGCCTTGCCAGCGGGCTTCCTCTTGCTCGCCGCAAGCAACGACCGCGAGTGCCATGACGAGAAGCAATACGAACAGGAGAGCGCCGAGAGCGACGCGACGGAACCTTCCAGAACCCATGTCTGGCACCCCTCTCTAGGTCACGGATGGATCGTGGTCTCGGCGTCCAAGGCCTTGCCGGGTACTGCCGAGGCGAAACGACCTCGCCTTGCCACGAGATGGTAGCCGAGATGCGGTGGAGCACGCCTCACATCATCATGTGATTTTTCGGACCCGCGACGGTATGATTCCTGACGGCCTCTGCTTAGTCCGACCCTCTAGAAGATGGTTCTATCGACCAAGATCACAAGACCTACCTACCCGCAGCCCGGTGTTGTCGATCGACCCCGCCTGTATCAAAGGTTGGATCGATGGGAAGCGCATCGGGCCGTCTTCGTACACGCCCCGGCGGGCTACGGCAAGTCGATCCTCGTCAATCGCTGGATCGACGTTTCCGGCCTCGCTGAGCGATCGGCCTGGCTCTCGCTCGACGAGAGAGACGGCGATCTGCGGCGGTTCCTAGACCGCCTTGCCGCCGCGATCGACCGCTGCGCGCCTGGTTTCTTGGATGCGCTGCAGCCGATGCTTAGGAACAGACGCGGGAGCGTCGAACGGATGACCGCGAGGCTGCTCGCCGTACTCGATGAAGCGCTCCTACCCTCCGCAACTGGAGGTGATGAGCATCTCCTTGTGGTGCTCGACGACCTGCATCGGGCGGATTCGCCCGAGGTGCACGCGGTGATCAGGGCGGTTCTTGAGCACGGACCCGAACGTCTGCATCTCCTGATCATGGCCAGGCCCCGCACAGGGCTGTCCCTGGCTCGGATCTACGCCCACGCGAGGATCCTCGAGTTAGACAAGAACGACCTATGCTTCACGGAAGAGGAGATCCGGGAGTACCTGGAGCTTAACGGTTTTCACTCGGTCAGCACGGCCGAGATCGCCCAGTTGACGCAACGGTGCCATGGTTGGATCACCGGTCTACAGCTGGCGATTCTCTGCTTGCGCGAGACGCGGAGCGTGACCGACCTGCTGCGCACCTTGCGAGGAGACCGACGCTGGCTGGCACAGTTTCTGACGGAGGAGGTGCTCGACCTCCAAGGGCCCTCGCTTCGCCTCTTCCTGTTGCAGACCTCGATCCTCGACGGCTTTGACTCCGGACTATGCGAAGCGGTCACCGGCACGGACGACGCCGGCGCGAAGCTTGCGGCCATTGCCCAGGCGGATATCTTCCTCGAGGAATTGGACAGCAAGCGGGGCTGGTTCCGCTATCACCAACTCTTCCAGGAGCTTCTTCAGGAGCGGCTGAGGGGACTGCTGGGCGCAGATGAGGTGGTCGAGCTACACCGGCGGGCCGCAGCTTGGTTGGCTGCCGATGGGCAACTCGAGTCCGCCCTGCTTCACCTGCTTGCTGCCGGGGCCAAGGACGCTGCCGCCGACCTAGTCGAGCGTCACGTTGTCCGCGTTATGGGTAGAGACCCTTTTGCGGCGAAGCGACTGTTCGAGCTACTCACCGAGGGTGTCTGGGAGCTGAAGCCACACTTGGTCCTCGCGCGCGGCAGACTTGCCTTGCTGCTGGACGAGCAGGAGTCCGGCCGCTATTTGGACCGGGCGGCGGAATTGTTGGGGAAGCTGCAGCCTTCGTGGCGGGATGCGCCGGAGTCAGCCGCCGAGTGGCTCGTCCTGCGAAGCGGCGCCTCGCTTGTGGCTGCCGATGAGAGGGCGGCTGCGATCTACTTTGAGCAAGCGCTCCCCCATATTGACGCTTTGGATGATCTCTCTGCCGGCATCCTCTGGTTCATCCACATGCGCCTGCTTCATTGGGCCGGCGATCACACAGCACTTCGGCTGAGTGCCGAGAGAGCGTTGGCCAGCTTTGCGCGGGCGGATTTCGAGATCGGAAGAGTCGCTGTGCAGCGGGAACTCGCCAGGTCGTGCGTGCAGCAAGGCCGGAGCCAGGAGGCGACCCGACTGCTGTACGACCTCCTCAACGATCCACTTCGTGATCGGCCAGAGATCGCGTACGAGGTCCTGTGGGCGGCCATCATAGCCGCGGAGAACAGCTACTGGCAGAACGACCTGGTCTCGGCCCGGGGTTACCAGCAGACGTCAATGGCCTTGGCGCATCGACTGGGAGACGATCCTCTGATCCTCTGCAACGAACTGATGGCCGCCATCTACGATACGGACAACCGCGGACTTTGCGAGCCAGAGTCAGGGCGCTGCGTCCGCCTTGAGCGCCAAGCCTCACGTGCCTCACACGAACTCTTCGTCGACCTGGAGATCCGCCGTTTGATCGCTGCCGGGCTCGCTGGGGAGGCGTGGGAGGTGGCTCGGAAGACCGGCGTCGATCTCACAGAGCCGCCTGACACCTATCGGCATCAAATGCTTGTTCCGTATCTGCGCGCAGCGATAGCGCTGGGTGCTGACCTGCCGGGTGTGACGTCCTTCTTGGAAGCTGCTGTGACCCATCAGGCTGCGATCGGCAACCGTTTCATTCAGCTCCAGTTGCTGGGCTTGATGACATGGCAGCAATTGAAGTTGCGCGAACTCGACAGGGCCTCCAAGACGCTTGCTGAGGCGGCCGGTCTGGCCCGGGAGACCGGCTACGTACGAGTGCTCCTGGACGTCCCCGAGCTTAGGTGGTTGCTTCACGCGGTCGACCCCGAACTCGCGGCTACACGAGTGGGTGCATCCGCCGCGAGGCCCGCAGTCCGGTTGACACCGCGGGAACTTCAGATCCTGGAGTTGTTGGCCGAGGATCGCACGTACCAGCAGATCAGCGACGAGTTGGTGGTCAGCATCAACACGGTACGCACACACGTGAGCCACCTCTACCGCAAGCTCTCCGTACGAAGAAGGGCCCAAGCGGCCGCGACCGCCCATCGCCTGGGTGTCCTCGGCGACTGACACGCAGGGCGGCCCCGTTCTGACGAGCGTGGTAGCGTGAGGCACGTTCTGGTCCACCAGCCCGCAGTCTTGATCGCAGGGCTCTCTGGCTCTGGATGGTCAAGTCGCCGTCAGGCTGCTCGCGTCAGGAGATGGCGACGGGACTACTTCAGCGCGTAGACGTAACCGTCCCAGCAGCCGAAGCAGAGTACCCCTTCGGCAAGAACCAGATCTTCGCAGGCGTCGGACCCTACCTGCATGTCCCAAAGCTTCTTGCCGGTGACGAGGTCCAAGGCGTATATGTGGCCTTTCTGACCGCCGAAATAGACGAAACCGTCACAGATAGTGGGGGCCGACCACGCGCCCTGGTCTTCGGGCTTGAAGCTCCAAAGAGTCTTGCCGCTGGTCGCCTCGACAGCGTAGAGGCAGTGGTCGCTGAGGCACACCACTCCGTCCGAGCCGGCCGGTGGGGTGATCGGGTGCCAGGGGAAGTCGGTCGCGTCCGGCTTCGCCTTCCACAACTCCTTGCCGGTCTGAGCATCTACCGCGAAGAGGTAGCCCTCCTTGCTGGTAACGTAGACTAGGCGTTCGAAGATAGCAGGGGTGTGTAGCCAGTAGGCCAGATTGAGCGTCCAGAGCGTCTTGCCGGTGGTGATGTCCACCGCATACAGGCCTCCGGAATGAGCGCCGAAGAGAAGTAATGGCTTATTTGCAGGTATTTTAGCTGGGGAGACCCGGACGCCTATTGCCCTCCGCCGCCCACGATGTCCTGACGACGGCGCAGGAATTCTTCGCGATCGATCTCACCCCGAGCGTGAGATGTCTTGCCAGGCATCGACGAGCGCCTGGGTCGCGGCGGTCAGGTCCAGCTCCGTGGTCAGTCGCCCCAGGGACAGGCGCACGGAGCCCAGCCCTTCAATTGGGTCCACGCCCATGGCAAGAAGGACAGCCGAGGCGGTCTCGCCTCCCTCATGGCAGGCCGATCCGGCGGAGGCGGCGATCGCGGGAGCGGCTTCGAGGAGCGCCGAGCTACGCACACCGGGAAACAGTACGTTCAGGGTGTTGGGTAGCCGCTCGCTCGGGTGTCCGTTCAGCCGGATGGCCGGGATCTCCGTCTTCAGACCCGTCCACAGCTGGTCGCGCAGCATCCGGACTCGCTCTGACTCGGCGGCGAGAGTCTTCCGGGCCACTGCGCAGGCCGCCCCCAACCCCACGATGGACGCGACGTTCTCAGTCCCCGGCCGCAGACCGCGTTCGTGTCCGGCGCCGACCACCACCGGCTTGATCGGGGTGCCTTTTCGCACGTAGAGTGCGCCCACACCCTTTGGTGCATAGAGCTTGTGTCCGGCTACAGTGAGTAGGTCCACGCCGAGGTCGTTGACATTCACGGGGATCTTGCCGACCGACTGAGCGGCGTCAGTATGGACGAGCGCGCCGCGCTCCTTGGCCTCCGCCGCTAGTTCTGCGATCGGTTGGACCGACCCGGTCTCGTTGTTCGCATGCATCACGGTAACGAGACGAGGAGCGCTCTCCACCGCCTCCCTCGCCTCATCCGGATCCACGACCCCGAATCCGTCAATCCTAAGACGTGTCACGTTGGCGCCTCGGCGTTCGAGCACCTCGCACGGCCGGCTGACGGCCGGGTGCTCGATGACGGAGGTAACCACGCCGTCTCTGCCTTCGACGACCGCGGCACTTCCCAGGATGGCCAGGTTGTTCGATTCGGTGCCGCCCGAGGTGAAGATGATCTCCTCGGGCAGACAGTCGAGAAGGAGAGCAACCTCCTCCCGCGCCTTGTCTATCGCGGCCCGCGCGACACGGCCGTAGGGATGAAGGCTGGAGGGATTGCCGAAGTGCTCCCGCAGGTAGGGGAGCATGGCCTCCAGCACCTCGGGCAGGATCGGCGTGGTGGCGTTGTAGTCGAGGTAGATCGGGTGGGACGTGTCACTCATCTTCCGACTTCGTACCCTCCAACCGAGCCAGTTCCTCCTGCGAGTGAAGATGCTCGAACAGCACTTCCCTCAGGAGATCGCAGGCCTGCACCATCTTGGGGTAGGCGATGCGGTAGTAGACTTCTTTCCCGTTTCGCCGGGTGCGCAAGAGTCCCTGATTGCGTAACACCCCAAGATGCTGGGAAACGAGGGCCTGGGTGGCCCCAACGGCGTCGGCCAAATCGGTCACGCCCCGCTCTCCATCCCGGAGAGCGTTGAGGAGCGCCAAGCGGAGAGGATGCGCCATCGTCTTGCACACCTTGGCGTGCATCTCAAGGACCGTCGGATCGATTCTCTCTACCATCGGCACTCCCCCTGTCCCGCTAGTGCTAATAGACCATGACTTTGTCGGCCGCGAGCGTCCACTCGGCCAGGAGATCCATCGAACCCCGCTGGGCACCTTCGACCAACGTCAGGGATACCAAACCACGGGCATCCATGCAGGTGCCTCACAAAGCCACCAGGGCTTTATTGGCGAGCAGCCCTTTGAGCATCCTCTCGACATTGTAGTAGCCGTCGGGAGTCTTCTGACCGGCGAGCGCGCAGGTGGTGGCGTCGGCCATGAGGAAGACCTTCACCTCGGTATCCGGCTGCCTGGACATCACCATCGCATGCCGGAGACCGTTGTAGGAGCGCTCGCTGCCGTAGGGGCCTTCATTGAGGACGAAGAGAACGGATGCCATGAATCCTCCTCTCGTGTGGTACCTTGTTTCATCATACCGCAATATGGCAATAGCTATACTTATCTAACCCGAGACTAGGTGCCAAGCGAGAGACACCGGGGGGGAAACGACCGTGAGACTTTCCATCAAGTTCCACCCGCTGCTGTTCCAGTCGTCCCTGGCCGCAGGCGGCGTGGCTCTCATGGCGTTCAACTACCTGCAGTTCGCCATCCCCCACGGCAAGGGGCTGATCACGTTCGCCAATGTCCCTTGGAGCACGCTCACCCCAGGACAACTCGCTCTCTATGTCCCCCTCGTCGCGGTGATGTTCTTGTTCACCGCGCTCAATCTTGGGCTCAACCTCTACTTCCTCTACCGCCTCGCGAGATGGCTCGGGACACGCGGGGCCTACAGCGCCTTCAGGAACAACCCGCATCAGAATCAGAACGCAGGCATCTTCGCCATCGTCGCCTCGCTCTCCATGAGCGTCAACGTCTTCTGGACTTCGCTCGGGTTCTTTGTTCCCCAGATATCGGGCAATATGCAGGCACTCATGGTCCCATCGCTTGTGGTCTTCGCGATCCTGGCGGCCGTCCTGCTCTTCTTCGAGGTGACGTTTGGCCGGACCTGGTTCGCCGCCGGCGTGGACCGGAGGGGCTTCAACTTCGTCTGGCTCCTCGACGCCTTCGCCTTCGGCCTGGTGAGCCTGACCGGCTCCGGCATCGCCACCCTCTCCACCAACGGACAGATCCAAGACATCGCTTCGGTCGCCACGCTTTTCATACTGGCCGTGGGGACGGTGCTGCTTGTCTCCAAGGTCGTCTACCTCGGCTACACCCACCTGGGGGCCGGCAAGTTGCCGGCAGTGGGAGTTCTGCCGGCGTTCTTCCTCATCGTGCCCATCGCCTGCCTCTACGGCCTGAGCGCCTACCGGATCGCGGAGTACCTGTGGCCTCATCCTGCCTCCGGAGCGCACGGCGCGGAGTCGCTGTTGATCACCGCTGCCTATGTTCTCGCGGTCGTGTGGGCGCTGGGCGTCATCTATCTCATCAGGGACTACTTCCGTCAAACCGTCGTCAAGAGCCAGTTCGCCCCGTCCCAATGGGGGTTCGTCTGAGTGTTCGTCGGCTCCCAGGTCTTGGGAGTGTATGTCTACAGTCTCTTCTTCGAGTACACCGCGATCGAGGTCTTCAACTACCTGAGCGTCTTCCTGGGCGTGCTCGTGTATGCGATGATCATGACCAAGTTCGTGCGAGCGAACCGGGTAGCGACCGCCTAGCCCATGCCTGCCTTGGGGAACCCGCGGGCTCATTGCTTGGCGGCGTGAGCTTCCCCGATTGGGAAATGTCCCCGGTTCAGTTCGGGACTTGCCAAGAAAACATGCCTCTTTGCAGGTCGTTTTCTTCGCTAAGTGGCGGGACCCGGACGTGAAGCAAGTACAGCACTGCAGGTGTCCTTACCGACGTCCTTCTCTCTGATCCTCGCATAGAGACTTAGCAGGTGGCAGCTGTTGCCACCTAAGCGAGTCCGTGATCGTCCGCCCACCTCTACTCGTAGTGGGTCCACATGCGAAGCACCTTGACTATCCGCTTCTCGTCCAGAATCTGGTAGACCAGACGATGCTGAATGTTGATCCGGCGGGAATATGCTCCCGACAGGTCACCGACCAGCTTCTCGAACGGGGGCGGGGTCAGATAGGGGTCTTCCTCCAGGATCTCGAGCAAGGCCTGGGCTTTGGACTTGAGACCGGCCGCCGCCAACTTCTTGGCGTCCTTCTGCGCGGCCTTCGTGTAGAGGGGCCGCCAGCTCACCAGTCAAGCTGGTCTTCGAGATCCTCGACCGGCGTTGCCATGCCCTCGAGGATGGATTCTCGCATGCCCGGGATGGAGACGAGATGCAGGGTCTCCAGTACTGCCCGCCAGTCATCCTCGCCGACGAGAACGGCGTTGCCCCTCTTGCCCGTAATCTGGACAGGCTCGTGCGAATCCGCTACGTCATCGATCAGCTTGTAGAGTTGCTTCCGCGCTTCGGTCGCGGTAACCGTGGTCATCCCATACCTCCAGATTCTACGTACGCCAAAGCGTACGCTACGCGCAGGTGGATGTCAACCTGGGGATCTTGCATGACCACACGAGTTCATAGCGATTGAGAGATGTCCCCGGTTCGAAGGGGGTCTGGAAGCAGAAAGAGCCCTGTCATGGGGTCGAAAGGTGGCGGGACCCGGACTTGAACCGGGGACACCATGATTTTCAGTCATGTGCTCTACCAACTGAGCTATCCCGCCACGTGCCCGCCGCGGCTCCAGGGCCGACGGGCTCGGCCTCCGGCCAGGCGCCGGCCCCGACAGCAGTCGGGCGCAGCGTCACACCGGCTGACCGAGGCGGGAGCGACGGGACTCGAACCCGCGACCTCCGACGTGACAGGCCGGCGTTCTAACCAACT
>CAYNPL010000005.1:0-136911 GCA_964399135.1 uncultured Gaiellales bacterium
CGACGCCACCTGCATGTGGTTCGTCAAGAACCCGGAGTGGTTCGACGTCATCGTCACCGACAACATGTTCGGCGACATCATCACCGACCTGGGGGCCATGATCCAGGGAGGCATGGGCGTGGCCGCCGGCGGCAACATCCACCCCGGCAAGATCGGCATGTTCGAGCCCATCGGCGGCTCGGCGCCCAAGTACACCGGCCAGAACGTCATCAACCCTCTGGCCGCCATCGGCGCGGTGCAGATGATGCTGGACTACCTGGGCCAGAAGGAGGCGGCCGGCTGGATCGAGGCGGGCATCATCGACACCATTGGCAAGATGAAGTCGCTGAACGCCGGTCAGATGGGCATGGGCACCAGCGACGTGGGCGACCTGGTGGCCGCGTTCGCGGCCAAAGGCTGACCCCTCCCCAGGACTAAGGGGCGCGGCTGGCGGGTACGTCCCTAACAGTCGACTTCGACCGGAAGGGAGACCCGATGGGCGTTGTGGTAGTGGGAGTGGACGGATCGAAGAACTCAGAGGCGGCCCTCGATTTCGCGGTGGGAGAGGCGCGTATGCGCGGCGACCAGCTCCAGATTGTGGTGGCCTGGCACATCCCTCCCGTGGTCATCGCTGGGATCGCCGCGGAAGCGGGCTTCTATCAGAGCGCTGCTGCTGAATCCCGGAGCAACGCCCAGGACATCGGCGCGGCCGCGGCCGCGCGGGTGAGCGAGAGCGCGCCGTCTGTGAAGCATGAGATCAAGATACTGATGGGGCCGCCGGCCCAGGTGCTCTTGGAACAGGCCAAGGGAGCCTCCCTGCTGGTTGTGGGCGCGCGGGGCGCCGGGGGCTTTGCCGGACTGCTCCTGGGTTCGGCCAGCCAGCAGGTGGTCCAGCACGCTCCTTGCCCGGTGGTGGTCGTCCCGGTCCCCGCAGACTAGCATTCTCGCCCCAAAGAAAGGACGGACGATGAAGACCATCGCGGTGGGAGTGGACGGTTCGCCGGGGGCGAAAGCCGCTATCGAGTTCGCCGCCCGGGAGGCGGCGGCTCACGGCGCGGTGCTTCGGTTGGTGGCGACGTGGGAGGTGCCGCCCGCCGTGCTTGCCAGCGCGGGGGTGGGCCCCGACGTGTACCAGAGCTTCCAGGAGGACGCGGGGGAGATCGCGGCCGAGGCGGCGGCCCTGGTGGCGTCGGTCGAGCCCGGCGTGACGGTGGAAGAACGGGTGGTCGAGGGCCATGCCGGCGAAGTCCTCGTCGACCAGTCCAAGGAGGTCGACCTGCTGGTGGTGGGCCGCCGGGGCCGGGGCGGGTTCGCCGGTCTGCTGCTGGGGTCGGTGAGCCAGCACGTCATGCACCACTCCGCCTGCCCCGTCGTCATCGTGCCGCCGGTCAAGACCGGATGATATGCCGTTCCCGCTTGCCGCCGGGGCCGCTATAGTGGAGGCGAGGCGGCACTAGGCGCCGGACCCGATCGACAAGGGGGACCGTATGGAGACCATAGCCGTCTTCGTGAACGGCTCTGAAGAGGCGGCGGTATCTCTGGAATTCGGAGCGCATGAGGCGGCGTTGCGCAAGGCCACTCTGCGGCTGGTTGCGGCGTGGGAGGTCCCCTCCTCCATCCTGGGGGGCGGGGTGGCCGGCCAGGACGTGTACGACGAGTTCCGCGAAGGGGCCGAAGCCCTCATGGCGGAAGCCGTGGCCAAGGTGGCGGAGCTGGAGCCCACCGTGGTCTGCGAGACCCGCGTGGTCAAGGGCCAGCCGGGCCCCGTCTTTCTGGAGGAGACCCGGGACGCCACCCTCATCGTGGCCGCCCGCAAACGGCAGGCGGGGATCAAAGAGTTGGTGCTGGGATCCGTCAGTAAGCACATCATGAACCACGCCGAGCGTCCGGTGGTGGTTCTCCCCATCCTGCCACGCCATTGATCTGCCATTGATCTTCGTCCGGCGTTCCCCCGGCATCGCGGGCCGGCCGGTCGACCTGCTATACTGCGGCCCGACATCCGATAGGAACGTTCTTCAGGCGCCGCGTTGGGCTGAGTCTCGCTCGTCTCGTTCGTTTGCAGTCTTTCCTTCTCGAATGCCGAAGTGTCACTCCCCCATGGAGGAAAGAATGAGCACTGCAAAACTGTACGTGGGCAACCTCAGTTACAGCACCTCCGAGGCCAGCGTCAGGACGTTGTTCGAACAGCACGGCGAGGTAGTCTCGGTCAACCTGATCGTGGACAGGGATTCGGGCCGTCCCAAGGGCTTCGGCTTCGTCGAGATGGCCACTCCTGAGGCCGCCGACGCGGCGCGGACCGCCCTCAACGGCGTCGACCTCGACGGCAGGGCTCTCAAGGTCGACGCGGCCAAAGAGATGCAGCCGCGGCCGCCTCGCTCGGGCGGCTACGGCGGCGGCTACGGTGGCGGCGGCTACGGCGGCGGCGGCTACGGCGGCGGCGGCTACGGCGGGGGGCGCCGCTACTAGCGCGTCCGACCTTGGTCTTACCTCGACGAGTGGGGGGCGCCGGCCCGTGGGGCCGGCGCCCCCTTTGCTGTTCAATGAGCGCCGCCGCGGTCTTGCCCTGCGGTCTTGATTGGTTAGGGAGCACGCACTAAAATAGCCACACCTAACTTGAAGGGCGGGCAGAGTCGTGGACCAGCAGTGTACACCAGGTTTCAGCGGTATCGGCGGTTCGGCCACGGGGGGCAACGCCGACGACGCCAGCGCCGACAAGACGGTGGCGGTCTCGCCTGAGGCCGAAGCCCTCAGTGCCAGCCTGGAGGACTACCTGGAGGCCATCCTTCTGTTGGAGAGGACGTCGCGGGTGGCTCGGGTCAGCGAGATCGCCGGGCAACTGGGCGTGTCCCGGCCCTCTGTCACCGGTGCTCTCAAGAGCCTGACCGCGCGCCGGCTGGTTGCCCACGCTCCCTACGGTCATGTGACGCTCACAGACGAGGGTGCGCGCATCGCGCTGGAAGTGGAGCGGCGGCACCTCGCCATCAGGGACTTCCTCACCGAGGTGCTGGGCATACCGGCGGATAGGGCGGAGACGACGGCCTGCAAGCTGGAGCATGTGCTGGAGGCCGATACCCTGGCCTACTTCGTCTCCTATGCCGAAGGGAGGCGGGCATGAGTTCTCTGGGGAGGCTGCCGGCGGGGGCACTGGCTAAGGTCACGGCGCTTCCACCCGGTCGGGGCCTCGCCGGGCGGCTGATCGCGCTGGGGCTCACTCCCGGGGCCGAGGTGTGTGTGCTCCAGAACCGAGGTCGGGGGCCGGTGATAGTGGAGGTGCACGGGGCCCGGGTCGCTCTGGGCAGGGGGCAGGCGGAGAAGGTGACCGTGGAACCGTCCCTCGAGCTCGACTCCGCTCCGTGCGGACCGGTGGAAGACTAGGGAGCGTCGCCCCATGAAGCATCCAGGCCGGCTCACCCTGGCGCTGGCCGGCCAGCCCAACGTGGGCAAGAGCACGGTCTTCAACGCTTTGACCGGCCTCAACCAGCACGTGGGCAACTGGCCGGGCAAGACGGTGGAGCAGAAGACGGGGCGCCTCCAGTACCGTCGCCGTCACGACCGTCTGAGCTGCCAGGTCCAGCCGGGCCGGCACGAGCACCGGGACCGTCACCACGGGCCGGACCGTGCGGGGCACGGGGGTTTTCGACATGACCCGGGCCATGAGGACCACGAGGTCTTGACCATCGACCTGGTGGACCTTCCCGGCACTTACAGCCTGACCTCGGGCTCGGAAGAGGAGCGAGTCGCCCGGGACTTCTTGATCAAGGAGTCTCCCGACGCCGTCATCGCCATCGTCAACGCGGCCTCGCTCGAACGCAACCTCTATCTGGTGGCGGAGCTCTTGATGCTGCCGGTGCCGGTGGTGGTGGGGGTCAACATGGTCGATGTGGCCGAGGCACACGGCATCCACGTGGAGGTGGGCGTCCTGCAGGCCGCGCTGGGCGTGCCTGTGGTCGAGCTGGTGGCCAGCAAGCGCAAGGGTCTGCACGAACTGATAGAGGCCGCCCTCGCGGTGGCGGAAGACCCCGGCTCGTTCGCGCCCAACCGGCCGCAGATCAGGGCCAAGCACCGGCCGGTGCTGGCCGAGATCGAGTCACTGCTCCAGGGCCGGGCCCCGGCCGGGTACCCGGTGGACTGGCTGGCCCTCAAACTGCTGGAAGGCGACGCCGACGCCGCTGGGCTGGTGCGCGAGCAGGCCCCGGAGGTCTGGGACCCCATCCATGCCCTCCTGGCCGCTCACGAGGACGCCTACCTGGACATTGCCGGGGGGCGTTACGACTGGGTGGCCAGGATGGTGCGCGCGGCCGTGGTGCGGCCGCGCCGCGGCGTCACCGTCCTCACCGACCGCATCGACAGGGTGGCCACCCACCCGCTGTGGGGGCTGCTGGTGCTGCTGGTGGCGCTGGCCGCCATGTTCTGGGTCACCTACCGGGTGGCGGGACCGGCCGCCACGGCCCTGAGCCAGTTGATCTTGGGGCCCTTCTCCGACCTCCTGCGGAGCGCGCTGGCCTGGGCGCCGGACTGGGTTTCCGGCCTGGTGGTGGACGGTGCGGTGGCCGGGGCCGGCACCGTGCTCTCCTTCGTCCCCATCCTGGTGATCTTCTTCGCGGCTCTGGGCCTGCTCGAGGACGTGGGTTACATGGCCCGAACCGCCTACGTCATGGACCGCTACATGCACTGGATGGGTCTGCACGGTAAATCGTGCATGCCGCTGCTCTTGGGTTTCGGCTGCAACGTCCCCGCCATCCTGGGCACCCGCATCATCGAAGAACGCAGGGCCCGGCTGCTCACCATGATGCTGACCCCGTTCGTACCCTGCACCGGGCGGTTGGCGGTCTTGGCCTTCCTGGCCCCGGCCTTCTTCGGGGCAGCGGCCCCCTGGGCCGTTGTCGCCCTGGTGGGAGGCAACCTGGTGCTGTTGGCCGTGGCGGGGGTGGCCGTCAACAGATTGGTGTTCAAAGGGGAGCGCAGTGCCTTCATCATGGAGATGCCCCTCTATCACATCCCCAACGCCAGCACCATCGGGCTGTACGTGTGGCGCAACATCCTGGCCTTCATCAAGAAGGCCGGCACCCTCATCGTCATCGTGTCGGCCATAATCTGGATACTGTCGAACTTCCCCGGCGACGAGCCCAGCGAGAGCGTCCTCGGCCTCATCGGCCAAGCCCTCGAGCCCTTCTTCGCTTTGATGGGGCTGGGCGACTGGCGCCTGATCGTGGCGCTCCTCTCCAGCTTCGTGGCCAAAGAGAACAGCGTGGCCACGCTGAGCGTGCTCTTCGGAGGAGAGGGCGACCTTGGGAGCGGCGCCGGCCTGGCCGACGCCATCGCCGGCCTGCTGGCCCCCGCCGCGGCCGCGGCCTTCCTGGTGGTGCAGATGGTCTTCGTGCCCTGCGTGGCCACCGTCGCCGCTTTTCACCACGAGTCGCGCTCTTGGCGCTGGACCGGGGCCAACGTGGGCCTCATGCTGGTGCTGGCCTTCCTCATGGGCATCATCGTGTATCAGGTGGGCTCCCTGCTGTAGCCCCGTTGTATACTGCTGCAGTATCCCCGTGGGGGCGCTGAGGGTCCCAGGGGAGCCCCGACCGGCGCGCAGGAGGCCCACATGCAGATCTACATCGACGGCGAGTTCTACAGCAAAGAAGACGCCAAGATCAGCGTCTTCGACCACGGTCTTCTCTATGGAGACGGCGTGTTCGAAGGCATCCGCACCTACGGGGGCAGGGTGTTCGAGCTTGACGGCCACATAGACCGGCTGTACGCGTCGGCGCAGATCATCGCTCTGGAGATCCCCCTGTCCCGGGAGGATCTGGTCGAGGCCATGATGGAGACCATCCGTCGCAATGAGGTCTACGACGGCTACGTCCGCCTGGTGGTCACCCGCGGCGCGGGCGATCTCGGCTTCAACCCGGCCAAGTGTCCCAAGGCCACGGTGTTCTGCATCGCCGGGGGGATCAATCTCTACCCCGACTCGGCATACGAGAAGGGCTTCAAGGTGGTCACCTTGTCTGTGCGTCGGAACGACCCCCAGACGATCAACCCCGCGGTCAAGAGCCTGAACTATCTCAACAACGTCATGGGGGCCCTGGAGCTCAGGGGTTGTGACGTCAACGAGGGATTGTTCCTTACCACCGCCGGCTACGTGTGCGAGTGCACCGCCGACAACTTCTTCCTGGTCAAGGGGCACAAACTCATGACGCCCCACCCGGCCACGGGCGCCCTCAAGGGCATCACCCGGGGGGTGGTCATGCGCTTGGCCGCCGGCATGGGCCTTGAGGTGGAGGAGGGCTTCTACACCCTCTACGACGTCTACACCGCCGACGAGGCCTTCCTCACCGGCACCGCCGCCGAAGTGGGCCCGGTGGTGGAGGTGGACAAGCGCGCCATCGGAGCGGGCGTTCCCGGGCGGGTGACCAAGGAGATCATCGCCCGCTTCAGGGAATACACCCGCAGCACCGGCACTCCCGTGGGCAAGGGCTAGAGCACGCCCATGAAGCTCCGCCGTTCTCTCTTGCTCTACGACACCACCCTGCGGGACGGCATGCAGCGGGAGGGGTTGAGCGTCTCGGTCGACGAGAAGGTTCGCATCGCCGTGCGTCTGGCCGACCTGGGCGTGCACGTGATCGAAGGAGGATTCCCCGGTTCCAACCCCAAAGATGCCGAGTTCTTCCGCAAGCTGGAGAAGGAAGACTTGAGGGCTGCCCTGGTCGCGGCTTTCGGCACGACGAGGGGGGCGGGGGTGCCGGCCGAGCAAGACTACAACCTGCGTCTGCTGGCCGAGTGCTGGGCCCCGGTGGCGGCGGTGGTGGGCAAGACCTGGGACCTGCACGTGGACAAGGTGCTGCGAGTGAACCGGGACGAGAACCTGCGCATGATCGCGGAGTCGGTGGCCTTCCTGCGCGGCCGGGGCAAGCGGGTCTTCTATGACGCCGAGCACTTCTTCGATGCCTACGCCGCTCACCCCGAGTACGCGCTGGCCTGTCTGCGGGCGGCGGCGGAGGAGGGGGCGGAGGCAGTCTGTCTGTGCGACACCAACGGGGCCGCCCTGCCTCTGCAGGTGGGCGAGGTGGTGGCGGAGGTAGTGGCGCTGCTGGGTGGGGCCTGCCGGGTGGGCATCCACACCCACAACGACGCCGGCTGCGCCGTGGCCAACTCGCTGGTGGCGGTGGCGCGTGGGGCCGACGTGGTGCAGGGAACCATCAACGGTTACGGTGAGCGCTGCGGCAACGCCGATCTGTGCGCCATCATCCCCGCTCTTCAGCTCAAGATGGGGGTGGAGTGCGTCCTGCCGGAGGACCTGGCCAAACTCACCGACACCGCCCGCTTCGTCGCCGAGCTCTGCAACGTGTCGCCCGACCCGCACCAGCCCTACGTGGGCCGCAACGCCTTCGCCCACAAAGGGGGGATGCACGTGGCCGCGGTCGAGCGCGACCCCTCTACCTTCGAACACGTCGACCCGGCTTTGGTGGGCAACACCCCCCATGTGCTGGTGTCGGAGCTGTCGGGGCGGGCCACCATCAAGCAGCGGGTGCGGGAACTGGGGTATCCCGGTGACGAGCAGAAGGACCTGATCGACCGGATCCTGGCCCGGGTCAAGGACAAGGAGTTCGAAGGCTACCACTACGAAGCCGCCGATGCCTCCTTCGAACTGCTCCTGCGGGCGGAGATGGGGTTGGAGGTGGAGCTGTTCCGCCTGGAGACCTTCCGTATCATCGTGGAGAAGCGGGAGGAAGGCGACACCATCAGCGAAGCCACAGTGAAGGTGCACGTGGGCGGTGAGCGCGTCATCGAGACGGCGGAAGGAAACGGCCCGGTCAACGCTCTCGACAAGGCGCTGCGGCGGGCCATCCAGCGCAAGTACCCCCACGTCCACGACATCCATCTGGTCAACTACAGCGTGCGCATCCTGGACGAGGACAAGGGCACCGCCGCCAAGACGCGGGTGCTGCTGGACTCCTCCGACGGCCACGAGAGCTGGGGCAGCGTGGGGGTGAGCGTGAACGTGGTGGAGGCGTCCTGGCAGGCGCTGGTGGACTCCATCTCCTACGGGCTGCTGCGGGCCCGGCCTGAGGCCGCCGCCCGGCCTGAGGCCGCCGCGGCGGACGGGCGGGCGGCGGCCACCGGCCTACCCCGAGTGGAGGAGGAGACCCGATGAAGATCGCCCGCATCGCCTGGCGGGGCGAGGAGTGTCGTGCCGCGGTGGTCTGCGACGGCTATCTGATCGAACACCCGGAGCACTTGGCCGGGACCACCGTGGGTGAGGACGAAGTGGTCCTGCTGCCGCCGGTGGCGCCAGGCAAGATCCTGGGAGTGGGCTGGAACTTCCCCGCCCACATCAAAGAGATGGCGGAGAGGGTCCAGCAAGGCCGGCCGGTGGCCGAACCCCCGCGGGAGGAGGTGCCGCCCCCTCTTCTGTTCTTGAAGCCGTCCTCCAGCCTCATCGGGCACCGGGAGGCCATCGTCTACCCGCGCGACGCCACTCGGGTGGAGTATGAGGGAGAGCTGGCGGTGGTGATCGCCCGCTCGACCCGGCGGGTGACGCCCGAGGAAGCCAGGAGAGCGGTGTGGGGCTGGACCTGCGCCAACGACGTGACCGCGCGCGACCTGCAGAGCGCCGACAAGCAGTGGTGGCGGGCCAAGGGTTTCGACACCTTCGCCGTGGCCGGACCGTTCCTGGAGACGGAGGCGCCCTCTGCGGAGGCCTGGATCCGCACCCGGGTCAACGGGGCGGTGCGCCAGGAGGGCCAGGTCAAGGACATGATCCGCGACCCCTTCACGATCATCTCGCTGGTGAGTCAGGCCATGACCCTCGAGCGGGGCGACCTTATCATGCTGGGCACACCCCCGGGGGTGGGCGAGCTTCATCCCGGCGACGAGGTCGAGGTGGAGATCGACGGCGTCGGCAACCTGCGCAACCCGGTACGGGCCGAGGACGAGTGAGAGGAGAGCCGTCCGGTCTTCCGGCGGCGGCCGGGCTCTCGGCGGCCGAGACGGCGGCGGTGCTGGGCCTGGTCCCCCATCGGGAGGGCGGCTTCTTCAGAGAGACCTACCGCTCGCCGGTGATGGTACCCACCCCGGCGGGGCGGCGCTCCCTGGCCACCGCGATCTTCTATCTGCTGACCGTCCAGTCGCCCAGCCGTTTCCATCGGCTGCGTTTCGACGAGATCTGGTTCCATCACGGGGGGGCGCCGGTGGAGATGTTCCTGCTGGGTCCGGGGAAGGGCGATGGGCCCGAGCGCGTGCTGGTGGGTCCGGACCGTCCGCAGATGGTGGTGCCGGGGGGACGCTGGATGGCGGCCCGGGTGGCGGAGGGACTCCCGCACGAAGCGGGGCCGCAGCCGGCGCAGCCGGCCCCGCCGTGGGCCCTGGTGGGCTGCGTGGTCAGCCCGGGTTTCGAGTACGAGGACTTCGAGCTGGGCGACCGCGAAGCCTTGCTGACGGCGTTCCCGAGTGCGGCGGCGGCCATCCGGTCGCTCACATGAAACCCGCTCTCAGCGGATTTTGTTCACCACCAGCTGCCGGCAGCGCTTGAGGGGCTGGGGGCCTTCCGGTAGAATCGAGCTTTAGTGAGGCATCCATCCATGGTCGTTTTCCAGGGAGTTCTTTGACACCGTCATCGCCATCCGTTTCCGACCAACAGGTGACCCCGGCCGGGGTGGCGGCTCCTCCGCCGGCGGGGTTCTGCCACCTGCACGTGCACACCCACTATTCGGCGCTGGACGGTGCCTGCAAAGTGGAAGACCTGGTGCAGCGGGCGGTGGAGTTAGGTATGCCCGCCCTGGCCATCACCGACCACGGGGTGCTGTCGGGGGTCATCCAGTTCTACCAGCAGTGCCGCAAGGCCGGCCTCAAGCCCATCGTCGGGCTGGAGGCCTACGTGGTGGAAGACCGTCTGCGCAAGGAGGGCCAGAACGAGGAGCGCTGGCATCTCACCCTGCTGGCCCGTGACAACACCGGCTATCGCAACCTGCTCAAGCTGGGCAGCCTCGCCTTCCTGGAAGGCTACTACTACAAGCCCCGCATGGATTACAGCGCCCTCAAGGCCCATGCCGAGGGGCTCATCTGTCTGTCGGGGTGTGCCAGCGGCCGCGTCGCCCGGGCCCTACGGGACGGGCAGACGGCGGCCGCCGAGGCCGAGGTCGAGCGGCTGGTGGGCATCTTCGGCGCGGACAACGTCTATCTGGAGATGCAGGAGACCGGCCTGCCCGAGCTGGTGGAGGTCAACCCCCGCTTGGCCGACCTGGCCGCCAAGACCGGGCTCAAGCTGGTGGCCACCAACGACGTCCACTACCTGCGCGAGGGCGACGCCGGTGCTCACGACGTGCTGCTCTGCATCCAGACCGGCTCCCGCCTGTCCGAAGAGAACAGGTTGCGCTACCACTCCCAGGAGTTCTACCTCAAGAGCGGGGACGAGATGCGGGCGGTGTTCCGCGACCACCCCCAAGCGGTGGCCACCACCCTCGAGATCGCCGAGCGCTGCAACGTCGAGATCGAACTGGAGAAGATGCTCATCCCTCATTTTCCCGTGCCCGAGGGGTACGACGAGGCCTCCTACCTGCGGGAGCAGTGCGAGCTGGGGCTGGTGCGGCGCTACGGCGACCGGATCACGCCAGAGATCCGTGAGCGGTTGGAGAGCGAGCTGGCTGTGGTGGAGAAGATGGGCTTTCCCCCTTACTTCCTCATCGTGTGGGACTTCGTGACCTTCGCCAAGCGGTCCGGCATCCCGGTGGGGCCGGGTCGGGGCTCGGCCGCCGGCTCTCTGGTGTCGTATCTGCTCGGCATCACCGATCTCGACCCCATCCGCTACAACCTGCTGTTCGAGCGCTTCCTCAACCCCGACCGCATCAGCATGCCCGACATCGACATCGACTTCTCGGTGAACGGCCGGGAGAAGGTCATCGAATACGTGGCGGCCAAGCACGGGCGCGACCGGGTGGCTCAGATCGCCACCTTCGGCACCATCAAGGCCCGCCAGGCCATCCGCGACGCCGCCCGAGTCATGGACGTGCCCTACAGCCAGGCCGACCGCATCGCCAAGTTGGTGCCCGAGATACTCAACATCAGCCTCGACACCTGCCTGGCCGACTCCCGGGGCGAGCTCCGCCAGGCCTACGACAGCGACGAGGTGGTGCGCCAGGTGGTCGACATGGCTCGCCCACTGGAAGGCCTCATCCGTCAGGACTCCATCCACGCGGCCGGGGTGGTCATCTCCAAGGGTCCGCTCACCGAGCATCTGCCCCTGATGCAGAAGGGCGACGCTGAGATCGTCACCCAGGTCTCCATGACCGACGTGGAGAAGCTGGGGCTGCTCAAGATGGACTTCCTGGGCTTGCGCAACCTCGACGTCATCGACAGCGCCGTCAAGATCGTGCGGGCTGGGGGCCGGCCCGACTTCGACATCGAGACCATCCCACTGGACGACGCTCCCACCTACCAGATGCTGGCCCGGGGCGACTCGGAGGGCGTGTTCCAGTTCGAGTCGAGCGGCATGCGTGATGCGCTCCGCGAGATCCAACCCACGCGGTTGGACGACCTCATCGCCCTGGTCGCGCTCTACCGGCCCGGGCCGATGGAGTTCATTCCCCAATACGCCCGCAACAAGCGGGACCCGGCTCTCATCAAATACGAGGACGACCGGCTGGAGCCTATCCTCAGCCCCACCTACGGGGTCGCCATCTACCAGGAACAGTTGATGGAGATCTCTAAGGTCATCGGCGGCTTCAGCCCCTCCGAGGCCGACGACCTGCGCAAGGCCATCGGCAAGAAGATCCGGGCCAAGATGGACCAGTTGGAGCCCAAGTTCAGGGAAGGCGCGGCCGCCTCCGGCACCGCTCCGCGGGTCATAGACTACCTGTGGTCGCTGATGGAGAAGGCCGGCGACTACTCGTTCAACAAGTCGCACGCCGCCTGCTACGCCCTCATCTCCTACCGCACCGCCTACCTCAAGGCCAACTACCCGGTGCAGTACATGGCGGCCCTTATCTCCAGCGTGATGGACACCAAGGACAAGGTGCCGTTCTACGTCAACGTTGCCAACGAGATGGGCATCGAAGTGCTGCCCCCCGACATCAACGAGTCGGTGCTGGACTTCCGCGACATCGAAGGTCGCATCCGCTTCGGCCTCAACGCGGTCAAGAACGTGGGCGAGACGGCCATCCGCAACATCCTGGAGGCGAGGGAGCGGGGCGGGCCCTTCGCCGACCTGTTCGACTTCTGTGAGCGGGTGGATCTGGGAATAGTCAACCAGAGGGCTATCGAGAGTCTGGTCAAATCCGGGGCTATGGATTCCATCGGGCCTTCGCGCCGGGGGATGCTCACCGTCCTGCCCCAGGCCATGGCCCACGGCAAGAAGACCAAAGCCGACGCCGACCGGGGCCAGGGGTCCATCTTCGACCTGTTCAGCGGGGAGGGCGTGGGCGCCGACGGCCCCGGGGGTAAGAAGAGCGGCAACGGCGCTCCCCCCGTCCCCATCCCCACCGCCGACTTCAGCAAGGAAGAGCTGCTGGCCCTGGAGAAGGAGACGCTGGGCCTGTACGTGAGCTCCCACCCGCTCAAAGACATCAGGCATCACATCCGCCGCGACGCCGGCCACGTCATATCGCAACTGGGCGAGCTACCCGACGGCACGATCACCACCATCATCGGGATGGTGGGGGCGGTCAAGCGCATCGCCACCAAGAAGACGGGGGAGACCATGGCCTTCGTCACCGTGGAGGGCTTGGAGGGCTCGGTTGAGGTGCTGTGCTTCCCCGCCATCTACCAGGAGAACAAGGAGCTGCTGGTAGAGGACAAGGTCATCAAGATCAAGGGCCGGGTGGACCACAAAGACGAAGCCGAGACCAAGTTCATCCCCTTGGCCATCGAGGCTTTCACGCCCAAGACCGGCCTGGAACCGGTGGCGCTGTCGGTCGACGGCGAAGCCCTGCCCAGCACCATCATCGAAGACCTCAAGCGCATCCTGGCCCGCTTCCCCGGTCAGTGCTCGGTCGACATGTACGTGCGCCACAGCGGTGGGGCCCGCCGCCTCCGTTTCGGTGACGGATTCCGGGTCGACCCGCAGGCCAGTCTCTTCGCCGAGCTGAAAGCCCTCCTGGGAGAGAGTTGTGTCCGCCAGGGCGCGCCCCAGAACGGCGGCGGCGCCTGACGGCCGCGCGCCGGGCGGCACGGCCTACAGGAGAGGACGAGGGGTGATCATCAAGGAATTGAAGCGGGCGGCGGTGGTCGCGGAGGTCGCCGCTCTACGTCCGTCGCCGGCGGCCGGCCGGGAGGTAGCTGAGGTGGTGGCCGCCCTGCTCGCCGACGTTCGGGCCCGCGGTGACGCCGCGGTGGTGGAAGCCACGGCCCGTTTCGACTGGCCGGGGGCGACGGCGGCCGGGTTGGCGGTGCCGGCCGCGGAACTGGAAGCAGCCTACGACGAGGCCGACCCCCGGCTGCTCGCCGCCCTCCAGATCGCACGCGACAACCTCATCTTCTTCCATTCGCACGAGCGCCGGCCCGACTGGGAGGACAGCGGGCCCCAGGGGCAGGTGCTGGGCATCCGCCATCTGCCGGTGGAGCGGGCGGGTCTGTACGTGCCCGGAGGGTTGGGGGCCTACGCCTCCACCGTGATCATGAACGCGGTCCCCGCCCAGGTGGCGGGAGTGGCCGAGCTGGTCATCTGTACGCCCCCGGGGCGGGACGGCGCCGTCAACCGCTCGGTGCTGGCCGCCGCCCGGCTCATGGGCATCGACAAGGTCTTCCGCGTGGGCGGGGCCCAGGCGGTGGCGGCCCTGGCCTACGGCACCGAGACCATCCCCCGGGTGGACGTCATCTGCGGTCCCGGCAACGCCTACGTGATGGAGGCCAAGCGCCAGGTGTACGGCAGCGTGGGTATCGACAGTCTGGCCGGGCCGAGTGAGGTGCTGGTGGTGGCCGACCATACCGCCCACCCCGCCTGGACCGCCGCCGACCTGCTGGCCCAAGAAGAGCACGGCAGCGGGGCCGAGGCGGTGCTGGTGGCCGAGAGCCGAGGGCTGTGCGAGGCGGTGGCGGAAGCTGTGGGCGCGGCGCGGCAGGCAGAAGCGGCCGGTGCAGGGGCCGAGGCCCGGCAGGCAGAACCGGCCTGCGGGTCTGGGCGGCGGCTGTGGGCCTTCTACCCGGCCTCGGGGGAAGACTTCCTCGGCCTGGCGGCCGCGATGACCGACGCCTATGCGCCCGAGCACCTGGAGATACAGGTGGCCGATCCCCGGGGTTTCTTCGGTCGGGTGCGGTCGGCGGGGGCTGTGTTCCTAGGGCACCATACGCCCACGGCGTTCGGTGACTACGTGGCCGGCAGCAACCACGTGCTCCCCACCGGCGGTTCCGCCCGTTTCTCCTCCCCCCTGTCAGTGGACGTGTTCATGCGGAAGTCCTCTTACGTGGAGTTGGATCCGCCGGCCGTCCGGCTGCTGGGGCCACACCTGGCCGAGATCGCGGCGAGCGAGGGCTTCTTCTTCCACCGGCTTTCTGCGGAGCTGCGGACTCGGCCGGAGCAGTGATGGCATCGCGGAGGCCCGCGGGACCCGGTCGCCGCCTGCTGGTCTGTTATCTGCTTCTCGCGCTGTTGTCGTCGACCGTCCTTCGGGTGGCGGCCGCTCTGGAGACAGGAAGACCGATCAGCCGGCCGCGGCCAGCGGCGTGCAGGGTCCGTCGCCGGGTCGTTCCAGGAACCGTGACACCAGGTCGGGGTCCAGCTGGGATCCCGCGGCTTCGGCCAGTCGGGCCCGGGCCTGCTCGGCGGTTATCCGGCCCCGATACGGTCTGTCCAAAGTCATGGCGGTGAAGGCGTCGGCGACGGCCAGGATGCGGGCCAAGAGGGGGATGTCGTCTCCGTGGAGGCCGTCGGGATAGCCCGTCCCATCGTAGCGCTCGTGGTGAGAACGGACCGCGTTGAGTACCTCGGCTACCCGCGGCAGGTCACGGATCATGCTCTCGCCAATCTCCACGTGGCGCTGCATGGCAAGCGCTTCCTGGGGTCCCAGCGGACCGGGCTTGCGCAGCAGGCGGTCGCTCAGCCGGATCTTACCCACGTCGTGGAGCATGGCCGCCAGCCGCAGGGTTTCCAGCGAATCCTCGGATAGGCCAAGGGTCTCGCCCAGGTCGAGCGCGTGTATCACCACCTGTTCCGAGTGCCTGCGCGTGTAGTGATCCCTGCTTCCTACCACGTCCATCAATCGGATGGCCAGCCCTTGGAGGCCCTGCCCATCTGTCGGCTGCTCGACCGCGGGGGTGGCCGCCGTGATGGTGTTGCCGCCCCGCTGCTTGGATGTGTACAGGTTCGCGTCGGCTGCTCCGAGCAGTTCGGGCAAGGTGCGGGCGTCGTCCGGGTAGGTGGCTACCCCCAGACTCAGCCTGAGCGGTATCAACAGGCCTTCTGAGGTGACGAACGGACTAGCTTCCATTGACTCCCGGATCCGTTCGGCCAAGGCGACCGCGCCGGCCTTGTCGGTCTCGGGCAGCACGAGCAGTATCTCGTCGCCCCCCACGCGGCCGGCCAGGTCGGTATGGCGCAGGCTCCCGCTTATCGCCTCGCTGACCTGGGTGAGGACTCGGTCGCCGGCGGCGTGCCCATAGGTGTCGTTGAGGAGTTTGAAGTCGTCCAGATCGATCATGATCACCGAGAGCGAGATGCCGCGATCCTGGACACGGTCCGCCTCCGTGGTGAGGTGACGGTGGATACCCCGGTGGTTGAAGAGTCCCGTTAATGGATCGCGCTCGGCGAGCCTCAGGGCGTCTTCGAAGCGACGGATGTTGTCGATGGCGATGGCCAACTGGGCCGCGACCGCTCCCAGCAGGTCGGGTGACACGTCGTCTAGTGCGGGCGGCAGCACCGCCAGAGTACCGATCGACTCACCGTGCGCCTCGAGCCGTATCGTCCGCGCGCCCTCGGGAACGTCGTCCCCGTCCAGTTGCTCCCGGACGACACCTACCGTGGCGCTGATCTCTTCCACGCCGTCCTCCCCGGTGAGGCTGACCCAGCCTGCCGAAGCCCCGGTCACCGAACAAGCCAGCCGGATCCCGTTCTCGAGGGCATCGCTAAGGCTGCGAAGGCTGTTGAGCTGGGTGGCGCCGGCGTTTAGGGTCCCCAGTCGCCCACTCAGGTCGGCGAGCGTGTCGACCCGCTGTTCGAGTTCCTCTGAGACCAGCGAGAGCCGCAGGTTCAGCCTTCGGTTGTGAGCGAGGGTCACATACTGTCTGGCCACCATCAAGGCCAGCAACAGGATGCCAAGATACACAAGGATCTGCGTCTCGGAGTTCCAGCGTACCCCCTCACGGGACAGGCTGAGCCAGAGCATCACTCCCACGATGGGCAGGGCGAGATAGGGTAATAACATCCGGCCCAAGCCCAAGCTGCGGCCGAGGCCGAGGCCGAGGCGGCGCTTGGGAAGGTCGGGGCCTCCGGAGTCGCCATCGGATGCCCCTGAACTCATGTCCTGCCCGCAGGCCAGTGCTTCGATCCTGGCGTCTCGCAGCCCCACGACGGCGGCCACGCCAGCTACGGCGAAGGTGAGTACCCAGAGACTGTCAAGTGCTCCTCCCGAGGTGTACTGAGCGACCGTGACCTGATCGACGAAGTAGAGCGAGTCGGCCACCACCTGTACCAGGAAGGAGGCCAGGAGAACGAGCATGAAGCGGGGGAGCCGCCGTTGCAGGCATCCCAGCATCAGAAAGGCGATAGCCATGATCACGAGGAGGTCGCCGAGCGGATAGGCGAGCGTGATCCAGTATTCGGCGCCCGGCTCAGTCGTCCGCACCAGCGGCGCCAGCAGCAACGGCCACATCAGTCCGGCCGCGCCGACCGTCACCATCAGAGCGTCGAGCGCGGTCTCTAGCGCGCGCAGTCTGCCCAGCGCCTTGCAGGTGTAGACCACGACGGTGAGGAAGGCCAGCGGATAGGCCATCAGGTAGCCTACGTCAGCCGGGGAGGGGACGGGCACGTCCCGGCGCAGCACCACCTCGTACCAACCCCAGACCAGGTCCGCGAAGAGATTGGCCGCCAGCCAGGCGCAGAGGAGCAACCAGGAGGAGCGGTGCGGGCTTCTCCAGTTGCGGGCCAGGGCCACGCCGGCGATGGTGAGTGCGGCGGCCTCCATCAGCGGCAGGCTGACGTCGGCCACGACCACGGCCGAGCTGGACCCGGTCGGGAATCTTGACAGAAGAACGTGGATCAGAAGAGCCGGCCCGATCAAGGCCAGGCCCCCGATCACAAGAGTACGATACGCCCGCACAGACCTTCCCTCCCTCGCTCCCCGGGCAACACGCTCTCAGCTGATATCGGTAGGAGCGGGTGCCGGCTTGAAACCCCGGCCCCTGTGCTATCCTCCTGCCGGTCAAGACCTGCTCCACTGCCTATGAGGGAGGCGATCGTGCAGCCCGACAGCCCGCCGCAGCCGTCCGCACCCACGTCGCGGGCTGCGACCATCGAACGCAAGACCCGAGAGACGGCCGTGACGGTCCATCTGGGTCTGGACGGTACCGGTCAGGCCGCCGTCTCCACCGGCCTGGGCTTCTTCGATCACATGCTCGACCTGGTGGCGGGGCACGGCCTGTTCGACCTGCGTGTTCAGGCCGAGGGTGACCTGCACACCGGCGGGCATCATACCGTCGAGGATGTCGGCATCTGCATGGGTATGGCTCTGACCCAGGCGGTGGGCGACAAGCGGGGCATCAACCGGTACGGCAGCATGGTCGTCCCCATGGACGAGTGCCTGGTGCTGGTGGCGCTGGACCTCAGCGGCCGCCCCTACTTCGCTTACGAGGGGGGACCGGTCGGCGAGAGCATCGCCGGATTCGACTCGGGCCTGGTGGCTGAGTTCTTCCGGGCCCTGGTCAACAACGCCAAGATGACCATGCACGTGCGGGTGTTGGCCGGAGGAGACGCCCACCACACCATCGAGGCCGTGTTCAAGGCCTTCGGCAAGGCTCTGCGCCAAGCGGTGACCGTCGACCCCCGGGCCACCGGCATCCCCTCCACCAAAGGGGTCTTGTGAGCGGCAAGGTTCCCGCGGGCGCCCGCCGCCCGCTCTACATCGTCGACTACGGCTCCGGCAATCTCCGCTCCGTGCAGAAGGCCTTCGAGCACGTGGGAGTGGAAGCCGTCGTCGGGTCCGAACCCCGGGCCATGGCCGATGCGGCCGGGTTGGTGCTGCCCGGGGTGGGAGCGTTCGGCGCGGCCATGGAGCAACTAGAGATTAGGGGACTGGTGGGACCCCTGCTCGAGCGGATCAGGGCGGGGGTGCCGTTCCTGGGCGTGTGCTTGGGGCTACAGCTTCTGTTCGAGGGGAGCGAGGAGAACCCCGGGGTGCCCGGGCTGGGGCTGGTGCGCGGGGAGGTCCGGGCCCTGCCTCCGACGGTCAAGGTCCCCCATATCGGGTGGAACCAGGTGGAGATATGCATGGATAGCGATCTGTTCGACGGCATCCCCGACCGGTCGGCCTTCTACTTTGTCCATGGGTACGCGGTAGTGCCGCGGTCGCCGGGCAACGTGCTGGCTGTGACCGACTACGACGGGGTCACTTTCGTGTCGGCCGTCGAAGTCGATAACGTGGCCGCCGTGCAGTTCCATCCGGAGAAGTCCAGCGCGCTCGGGCTCCGCTTCTACCGCAACTTCGCCCGCCGAGCCGGGCTGGAGGGGGCGGCGTGAGACTCATCCCCGCCATCGACATCCAGGGGGGCAAGTGCGTCCGTCTGCGCCGGGGGGACTTCGCCAACGAGACGGTGTTCGGTGACGACCCGGTGGCCATGGCCCGGCGCTGGGTGGACGAAGGCGCCCGCCACCTGCACGTGGTCGATCTGGATGGCGCCCGCGAAGGCGCGCCCCAGAACTTCCCGCTGACCCAGGCCATCGCCGAGGCCGTGCCGGTGCCGGTGCAGACCGGAGGCGGCCTGCGCACGGAGGCTGCGCTCGCCCTCGTGGGCCGCAGCCGGGTGGCCAAGGCCGTGCTTGGCACGAGCGCTGTGGAGGACGAGAGCTTCCTGGGGAGGGCACTGGAGCTGCTGGGGGCGCGCCGGGTGATCGTGGCGGTGGATGCCGAGGACGGCTACGTCAAGACCAAAGGCTGGGTGGAGCGGAGCCTGGTGCGGGCTGTAGACCTCATCCCCCGCTTGGAGGACCTGGGTGTGCGCGAGATCCTCTACACCGACATCAGCCGTGACGGCATGATGCAGAACGTCGAGCTGGACGGCATCAGGGCCTTGGCCGCCGCCCGGCGGCGCGAAGGGCCGGACCGCCTGGAGATCATCGCTTCGGGGGGAGTGACCACTCTGGACGACCTGCGGGCGCTCAAAGGGCTGGAGGCTCTGGGCGTGACCGGGGTCATCGTGGGGCGGGCGCTTTACGAGGGGACGTTCACCGTGGCCGAGGGTTTGGCCGTTCTGGACGGCGAGTGAAGGAGGCGGTGGTCGATGCTGCTCAAGCGGATAATCCCCTGTCTGGACGTCGACCGGGGACGGGTGGTCAAGGGGACCAACTTCGTCGACATCCGTGACGCCGGCGACCCGGTGGAGTTGGCGGCCCGCTACGACCGAGAGGGGGCCGACGAGGTGGTGTTCCTCGACATCACGGCCTCCCACGAGAAGCGCGACACCATCGTGGACCTGGCCCACCACTGTGCGGAGGAGCTGTTCATCCCCTTCACCATCGGCGGCGGCATCCGGAGCGAAGGCGACGTGCGGGCCCTCCTGGGAGCGGGGGCCGACAAGGTATCGCTCAACTCGGCGGCCATCAAGGACCCCAGCCTCATCTCGGCCTGTGCCAGGCGCTTCGGCTCCCAGTGCGTGGTCATAGCCATCGACGCCAAGCGGACGGGGCCCCGCGGCGGAGCGGCCGCCGGCGACCGGCCGCGGTGGGAGGCCTACCTCAATGGCGGCCGTGTCCCCACAGGGCTGGATGCCGTGGAGTGGGCGGCCCGGGCGGTGTCCCTGGGGGCGGGGGAGATCCTGCTCACCTCCATGGACCGGGACGGCACCAAGGACGGCTACGACCTGGAGCTCACCCGGGCGGTGGCCGAAGCCGTGAACGTGCCCGTGATCGCCAGCGGTGGGGCGGGGACGCTCGATCATCTGCTGGAGGCGGTGCGCGAGGGCAGGGCCGATGCGGTGCTGGCGGCTTCGATATTCCACTACGGGGAATACACCATCCGACAAGCCAAAGAACACCTGGCCGCTCACGGGGTGCCGGTGCGGCTGTAGGGGCCCCGCCGGGGTCGGAGAGAGGCAAGAGGGAGGGCCGCATGGCCGAAGAGACCTGTCCGCGCTGCCAATACTCGGTCGAGCCGGACCACCGCTTCTGCCCCCAGTGCGGGGCGAGCCTGCAGGAGGCCCCTGGAGGGCACGACCACGACCGCCCCCCGAGCTGGTGGGAGAGACGTCCCGGGTGGGAACGCGCCCTGATCATCGTGGTGGCGGCCGCGGTGATCGTGGCCGTGGTGTACTTCGTCTCCGTCCCCTAAGCCGCGGGCGGGCCGCGCGCGGCTCGCCCGCGCGGTGGACTGCGCCCGCCCCTGGGGACCTCGGCGGTCGGACGAGGTCTCCCCTACCCGCGCGTTCAGGCCGGTTTGAGGATCACCCCGCGCTGCTGTTTGCCGTTTATGGTCACCAGCAGGGGCCGGTCGAAGTGCAGATGGCGGACGTATCCCACCTCTTTGGCGGCCGGCTGCGCCTCCAGCCACTCCCAATCGAGCACTCCCTCTCCCTCTTCGGGGTTCACCGTGAAATAGCCCACCCGGAACGAGGTGAGGTTCTGGAAGAAGTGGCTGCCCTGGGAGGGGGTGACCTTGATGTCCTTGAGACCCGATTCCACGATGACCCGGGCTCCCGAGATCTGCTCCCAGGTCACCGGTATGCCCAGCCAGGGATCGGCCGACCCCCAGCGACCCAAGCCGAAGAGGATGTAAGGGACCCCGGCCGCCGTCAACTCCGCGTTGAGGCGGGCCACGTCAGCCGCGACCTGACTGCTCCTGGCCCGGTCGAAGCGCTCGTAGTCGACCGTCACCACGTCATAGAGATCGGCCAGCCTGCCGTTACCCAGCACGCTGGTGGACCGCACCAGCACCCGAGCCGGATCGACGTCTTCGGTCTCCAGTTCCTCCAGCTCGCGGGATAGCGCCAGGGGGCGCATCTGCAGAAAGCCGAAATCGGCCGGGGCGCCCTTAGTCTGGGGGAGGTCGACCGCGAACTCGATCTCCACCTCGGTGTTCATGCCCCAGCGGCCCAGTTCCATCAACCTTTCCAAAGCGGCGGGCAGAGGGAAGGACTTCTGCTTGAGAAGAGGGGCGAAACTCACCAGGCGGACGCCCTGGCGGGAGATGCCGTCGTAGATGGCGTCATTCTCGGGGCTGTAGGTGGAGGCCAATGGGCCCAGGGTGCTGTCGGCTTCGGCGTCGCTCAGGGGATAGCGGCGCTCGGAGATCTGGTCGATGGCCGAGTCCATATCGAGGGCGATGAACTCCCGCTGAGAGTTGGTCAGCTGGTCGGCCACCGAGGAGAACTGCATCAGGTGGCGGGGATAGCGGGGGGAGAACGAGAAGGCCCGTCCCCCGTCGACCACGGTGCGGCCCAGCCCCAGCGCCATGGCCACCACGCCGTCACTGGAGGCGAGAGGCGGTGAGGGGTAGAAGTTGTGGGAGCGCGCCACTCCGGCGAAGCTGGGATAGAAACGGTTGCCGCGGAGGGAGCCGACCACCTTCTGGATGATGACCGCCATCTTCTCCTCTTCCAGCCGATAGGGGGTGACCTTGAAGTAGTTCTTGGCGTAGGTGGAGAAGGCGGAAGCGTACACGAGCTTGACGGCCCGCAGCAGCTGCCGCAGGCGGACCGGTGCGGCCGGATAGTTGTTGGGGAGCATGTAGGTCTCGTAGACGCCCGCCAGCGGCTGATACTGGGAATCCTCGAGCAGGCTGGAGGAGCGCACGGCCAGGGGGTAGTGGGCCAGTTCGAGGTATCGAGCCAGACGCCGAGCCGGGCCCTCCGGAAACGAGGCGGCCACGAAGCGCTCCTCGATCTCGCAGTCGTCGTCGCACTGTATGGCGAACGACCTCAGGTCGTTCTCCTCCAGGAAGTGGTCGAAGACGTCGGTGGCCAGCACCACGCAGGGGGGCACCGTGATCTGTAGACCGGGGAACTGATCGGTCACCCCGAAATCGCGCAGCAGATGGCGGACGAACGCCAGCGCCCTGGCCTTGCCCCCCAGCGATCCCTCGCCGATGCGGGCGAAGCTGTTGTCAGGGTCGAAGGTGGTGTGGTCGAAGTCGCTGATCGACCCCCGGGCCTGCTCACGCCGGTACGCGTCGATCTGAGAGATGAGGTAGGCCCGGCGGTCTTCGACGTCGGCATAGTCGGCGGCGGTGCGGGGGCGCAGGTGCTGAGCGAGGTGGAACTCGGTGCGGGCCTTGAGCCAGCGGGAGAAGTGGTTGAGCTCGGCGTGGTAGGCGATCGACTCGGCCGGTACCGTGTGGAGCATCTCGAGCAGGCTCTTCATGTCCTTCGCCCGGCCCACCGGAGTCCCGTCGGGGAGGCGGAAAACGAAGTCGCCGAAGAGGAAGCCGTCGACGATGAAGCGGCGCAGGTCGTTAAGAAGGGTGGGGGAACCCTTGAGTAGGAACTCGGCCCCCACTTCCCGAGCCTGGGCTTCGCTCTCCGGCCGGCTCGATTGCAGGAGCACCGGGATGTCTGGGTAGGCGGCCCGCACCCGTTGAGCGAACTCCGCCCCCGCCTGGGGATCGAGCCGCCCCTCCATGGGGAACTCGATGTCGCAGATGACGCCGAGCACGTCGTCCTTGTAGAGGGTGAAGTAGTCCCAGGCCTCTTCGAACGAGGCGCAGAGGAGGATCTTCGGCCGGGCCCGCATGCGCAGGATCTTGTGCGCGACGTTCACCCCCTCGGCGATGAGCCGCTGCGAGTGGTTGATGATCTCGGTGTAGATGACCGGCAGGAAGGACGAGTAGTAGCGGATGTTGTCCTCGATGAGCAGGATCACCTGGACTCCCGCCACTCCTGTGTCGTAGGCCACGTTGAGCTTGTCCTCGATGTATTTGGTGATGGCCAGGAGGATGCGGGGGTCTCCCTGCCAGAGGAAGACCCGTTCCAAGCCGGAGGTGTCGTGGTGGGCCATGAACTCAGCCAGTTCCCCGCCGTCATAAGCGAGCAGGACCACAGGGATGTCGAGGCCCGCCTTCCTGACCTCGTGGACGAGATCGACGGCGTCCATGTCGCCGAGATTGACCGCGGTGACGATCAGGTTGAAGCGGTTGTCACTGGCAGCCAGGGCTATGGCCTCGGCGCCGGTGGCCACGTGGCGGAGACCTGTGGTGTGGTGCAGGTTGAGGTCGAGGAACTCACCCAGCAGGAGCTCGTTGAGCTGCCCGTCCTCCTGCAGGATGAAGGTGTCGTAGGTGCTCGAGGCCAGGATGATGTTCTCCACCCTCTTGGCCATGAGGTGGTGGAAGTCGTAGGAGCGGTTCCACTCCAGCTCCTGCGGTCGGATGTCCATCACGGGCAGCCTCCAGCCCGCCTCTGCCGTCCCGCGGTCCTCGGCCCGCTACACCACGCCCTGGTCCATGATGGCGTCGGCCACCTTGAGGAAGCCGGCTATGTTGGCCCCGTTCACGTAGTTGCCGGGGGTGCCGTAGGCGGCGGCCGCCTCCACGCAGGAGGCGTGGATGCTCTTCATGATCTGCCGCAGGCGGTCGTCCACCTCGTCTCTCATCCAGCAGATGCGCATGGAGTTCTGGCTCATCTCCAGACCGGAGGTGGCCACCCCCCCGGCGTTGGCCGCCTTGCCGGGGGCGTAGAGGATGCCGGCGTCCAGGAACACCTTCACTCCCTCGATGGTGGTGGGCATGTTGGCCCCTTCGGCCACGCAGGTGACCCCGTTCTTGATGAGGTTCCGGGCGTCGGCCTCGTTGATCTCGTTCTGAGTGGCGCAGGGGAAGGCGCAGTCGGCCGGGAGGTCCCACTGGGGGGAGTGGTCGGCGGCGGGGTCGAAGGCGGTGTAGACGGCCTCGGGGAACATCTCGGCGTACTCCTTGATACGGCCCCGGCGCACGTTCTTGAGCTCCTTGAGCCGGGCCAGCTTGGTGAAGTTGATGCCGGCCTCGTCGTAGATGAAGCCGGAGGAGTCGGAGGCGGTCACCGGCTTGCCCCCCAGCTCGATGATCTTCTCGATGGCGTACTGGGCCACGTTGCCGCTGCCGGAGACGAGGCAGGTCTTGCCCTCCAAGGTCTCGCCTCTGGTGGCGAGCATCTCGGCGGCGAAGTAGATGCAGCCGTATCCGGTGGCCTCGGGCCGGATGAGTGACCCGCCCCAGTTGACGCCCTTGCCGGTGAGGACCCCGGAGAACTCGCCCGTGATGCGCTTCCAAGTCCCGAAGAGGAAGCCGATCTCCCGGCCCCCCACCCCGATGTCGCCGGCGGGCACGTCGGTGTTGGGCCCGATGTGGCGGTAGAGCTCGCCCATGAAGCTCTGGCAGAAGCGCATGACCTCGGCTTCGGACTTGCCCTTGGGGTCGAAGTCCGCTCCCCCCTTGCCCCCGCCCATGGGCAGGGTGGTAAGGGCGTTCTTGAACACCTGCTCGAAGGCCAGGAACTTGAGGATGCCCAGGTTGACCGACGGGTGGAACCGAAGACCGCCCTTGTAGGGGCCGATGGCGGAGTTCATCTGGATGCGGAACCCCCGGTTCACCTGGATCTCGCCCAGGTCGTCCACCCAGGGGACGCGGAAGATGATCACCCGCTCCGGCTCCACCAGGCGCTCCATGATCTTGGCCTGCCGGTACTCCGGATGCCGCTCGATGACCAGCGCGGTCGACTCCACCACCTCGAGCACCGCCTGGTGGAACTCGGGCTCGGCCGGGTTCTTGGCCTGGACGAGGGCGATGATCTCTTCAGCGTAGTCGTTCATGGCTGTCTCTCCTTGGCTGCCGGACCAGGTGTCCTCGGGGGCGTCACGGGCACGATTGCCAGAGGTCCATGATAGGACCGTGCCGGCGAGTCTACAATGAGGCGGCAACCACCGCGCCAACCGAAGCCAGGGCCACCAGGGCCTGCACCGCCACCCCCAAGGCCGGCCGGGCTCGCCCGTGGGGGAAGCGGTCCCAGTGGCTGGGGAACCAGCGGTGACGGGCCGGTCCGGGAAGGACGGCGTCGAACACGTCGAGGTCGGGCAGGGCCGAAACCGCCGCCGCCAGCACGGCGCGGGCAGGAAGGTCCAGAAGGAGGGTGGCTGCGATCACGGCGGCCCCGGCGAAGGCGACGTCCAGCGAGGCCCACAGCACGCGGCGGTGGTGGCGGGTGTAGTCCCAGTGGGGCACCAGGTCGAGCAGCAGGTGCAGGAGCAGAGCGCAGAGGAGGGTGAGAACGATCCCGACCGGCACCAAGGTGCCCACAGCCAGGCCTGAGAGTGCGTGTACGCTCACCCACATGAATGGGATTCTAGTGGCAGGGGAATGGGAAAGCTAATCGGCGCAAGGAGGCCATGATGCAACAGTCCGCAGGGACCGGCCCAGGGGAGGGCGGTCACAGCTTCCGCGGCCGCCGGCGCTACCGCTCGCTGTTCTGGGCGCTCGTGCTGATCGGGGCGGGGGCGGTGTGGCTGCTGTACAGCGTCGGTCTCATAGACTCCTCCAATCTGGCTGTGCTCGGTCTGGTCTGGCCCATCCTGCTCATAGGCATCGGAGCCGACCTCCTGGTGGGTCGCCGCTCACTGGGGCTGGGAGCGGTGGTGGGCATTATCACCGTCGCCGCCATCGTCGTCCTCATGCTCATCGGCCCGGCGGCGGGATGGGTGGGCGACGAGTCGATGACCACCGAGACCTTCAGCACTCCGGTGGGGGCCGCCACGAGCGCGAAAGTGGATTTGGGTCTCGGCCCGTATGAGGCTCAACTCCAGGGGCTACCCGCCTCGACCGCAGCCGACCGCCCCTTGCTGCGGGCCAGGGTCACCTATCGAGGGACCGTGGAGTTCTCCGCCCAGGGCGAGAGTGAGAAGACCGTCATTCTCGAGTCCGGCGGCAACCGGCGCTGGTGGCAGTGGCTGGACGACACTGCGGCCGCCCCCTGGGATATCGGACTCGACCCGGGGACGCCTTTGGACCTAACCGTCGAGGCTTCCTCCGGCTCCAGCCGCCTGGACCTCACCGGGCTCCGAGTGCGGGCCGTGAGCGTCGATGCGAGCTCCGGCGACACCCTCTTGATCCTCCCCAGCGACCCCGTGGGCGCCTACCGGCCCACCGTCGGACTCAAGGCGAGCTCGGGGTCCCTTGACCTGGAGCTCCCGGATGGAGGAGCCGCAAACGTCAGCGTGGACACGAGTTCGGGGGATACCCAGGTCAGCCTCGGCCGTGATTGCTCCGCGGCCATCGACTTTCGGGGTTCGAGTGGCGAGTTCACTGTGCGCATGCAGCCGGGCCAGGCTTTTCGGGTGGAGGTCAAGGACATCTCGTCAGGTAGTGTGAAGCTGCCGGCCGGGGTGGTCGTGGTGGAGGGCGGCGAAGACGGTGAAGGGGTGTGGGAGACGCCGGGCTACGCGACGGCCCCTTTCCAGACCAGCATCGTCATCGAACGCATGAGCTCAGGGAACGTGTACATCGTGGTGGGAGGGTGACGGTGGAGTTGCGACCGGCCGCCCCAGCGGATATCGCCGCCATGAGGGAGGCGCGGCGACGCTCGACCGCGCTCGCGATCATGCCCGGTTTCTATTCCCGGCTGGTGGACGAGGCGCGACCCTTCCTTATCCTGGAGGTGACGCGGGGGGCGGGAGCTGGGCCGGGGCCGGGGGCGGGTGCGGCAGGCGAGGGCCGCGCGGGCGAGGGCGATGCTCCCGCCGGCGACGCGAGCGGCCGGCTGGGCTACGTCCTTCTTCTGGAAAGGCCGCACGGCGGCCACAGCCATATCACCCTCATCGAGATGTATCTGGAGCCCACCCAAGCCCACCGATACGAGGACGCGCTCGATCTGGTGGCGGCGCAACAGGGGCCGACGGCCTATCTGGTCCGCACCGACGACTGCCTGCTGAGCGCCGGTCTGCTCGCCCGGGGCCTGCAGGCAGAACCGACGGCTTTGGTGATGCTGCCGGGTGACATGGGACCGACAGAGACGCCGGACGGTGAGGGGCTAGGGCTGGAGGCGCTCACGTCCGACCACCTGCCCGCCCTGGAGCGCCTGCTCGCGGGGTCGGAGTCGGCCGGCGGCCCGTGGGAAGAGCTCAGCGTGATCGCGGAAGCCGGGCGGGGATGGGTGCTCACCCGAGACGGGGACCCGGTCGCGGTCCTCGCCCGCTTGGGCGAGGACCGCGGCGAGTACGAGCTCCTCGATTTCGCGGTTGGTCACGCTCCCGAAGCCGACCTGGCCTGGGGTCTGGCCGCGGCCACCGCGGCCGTGCGGGACCGGGGGCGCCGCCCGGTCGCGGTGATCGACGCCCTGGAGATTGTGCGGCGCCGGGTGTTCCGCCGCGCCGGGTATCACACGGCCGCTGCCTACGTGGTCTTCTATGACCCACACGCGGGCAGGCCCAGTATCGGCGTCCTCGGGCTCGAGGAGTTGCGGGCGATGATGGAGAGAGGAGACCAGTTCCGGCTGCTTGACGTCATGGGGGCGGAGCACTGGAAAGACGGCCACCTGCCGGGGGCGGAGTGGATTGACTTCCGCGGGTTGGCCAAGGAGGCCCGCCGGCGCTACCGGCCGGACGAGACCATCGTGGTCTACTGCAATGGGTTCACCTGAGAGGCCAGTGGTATCGCTGCTGATAAGCTGCGACAGTTAGGGTATACAAAGGTATTCGATTTCGCCGGTGGCTTGGAGGAGTGGACGGCGGCCGGCCTGAAGTTGGAGCGGGGATGAAGACATCTTTGGTGGATCGGGCCCAACTGGAGCGATTCTTCCTGCTGGCGGGAGCCTTGAACGCCGGGCTTGTCGACGCCTTGGCCGCTGAAGAGCCGGCGCCGGCCGCCCGGGTGGCCGCGGCCGCCGGCGCCGACCCGCGGGCGACCTTCCTGGTGCTGGAGGCGCTGGTGGCCGAAGGGATCGTGGAGCGGGCGTACGGTGCGGCCGGCACAGACGGCGCGCCAGGCGCGGGCGACCCCGGCGGCAGAGCCGGCTTGGCCGCTGAAGGCGGCCCGGAAGCCGCAGCCACGGATGCCTGTTATCGCCTTACCGCGGAGGGGCGCGAGCATCTGGTGGGTGACGGGCCGCAGATGGAGCGCTACGGCCTGCTGCATCAGGCCGGCAAGATGCGGGGGTGGATGGAGCTCCCGGAGGTCATTCGCACCGGCAGGCCGGGGCCGCGGGACCCGGCCCGCAAGGACCGCAGCGTCATGGTGGCGGCGATGGGAGAACGCGACCCCGAGATACTCGACGAGATCGTGAACCGGTGCCTGAGCTACGCCGGCCGAGTGCGGACCATGATCGACGTGGGGGGAGCGGTCGGTCACATGGCCAGGCATTTCGCCCGCTCCGGGGTGCGGGCGACGTTGTTCGACCGGGAGGAGGTCATCCCCCGGGCCCGGGAGTTTCTGGGAGCCGATGCGGAGCACATCGCCTTGATAGGCGGAGACTTCACTCAAGGACTGCCGCCCGGACCCTTCGACCTGGCGTATTTTGGCAACGTCCACCATATCTACAGCCCGGCGGTGGCCGCCAGGGTCACCCGGGAGGCGCATGACATCCTGACGCCCGGGGGGGTCATCGCCATCCAGGACTTCGTGTGGGGGAGGAGCCGGCGGGCGGCGCTGTTCGCCGTCAACATGCTCCAGGCCACCGAAGAGGGCGGGGTGTGGACCGAGGCGCAGTTCCGCGGGTGGCTGGCCGACAGCGGTTTTGATGAGGTGGAAGTGTTGGACCTCCACACGAGCGAGGCCCAACTGATCCTCGGTAGGAAAGCGGACGATCTGTGAGGAGGCGAGCATGGGCAAGGTGCCGGACAACGAGGAGAACATGGCCAAGTGCATCTGTGGCGAATGTCCCTCCAAGAACCACGACGATATGGGTTTCTATTGCGCCAAGGGCAAGAGTTCGCTGACGGTGCGCCGGCGGGGGTGCGTGTGCGGGGAGTGCCGGCTCTGGCACGAGTATCATCTGACCAAGGGCTACTACTGTGACGAGGGTGTGACCGAGTAGGAGAGTGGATGGAGCGGTATCTGCTGAGGGACGACATATGGTGGGCGGGCGCCATAGATTGGGACGTCCGCGATTTTCACGGCTATGAGACCCCCCGGGGCACCACCTACAACGCCTATCTGATCCTGGACGAGAAGGTGGTGCTGGTCGACGGCGTCCGCGCAGGCTTCGGACCGGAGATGCTGGCCCGGGTCCGCGGTTGCTGCGGGACGCGCTCGGTGGACTACCTGGTCATCAACCACGTGGAGCCGGATCACTCCGGGGCCATCCCTTGGTTGGTGGAGCAGCTGGAGCCCAGCAAGGTCTTCTGCTCCAAGCGGGCCAAAGAGGCCCTGGCTCTGTACTACGGTGCGGAGACGGTGAAAGGCTGGGACCCGCAGGTGGTATCCACCGGTGACGAGGTGCCGCTGGGGCGAAACACCCTGCAGTTCCTAGAGGCGCCCATGCTGCACTGGCCCGACAGCATGTTCACCTACGTCAGGGAGGCCAAGACCCTGCTGCCCAATGACGCCTTCGGGCAGCACTTAGCCACCTCCAAGCGTTTCGCCGATCAGGTGGACATGAGCGTGGTCATGGAAGAGGCCTGCAAGTACTACGCCAACATCCTCATGCCCTTCGGGGGGCAGATCCAGAAGATGCTCGCCAAGCTGGGGGAGATGGGTCTGGAGATCGAAGCCGTGGGGCCCAGCCACGGCGTCATCTGGCGGCGTCCCGAGGACGTGGCCGGCATCGTCGCGGCCTACCAGCGCTGGAGCCGGTTCGAAGCCCCGGAGCGGGTCTCTCTCATTTACGACACCATGTGGCACTCCACCGAGAAGATGACCATGTCCATCGCCGACGGGGTGTCCCAGGAGGGTGTCGACTGCGCGGTCCTCAACCTGGGCAGCAACCCTCGATCGGAACTGGCCCGCCGGGTGCTCGATTCTCGGGCCTTCCTGGTGGGGTCGCCCACCCTCAACAACACCATGCTGCCGACGGTGGGAGGCTTCCTCACCTACATCAAAGGTCTCCGGCCCAAGAACCGGCTGGCCGGGGCCTATGGGTCGTATGGTTGGGCCGGCGGCGCCGTGAAACAGGTGGATGCCGAACTGCGCGCATTGGGGCTGGACATGATGGAGCCGGTCGAGGCGAGGTATATGCCCACCCCGGCCGACCTGGACGCGTGTGTGGAGCTCGGCCGCGAGGTGGCCCGCCGGGTCAAGGCGATGGGGAGCTAGCACGATGCCCATAAGCGTGCTCGGCTTGGCGGGAAGCTCGCGTCTTGGCGGCAACACCGAGACCCTGCTCGACTGGTGTCTGGGCGCGGCCAGGGCCGAGGGGGCCCAGGTGGTGAAGATCAGGCTGTGCGACCTCGACCTGCGCGGCTGCCGGGCCTGCGACGCCTGCCTCAAGAACGGCGTCTGCGTCCAGAATGACGGCATGGAGCAGCTCTACCCGCTCTTTCGCACCGTCGACTCCATCGTCCTGGCCGCGCCTGTCTATGCCATGGGGCTGCCGGGCGTGCCCAAGATCATGGTCGACCGCTGTCAGCCCTTCTGGGGGCGGAAGTACGTGCTCAAACAGCCCTTGCTCGAGCCGGGCCGACCTCCCCGGCTGGGAGCCTTCCTCAGCTGCGCGGGCACCAGCCTGCCCCAGGTGTTCGAGGGCAGCCGGCGCACGGTGAAGTACCTGTGGCACGTGCTCGAGGCGACTTCGGCCGGAGAGGTCCTGTACCCTGAGGTCGACGCCAAGGGAGAGATACTCAACCAGCCCGGCGCCCAGGCCGCCGCCGAAGAAGTCGGCCGGCGCCTGGGCGCCCCACGCTAGGGCAAAGGAGGGGACGTGGGCGACCAAGTGAAGACCTGCATCAACTGTGGCAGGCCTCTGGCCGACAGGGTGGAGGAGGTCGAACGCACCGGCACCGGGACGAGCCGCTCCACCGGGGAGTGCAGCACCTATCGCGTGTGGTACTGCGTCAACAGCGGGTGCGTGATGTACAAGACCGACCTCTATCGAGAGCAGATCGCCGACCGGACCGACCGCTGAGACCGCAGGGGGCAGGGACATGGAGAAACGTCTGCACAGGTCGCGCACCGAGAAGATGATCGGCGGGGTGTGCGGGGGTCTGGCCGAGTACTTCGGGGTCGATCCCACCCTCATCCGGGTGATCTGGGTGCTCATCACCCTGATGGCGGGAGCGGGGATCCTGCTCTACCTGATCCTCTGGATCGTCATGCCGCTAGACGTTCCGGCGGCGCCGGCGCGCTAGCGCCGCCGGCGCCGCGAACCGGTACGGCAGCTCCAGGTCGTGGGCGGCCAGGAGCTGCTCGTCGGCGAGTACCCTGTCGGTAGGGCCGTCGGCCACGATGCGGCCCTTGTCGAGGATGACGGTGCGTTGGCAGAGCTCGTGGGCCACGGGCAGGTCGTGGGTGACGACGACCTTGGTGACGGTCAGGCCGTCGAGGATCTCCAGCAGCCGGCGTCGCGACTTGGGGTCTAGGTTCGACGTGGGCTCATCCAGCACCAGGATCTCCGGCTTCATGGAGAGCACAGTGGCCACCGCCACCCGCTTCTTCTGCCCGAAAGAGAGGTGGTGGCTGGAACGCTCGCCGGCGTCCTGCATGCCCACCGCCTCGAGCGCCTCCTTCACCCTGGCCGCGATCTCCTCCTTGTCCAGACCCATGTTGGAGGGCCCGAAGGCCACGTCCTGGGCCACGGTCCCCAGGAACAACTGATCCTCGGGGTCCTGGAAGACGACACCCACTCTGCGCCGGATCTCCCGCAGGTTCTTGGGCTCGAGGGGCAGGCCCAGCACGGACAGCTCGCCGGTGCCCCGGAGGATACCGTTCAGATGGAGGAGCAACGTGCTCTTGCCGGCGCCGTTGGGCCCTACGATGGCCACAGACTCCCCCTGTGCGACCACCAGGTCGACGCCGTTGAGCACCTGGGTGCCGTCGGGGTAGGAGAAGTGGAGCCCCCTGATGTCCAGAGCGAGAGTCGCAGGTGGGGCCGGGGCGGGGTGCAGGGGAGTCACGACGATACCGTCCAAGCGTCACTCACACTGCCGCCGACAACCTGACGGCCAGGGCCGCCCCCAGCAGGGCGGCCACGAAGACGGTCTCGGCCCGGCCGAAGATGCCGTCGCCCTCCAGGTTGATGGTACCCTCGTAGCCTCGGCTGACCATGGCCACGTACACCCGCTCACCCCGGCTGTAACTGCGCAGGAAGAGCGAGCCCAGCATGCGGCCCAGGGTGGGGACGCTCCCTAACCAAGTGGCACGATAACCCCGGGAGACCATGGCCCTCTGCATGCGGCGCGACTCTTCCACGAGCAGATGGCTGTAGCGGTGCATGAAGCTGACTGTGAGGACGAAAACCCGGGGTAGGCGCAGGCGCCCGAGACCGGTTACGAGCTCGGAGAAAGTGGTGGTCATCCTGAGCATGATCATGCAGAGGACGCCCAACACGGCCTTGGCGGTGGCGTTCCACAGTACGAGCAGGCCTTCGGTGGTGACGTGCACGGGGCCCAGGGCGAAGACCTGGCGGCCGTCCTGATGGAAGAAGGGCAGGAAGACGGCCACCATGAGCACGAACGGCACGATCACCAGGGCGCGCTTGGCCAGCTGTGCAGGGGCGAGGTGGGCCAACCCGGCAATGAAGAGTAGCGCGACGGCGTAAAGGACGAAGGCCCAGACGGTTTCCGGCGGGGTGGTGACGACGATGACGGCGAAGCCGATGAAGCCCAGAATCTTGGCGCGGGCGTCCAGCCGGTGGACCGGGCTCTGGGCCGCCATCTCGGTCACCCCGTCTTAGGCTCGGTGCGCCTCCGCCCGAAGGCCCGTCCCACCAGGACGACCACCAGGAACAGCGCCGCCACCCCTATCAGCACCGCCAGAGCGGTGGAGACCCCCTCGCTCTCGATCCCAGGCAGTTGATAGTCGGGCAGCGGGGAGAAGCGCCACACCGGGGTCTCGGCCGCCGCTCCTTCCGCTCCGTGCTGGATGGCGACACTCTCCAAGCCGTCCGGCGAACCCGACGCGAAGGGAGAGACGAACACGGCCAACGCGGCGGCGATGACCAGCGCTCCCGCCACGAACGACCAGAAGCGCACCCGGGAGCGGGTCTTGGCCTCGGCCTTGCGGGCCAGGCTCTCCCGGGGGAGATCGTAGGTCCGCACCAGATCGGGACGGGCCACCAGCACCGCCGAAGTGACCGCCACCGTGATCAGGGCTTCTCCCAGGCCGATGACCATGTGAACGGACACCATTGCGGGCAGAGCGTTGCGGAGGGGGATGGTGCCGGAGACGGCCAGCTCCACCGCACAGGCCGCCGCTGCGGCCACGATGGACAACCAGGATGCCACGGCCACGGCCACCAGGTAGCCGGTGAGGGAACGGGGCAGCAGCCTCTTGAGGCCCAGGAACACCCCGTAGCCCACGAACACCGCGATGACCGCCATGTTGAGCACGTTCGCGCCCAGGGCGGTGATACCCCCGTCGGCCATGGCCAGGGCTTGGACCGTCACCACGATGGTGAGCGTCACCGTGGCCGCCCAAGGCCCCAGGAGCGCAGTGGCCAGCATCGCCCCCAGGAAATGGCCGCTGGTGCCGGCCGCGATAGGGAAGTTGAGCATCTGGGCCGCGAAGATGAAGGCGGCGGTGACCCCCAGCAGCGGAATGGTGCGCTCACCCAGGTCTTTGCCGGTCTTGCGTACGGCTACGGCCACCATTCCCAAGGAGACGGCGCCGGTGACGATCGCGGTGGGGACGTCGACAAAGCCATCAGGGATGTGCATGGATGCCTCCAGAGTGGGGGCGGGCGGCCTTGGTGGTATCTGAGACCTCACCGTCGCGGCAGGCGGCGCAGCGCCCATAGACGGTGAGCTCGAGGACGGAGAAGCCCTGCTCCTCCCGCATTACCTGTGGCAGTGTGCCCAGCTCGTCGTCGTGCACGTGGGTCACACTGCCGCAGCTCTGGCACACCAGGTGGTGGTGGGGGACCTCCTCTTCCACCTCGAAGAAGCGGCAGGAGGGACCGAAGTAGGCTTCTTTGACCAGATGTAGGTCGACGAGCAGCTCCAGCGTCCGGTACACGGTGGACATGTTGATGTGGGGGAACTGCCGCTGGACCTCGGTACAGATCTGTTCGGCCGTCAAGTGGCCGCCGTCGGCGCGAAGAACGTCCCACACCAGCGTGCGTTGGGGCGTGAGCCGGTAGCCGAGGTCTTGCAGGGTCTGGGTGGCGTGGTGAGTCATTGCACCTGCAAATGTATTGCAAGAGCGGGCGCCTGTCAATAGCGCTTCAGCCGTCACGCCGTCGTGTCGACGCGGGCGGACAGTTCCTCCGCGTTCTGATATGTTCGACCGGGGAATGACCGCACCGAGCGGGCCGTGAGTCCCCCCAACGGCGAAGGAGAGAAGGAGGTGATGACCGGTGAGCGAGGTACCCGCCGAGATACCCAGGCTGACGACGTTGAGCCACGGGTCCGGCTGAGCGTGCAAGCTCAGCCCCAAGGACTTGGGGCAGGTCATGAGCACTCTGCCGCCGGCCTCCGATCCTAGGCTGTTGGTGGGGTCCGACACTCTCGACGACGCCGCCGTCTACCGGCTCAGTGACGACCTGGCCTTGGTGCAGACGGTGGACTTCTTCACCCCGGTGGTCGACGACCCCTACGACTTCGGACGTATCGCCGCCGCCAACGCCTTCTCCGACGTCTACGCCATGGGCGGGCGGCCGCTCACCGCACTCAACATCGTCTGCTTCCCCTCGGGCGTGCTGCCGCTGGAGTACCTCAGCCGGATCCTGCAGGGCGGGGCGCACACGGCCGCGCTGGCCGGCGCCACCATCGTGGGCGGCCACACCATCGACGACCCCGAGCCCAAGTACGGGATGGCGGTGACCGGGTTGCTGCGCCCGGGAGACGAGACCACCAACGCCGCCGCGGTCGCCGGCGACCTGCTGGTGCTGACCAAGCCCCTGGGTACGGGTATCGTGGCCACCGCCATCAAGCAGGGCAAAGCGTCCTCGGCGGTGATCGCCACCGCCACCGCCACCATGGCGGAGCTCAACCGGACCGGGGCGGAGGTGGCCCGGGAGCATGGGGTGAGGGCTGTCACCGACGTGACCGGTTTTGGCCTTCTCGGACATCTGAGCGAGATGTGCCGGGCCAGCGGCGTGGGCCTCGACCTGTGGTTCGACCGATTGCCTCTGCTGCCCGGCGCGGTGGAGCTGGTGCAGGCGGGGACGGCGCCCGGGGGCACCCGGCGCAACCTGGAGTTCGTGGAACCGTGGACGGCCTTCGACGACGCTCTGGAGACATGGGCCCGCCTGTTGTGCGCCGACGCGCAGACGTCGGGGGGGCTGGTCCTGGCCGTCCCGGAGGACCGGGTGGAGGCGGTGGTGGCGGCTCTGAGAGCGCGTGGGACAGCCGCGGCTGCCATCATCGGCCGGGTGCGGGAACAGGTGGAGGGCGGCGCCGGCCCGCTCCGGGCCGGCGCCATGATGCGGGTGCTGGCCACCTGCGACCGCGGCGTGTAGGCCGCTCGTTGGTCGAAGCCCTTAGGCGGAGAGGGCGGTGTCTTCGCTCAGGAAGACCGACAGGCTGACCGTGGTCCCGCCGCCCGGTGCCCGGGCGAAGCTGACCTCATCCATGAGAGCCACCATGAGCGGCAGACCCAGCCCGCGGTTGTGAGGTTCGCGAGGAGGAGCGGGCGGTCGGAATAGGCCGCGGTCGGTGATGATGAACGTGAGGCGCTGATCCCGCCGGTGCGCGCACACTTCCAGCACGGCCGCTTCACACCCCGCATGTTGCACGGCGTTGGCGCAGGCCTCCGACACCGCCACTTTGAGATCGAAGACGCGCTCGATGTCGAGGGCTACCTCAGCGGCTACCTCCTCGACGAACCGTCGTATCTCCGCGAGACATGACGTCTGGGCCTCGACCCGGATCCGGCGGTCGAAGTCGAGGGGGGAGGAATAGGTCATCGGGCCGGGGCCGCCTGCGCTAGGGCGGTTTCCGCATCCGCGCGAGCGGTGAAAACGCGGAACGCCGGGTCGACCAGCAACCCCACGATCTCCAGCAGGCGGCTGACATTGGCGTTAGGGGCTATTACCCCCAGCCATCCTGTGCCCCGGAGCCTCCGAACGGCCGAAAGGAGGACGGACAACCCTCCGCTGTCGATGTAGCTTACGTGCTCCAGGTCGATGAACACCACGGTGCTGCCGGCGTCGAGTGCGACCGAGAGCGCCTCGTCCAGCAGGCTGCAGTTGCTGTGGTCTATGTCTCCCCGGGTCTCCAGAAGCGGAGCCTCCCCGAGGTTCGTCATCCTGACGTCCATGTCCACCCTGCCACCTGGGTCGCCGTTCGCAGATTCGCCCTAGTGTTACCCGGAGCCCGGAGTAGTAAACCCGCCGCCCCGCAGATGCGGCGTCCACGTCCGGGGTCTCCCAGTCACGGGGGTCGACGTTCCACACTGCGGGCTCCCGATGGCGGCGCCTACGGCGACCAGCGGAGGATGGGCTCCCGCGCGGCCCGCACCTCATCGGGCCGCCTCACAGGGGTGGTATGCGGCGCGCTCTTGACCACTTCCGGGCGCTCTCGGAGCTCGCGGTCGATCGTCTCCAGGGCCTGTACGAAGGCGTCCATGGTGGCCAGGTCCTCGGTCTCGGTGGGTTCGATCATCAATGCTTCCGGGACGATCAGCGGGAAGTACACAGTGGGGGGATGGATACCGAAGTCCATGAGCCGCTTGGCGATGTTCTGGGCCGTCCCGCCCGCGGCCGCGTGGGAGGTGGCGGAGAGGACGAACTCGTGCATGCAAGGGCGGTCGAACGGGAGCGAGTAGAGGCCGCGCAGGCGGGCCCGCAGGTAATTGGCGTTGAGGACCGCATCCTCGGTGGCCTGGACAAGCCCGTCGCCGCCCATCCGCAGTAGGTAGGTGTAGGCGCGGACCAGCACCCCGATGTTGCCGTAGAAGGCTTTGATCTGGCCGATGCTGCGGGGACGGTGGTAGTCGAGCCGGTAGACCGGGGCACGACCACCGTTCGCGGGCGCGGGCGAGGCGGTCACCAGCGGCACCGGCAGGTAGGGCTCCAGCCGGGCACAGACCGCCACCGGTCCGGCGCCGGGCCCGCCGCCTCCGTGGGGGGTCGAGAAGGTCTTGTGGAGGTTGAGGTGGACCACGTCCATGCCCATGTCCCCGGGGCGGGCCTTGCCCATGATGGCGTTCAGGTTGGCCCCGTCGTAGTAGCAGAGGGCCCCGGCTTCGTGAGCCAGCCCGGATATCGCCAAGATATCCTCTTCGAACAACCCCAGGGTGTTGGGGTTGGTGAGCATGATGGCGGCGGTGCGGTCGGAGAGGACGGCCCGGAGGGCCTCGAGGTCCACCAGGCCGTGAGAGGAGCTGGGTATCTCCACCACGCGGTAGCCGGCCATGGTGGCGGAGGAGAGATTGGTGCCGTGGGCCGAATCGGGGACGATGACGGTGTCCCTGGCGCCGCCTCCGTGGTCTCGCTGGTAGGCTTTGATCATGAGGATGCCGGCGAGCTCGCCGTGGGCGCCGGCCGCCGGCTGCAGCGAGGCCCGGGACATCCCCGTGATCTCGAGGAGCCATCGCTCGAGGGCGTGCATCAGGGCGAGCACTCCCTGCACCTCCTCTTGGGGCTGATAGGGATGCAGGGCGGCGAAGCCGGGAAGAGCGGCGACCTCGTCGGCCAGCTTGGGATTGTGCTTCATGGTGCACGAGCCCAAGGGGTAGAACCCGGTGTCGACACAGTGGTTGAGCTGGGATAGGCGGGTGTAGTGGCGGACCACCTGGGGCTCGCCCACCTCCGGCAGCCGGGGTGGAGCCGCGCGCAGGCGCACCCCGGGGAGGAGTTCGGCCACCGGCCGCTGCGGCACGCCGGCGGGCGCCGACCCTGCCCCCCTCTGGCCCGGCCGGCTGTGCGCGAAGATGGGCGGCTCCAGCCGGTAGGCCACCGGAGGGTCCGGGAACTCCGAGACGGGGTCCTGCTCTTTCATGGGGTGCCCTCCTTCCCCTCGGCGGCAGCCGCGGCAAGCACCGCGGCCGCTGCGCCGACGTAGCGCTCGAGGGCCTCAGGGGGGTTGAGCTCAGTCACGGCTACCAGCAGGGCGCGCTCGACCTCCTGCGCCGCAAGGGGCGCCGTAGCCGGATCGGGCAGGGTGGGGAACAGCCGGGCGAGCGGCACCCCGGGATCCACCCCGTGCGCGCGCATGCGGGCACTGAAGGAGGCGGCCGCGACGGGCAGGAGAAGGGCGAACTCGTTGAAGAAGGGGCCCGCCACCAGCGGCTTCACGCCGGGCAGGGTGCAAAGCAGGCGGTGTAGGTGATGGGCGCGCTGCAGGCAGATCTCTCCTCGCTCACGCAGGCCCTGGGGACCGAGCAGGGCCAGGTGGATGGTGGCGGCCAGGGCGGTGAGGGCCTGGTTGGAACAGATGTTGGAGGTGGCCTTGGCCCTGCGGATGTGCTGTTCGCGGGCCTGCAGGGTCAACGCATAGCAGGGGCGTCCGTCCGCGTCGACCGTCTGCCCCACCAGGCGCCCGGGGATCTGCCTGACGTGGGCCCGTCTGCAGGCCAGGAACCCGGCGGAGGGACCTCCGAACGAGGGGGGGTTGCCGAACACCTGGGCGTCGCCGACAACGATGTCCGCCCCCAGGGCACCGGGGGCCTCCAGCACCCCCAGGACGCCGGGATCCACCGAGACCACCAGCAAGGCGCCCAGGGCATGCGCGCCGGCGGCCAGCGGCTCCAGGTCCTCCACCACCCCCAGGTAGTTGGGTTGCTGCACCAGGACCACTCCGCTCCGAGGGGGCGGCGGGTGTTCCGCGTCGCAGACGGTCGTACCCGGGCCGGGGGCCAAGGGCAGCCGGTGGCAGGTGAGACCGGGGCCGGCGGCATACGTCCGCACCACCCGGGAGGAGGCCGGATGTACCCCTTGAGAGATGGCGATCTCTTCCCTGCCGGTGAGGCGAAGGGCCATGAACGCGGCCTCCGCGAGCGCGGTGGCCCCGTCGTACAGGGAGGCGTTGGCCACCTCGAGCCCGGTCAACTCGCACACGCAGGTCTGGAACTCGAAGATGTGCTCCAGGGTCCCTTGGCTGACCTCCGGCTGGTAGGGAGTGTAGGCGGTGGCGAACTCGCTGCGGGAGACGAGGGCTCTGACCGCCGCAGGCACGAAGTGGCGGTAGCAGCCTGCGCCCAGGAAGGATGCGGGGCCGGGCGCGCAGTTCGTGCCTGCGAGAGCGTCGATGTGAAGAAGGGTCTCCTGCTCGCTCAGGCAGGGAGACAGGTCAAGCACGGCTTTGTCTCGGAGGGTCTGCGGTATCTGAGCGAAAAGGTCGGCGGTGCTCGAAGCCCCTATCACCTCAAGCATGCGTCGCCGGTCCTGGTCGCTGTGCACCGTGTAAGGCATCAGGGTTTCATCTTAACTCGCTCACACTTTCCTAACACATCCGCTTGATACTGGGTCTGTCTCTCGATAGAGGCGAACACGCGAGGCGACCATGGAGGTATCGCGATGAGTCATGTGTGGAAACGCAAGTGGTTCGCTGTCCCCATTGCGGCGATCATCGTTCTGGGGGCGGGCGCAGTGGGGGCCGTAGCCGTGGCCGGTCCCGGCGGCGGCGGGTCCGAGATCGCCCTGGCCGAGCCGGTGGCCGGCACCACGGTGCAGGCGAACGGGGAGGCCGCCGTTGGTGAGACGCGGGGCCTCAACCGGATCGAAAGGCGCTGGGCCGCTCTCCATGAGCGTCTTGAGCGGATCAAGCAGCGCTGGCTCGATGCCCGGGCCAGGATGACACCGGCAGACCAGGCCGCCTTCGACCAGCTTCAAGAGAAGGCCGAGGTGCAGCGCGAGGCGCTGCGCGAGGCCCGCGAGGACCTGGCCGAGACGCTCAAGGAGATGCGCGCTCTGGTGAAGAAATACCTACCAGCGACGACCACGACTTCGACACCGTAGGACTGAGTAGAATGGCGGCAGGCGGCCGGGCCCCGCGGTGGCGGGGCCCGGCGCCAGCCCGTCGTGTGACCGGGGCGAGAAAGGGCCGGAAGCGATGCCTGCAGGGGAGGGAACGGCGCGCCGTAGCGTGGTGGTGATCGAGGACGACCCCTCCATCTGCGAGTTGCTGCAGCTCTATCTCAGTCGGGAGAGGTATCTGGTCCACACCGCCGGCACGGGTGGGGAGGGCGTGGGTCTCGTCCGCGGGGTGGCTCCGTCCCTGGTCATCCTCGATCTGATGCTACCGGACATGTCGGGTTTCGAGGTCCTCAAGGCCGTGCGCGCCTTCTCGATGGTCCCGGTGATCGTACTGACTGCCCGCGACGCCGACCAGGACAAGATCCTCGGCCTGGAGCTGGGTGCCGACGACTACGTGGTCAAGCCCTTCAGTCCCGGAGAACTGGTGGCCCGCGCCCGAGCCGTCCTGCGCCGAGCCGGTGAGCACGGCGAGGCGGAGGGGACGCCGCAAGTGCTCGGAGGGATCACCCTCGTGCCCGAAGAGAGGACAGTGCGGGTGGAGGGGCGGACGGTGGAGCTGACCCCCAAGGAGTTCGACCTGCTCCACTACCTCCTGCTCAACCGGGGTCTGGCCCTCTCCCGGGAGCGCCTGCTGGACCAAGTGTGGGGCTACAGCGCGTATGGCGATCCGCGGACCGTGGACGTACACGTGGGGCAGTTGCGCAAGAAGCTGGGTCCCTGGGCCCGGGTCATCACGACGGTATGGGGGGTAGGGTACCGGGTTGACCCCGAGGCGGCGCCATGAGCGGCAAGCCGGGTCACCGCGGGACCGCCTCTCCCGATACGACGACGGGAGCCACTCCTAAGCTCGCTCGCCACTCCATCCGCTGGCGGCTGATCCTGGCCTTCGCCGGGGTCTCGCTGTTCGCCGTGGTCGTTGTGGGGGCGATCTTCTACTTCTTCCTGGCCGGATACGTCGTCGATCGCGAACGGGCCAAGCTCATGGACCAGGCGCTCGCAACCGGCGAGCAGATCGAGGAGGTGGGTGGCCTGGTACCCGACGGTGGCGTGAAGCTCAGGTTGGCCGGGCTCCTCCTGCGCTCGGGTCTGCGGGGCCTACCCACTGGCGCAGGCATGGTGCTCTTCCGCGATGGGGAGGTCGCGGCCAGAGCCGGCATTCTCCCCGTGAGGCCGCAGAACCTTGAGAAGCTGAGGGCGGCGGCCGCCGAGGCGGGCTCGGCCGGTCCCGCTGACGGCACCGTGCGATCCGCGCTCGGGACCGGCGTCCGCGGTGTCGAACTGCTGTACGCGGTGGTTCCCCTTACCCTGAGTGATGGGAGCGCGGGCCTGCTCGTGGTCACTCTGCCTCGCTCCGATGCTCTGGCGGCTGGAAGTGGTCTGGTGCGGGTGTTGCTGCTGTCGGCGGTCATGGCGGTGGTGGTGGCGATCGGGGTAGGTTGGGGTCTGGCCTCCTGGCTGGCCCGCCCTTTGCGGCGGCTGTCCGAAGCCGCGAAAGGCCTCGCTGCGGGGCGCTTCGACGAGCCGGTCACCGGTTCGTATCCGGGTGAAGTCCAGGAGCTGGCGGACAGCCTCGAGACCACCAGGGCGGAAGTGCAGCGCAGCCAGGATTCGTTGCGGGGCTTCGTGGCGGCCGCGGCACACGAACTGCGCACACCCATGACCTCCATCCAAGGTTTCTCTCAGGCGCTCCTCGACGGCACCGCCCACGACCCCGAGCAGCAGCGAACGGCGGCGGCGGCGATCGCCCGGGAGTCCGCCCGCCTGCAGAAGACTTTGGATGCCCTGCTCACGCTGTCCCGGTACGACTCCCGGGAGTTTCGTCCGCTCATGGCCCCGGTGCCGGTAGAGCGGGTGGTCCAGGAAGAGGTGGATCGTCTGGCGCAGGCCGGTCTGGCGCCGGCCGATCGCTTCACTATCCACTCCCAGCCGGGGACCGTGGCGGTGACGGACAGCGATATGCTGCGGCAGGTGGTGGGCAATCTGCTTCGGAATGCCGTGCAGTACGGGGGAAACGACCCCATCGAAGTGTGGGTGAGAGACGACGGCGCTGGGGAAGCCGAGGGTAACGTCATCCTGGACGTGGTCAACGGGGGACCTCCTCTCGCGGGGGAGGATCGGCGACGGCTCTTCGAGCGCTTTCATCGCGGCAGAGCGGCGCGTGCCGGCGAGGGCATCGGTCTGGGGCTGGCGCTGTGCAGGGAGATCTGCGAGCTCCTCGGAGGTCGTATCGAGCTGGTGGGAGAAGGTCCAGCGACCCAGATGAGGGTGTCCATCCCGAAGAGCCCCAGAGGGCGTGTGCTACCATAGCTCCCACCCTGATCAACGAGACCACCCAGAGGCGGGCTTTGCGGATAACCTTCATCGAACCTGCCGCTCCAGGTTTCCACGTCTACAGCTTTGTGAAGCAACTGCGTCTGGGCCTTCCCTTGCTGGGAGCCCTCATGACCCAGCGGGGCCACGAGGTGCGCATCTACGCGGAGAGCCTGAGCGAGGTGGATTGGGATGACGTCCTTTCTTCCGATCTGGTCGGGATCTCCACCACCACTTCCACCTCCATCAGGGGCTACCGCTACGCCCAACGGGTCCGCGACGCCGGCATCCCCGTGGTCATGGGCGGACCGCACGTGACCTTCCTGGCCGACGAGGCCATCGATTTCTGTGACTACGTCGTCCGCAACGAGGGCGAAGAGACGCTGGTGGAACTGGTGGAATTCCTGCAGGGTCGGGGCTCTCTCGAGACCATCAAGGGACTCACCTACCGGGCCGCCGACGGTACGGTGGTCCACAACCCCGACCGGCCCCTTCTCACCTCGCTCACCGACCTGCCCTGGCCGGACCTTAGCCTGGTGGTCAACGGGGCCAAGGTCCATCCCACGCCCATCCTATCGTCCCGAGGCTGCCCCTTCGGTTGCGAGTTCTGCTCGGTGGTGCTCATGTTCGGACGGAGAGTGAGGGTAGTCGACCCAGTCGAGGTGGTGCGGCATCTCAAGGGGTTGAAGCACGACAAGGTCTTCTTCTATGACGACAACTTCTTGATCAGCAAGCGGCGCGGCAAAGAGCTGCTCCGGGAGATGATCAAAGCCAAGTTCGACATGCCGTTCTTCGCCCAGATCAGGGTGGATTCCGTCTGCAAAGACGGCGTGGTGGACACCGAACTGCTGGACCTCTTGTGGAATGCGGGCTGCCGTATCGTCTACCTGGGTCTGGAGTCGGTCAACCCGGCCACCCTTAAGGAGTACCACAAGGAGTCGAGCATCGACGACATGGCCGGCGGCCTGGAGGCTCTCTCCAAGCGGGGCATAAAGACCCACGGCATGTTCGTCTTCGGGGCCGACTCCGATACGGTGGAATCGCTGGCGAAGACGGCGGACTTCGCGGCCGATCACGGTCTCAACTCCGCGCAGTTCTTGGCGCTGACCCCCTTGCCGGGCACCCGGCAGACCGCCCAGTTCGAGGCGGAAGGACGCATCTTCACCAAGAACTGGAGCCTCTACGACGGCCATCACGTGGTGTTTTGGCCCAAGCAGATGACGCCGTACGAACTGCAGGATTCGGTGCTCCAAGCCCACAAGCGCTTCTACAGGCTCAGCCGGGTGTTCGACCCCAAGCCCGACGCGCCCCGATATCGCAAGCACCAGTTGGAGGGGTATCTCATCAGCCGGGCCTGGGAGCACGTCAAGGAGAACCGGGAATTCCTCAAGGAACTGCGTGATTTCTCTGAGTCGCAGTCCCCGCCGGTCTCGGTGGCCAGCGGGTTCAGGCCGGCCGGCCTGGAGACCGCCACCCGCTAGGAGCTGGCCGCGACGTAGCGCACCCGTCCGGAGGATTTCTTCCTCCCTTTACGAAAAGGTATCGATGTCGAGCCTCGCTGCCGCCGTGTGAGGAAAGGAAGAGTCCTTGGCCAAAGTCTTGGCCTTTGCGAACCAGAAGGGGGGAGTGGCGAAGACCACGACCACCCTCAACCTGGGCGTGGCCTTCCAGGAGATGGGATACCGCGTCCTGGCGGTGGACATGGACCCCCAGGGCAACCTCACCATGAGTCTGGGCCTGAACCCCGACGCGGTCCGCCCCAGCATGTACGACGTCCTGGTCAACGGGGTCAGCATCGAGGACGCCATCATCCGGCGGGAGCTGGACGTGGCGGTCTCCAGCATCGACCTGGCCGCGGCGGAGATAGCGCTCAGCTCCCTCATCGGGAGGGAGCGCGTTCTGAGCAAGGCGCTCATGCAGGTGCTCGACCGCTACGAGTACATCGTGGTCGACACGCCCCCCTCGCTGGGGCTGCTGACCATCAACGCGCTCACCGCGGCCGACGCGGTCATCGTGCCGGTGCAGTGCGAGTATCTCTCGCTGCGGGGCTTGGCTCAACTGGAGAAGACCCTAGAGTTGGTGCGGGAGAACCTTAATCCGCGCGTCCATATCGCCGGTATCGTGCCGACGATGTACGATTCACGCACCGTCCACGGGAGGGAGGCTGTGGAAGTGCTCAGACAGAACTTCGGGGAGCTGGTGTTCACGACTCCCATCCGGAAGACGATAAAGTTCGCAGAGGCGCCGGTCAAAGGCGAATCGGTGCTGAAATACGCGCCCGACAGCCAGGCGGCGGCAGCGTATCGGCAGCTCGCGAGAGAGGTGCTCCGTGGAAAGAAGATCTAGCATGAAAGACAGCGGGCTCAGCTTCCTGTTCAGGGCGGGTGAGGGGCAGGCCCGGAGCGAGGAAAAGCCGGCCGAGGGCAACGTCCCCCCGGCGGTGGACGAGGCGGCGCCGGACGATCCGGGCGAAGCCACGGACGCCGGGCGGCGCACGCTGATACAACCATCCCGCAGTTTCCCGGCCGTCATCCGGGTGGTGGGGGTCGGCGGCGCCGGCACCAACGCCATCAACCGCATGCTCGAAGCCGGACTGGAAGGCGTTGAGTTCATCGCAGTCAACACCGACGCTCAAGCGCTCGCTATGTGCGAGGCCGATCACAAGCTGCGCATCGGCCGGGAACTGACCAAAGGCCTGGGTGGGGGTTCCGACCCCAAGGTGGGACGAGAGGCCGCCCTCGCCGCATACGACGAGATCAAGGCCATGCTCAAGGGCAGCGACATGGTGTTCATCACCGCCGGAGAAGGGGGAGGCACCGGCACCGGGGCGGCACCGGTTGTGGCCGAGATCGCCAAATCGGTGGGTGCCCTCACCATCGGGGTGGTGTCGAGACCCTTCGCCTTCGAGGGCAAGCGCCGGGGCCTGCAGGCCCTGGAGGGTGTGCGCATGCTGCGGCAGAAGGCCGACACCGTCATCGTGGTCCCCAACGACAAGCTGCTCGAGGTGGCCGACCGAGGCACTTCCATGCTGGCGGCGCTGCGGCTGGCCGACGATGTCCTCCGCCAGGGCGTACAGGGAATATGCGACCTGGTCACCGTCCCCGGCCTAATCAACCTCGACCTGGCCGACGTGCGCACCATCATGACCGGAGCCGGCACGGCCCACATGGGTATCGGCCGGGCTCGGGGCGAACAGCGGGCTGAGAAGGCCGCCGACATGGCCATCAACTCTTCGTTGCTGGAGAGTTCCATCGAGGGAGCCCGCGGCATCCTGCTGAACATCAGCGGAGGCTCCGACCTGTCGCTGCACGAAGTCAACGAGGTGGCCGAGATCATCAACGCCGCAGCCGACCCCGAAGCCAACATCATCTTCGGCGCCGTGGTCGACGAGTCGCTGGGTGACACCATCTGGGTCACGGTGGTGGCCGCTGGCTTCGACGCCACCAGTGAACAGGTCCTCACCGAGGAAGTACTGGCAGCCACCCGCCACGACCATGGACCGCCGCCCGCCGCGAAGCCCGGCCCAGGCGCGGGCCAGGAGCCGCGCGGGCAGGTGCGGGAGGAGGGTCCGGCCCTCGGTCCGGTGCTGTCCCGAGAGGCCGCGCGCGAGGCCACCAAGGACCTGGTGGTCGACCCCACCGTGGCGCTGGAGCCCAAGGGGCCGACGACCGCCGGCGCCGACGACCTGGAGGTACCGCCCTTCCTCAGGTAGGCGTCGCGGGCGTGTCTCGCAGATCGCGCTCGAAGTAGAGGCAGGTCTTCTCGGCCAAACCCAGGCTGCGGTAGAAGGCGTGGGCGTCCAGGTTCCACGACTCGGCCAAAAGGAACAAGCGGGCGCAGCCCCGGTCCCGGGCCAGGTGCTGAGCGGCTGCGAGGAGTCCGCGCCCCACGTCCCCGCGGCGGTGGCTCTCGGTCACCACCAGGTCCTGCACCTCGCATACCGGCGCTGCCGACCAGGTGCTGAGGGAGAAGATGAGGGCGCACATGCCCACGACGCGGCCTCGGTCTTCTGCGACCAGGATAGAATGAGCGGGCGCGACGCGGTCGCCGGCCGCGGGCACGGGCGCTTCCAGGATGGACGCGACCACCGAGGCCAACCGGGACGCGCTGGGTGGGGTCACACCGTGGTGCCGCATGATCTCTGCCAGCAGAGACAGCACCGCGGGGGCGTCGGACTGGGTTGCGGGCCGGTACGTGATCATCGATTCGAGGGTAGCAGATGGATCAGGAGATGCTGTATCTGAACGGGGAGTTCATGCCCCTGAGCCACGGGTGGATCCCTGTGGAAGACCGCGGCTTCCAGCTGGGAGACGGGGTCTACGAAGTCATCAAAGTCATGAACGGTCGGCCGGTCTGGCTGGACGACCACCTGCGCCGGCTGGAACGCAGCCTGGAGGCCGTCAGGCTGAGCGAGGCGGCGGTCGGTCATCGGCTGGAGGAGGTGCTGCCCCGGCTGGTCGAGCGCTCCGGCGTGGTGCACGGCAGCGTGTATGTGCAGGTGACCAGAGGTCCCGCCCCCCGCGAGTTCGTCTTCCCGCGCCCGCCTCACCCCACGGTCCTTGCCTACGCCCGCAGCAGCGAGCCGCTTTCCGCTGAGGAGATCCTGGCCGGAGCGGTTCTCCATCCGATTGAAGATCTGCGCTGGGCCCGATGCGACATCAAGTCCACCAACCTGCTGGCCGCCGTCCTCGCCAAGGAAGAAGCCCTGGAGGCGGGCGCCCACGAGGCCCTGTTCATCGGGCCGGGCGGGGTGGTGCGGGAAGGAGGGTCTTCAAACGTGTTCGCCGTGCTGGACGGGGTCGTCTGTACCCATCCGCTGAGCAACCGTATCCTGGCCGGCATCACCCGCCTGCACACCATGAGGCTGGCCCGGCGCGACGGCATCCCGGTAGAGGAGCGGGAGTTCACGCTGGCCGAGATCATCGACGCGCCCGAGGGTTGCGAGGTCTTCACCGCCTCCACCACCAAGGACCTGCGCCCCGTGGTCAGGATAGGCGGGCACGTGGTGGGAGACGGGCGCCCGGGCCCCGTCACCCTGGCCTTACTCGACGCATTCCGGCGGGAGCAGGCGCTGGCCGTGGGGGCGGAGCCCCCGCCCGCATTCTCTTAGCCACCCGCACGTTGAGGCTGTCGGGCCCCCGGCCGTCGGCGCCGGGGACCTCCAGTACGAAGGGGATGTGCGCAAGGCCGGGATGTCGTACCACACGGGCCAGGGCCTCATAGCCCATCTGCCCCTTGCCCAGATCGTCGTGGCGGTCGCGATGGCCGGCGAATGGTGCCTTGGAGTCGTTCAGATGCACGAGCTTGACTCGGTCGAGCAGGTCGAGAGCGCGGAGTTCGCCGAGGAGATCCTCCAGTCCCTCGGGCTGATGTACGGGATAGCCGGCGGCGAACAGATGGGCGGTGTCGAGGCAGAGGCCGACTGCGGCCGGAGAGGGAAGAACCTCTGCCAGCGTCTCGACGAGGGCGGCGAGTTCGCTCAGGCTGTCGCCCACCGTGTTGCCCGAGCCGGCCCCGTTCTCCAGGAGCAGGGGTGGCAGGCCGAGGCTGAGGCCGGCGACTTCGCCGAGACCGCCGGTTATACCGCCGGTGAGACCGCCGCTGGGACCGCCGCCGGGACCGCCGCTGAGACCGTCCGCACCCCGCTTGTCGCCGCCCGCCGCGCGGCTGCCCGGAGCGTCGCTCCCCGGTTGAGGGGCGGGCGGCTCCTCCCCGACGCCGGCCGCCCAGGCCATGGCGGCGGCGACGGTCTCGGCCACCCACCTCCGCGCCTTGTCGAAGCCTTCGCCCCGATGGGACCCCACGTGGGTGACCACGCCCGCCGCCCCGGTCTGGGCCCCCAATCGTAGGGCGTGCGCGAGGGCCGCTCCCGAGCGCCGGCGGAGCGCATCGTCAGGGGAGGCCAGGTTGATGAGATAGATGGTGTGCAGGTAGAGGGGAAGACGGCGGCGGGCCAGTCCGGTGGTGAAGGCGCCTAGTTCCTCCTCCGAGGCCGGGCGGGGGCGCCAGGTGCGGGGATTGGTGTCGAAGATCTGCACGACCTCCGCGCCGATGTCCAGCGCACGCTGCGGCACGGGGGCGAGGCCGCCCGCCGTCGAGATCTGGGCCCCGATGAGGGGGAGGGGCCTTCGGGCCATCTTGCTCCGTCAATGCGGTGTCGGTGCACTGTCGCGCTGCCGGGCCAGCATATAGAATCAAGGGCGGATTGGGAACAGACGGCCCCCTGAGACGACAGAGGGCGCCGGGCCGGTGGACACGCACCTACGAGGAGGAGTCGTGGACGAGCTCTCATTCGACATGGCGCGCTGCCTGGCGACGCCCGCGCAACGGCGTGGTCTGACTCCCGAGATGATGGACGAGTGGGCGCCGCGGCTGGATCAGGGCCTGGCCGCCGTGCAGGCGGCGGCAGGCACGGGGATGCTGGGCTGGGTCGGACTCCCCTGGGAGGATCCGGGCGAGTTCGTTTCTTTCGCCGCGGAGGTGGAGGGTGCCTACGACGACCTCCTGGTGATCGGCATCGGGGGGTCAGCCTTGGGGACCATCGCGCTGTCCACCGCTCTCTTGCCCTTCTACTACAACCAGGCGAGCGCGTCGGAGCGAGCCGGCCGGCCTCGTCTTTACGTGCTCGACAACATCGACCCCGAAGAGACGGCCGGGCTGCTCGACCGGCTCGAGCTGCGCCGGACCCTCGTCAATGTCATCTCCAAATCGGGGACCACGGGCGAGTCGATGGCCGCCTACCTGATCATACGAGAACGTCTGGAGGCCCAAGTCGGGGCTGCGGCTTTGCGCGACCACCTGGTTTTCACCACCGACCCCCAAAAGGGAGCGTTGCGGGCCATCGGCAACACTCTGGGACTGCGGATGTTCGATCTTCCCCCCGGGGTGGGCGGCCGGTTCTCGGTGCTCAGCGCGGTGGGTCTGGTGCCGGCGGCGCTCACCGGTATGGACGTCCGTGCTCTGCTTGCCGGCGCCCGCCACATGGCCGACCGCATCGCCGCCGCCAGGGGCTGGGACAACCCGGCCTGCGCCTTCGCCGGCGTCCACTACCTGCAGGACACGGCGCTCGGCCGCCGCATCAGCGTCATGATGCCGTACGCCGCCCGTCTGCGCGACCTCTCCGACTGGTACCGGCAACTGTGGGCCGAGAGCCTGGGCAAAGCCGTGGACCGGCAGGGGAGGACGGTGAATCACGGCCCCTTGCCGGTGAAGGCCCTGGGGGCGACCGACCAGCACTCTCAGCTTCAGCTTTACATGGAGGGTCCTGACGACAAGGTCTTCACCTTCCTCGGAGTGGGAGAGTTCGCCCGGGACGTACCCATACCTCAGCCGGGGCCGGAAGCGCAGGCCCTGGCCTATCTGGGCGGCCACACCCTGGCGGAGCTCTTCTGGGCCGAACAGCGTTCCACTGCCTGGGCGCTGGCCAAGCAGGGCAGGCCCTCGCTGACCATCACCCTGCCCCGGGTGGACGCCTTCTGGATGGGGGCGCTCATGTACCTGTTGGAGATGGCCACGGCCGTCGCCGGGGAGCTGTATGACGTGGACGCGTACGACCAGCCCGGCGTCGAAGCGGGCAAGGAGGCCACCTACGCCCTCATGGGACGCCCCGGCTACGAGGCGTTGGCCGGCGAGATCACCTGAGTGACCAGAGGGATCGGACCGGGGCCGGGAGCTGAGAGCGGGCTTGGGGTGGAGCCCGGGGTGACGCCGCCCGGGGTGACGCCCGATATGGGCGGCGGGGCGGGGTCCGGAGCCGTTTCATCGGCTCACCGCTCCTTGCGGCTGGCGATAGCGCTGGTCGCCCTCACCCTCGCCTACAACGTGATCGAGGCGGTTATCGCCATCTGGGCGGGCACGGAGGCGGGGAGCATCGCCCTCTTCGGTTTCGGCCTCGACAGCGTCATCGAGCTGGCGGCCGCAGCGGTCCTTCTGTGGCGGCTTTTGGTGGAACTGCGCGGCGGTGACCGGGACCGGGTGCAGACGACCGAGAGGCGGGCCCACCTCTTCGTGGGCCTCACCTTCTTGGCCTTGGCCGCCTATGTCACGATCCAGGCCCTCCTGACCCTGGTCAGGGCGGATCGCCCGGAGGAGAGTCCAGTGGGCATCGTGCTGGCGGCGGTGTCTCTGGCAGTCATGCCCCTCCTGGCCTGGGGCAAGCTGCGGACGGCGGCGCGCATGGGGAGCGAGGCCCTCCGGGCCGAAGCCAAGGAGACCCTGGCCTGTGCCTACCTGTCGCTGACCTTGCTGGTGGGCTTGGCTCTCAACTCTGCCCTGGGCTGGTGGTGGGCCGACCCGGTGGCGGCCCTCGTTATGGTCCCCTGGTTGGTCCGGGAGGGTGTCGAAGGAGTGCGGGGCGAGGCAGAGGAGGGCGAACAAGGCTCAGCGGGCGACGGCCGGGCCGGCGACGGCTAGGCCGGGGCCGGCCGACCAACGCGGGGCCGACGCCGCCGCGCGCGGCGGCGTCGGCGGCGCTGCGTGGATCCCCGTCTCCCTCCGGCTCCCTTGGCACCGAACAAATGTTCGTGTATGCTGTCCGCTGTGGAGAGAGGGCAAGTCATAGTGCGGCCGCGGGCGGCTCATCGGGTCATAGCCCACCTGGATTTCGACGCCTTCTTCGCCGCGGTGGAGGAGAACCGGGACCCTTCGCTGCGGGGCAAGCCGGTCATCGTGGGAGGAGGCGAGCGGGGGGTGGTCGCCACCGCCAACTATGTGGCCCGGCGCTATGGGGTGCACTCAGCCATGCCGCTCCGCACCGCCAGGCGTCTCTGTCCCCACGGGGTTTATCTCACCGGGCACCATCAGCTCTATCACGAGTATTCCCGCCGGCTTATGGCCATGCTCGACGGCTACTCGCCCCTGGTGGAGCAGATCAGCCTCGACGAGGCCTACGTCGACCTCACCGGCACCGAACTGCTCTTTGGCCCCCCGGTGCGCACCGCCCGTCTCATCCAGCAGCGGGTGGCCGACGAGCTGCGGCTCAGCATCTCCGTGGGAGTGGCCACCAACAAGCTGCTGGCCAAGGTGGCCTCCGACTACCAGAAGCCGGGCGGCTTCACCGTGGTCCCGCCCGGGCAAGAGGCGGAGTTCCTGGCCCCTCTGCCTGTGCAGAAGTTACCGGGGGTGGGCCCTCACCTGCTTGAGCAGTTGCGCGACCGAGGGGTGGTGACGGTGGGCGACCTGGCTCGAGTACCGGCGCATCTTCTCCGTCTCTCCTTCGGGGAATGGGGAGAACTGCTCGCTCATCGGGCGCGGGGAGAGGATCTGCGTCCGGTCACGCCGCGGGAGGAAGTCAAGTCCATCTCCCGGGAGCACACCTTCGAGGAGGACGTGTCCGATATGGGGCTGCTGGAGTCGACCCTGATCGCCCTCACCGAGGATGTCTGCCGCCGTCTGCGGCGCAAGCGGCTGGAGGCCCGCACGGTCACGGTCAAGATCCGCTATTCCGACTTCGTCACCCACACCTGTTCCCGTACCCTGTCCCGCCCCCTCGACGTGGACGAGATGTTCTTCGAAGAGACACTGGCTCTGTTCCGGCAGGGACGCCGCCGCCGCTATCACCTGCGACTGGTGGGGGTAGGCCTCAGCAACCTGGTGCCCCGCGCCTGGCAGGACGATCTCTTCGATCAGGGACTGCCGCTGCTGCGCGAGCTGGATCTCAAGCTCGATGCCATCAGGGAACGGTACGGCAAAGACGCCGTGCGCCGGGGGGCGGCTCTCGCCTACAGCTGGCCGGCGGCCTCGAACACCCGCACCTCAGACAGGGCGGTCTCGTCCCAGGTGCGCGAAGGATAGACGGAGACGATGGTCAACTTGACCCACTCGGTCTCTTTGGCAGCCGGGTCGATGATCTGCAGGCCCTGAGCGTCCACCAGGTCCACCAGCTGCGTCACCCCGTTGGAGTACTCCACCTCGAGAGACCTCACCCGGGCGTTCGCCCGGAAGCGGTCCGGGTCCTGCTGGTAGCCGTTGGCCACCTCGACGCGGTCCAGGACCAAAGGACGGGAGAACTCCAACCGCACCCATTCGCCGATGCCGGGCCCTTCGACCCCCTCACACCAGGCGGTGGCCAGATCTCCGTCGAGCAGGTTGGTGGCCCGGTAGTCGGTGGTGTTGCTGGCTTCGAGAATGGAAGAGGCGAACGCGGCCCGGGGGCGCACCAGGATGGCTCCGCCGCCGCCGCCGTCCGGCTCAGCGCCGCCGTCTTCAGCGGCGGTGACCAGCGTGGCGGTGGTGCCCGACACCCGGGCATAAGGGTCGACCGCCTCTTCCGGCCAAAGCACACGCTGGACGATCAGGAAGAGCACGAATGCGGTTATGCCTAGGGCCAGCAGCAGGGCCAAGGCCATGGTCACGCCGGCCGCAGTGATGCGCTTCCGGCGGCTGCCCTGATAGCCGGGCCGGTTGAGAGAGGCACCGCAACGGCTGCAGAAGAGGGCCCCGGGCTCGTTGGGGACTTGGCACTGCGGGCATCGTGTCTGCTCGAGGGGGCTCATTCCGATCCGGGTTCTCCTGTCCTTCCGTCTGCCCCGGGCGGGCTCTCCGCCTCCGACTCCCGGGCTCATCGGCCGGTTCCGGTCATTATGGCAGGACAAAGGGCGGCGTCCCAGGCCCTCCCTCAGAAGTACGGGGGGCGCCTGCTATAATCCTTTCGGCGATGGAGTCCGCCGTGACCGCGGTTGTCAGCCGCTGATGACTCCTATCCCCGTGAATCGAGCGTTCCGGCCGTGCAGGCGGACGCGAGGGATAGGAGGGACATGAAGACCGCCGATCTCAGTGCTGCTGCGCCCCCCTGCTCGTCGCCCCCGCCAGCTGCTCCCGTCGCCGCCCTGCGCGCAGTCGCGCGGATCGGCGAGGACTTCCGTCTGGTCTCGGGCTCGGAAGACCTGGTGGCGCGGGTGGAGCGGGCCTTGGCCGAGCTCGACCACCTGTTCGCCGTTCCCGGGAGTGGCGCGCATGAGTGACACCTATATCCCGTTCGTTCTGGCCCTACTGGTGCTGCTCGCCAGCCTGATATCCATCAGGTTGGCCCTGTCGGTGGCGATCGTCGAGATCGCCCTGGGGGTGGTGGCCGGTAATCTCTTCCAGATCGAGTCCACGGCCTGGATCGACTTCCTGGCCGTGTTTGGCGGGATCCTGCTGACCTTCCTGGCCGGGGTGGAGGTCGACACCGACCTGCTGCGCTCCCGGTTCAAGGAGAGCGCGCTCATCGGGGGGTTCTCCTTCCTGGTCCCCTTCGTGGCCGCCTTCCTCTACTGCTATCTGGTCGCCGGTTGGGATCTGAAAGCGGCCGAGATCGCGGGTGCGGCTCTCTCGACCACATCGCTTGCCGTGGTCTACGCGGTACTGGTGGAGACGGGCCTCACCAACAGCGACACGGGCAAGGTGATCATGGCCGCCTGTTTCATCACCGACCTGGGTACGGTGGTCGCTCTCAGCGTGCTGTTCGCCGAGGTCAACTGGTGGACTGTGGGCTTTTACGCCGTCTCGGCCGTGGTGATCGTGTTTGCCCCTCGGGTGTTCCGCTGGTTCGTGAAGCGCTACGGCGGCCGCGTCATCGAGCCCGACATCAAGCTCATCTTCGCCGCGCTGTTCGGGATCATGCTCCTGGCTACACTGGGGAACAGCCACGCCGTTCTGCCCGTGTTCATCCTGGGGGCCGCTCTGTCGAAGAGCTTCGCCGGTCAGCGTGATCTGCAGCGCAAACTGAGGGTGATCGCCTTCGGCATCGTGACCCCCTTCTTTTTTCTCAAAGGCGGCATGAACGTGTCTATCAGCGCTCTGGCGACGAGCGTCGGCCTGGTCGCGATACTCTTCGCTCTTAAGATCGCGGCCAAGTTCGTTGGGGTCTATCCCTTCGCCCGCAGGTATCTGCGGGGTCACGCTCCCTATGCCACTCTTCTTATGAGCACCGGGCTGACCTTCGGCACCATCTCCGCCTTGTATGGTCTGCAGGCCGGGCATATCGACAAGACCCAGTTCACCGTTCTGGTGACCGTGGTGATCGCCACCGCGGTCATACCCACTCTTATCGCGCAACGCTTCTTCCAGCCTCCGCTGCCCCTTGGTGCGGCCCAACCCTCACAGGCGGCGCCGACCGGGAGCGTCGCGGACGAGGAGAGGGCCGGCCCCGAGGCGGCAGGAGACCAGGAGCACGCCGGGGTCGGCGGCTCGGTGGGCGAGCAGACGAGCTAGGAGGTCAAGGTGTATAAGAAGATACTTGTGGCGAACGATGGTTCCGATCATGCCCGCAGGGCCCTGGCCAAGGGGATCGAACTGGCTAAGTGCTTCGACGCCGAGTTACACATGATCTGCGTCGAAGAGCACCTTCCTCACTACGCTGCCACCGTCGGCGAGGTGCTGGAAGAGAAGGCGGAAGAGGACAGCTACTTCGGGCGGATCGTGCGGGAGGCCACGGAGGCGGCGGCGGCGCAGGGGGTGGAATTACGGTCGCTGGTGACCCCCGGTCACGAGGTGGAGACGACCATCCAGTACATCGAGGCGCAGGGCATGGACCTGTTGATCATCGGCTTCATGGGCCATTCCCGGGTGTTGGGGAGGATCATGGGCGGCTCGGCCGCGAACCTCACACGGCTCGCCCCTTGCTCGGTCCTGGTCGTCAAGTAGGGCCGGCGGTCTAGCCCGTGGTGAGGGCCGATTCGCCGGTCGCGGGCGGGTTCCTGTCCGAGGTTGGCGTCCGCGGTCCCCAGGTCCGGCGCCGCGCCCGGGTAAGGAGTGAGGTCAGCGGGCTCTGGTAGAATCGTTCCCGTCCATCCCCAGTAGACCCGACCGGAGAGCGCTCCATGCCAGATATCGACAGCATCAAGGAATCCAAGAACTACCACCTCGACATCCCGGCAAAGAACGAGCCCTTCTTCCTCAAGGGGTCGGGGGCGCTCGATTGGGGCATGCAGAACCGGCTGTCCCGCATCTTCCGGGCCCAGTCGGGGCGGACGGTCATGCTGGCCGTGGACCACGGCTATTTCCAGGGCCCCACCTCGGGTCTCGAGCGCATGGACGTCAACATCGTGCCTCTGACCCCGTACGCGGACGCCCTCATGCTCACGCGAGGTGCGCTGCGCTCCATGATGCCCTCCACCTTCGAGCGCGGCATCGTCATGAGGGCCAGCGGCGGCCCCAGCATCCTGCGGGAACTGTCCAATGAGCAGATCGCGGTGGACATCGAGGACGGGATACGCATGAACGTGGCGGCCATGGCCGTCCAGGTGTTCATAGGGGGCGAGGGGGAGACCCAGTCCATCTACAACATGACCCGTCTGGTCGATGCCGGGTACCGCTACGGCATCCCGGTGCTGGGCGTCACCGCAGTGGGCAAGAACATGACCCGCGACGCCCGCTACTTCCGGCTGGCCTGCCGTATGGCCGCCGAGTTGGGGGCCAATATCGTCAAGACCTACTATGTGGAAGAGGATTTCGAGACCGTCACCGCTTCCTGCCCGGTGCCCATCGTCATGGCCGGCGGCAAGAAGCTGCCCGAACTCGATGCCCTCACCATGGCCTACAAGGCTGTGAGCGAAGGGGCGGCGGGGGTGGACATGGGCCGCAACATCTTCCAGTCTGAGGCTCCGGTGGCGATGATCCAGGCGGTGGGGAAGGTCGTCCACGAACTCATGCCCCCCAAAGACGCATACGAGCTCTTCCTCACCCTCAAGAACGAGAAGAAGTAGACGGCGCGCGGACGGGGGACGCATAGGCGGCGAAAAGACGGCGGATGAACGAGACACTGGCGAGACTGCGTTCACTCTGCCCCACGGTGAGCGTGGGGACCCTCACCGCCGACCTCATGCGCTTGGGCTCGGAGCTGGAGTCCCTTGAGCGGGCCGGGGTGGGCGTCGTGCACGTAGATGTAATGGACGGCTGCTTCTGCCCGCAGTTGACCGTGGGCCCGGCCTACGTCAAGGGACTGCGCACTCCCCTGCTCAAGGACGTCCACCTGATGGTGCAGGAGCCACTCGAGAAGATGGCGGCGTATGTGGAAGCCGGGGCCGACATCGTCACCGTGCACGTGGAAGCGGCCGTGCACATCCACCGGGTGCTGCAACGCTTGGGCACGCTCGCACACAGCGCCGGGTCCGGAATGGGTATCGTCCGCGGTTTGGCTCTCAACCCGGGCACGCCATTGGAGTGGCTGTCCCCGCTGCTGGACGAGGTCGACCTGGTGGTCATCCTCGGCATCGACCCCGGGTGGAGCGGCCAGACCCTGGCGCCCACCACCTTCTCTCGCATCGACCGGGCCAAGAAGATCATCGCCGCTGCGGGCAGGGACATCTTGCTGTGTGTCGACGGAGGCATCACCAGGCAGAACATCGGGGAGGTGGCGGCCGCCGGCGCCGACTTGATCGTGACCGGCAGCGCCGTCTTCGACGGCGGGGCGGCCGAGGTGAACGCGCGCTTCGTGCTGGAGACGGTCCGCGCGCGGGCCCGGCGCGATTGACGGGCGAGCCACATGGCGCCGCTGCGCTGACGGGAGGAGAGCGGATGCGCTCGAAGTGGTCCGATGAAGAGGCTGCCGGGTTCGTAGCCCGCTATGGGGCCGACTGGGGAGAACCTCTGGCCCTGCGGACCTACTCCAGCCGGCTGCTGGGGGCCGAGCCCGACCTGGTGCTGCATGGGGGCGGCAACTCGTCGGTGAAGGCCTGGTGGACCAACGCGCTGGGGGAAGAGCTGCCCGCCCTCTTCGTCAAGGCCTCCGGCGCCGACATGGCCACGATCGAGCCGTCCGGCCACCCTGGGCTCGACTTGGCCTATCTGCGGCGCCTGCGCGGTCTGCCTGATCTGAACGATGAGGCCATGGTGGAGGAGCTGCGAACCCATTTGCTGCGGGCGGGCGACGCCACGCCGTCCATCGAGGCTCTGGTGCACGCCTTCCTTCCGGGGACGTTCATCGACCATACGCATGCCGACGCCATCCTCGCCTTGACCAACCGCGACGGCGGCGACACCGCGGTCCGGGAGGCCCTGGGTGAGGAGGTCATCGTCCTGCCCTATGTCACCCCAGGGTTCAAGCTGGCCCAGGCGGCCGCCGCGGCCGCCGAAGCGGCGCCGGCGGCCCGGGCCATGGTGTGGGCTTACCACGGCCTCGTCACCTGGGGCGACACCGCTCGGGCTTCCTATGAGCTTATGATCGACCTGGTGACCAGGGCCGAGGACTGGGCCGCGGCGCGTCGCGCTGCGCGCGGGCGCGCCGCGGCCTTCGCCCGGGACGGCGCCTGGCCCCCGGTCGCTGCCGCCGGCGCTCTCCCTGGTTCTGCCGCCGATCCGGCCGTCCTGGCCGCGGTTATGCCGGTGGTCAGAGGGCTACTGGCCGGCCGGACGGGCGACTGCGACCGGCCCTACCGCAGAGTGATCGTGCAGGCCTTGGCCGACGCGGGCACCCTGGCCGCTCTGGCCGCACCGGAGGCCCGCCACAACCTTGTCACCCCCCCGCTGACCAGCGACCACCTCATCCGCACCAGGGCGCTTCCGCTGTGGGTGGAGGCGACCGACATCGCTGGGGGCGGCGCTCGGGCGGCCGAGGCGGCCGGCCTACGGGACCGGGTGGCAGAGGCGGTCTCCCGCTACTGCGACGAGTACGCCGCGTATCTCGGCCGCTATGAGAAAGACATGCCCGCCGGCGTGGAGGCGTTCGACCCCCAGCCGCGGGTGGTACTGATGCCCGGGGTAGGGGCCTTCTGCGCGGGCTCGGACCTGCGGGAGTCGGTCATCACCCGGGACATCACTGCGCACACCATCGCCGTCAAGACCGCCGTGGCCGCCGAGGGGGCGAGCTATCAGGGACTGCCCGAAGCCGAGCTCTTCCGCATGGAGTACCGGACCCTGCAGCACAAGAAGTTGGCGGGCGGCGCCGGCGCTCTGCGCGGTCACGTCGCTCTCGTCACCGGTGCGGCGGGCGCCATCGGGACGGGCATCTGCCAGGGGCTGCTGGACGCCGGCTGCCTGGTGGCCGCCACCGACCTGCCCGGGGCGGCGCTCGACACACTCCTGGCGACGGTGGGAGCCGCCTTCCCCGGACGACTGCTGGGAGTGCCGCTTGATGTGACCGACCCCGCGTCGGTGGCCGCCGGCTTCGCCGAGGTCTGCCGCACGTGGGGCGGCGTCGACCTGGTGATCCCCAATGCGGGCATTGCCGCGGTGGCCCCTTTGACCGAACTGACGCTGGAGCGCTTTCGCGCTCTGGAGAAGGTGAATGTGGAGGGGACTCTTCTCGTCATCGCCGAGGCCGCCCGCCTCTTCCGCCGCCAGGGGACGGGAGGCGACATCGTGCTCGTCTCCACGAAGAACGTGTTCTCCCCGGGCGCCGACTTCGGGGCCTACAGCTCCACCAAGGCCGCCGCCCACCAGTTGGCCCGCATAGCCAGCCTGGAGCTGGCGGCCGACGACGTGCGGGTGAACATGGTGTCGCCCGACGCCGTCTTCGCCCACGGGACCTGCCGCTCCGGCCTGTGGGCGGAAGTGGGACCCGGCCGCATGAAGGCCCGCGGTCTGGACGAGGCGGGTCTCGAGGCCTACTATCAGAGTCGCAACCTGCTCAAAGCCCAGGTCACCGCCGCCCACGTGGCCAACGCCGTGCTCTTCTTCGCCACGCGGCAGACGCCCACGACCGGAGCCACCATACCGGTGGACGGCGGCCTGCCCGACTCCACGCCTCGGTAAGGAGGAAGCATGCCGGCCGTGACCGTCCCCATCGATCTCCGCAGCGACACCGTCACCAGGCCGAGCGACGCCATGCGCAGGGCCATGGCCGCAGCCCCCGTGGGCGACGACGTCTACCGAGAAGACCCCACGGTCACCTTGTTGGAGGAGACGGTGGCCGGGCTGCTGGGCAAGGAAGCGGCCCTTTTCGTGCCTTCGGGCACCATGAGCAACCAGCTGTGCCTGCGCACCCTCACCCGGCTGGGGGATGAGGTCATCTGCCACGAGGATGCGCACATCCTCCACTACGAGGGGGGATCGGCGGCCGCGCTGTCGGGGCTGCAGTTGCGCCCGGTGGCGGGTGAGCACGGGGTTCTCGCCGTCGAAGCCGTACTGCGGGCGGTGCGGCCGCAGGGTGAGCATTTCGCCCGCACCGGCGCTGTGGAGATGGAGAACACCCACAACCGCTGCGGGGGCACCGCCTGGCCTTTGGCGGCGATGGAGGCATTGGCCGAGGCGGCTCGGTCCCGCAACATCAAGGTGCATCTGGACGGGGCCCGCCTCTGGAACGCTCACGTCGCTACCGGGGTCCCCCTGCACGCGTACGCGGCCACGGCGGATTCTGTCTCCGTCTGCTTCTCCAAGGGCCTGGGAGCCCCCGTGGGTTCGGCGCTGGCCGGGCCCCGGGATTTCGTGGAGGAAGCCCGCAACAATCGCAAGCGGTACGGCGGAGCCATGAGACAGGCGGGGATCATCGCGGCCGGCGCGCTGTATGCGCTGGAGCACAACCTGGAGCGCCTGGCTGAGGACCACGAGAACGCCGCCACCCTCGCCTCCCACCTGGGGCAGGTCGCCGGTGCGGTGATCGTGCACCCGGTGCAGACTAACATCGTCATCGTCGACGTGACTGGGTTGGGCGTGGGCCCCGAACGGGTGGTGTCCGCACTGAGAGATGCGGGCGTGCTGTGCGGGGTGGCCTCGCCCGAGCGGGTTCGCTTCGTCACCCACCTCGATGTCGACGCGGACGGGGTGAAGGCGGCCGGTGAGGTCATCGTCCGGACGCTGCCCAGGCTGGCCCGGGCCGGTCTCTGACCATGGACTCCCCTGCCCGAGACCCCCAGGCGCCCTATGTGCGGTTGGCCGTGGTCGGGCTTATCGACCAGGGCACCGGCGGGGCCGGCCCCTGGCTGCTGCTGCGCCGAGAGGGCCCCGCGGAGATCTGGGATCCCCCCGGAGGGCGGATGGAGCGGGGCGAGGACCTGGTCGCCGCCGTCGTCAGGGAGGTGGCGGAGGAGACGGGGCTGAAGGTGGAGGTGGCCGGGCCCTGCTACGCCTATCTCACCTTCTACAAGGAGGAACGCCTGCTCGCCGTGAGCATGGCCTGCCGCCCCCCCGGCGGCATGGACGGGGTGGGGCTGGAGACGGGCGCCGCCGGCGATTGGCGCTGGGTGAGCGCCGAAGAATGGGTGGACCTCGCCCGAACCCGGCGCACTTCCTGGAGACCAGACGACGTGAGGAGGGCCACGCGTATGGCGGCGGTCCTGTTCGAGACGGAGGCCTGATGGAGCGAGAAGAAGCGCTGCGGCTGGTGCGCGCGCGCGTGAAGAACGACAACCTGGTGAAACACATGGTGGCGACCGAGGCCATAATGGGAGCTCTCGCCCGCCGTCTGGGAGGTGAGGAAGACCGCTGGCGGTCGGCCGGACTCCTGCACGACCTTGATGCGGAGGAGACGGCCGGGCGGATGGATGTGCACGGCACCCTGACGGTGCGGTGGCTGCGCGAGGCCGGCTTCGACGACGAGGAGATACTCCATGCCATCCTCGCCCACAACTCGTCCGGCAACGGGACGGCCGTCGAGACCGCTATGGACCGGGCCCTCTTCGCCAGCGACCCTCTCACCGGCTTGGTTACGGCGGCCGCGCTCATCAGACCGGAGAAGCAGGTGGGTTTGGTCACTCTCAAGAGTCTGCGCAAGCGCTTCAAGGAGCCGGCGTTCGCTAAAGGGGCGCGCCGGGAAGATATGCTGACCTGTTCGGAACTGGGGCTCGAATTGGACGAGTTCCTGGCCATCGGTCTGCAGGCCATGCAGGAGGTGTCGGATGAGCTCGGACTTTGACAATGACAGAAGCGGCGGGACGGGCGCCGGCCGTCCGGTGGGTGAACCCCCCGTCTTGCTGGTGACCGTGTACGACCCGGTAGAGGCGGAGATCATTGTCTCCAAGCTGAGGAGTGCGGGCATACAGACGTTCGTGCGTCACGAGGCCTTGTCGGTGGTCGCCGGGTTGACGGTGGACGGCTGCGGGCAGCAGGACATCATGGTTCGGTCTGAGGACCTGTCTGTGGCCCGGGCCGCGCTGGAGCCGGAGCCTTGAACGGGCCCCCGGCCCGTAGGATGCTGGGTTGGTAGAGCGGCGGCAGGAGGAGGACCTGCGGGCGACGGCGACGCTCGACGCCTGCTCCGAGCCACTGGCGCTGCTGACCCGCGGCACGGCGGTGGAGTCCTGGCACAAGGGCGCACTGGTGGTGGTCGACGCCGAAGGCACCTTGGTGGGCGCGGTGGGCGATCCTTCCGGTGAGGTGGTTCTTCGCTCGGCCGGCAAACCGTTCCAGGCGGCCGCAGTAGTGGAAAGCGGGGCGATCGACGCTTTCTCGGTGACCGGCGAGGAGCTGGCGGTTATGTGCGGCTCGCACTCCGGCGGACCGGAACATGTCAGGGTGGTGCAGGGCCTACTCGACCGGCTGGCGTTGACCGCCTCCGCGCTCGTGTGCGGAGGGGTCGAGCACAACTGCTCGGGCAAGCACGCAGGCATGCTTATGCTGGCCCGGCATCTGGGTGCTCCTGCGGAGGGCTACGAGCGAGAGTGGCATCCGGTGCAGCAGGCTGTAGAGCGCTACATGGCTTTGCTTCTGCAGCGGTGTCCGTCTTGGCCGGGTGACAAGCGCAAGGGAGAAGCCAGGGACCGGCCGATCCGCCCCCTGTTCGTAGGCGTGGACGGATGCGGGGTGCCGGTCATGCGGCTGACCCTGTTCGAGGCGGCCTGGCTGTACGCCTGTCTCGCCGGCGGTGCCACGCCGGAGCTGGTGCGGGTGCGCGAGGCCATGGTGGCCCATCCCGGGATGGTGGGAGGCGAAGAGCGCTTCGATACCAGGGCCATGCGTGCGCTCCCGAAGCGCCTGGTGGCGAAGAGCGGGGCGGAGGGCGTCCAGGGCTTGGGCCTGATCCCGCCGGCGGCGGGGCACGCGGCTGTCGGGTGCTTCATCAAAGTCGCGGACGGCTCCGGCCGTCCGCTGCCCGCGCTGGCGGGACTGTTCTTGCGCAGCCAGGGTCTGCGGGAGCAGGCGGGCGACCTCGAGGCGGACTACCCGACGGTCCTCAGGGATGTTGGGGGGGAACCGAGCGGTAGGCTGGTCCTGGTGCCCAGCGAAGGCGAACTGCGCGGGCGTGTCGGCGGCGGCCCCGGTGGAGCTGCGGCCGGTCTGGAGCAGCAGCCCGAGGCGGTCACGGGTATCTCCGGTCTCCTCCGGCGGCGGGCCGAAGGAATAACGGTCTGCCGGGGCGATGAGAAGGAGGTCCTCCGGTTCTTGCGGGATGAATGGCCGGCCGCCGACGAAGAGACCTTCGGCCGACCGGTCGAGTGGTTGGCGGAGCCGATTGCTCTGGTCGTCCGGCGTCACCGCCAACCGGCTGCCGTGCTGAGGGGCCACTTCACGGGCGGGGTGGGCTCAGTGGACGAACTGATCGTGGGGCGCGGATTGCGGGGGGCCGGTCTCGGCTCGCTGCTGCTCGAGCGCTTCGAGGAAGAGGCGGCGAAACGGGGCTGCGGGCGGGTGGTCCTGAGGGCGGTCAAGGACAGCCGGGCCGAGGACTTCTACCGGGCCAGGGGCTACCGCCGCGAATGCGTGCAGTATGCCTACGAGTTCGGGTATGACTACGTGCGGATGACCAAACTGCTCCGGCAGTCCGGTGAGGGCGGAGCGACCGGAGGGTGGAGGTGAGGCCGGTGGCTGCGGTGCTCGGTCTCGACGTGGGAGGGACCAAGGTGGCGGTGGGCCCGGTGGACCCGGGCGGTACTCGTCTGGCCGCGCCCTTGGTGGAGTCCACCCGCGCGAAGAGCCGGGACGCCTTTCTCAGTGGTCTTCAGGCCACCCTGCGGCATGCCCTGGTCGAGTTCGCCGCTTTCCGGCCTCAGGCTGTGGGGGTGGCTTGTGCAGGCACCATCGACGCCGATAGGGGGGTAGTGGTGGCCTCTCCCAACCTGCCCCTGCAGGAGGTCCCGCTGGGGGCGATCTTGGAGAACGCCCTGCATCTGCCGGTCTTCCTGGAGAATGATGTCAACGCCGCCGTCAGAGGAGAGGTCGCCGGGGGAGCGGCCGCCGGCCTGCGCCACGTGGTGATGCTCACCCTGGGGACCGGAGTGGGAGGCGGGCTCTGGCTGGACGGCAAGGTCTACCGCGGGGCCGGGGGCGGAGCCGGTGAGCTCGGGCACATGGTGGTGAGGGCCGGCGGTCTCCCCTGCCCCTGCGGCAGCCACGGGTGTCTTGAGATGTACGCATCGGGCCGGGCCCTGGTGCGCTACGCGGCCGCGCGGGCGGGAAAGGCGGCGGTCGATCCGGCCGGCTCACTGGCCAAGCTGGAGGAAGAGGGGAAGCTCACCGGCGGCGCGGTCACCCGGTTGGCGCGGGCCGGGTACCCGGGGGCGCTGGAGGCGGTGGACGAGTTGGCCCGCTGGCTGGGAGTAGGCCTGGTGAACATCAGCAACGCGTTCGACCCGGAGATGATCGTGGTGGGAGGCGGGGTCGGCGAGCTGAGAGAACTGCTCCTGGAGCCCGCCGGCAAGGTGATGCGCAAGTACGCCATGGCCCCAGGGCGCGAACGTGTGAAGATAGCGGCTGCGGAGTTGGGCAATCATGCCGGTCTGGTGGGCGGCGCTCTGGCCGCCTGGGACCGGTTGGCCGGCCGCGGGCGGCCAGGGGCCCCCGCGGCTACTGGGGAGTAGCTGGGGCGGTGCTCTACGTCTGTCCCACCCCGATCGGCAATCTGGGTGACGTCACCCTGCGGGTGCTGGACGTGCTGCGCCGGGTCGATCTCATCGCCTGCGAAGACACCAGACACACCGCCGTCCTCCTTCGCCGCTACGGCATCGAGACTCGGACGGTCAGCTTCCACGAGCACAACGAGGAGGAGCGGGCCCGCATGTTGCTGCCCCTCTTGCGGGAGGGCAGGGATGTGGCCGTGGTCAGCGATGCCGGCATGCCTGGTCTGTCCGATCCCGGCTTCACCCTGGTGCGCGCCTGTGCCGCCGAAGGGCTGCCGGTGACGGTCCTGCCCGGCCCGTCGGCGGTGTCGACGGCTCTGGTCCTGTCGGGGCTTCCGGTTGGCCGTTTCGCCTTCATCGGCTTCTTACCCCGGGCGAAGACGAAGCTGCTCGCCCAGATCGCCGCCTTCGACGGGACCGGGGCTGCCGTAGTGGCCTTCGAGTCGCCCCGGCGGGTGGAAGCGGCCCTGGGAGCCATCGGGTCACGCTGGCCCGAGCGCCGCTTGGCGCTGTGCCGCGAGCTCACGAAGGTCCACGAGGAGGTGCTGCGGGGAAGCGCGGCCGAGGTGCTGAACGCTCTGGCCGGCCCGGTGCGGGGAGAGGTGGTGCTGGTGCTCGAACCGGCCATGACCGGATCCGATCTAGGCGAAGAAAGGCGGGGCGACATCCAGGAACATGCCCGGGCCGCTTTGGAAGAGCTGCTGCGGCTGGGGCTGGGGACCAAGAGAGCCGCCGGACTGGTGGCGAGCCTCACCGGGTTACCCGGCCGGCAGGTCTACGAGACGGCCCTGGCCGTCAAAGAAGGCAGGACCTTCGCGGGCGCGCCCGGCCTCACAGGGCCGACCGGGACCAAGGCCGAGCGGGACGAACACTGATAACGTACGAAGTGCACAGATTGGGTATAGCGCTCTCGGTAGTGTGCGAGCTATTGCGTAAAGGGGGCTTCTCATGACCTCACCGTCAGATCAGGGTGCCAAGGCGGCTGTGCTGAAGGACATCATCCATCAGCTCCACCATGGTCTGCCCGTGACCGAGGCCAAAGAGCGGTTCGAGCGGGAGATCGGCGACGTCACCTCCACCGAGATCGCCGAGATGGAACAGAGTCTGATCGCCGACGGCGTGTCGGTGGACGAGATCAAGCAGTTCTGCAACGTCCACGCGCTGCTGTTCCAGTCGGCTTTGGAGAAGGCTCCCTTGGAGGAGACCTCCCCGGCCCATCCGATCTACCTGTTCAAGTTGGAGAACACCGAGATCGGCAAGCTGACCTCTTCTCTGCGGGAGGCGGCCGCTGCGGCCGCGAGCGCCGCTGATGCGGAGGGTTTCGCCGCCGCCAAGGAGCAGATCCAGGCCGGGCTCGCCCGCCTGCGGGCCGTGAATGCCCACTACGAACGCAAGGAGCAGCTGCTCTTCCCATACCTCGAGAAATACGGCTTCATGGGTCCCTCCAAGGTCATGTGGGGCAAGGACAACGAAATCCGGGACATGCTCAAGCGGGCCGTCGCCGGGTTGGACGAGGTGACGGCGGCCTCGGCCGTGGCGGCATACGTGGATGCCGCCTTGACTCCTCTGCTGGAAGAGGTCGACGGCATGGTGTTCAAGGAGGAGAACATCCTCTTTCCCACTTCCTTGGAGAAACTCCAGCCCGCGGACTGGGTGAGCATCCTCAAGCAGAGCCCCGATATCGGTTATGCGTTCATCCAAGCCCCCGAGGAGGCCGACGTCCTGGCCAGGCGGCTGCAGATGGAGCTGGACCAGCCCACCATTGAAGAGGGCGTTATCTGTCTGCCCTCCGGGACGTTGAACCTGGATCAGTTGCTGGGTCTGCTCAACACCCTGCCTTTCGACCTCACCTTCGTGGGGGCCGACGACACCGTCAAGTACTTCACCGAAGGCAAGGAGCGCATCTTCGCCCGGCCTCGCGCGGTCATCGGCCGTCAGGTGCAGAACTGCCATCCCCCTCAGAGCCTGGACGTGGTCCAGGGCATCCTCGACTCCTTCCGCAAGGGTGAGAAGGACTCGTACGAGTTCTGGATCAAGCTGCAGGGCAAGATGGTGCACATCCGCTACTTCGCGGTGCGTGATACAAAAGGTGAGTACCTGGGTACTCTTGAGGTGACGCAGGACATCACCCGCATCCAGACGCTGGAGGGCGAGAAAAGGCTGGTGGATGAAAGAGATTGACCTGGACGCTAGTCTGTACGATCTCACGGAGACCTACCCGGAGCTCATCCCCATCCTCAAGGAGATGGGCTTCGTGGGAGTGGGCAACCCGTTCACGAGGAACACCCTGGGCCGGGTGACTACCCTGCCGCAGGGCTGTGAAAAACAGAGGAAGGACCTCGCCCAGGTGCTCGCAGCTTTGGCAGAGCACGGTTTTGTGACCAAGCAGTAACGGGGGGCGGGGGGGGGGGGGGGGCGCGCCCCCCCCCCCCCCCCGCCGCCCCATCCGCGACCGTCTCCGGGCCCGTCCCGGGCGGTCTGGGCCCTTCTGTTAGAATAGCCCGGCCATGGGCCGCTTCTACATCACCACGCCGATCTACTACGTCAACGACGTGCCTCACATCGGGCATGCCTATACCACGGCCGCCGCCGACGTGGCCGCCCGTTTCCACCGGCAACTGGGTGACGATGTGTTCTTCCTCACCGGCACCGATGAGCACGGCACCAAGGTCGAGCAGGCCGCGGCCGCCCGGGGCCTCACTCCCAAGCAGCACGTGGACGAGGTGGTGCAGAAGTTCAAGGACGTGGCCGGCAAGGTGGGGGCCAGCAACGACTTCTTCATCCGGACCACCGACCCCGAGCACGAACAGTTCGTGCAGGGACTGGTCCAGCGCTGCTACGACGCCGGCGACGTCTACAAGAGCTCCTACTCCGGCCTCTACTGCCCCGCGTGCGAGGCCTACTACGTGGAAGACAACCTGGCCGACGGCCTCTGCCCCGACCACGGCACCGCCCCCGTGCGCATGGAAGAGGAGAACTACTTCTTCCGTCTGTCCGCCTTCCAGGATCGGCTGGCGGCCCACTACCGCAGTCATCCCGATTTCGTGCGGCCCCGCCATCGCTACAACGAGGCCCTCTCCTTCATCGAGCAGGGCCTGGACGACATCTCCATCTCGCGGGCGACCCTCAAGTGGGGCATCACCGTGCCCTGGGACGAGTCGCAGGTGATCTACGTGTGGGTGGACGCGCTCATCAACTACCTGAGCGCGCTGCACTACGCCCCCGGCAAGGATCTCGTCTCCCGCTTCTGGCCGGCCACCTATCACGTCATGGCCCAGGACATCCTCAAGTTCCACGGGATCATCTGGCCGGCGCTGCTGATGTCGGCCGGCTACGAGCTGCCCGAGCACCTGTTCATCCACGGGTATCTCAAACTGGGCGGGGAGAAGATGTCCAAGACGCGGGGCAACGTGATGGACCCGTTCCCGCTGATAGAGCGGTATGGAGCCGACCCCTTCCGCTTCTACTGCCTGCGCGAAGTAAGCTTCGGGCAGGACGGGGTGGTGAGCGAGGAGGGGTTCAAAGCCCGCTACAACAGCGAGCTGGCCAACGAGCTGGGCAACCTGGTGTCGCGCACCGTCTCGATGATCGGCAAGTATCGCGCCGGTGCCGTGCCGGCCGTCCCGGCGCCTGCGGGGGTCCCGGCCTCCGCGCCCTCTCCGCTGGCCGCCGAGGCCGACGAGACGGTCGCCCGGGCCCGGGAGCAGCTGGAGGACATGGATCTGAGCGGGGCTCTGGAGACGATCTGGGGTCTCGTGCGGCGGCTCAACCGTTACGTCGAAGAACAGGCGCCAAGGAAGCCGGCGCCACGGCCGGTCCCGGAGCCGCGGCCGGTCCCGCGGCGGGCGAGGGAGCGGCCGCGCAGGCGGCGGCCGCCCTCGATGCCACCTTGTGCGACCTGGCCGAGGGGCTGCGTCTGCTGTCGGTGCTGCTCTATCCGTTCATGCCGCAGACCGCGGCCACCATCCGCGAGCGTCTGGGGCTGAGCGTCCGCCTAGACCCGGGCGCGGGCGGACCGGGGGCGGGCAGACCGGACGCGGCGGTGGAAGCGGCGGTGGCGGCAGGTCCGGTCGTGCCTGGTTGGGAGGAAGCGCGCTGGGGCCTGCTGCCCGATGGCCTGACCGTGCAGGCCGGTCCCTCGCTCTTCCCGCGCATCGAGGATTGACGGGCGGCCCGGCCGGTCCGGCCTTCTACCCGCGCGAGGCTACTATGCTCATCGATTCGCACACCCACCTCGACCATTGCCGGGAGGACGCGGCGGCGCTGGTCGCCCGCGCCCGAGAAGCGGGGGTAGGGGTCATCATCCAAGCCGGTATCGACCTGGAGCGCTCCGTCCGGTCGGTCGCCATGGCCGAGCGCTTCCCCGAGGTGTTCGCCAGCGTGGGCTTCCATCCGCAGGAGGCGGGCCGTCTGACCGTGGAGGGCAGGGCCGGGCTGGAGCTGCTGTCCACCGCCCTGCGGGTGGTGGCCGTGGGGGAGACCGGGTTCGACTTCTACCACGACAACTGGCCTCACGACGTGCAGGAGGAGGTGTTCGTCTACCACATCGACCTGGCCCGCCGCTCCGGGCTCCCGGTGGTGGTCCACACCAGGGACGCGGTCGAACGGACGCTAGCCGTACTCGACCGGGAGGCGGGTGGGCTCACCGTCATCCTCCACTGCTTCTCTCTGCCCGACCGTCTGGATGAGATCGTCGGCCGGGGCTACTACGTCAGCTTCGCGGGCAACGTCACCTATCAGAACGCCACCGCGCTACAGGAGGCGGCGCGCTCCGTTCCCGCCCCCCTCCTGCTTCTAGAGACCGACGCTCCCTGGCTGGCTCCCGTGCCCCTGCGCGGCCGCCCCAACTCGCCGGCCCTTGTGGCCAGGGTCTACGACTTCGTAGCAGGGCTGCGCGGAGTCGCTCCCGAGGAGCTGGCCGCCCAGGTGCAGGCGAACGTATTTCGGGCCTTCCCCAAGATCGAGGCGGCGCTGGAGGCCGGGCGGTGAGCTCCGGGGACACCGCGGGTGCCGGTCCCCCGGCGGCGGGCCCGGCCGCAGACCCGGCCGGGGCGGGGCTTCGCCAGGTCTCCCTGGCCCGGCTGGCGGAGTTCGCTGTGGTCCCCAAGCGGGACCTGGGCCAGAACTTCCTCATCGACGACAACATCGTGGCCGTGATGCTGGACCAGCTGGAGTGCACGCCGGCCGACGTGGTGCTCGAGGTGGGGGCGGGACTGGGCGTCCTCACCGCCGCCCTGGCCCGGGTGTCCCGGCATGTGCACGCCTTCGAGCTCGACCGCGGTCTGGAGCCGGCTCTGCGGACCACTCTGGGTGACGATCCCGCCGTCAGCCTTCACTTCGAGGACGTGTTGCGGTCGCGGCTGGAGACGCTGGCCCCTCTTCCCACTCTGTGCGCCAGCAATCTGCCCTACTCGGTGGCGGGACCGTTCGTCATAGAGTCCCTGCAGCGACTGCCCACGGTCCGCCGCTACTGCCTGATGGTCCAGCGTGAAGTGGCCGACCGCATGGCCGCCGCCCCCGGCGGCAAGACCTACGGCGTGCTCTCCGTGTGGGTGCAGCTCTACTCCCGGGTGGTGCGGACCCGGCAACTCTCCCGGGCCATCTTCTACCCCCGGCCGCACGTGGATTCCAGTCTGATAGTGCTGGAGCGGCTGCCCCCCGACCGGCTGCCCCTGGTGGAACCGGTCCGGTTACGGTCGGTGGTGCAGGCGGCCTTCGGCCAGCGGCGGAAGACCCTGGTCAACGCGCTGGCGGGAGGACTGGGCCTGCCCCGCGCGCGGATAGCGCAGGAGGTCGCCGCCCTGGGCCTGGCTCCGGACGTGAGGGCCGAGCGTCTCGCCCCCTCTCAGTTCGTGGCGCTGGCCGAGCGGCTGTTCCTGGACGGTTTCGGGGCCGGTGAGTAGGGAGGAGGCGCGGCCCGGCCGGTCTACGGCAGGGGGACCGCCGAGACGGCCACGGCGATCAGCTGTTCCCGGTCGAGCTCGCCCATCAGGGTGTTCGACACCCAGTGCAGCACCCCGTCCCGGATCCACCAGACGTGATCGCACTCGCTGCCCGCGCCGACCACGGTATAGGTGATCCCGCCCGCCGTGAGCTCCCGCCCCGGGCTGGCGATGGGGGCATCTAGCCAGGTGGTCTCACTGAAGCCAAGGTACTGGTCCTCGCCCGAGTACCGGTACCCGACCCTGACGGCCGGCCGCTCCCCGTCACCCACGGTTATGGAGTACGCGCGCTGATAGGAATAGCTGCAGGCGGCAGGGACGTAGGTGGGGGCGGTCAGAGGGAAGGAGGTCTTGGCGGCCAGCGCCTGCCACTGCGCGACCTTGGGGATGACACCGGTCGCCGGAACCGCAAGTTGGGCACCGTCGATAGCGTAGGCCCGGCCGATCTTGACCGTGATGCGGGCGGCTGCTGAGGTTTCCTCCACCTCGCTCAGACCCAGGGCCAGCGCCACCGCCTGGGCGACCTCCGCCCGGCCGCGTGGGCAGAGCACCTTCCCCGGGCCTTCAACGGTCTGGCCGGCTTCGGTGACCTGGTAGACGTTCGCCCCCTGCCGGAGGAGCCAGACGGCAGCGAGAGCGCCCTGGCCCACACGCCCGCCGGCGTTCACCACATCGACCTTGACCCCGCTCAGGTCCGCCTGGGTCAGGACAGCCGGTTGCGGGTCTTCGGCCGGCCGATCGTCGTCTGCGCGGGCGCTCTCGGCAGGCGGGGTAAGGAAGGTCTTGACGGCCGCCTTGATCTTCTTCTCGGAGGCGACGACGAACGATATCCCGTTGATGGTCTGAGTGCCGGAATCCAACCGGGCCAGTTTGATCCTGTCCCCGGCGAGCCGAACGCCCCAATACGCCAGTTTCAGGATGTCGTTGGCCCCGAGGTCGGTGTCGACGTTGTCGAACAGGGCGGTGATTAGCCCGGGAAGCTTGAGGGGCAGGTTCCAGCCCATGGCCTGCTCCCGGATGGCCGAGAGGTAACGCTGCTGCCGCTCCATGCGGCCGAAATCGATGTTGGAGTCGTGCCGGTGGCGGCAGAAGCGAAGACCGTTGGTGCCGTCGAGCAACTGGTACCCGGGTTGGAGCTGGATCTGACCGTCGTCGTAGGTACGGTCGACATCAACATAGACTCCGCCCAGCCTGTCGGTGATGGCCTTGAAGGCGTCGAAGTCGACTTCGAGGTAGTGGTCCAGGTCCACCCCGAACGCCGACTGCACGGTGCGGATGGTGAGCGCCGGCCCTCCATAGGCGTAGGCCGCGTTTATCTTGTTCGTACCGTGCCCGGGGATGCTCACCCGGAGGTCCCGCGGCACCGAGAGGACGGACAGGAAGTCGTTCTCCGAGTCGATGTGAACGAGCATGATCGTATCGGAGCGGCCCTTGCCACCTTCGCCCGCGCGCCGGTCCGACCCAAGCAGGAGGAGGTTCATCCCTGTGGGCGCTGCGATGGGGGGCTCGGTGGGGGTCGTGGTGGTCTGAGCCGAGGTGGACGTGGTCGAAGGGTCCGGGGGGATGGTTGTGGTGGTGGACGGCCGTTCGGACAGCGCTTGGATGATCTCCGGGGCGACCCGTTCGTTGGAGGCGGCGACCTGGCTGCGGAACCACAGATAGGAGCCTCCCCCCACCGCCACCGTCGCCACCACCAGACCCAGCAGCGACCACAGCACCACCCGCTTCCAGCGGCCGGCCTGGCGGCGCCGGTCAGGATCGACTTGGTACTCGGTCATCGGATCATCGGTCGCCTAGCGAGATCCGGGCAGGCTCACTGCCGACATCGCTATCGTCAGCAGTTGTTCTCGGGTCATCTCGTTGAAGAGAGTGTTGGTGACCCAGTACAGCACTTTGTCCTTGACCCACCACACCCGTTCCGTCTTGGCGGCGGTGCCGACCGCGGTGAAGGTCACGTCTCCGGCCTGCACCTGGAGGCCGGGGCTGGCCAGGGGGGCCTCCAGCCAAGTGGTGCCGCTGAATCCGAGGTACTTGTCCTCGCTCAAATAGCGATATCCCACGCGGAATGCGGGCTCGGAGCGGTCGCGTTCGACTGTGATCTCGTATGCGCGTTGGAAGGAGTAGCGGCAGGTGGGGGGGATGTAGGTGGGAGCGAGAACGGGGAAGTCGGCATCGCCGGCCAGGGCGCGCCAGGCGGCCAGGTCGGGTGTCGACTCCGCCTGCGTCTGGCCGAGCGCCTCCCCCGGAAACGCGTACGTGCGGCCCATGGTTTGGTTCACCCTATCGCCTTAGTCGCTCTGCTCCAGGGGGCTGAGGCCCGGGGCTCCACCCCCCCGCGGGGCCGGGGCGGCCCGCCCGGCCGGGTAGGTGACGACCGCGTTGGTGATGGGGTTCTCCCGGGAGTCCCGGATCTCATTCAAGGTCGCTCCTTGCCGCAGCAGCCAGACCGCGGACATGGCCGCTTCGCCGACCCGTCCGGAGCTGTTGAACACGTCCACCGGGACCCCCGCCAGGCCGGTGGGCGTCACCACGGCTCCGTCGGGCCGGGCCCGTACGTTCGAGACCACCGCCTCGGCCGCGGTCTCTCCGGGAGGGGTGAGGAAGTCGGCCACGGCGTTGGCCAGCTCTTCCTCGGTGGGGAGGATGTAGAAGGACCCGTTGATGTCGCCGGTGGCTCCGGTGATGGCGCCCATCTTCATGCGAGAGCCGTCGAGCTTGACCGCCCAGTAGGCGAGCTTGAGGATCTCGTTCGCCCCCAGGTCGGTGTCGACGTTGTCGAAGATGGCGCTGATGAGTCCGGGCAGCTTGAGAGGCAGGTTCCAGCCCATGGCCCGCTCGCGGACCGCGGCGAGGAAGCGTTGCTGGCGTTCGTTCCTCCCGAAATCGATGTTCTGGTCGTGCCGGGTGCGGACGAAGCGGAGGGCATGGAGCCCGTCCAGAAGCTGGTAGCCGGGGTCGAACTGGAGCTTGCCGTCGTTATAGGGCCGGTCGACGTCGATGTAAACGCCGCCTATCTCGTCGGTGATGGCCTTGAAGGCCTCCAGGTCGACGCCGATGTAGTGATCGAGGTCGACGCCCAACTCAGACTGGATGGTGCGGATCACCAGGGCACCGCCGCCGTAGGCGTAGGCCGCGTTGATCTTGCGGTGACCGTAGCCGGGGATGTTGGCCCTCAGGTCGCGCGGCACCGAGAGCATGGAAAGGTAGTTCTTCTCCGGGTCGATGTGAACCAGGATGATGACGTCCGAGCGGCCCTCGGTGATCTCCGAGCTGCCCTCCACCCGCTTGTCCCCACCCAAGAGCACGATGTTCATGCCGGTGGGAGCTTCGACCGGGGACTCCGTGGAGGTGGTGGTGGCCTCCTCCGACGTGGAGGTCGAGCTCGAGCCGGAGGTGGGCGTGGTGGTGGTCGGCGGCGCGGTGGTCAGGGTGGTGGACGGCTTCTCCCTGAGGGCTTCGATGATCTCGGGGTCGACGCGTTGGTTGGCAGCGCCGATCTGCCCGCGGAACCAGAGATACGAGCCGGCGCCCGCCACCAGCACGGCCAGGAAGATGCCCAGGACCACCCAGAGCATGATGCGCTTCCAGTCCCGGGGCTTCCGGCGCCGCCTGAGGTCGCGCCGCGTGTCCACCGTCTCGCTCCTCCCGCGCTCGCTGTATCGCCCTATGGTACTCGTCCGCATCCGGCAGCGAAAGCCGGTTCTGCGGTATCGTTCTTATCGGCATGGCATCCGCAGATATCTATCTTTCCTTCGATGCGCTCCAGTACGCCGGGGTTTCCGGCGGGTGGCGCCCGGCCGAGGGCTGAGAGGGCGGGCGGCTGTGCGGACGTCTAGGCTCGCACCAGCCAAGGTCAATCTGTCCCTGCTCGTGGGGCCGGCGGACACTCGTGGCTACCACGAGGTGTTCACCGTGCTCGTACCGGTGGAGATGTACGACCGCCTTGATTTCGACCTGGAGGCGCGGCCGGCCCCTAGCCCGCTGCAGGAACTCCACGTTAGATGCCATGCGGTCGACGGCGAGGCCAACCTGGTGGCTCAGGCCCTGCGGGCCCTTGAACGGACCACCGGCTGGGTGCTCACCGGCCGCGTCCACATCGACAAGGGGATACCCATGGGCGCCGGCATGGGCGGGGGCAGCACTGACGCCGCGGTCGCGCTGCGCGTGGGGGCGGAGGCGTTAGCCGTAGCCGGTGGTCCTCTGCCCGACGAGGCGGCTCTTCGCGCGCTGGCCCGCGGGCTGGGGGCCGACGTGCCCTTCTTCCTTCACCCCCGGCCGGCGATAGGCAGGGGCATCGGGGATATTCTGGAGCCGCTCGACCTGCCTGCCCTGGTCCTGGTGCTGGTGCTTCCCTCCAGCCATCTGTCGACAGCCCACGTGTACCGGGCGCTCGATGAGGCGCGGGCCGTCCGGCCCGAAGCCGCTGCGCAGAGGGCAGAGCGTTCGCAGGGGTCGTCCGCCGATTTCGCCGCCCGGGCCGCCGCGGCCGAGGCCGCTTGGCGCCGGGTACGGACGGTGGCGGACGTAGGACCCCTGCTGCAGAATGACCTCGAACCCATCAGTCTGGGTCTGCTGCCCGGGCTGGCCGCGGTCAAGCGGACGCTGCTCGAAGCCGGGGCGCAAGGGGCGATGATGAGCGGCTCCGGGCCCACCGTGTTCGCGGTCTGCGCTACCGAAGCTGAGGCGGCGACGGTGGCCGAAGCGGTGCGGGCGCGGGGGTACCAGGTGGAGATAGCCCCGGTCTTAGGCCCACCGCGCAGCCGGGCCCACGGGGGGTAGCGGGTGGCGGAGGTCGAACAGAGGAAGCATGCCGACGGTCCGGTCCTAGTGACGGGAGCCACCGGCTACGTGGGCGGCCGTCTGGTGCCCCGCCTTCTCGAGGCCGGCTACGTGGTGCGGGTGCTGGTGCGCGATCGCGCCCGCCTGCAGGGCCGTCCTTGGCTGGAGCGGGTGGAGGTGGCCGAAGGCGACGTCAACCGGCTGGAGACGCTGCCCGCCGCTTTGGCCGGCGTCGTGGCCGCCTACTACCTCATCCACAGCATGGGCCAAGGGCAGGGCTTCGAGGAGAAGGACCGGCGGGCCGCCGCCGGCGCGGCCGGGGCGGGCCCCGCGGCCGGGGTGGGCCGCGTCGTCTACCTGGGCGGGCTGGGCGACCCGGCCAAGGGCCTCTCGCCGCATCTGCGCTCCCGGCAAGAGACCGGCGACGCCCTGCGCGAGGCCGGTCCTGCCGTCACCGAGTTCCGAGCGGCCGTTATCGTGGGCGCCGGCAGTCTCTCCTTCGAGATGATCCGGTATCTCACCGAGAGGGTGCCCCTGCTGGTGTGTCCCCGCTGGGTGTATACGCGGACCCAGCCCATCGGCATCGACGACGTCCTTGCTTATCTGGTGGCGGCGCTGGAAGTGCCCGAATCGGCCGGGCGCATCATCGAGATAGGCGGTGCCGACGTGGTCAGCTACGGGGAGATGATGCTCGGCTATGCCCGCGCCCGCGGCCTGCGCCGGCGCCTGCTGCCCGTGCCCGTGCTCACTCCCCGCCTCTCGTCTTACTGGGTGCACTGGGTGACCCCGGTGCCGGCGTCCATAGCGCAGCCTCTAATCGAAGGTCTGCGCAGCGAGGTGGTGGTGCGGGACGACTTGGCCCGCCGCCTGTTCCCCGACATCTGTCCGGTCGGATACGACGAGATGGTGAGGCGTGCGCTGCGGGGGGTGGACCAGGGAGAGGTCGACACCGTGTGGTGCGACTCCCTCGCCACCAGCGCCGGCGACACAGCCCCGGTCTGCCTGCTGACCGACCAGGGGATGACGGTGGAGCGCAGGGAGCTGCTGGTACGGGCCCCGGCGGACGCCCTCTACCGGACGTTCAGCGGGTTGGGCGGGGGACGGGGGTGGCCCGCTCTGGGCTGGGCCTGGCGTCTGCGGGGAGCCATCGACCGCCTGGTGGGGGGAGTGGGGTTCCGGCGGGGCAGGCGGGACCCTGACGAGCTGCGGGTGGGAGATGTCCTTGACTTCTGGAGAGTGGAGACGGTGGAACCTGGCCGGCTTCTGCGGCTGCGGGCGGAGATGAAGGTGCCCGGCTCGGCCTGGCTGCAGTTCGAGGCTTCGCCGGCGGCCGAAGGCGTCACCCGGCTGGTGCAGACGGCCCTGTTTGCCCCCGCCGGCCTCGTGGGCCATCTGTATTGGTACGCCATGTACCCGTTCCACGCGCTCATCTTCGGGCGCATGGCCCGGCGCATCGCCGAGAGTGCGGAGGCCGCGGCCCGGTCAGTCACCCCGGCCGCCACCCGGGGACCGGTTTCTTGAACCCTCCCGACCGCTGACCTATACTTCCCCGGTCCGCGGGCAAGTCCGCGCATCTGGGAGCGCTGGGGCGTGGCCAAGTGGTAAGGCAACGGGTTTTGGTCCCGTGATTTCGTAGGTTCGAATCCTGCCGCCCCAGCTTTTCTTTTTGGGTCTACGACTCCATCGGGGTACAGGCTGGGCTCTGACTCACACATCGCGAGCGTGGTGGTGCTGGCTGCGGGCCAGGGCAAACGCATGAAGTCTGATCTTCCCAAGGTGCTCCACCCGGTGTGCGGCAGGCCGATGCTGCTGCACGTGCTCGCGGCCGCCGGAGCGGTCGAGGCGGAGCGGGTCATCGTGGTCTTGGGCCACGGCCATGCTCAGGTAGAGCCCTATCTTCCCGCCGGAATGGTGGTCGCGCTGCAGGACCGTCAACTGGGCACCGGCCACGCCTTGCTGGCGGCCGCGTCGCAGATACCGCCCGGTCCGCTGCTGGTGCTCTGCGGAGACACGCCGCTGCTGACTGGACAGGTTCTGTCCGAGTTCGTGGCCGCTCACCACCGGTCCGGCGCAGCGGCCACCGTGCTCACCATGCTCCTGAAAGATCCCTCGGGCTACGGCCGAGTGGTGCGGGGGCCCGATGGTTCGGTGCTCCGCATCGTCGAGCATCGCGACGCCGACCCTGAGGAGCTGGCCATCAGAGAGGTCAACAGCGGGGTGTACGTCTTGCCCGCTCCCCTGGCGCTGGAGGTCCTCGAGCAGGCGGGGGCCGACAACGACCAGGGGGAGATCTACCTGACCGATGTGGTCGCCGGGTTGCGGGCCCGAGGCCAGAGAGTGGCCGCCTATCAGGTGGGCGACCCCACCCTGGTGGTGGGGGTGAACTCACCAGAGGAACTGACCGCCGCAGAGAGGCTTATGCTGGCCCGGTCCGCCCCCCAGGGGCAGACGCCGACCCTCTCCTAGTGATACTTTACGTGGTGGATACCGAGGACAAGGAGGAGGGGTCGAGGATGGGAGACTGGGAGCCGCGCCGGTGCGCGCGGATCACCCCCGAGCGTTCGCTGATGGTCTTCTCGGGACGGGGCAACCCGGAGCTTAGCGCCAAAGTGGCCGAGAAGCTCGGCATCGAGCTGGGGCAGGTCGAGATCAAGACCTTCGCCGACGGCGAGATCTACGTCAAGTACATGGAAAGCATCCGCGGAGCCGATGTCTTCATCATCCAGCCCACCTGCCGTCCGGTGAACGAGAACCTGGTGGAGCTCCTCATCATGATCCAAGCGGCCCGTCTGGCCTCCGCCCACCGGGTCACCGCCGTCGTCCCCTGGATGGGGTATTCCCGCCAAGACAAGAAGAGCTGCCCGCGGGAGCCCATCACGGCCCGCTTGGTGGCCGATGTGATTCAAGCGGCGGGGGCCGATCGGGTGATCACCATGGACCTGCATGCCGGCCAGCTGCAGGGCTTCTTCAGCGTCCCGGTCGACCACATGACCGCCCTCTCCATGATCGCTGACTACTTCAAGTTCAAAGACCTGGGTGACCTGGTGGTGGTCTCGCCCGACGCCGGGGGGCTCAAGACGGCCAAGAGGCTGGCCGATCGCATGGAGTGCTCGGTGGCCGTCCTCTCCAAACTGCGGCCCGAGCACAACGTCTCCCGGGTGATGCACGTCATCGGCGAGGTGGAGGGCAAGACCGCCATCATCGTGGACGACATCATCGACACCGCGGGGACCCTGGTCAACGGCGTCCAGGCCCTCATCGAGCGGGGTGCCAAGCAGGTCTTCGCGGCCGCCACCCACGCCGTGCTCTCCGACCCGGCCTACGAGCGGGTGGCCGCCTCTCCCCTCAAGGAGTTGGTGGTGACCGATACCATCCCGCTGCGGGAAGGGGTGGATACCAGCAAGATTGTGGTACTATCCACCGCCGGTATCCTGGCGGATACCATCAAGAGCGTGTTCACCGACGAGTCGGTGAGCGAACTTTTCCAGGGAGAGAACCAGCTCTTTTAGAGGCTGGAGTCTGAGGAGACACACATGGACACCGTGAGACTTTCGGTCGAGGAGCGCGAACTCAGCGGCAAGGGGCCGGCCCGCAGGCTGCGCGCGGGAGGGCGGCTCCCCGGGGTCCTCTACGGCAAAGGGATGTCTCCCCGCAGCATCGTAGTGGGTGTCGAAGATCTCAAGGCCGCCCTCTCGCACGGTCATAACGTGGTGCTGGAGCTGGATCTCGGCAAGCCGGCCAAAGCGGCCAAAGGTAAAGGCAAGACCGGGGCGCAGTATGCGGTCATCAAGGCCATCCAGGTCCATCCCACCAAGCGCTATCCCCTGAGCGTCGACCTCCATGCGGTCGACCTGGCGGTCGAGATCGAATCTCCGGTCGCGATCGAACTGGTGGGCACGCCGGCCGGCTTGCGGGACGGCGGGATCGTTGACTGGGAGCATCGGGAGGTCACCGTCAGGGCTCTGCCTTCGTCCATGCCCCAGGCAGTGGAACTCGACGTCAGCGGGCTGGAGATCGGCCATCATCTTACGGTGGCGGCGTTGACCGCGCCGGAAGGCACCGCCATCATCGACGACCCCGACACCATCGTGGTCACCCTGGTGCCGCCGCGGGTGGAGCAGCCCACCGCCGCTGAGGCCGAGGAGGCCGCGGAGCCCGAGGTCGTCGGCGAGACCAAGAGCGAGGAGTAGCTCCCCGGGGGAGTGGACGCTGACGCGATCTACCTGATCGTCGCCCTGGGCAACCCGGGGCCGGAATACCAGTTCCACCGGCACAACGTGGGCTTCATGGTGGGGGAGGAACTGAGGCGGCGCCACGGCCTGCCCTCCCTGCGTGGACGCTTCCAAGGCCTTACCGCCGAGGGCACCATCTGTGGGCGGAGGGTGGTCCTCCTACTGCCCACCACCTTCATGAACGCCTCCGGCCGGGCGGCGGCCGAAGCGGCCCGCTGGTACAAGATTCCGGTGGAGCGCATGCTGGTGGTGCACGATGAGGTGGAGCTGCCGTTCGGCGAGGTGCGCCTCAAGGAGGGACAGGGCCTGGGCGGCCACAACGGCCTGCGCAGCCTGGAGCAGTCGCTGGGATCACGCGATTTCTGGCGCCTACGGGTAGGGGTGGGGCGCCCGGCCTCGGAGAAGAAACCCCTCATCGATCACGTACTGGCGCCTTTCAGTGAGCCACGGGAAGAGGTGCTGTCGCTCATCACTCGCGCCGCCGATCTGGCGGAGGAGTGGCTCGCCGCCAGGGATGGCGCGGAAGCCTCGCGGGGTGAGGGCGCATGCCCCGCCTGACCGGGTTTCTGCGCGGCTACGCGCCCTACGACGAGCTGGTGACCCGGGCGGCCGGGGCGGGAGCGGCCCTGGGGGGCGCGCGGGTCACCGTGTCTTCCTTCGTCCACCCCTATCTGACCGCGGCTGTCATGGGCGAACAGCTCTGGCGCGATCGTGCCGGTCTGGTCATCGCTCCCGACCAGGACGCGGCGCTCGAGCTCGAGCACGAGCTGGGCCTCTATCTGCCGGAACGACCGGTGGTCTATCTGCCGCCCCGGGGAGTGTGGTACGGGTCGGAAGGGGAGGTCAAGCCTCGCGTCGCCGGGCGGAGGGCCCGGGCCGTGGAGGCGCTGGGCGGAGGGCAGGGGCGGGCGGCCGGCGCGGGGGCGGCCGAGGCGGGGGCTGCCGGCGCCGGGGCTACCGGGGCGGCCGAGGCGCCGCCGCTGGTGATCGTTGAGGCGGCCACTCTCATGGAGGGCGTGGTCGTGCCGGGCGCCGGGGGCGGGCCGCACGGAGGAGATGGGCCGGAAGCTGGAGAGGGGCCGGGCGCGACCGGCCAGGCGCTCTCGCGCTCTCTCACCGTGACGCTGGGGGCTCACCTTGGTTTCGATGTCTTGGTGCGGAAGCTGGCCGCTCTGGGCTACGCCAGAGTGGACCAGGTGGAAGACGCCGGGGAGTTCTCGGTACGGGGCGGCATCGTCGATGTCTTCCCGGCCACCGAGAAGTACCCGGTGCGGATAGAGTTCTGGGGCGACGACATCGAGAGCCTGCGCAGCTTCTCAGTGTTCTCCCAGCGGTCACTGGCCTCGCTGGCCGCGGTCCGTCTCTACGCCGCGGCGGAGGAGGCAGGGGCCGTCCCCGTCGGTCTGTTGTCGTTGCTCCCGGCTGAGACCCGCGTCATCCGGCTCGATTCCGCCCGGGCGCGGGCCAGGGCGGAGGCCTTCGAGAGCGACCTGGAGGACGTGCTGGGAGGGGCCGGCCCGGCCGCCGCCCCAGGCGCCTACCGGAGCTGGAAGGAAGTGGAGGAGGGGCTGTCCCGGTTGCCGGTGCTGACCATCGACGCCCCGGGCCCGGCGGGGGAGGGGCGGGTCTCGGAGGAGGCCGTGGTTCCGGCCATACGGGCCTCCAGCGGCGAGCTCCCGGTGACCAACCTGCCCGAGGCCGAAGACGCCCTTCGCCGCCTTGTGGACGAGGGCTACCGGGTGGTCATCGCCTTCGAGCAGCGGGCCGAGGCCGAGCGGGCAGGGTACGTGCTGAGGCGGACCAGCGGACGACTGGTATCCCCGCAGGAGATAGGCACCGGACCCGGTGTCTACTATCTGGCTTCGCCCTTGCGCCGCCACTTCGTGATTCCCGATCTCAAGCTGGCCCTGCTCACCGACGCGCTCGTCTTCCCCCGCCGGCGCAAAGCGGCCGCCGCCCGCCGTCCGCCGGCTGGGGTGGCCCTCTCCAGCTTTCGCGACCTGCGCAAAGGCGACTACGTGGTGCACGAAGACCATGGAGTAGGCCGGTTCGAGGGCATCTCCACCAAGACCGTGGCCGGGGTGACCCGCGACTACCTCGATCTGGCCTACAAGGACAAGGACATGCTTTACGTTCCCCACGACCAGATAGCCAAGGTCATGCGCTACGTGGGGGCGGGGGGCACGGCGCCCAGCCTGTCCAAACTGGGAGGCAAGGCGTGGGACCACGTCAAGAGCCGGGTGCGCAAGGCCGCCCGTCAGGTGGCGGGCGAACTGCTCCACCTGTACGCCCTGCGCCAGGCCACGGCCGGCCACCGCTTCTCCGAAGACGGTGAGTGGCAGGTGCGCTTCGAGAAGGCCTTCCCCTACGAGGAGACGGAGGACCAGCAGCGGGCCATCGACGCGGTGAAGGACGACATGGAATCCCCCCAGCCCATGGACCGCCTCCTCTGCGGCGACGTAGGCTACGGCAAGACCGAGGTGGCGCTCAGGGCCGCCTTCAAGGCCACCCTCGACGGCAAACAGGTCCTTGTACTGGTGCCCACCACTATCCTGGCCCAACAGCACTACGGGACCTTCCGGGAGCGGTTCGCCGAGTTCCCGGTCAAGGTGGAGATGATCTCGCGCTTTCGGTCACCCAAGGAGCAGCGCAAGATCCTCAAGGACTTCGCCGCCGGCCAGGTGGACGTGCTGATAGGCACTCACCGCCTCCTTTCGGACGACGTCAAGCCGAAGGACTTGGGCCTGGTCATCGTGGACGAGGAGCAACGCTTCGGAGTGGCTCAGAAGGAGGCGCTGCGCCGGCTCAAGCTGCGCGTGGACGTGCTCACCCTGACGGCCACGCCCATCCCGCGCACCCTGCAGATGTCGCTCTCCGGCGTGCGTGACATCACCGTCATCGAGACCCCGCCGCGGGACCGTCATCCCATCCAGACCTACGTGGGCCTCTACGACGAAGGGATGGTCACCCGGGCCATCCAGCGGGAGATCGACCGGGGGGGACAGGTCTACTACCTCCACAACCGGGTGGAGACCATCGACAAGGTGGCCGGCCGCCTGCGCGCCCTCATGCCCCAGGTGCGCTTCGCCGTGGCCCATGGGCAGATGCCCGAACAGGAGCTGGAGCGGGTGATGCTGGAGTTCCTGCGGGGCGACTCCGACGTGCTCGTCACCACCACCATCATCGAGAGCGGGCTGGACATCCCCAACGCCAACACCTTGATCGTCGAGCGGGCCGACCTCCTGGGTCTGGCCCAGCTGTATCAGATCCGAGGCCGCATCGGGAGGTCGGCCCGGGTGGCACACGCCTTCCTGTTCCACCCCGACGAGGCGGTGCTGACCGCGGAGGCGGTGGCCCGGCTGTCCACCCTGGCCGACTACACCGAACTGGGCTCCGGCTTCAAGATCGCCATGCGCGACCTGGAGATCCGGGGGGCGGGGGAGCTGCTGGGAGAAGAGCAATCGGGCCACATCGCGGCGGTGGGTTTCGAGATGTACCTCTCCATGCTGGAGGAGGCGGCGGCCGCCCTGCAGGGCCGGCCGGCCGCCGCCGAGAAGATCGCCCGGGTGGACGTGCCTATCGACGCCCACGTCCCGGCCGCCTTCATCGGCTATGAGGCGGCTCGGGTCGACCTGCACCGGCGCATCGCCTCGGCCGCCACGGGGGAAGAGCTGGCCGACCTGCGGGCCGAGCTCGTCGATCGCTTCGGAGAACTGCCCGAACCGGTGGACAACCTCATCTTCTTGGGGGAGGTGAGGGTGACCCTGCAGGACCTGGGGGCGGACTCCCTGACGGTGAGGCAGGACCGCCTGGTGGTGAGCGGGCTGACTCTGCCGGCGGGTTCGCGCGAGCGCCTGCGCTCGCGCGACCGCCGCTATGTCTATGCCCCTCTTCAAGGTCAACTGTCCCTGGGCCTGCGGGGCGATCCCCGGGGAGTGCGGCGGGCGGTGGAGGAAGTGGTGGGTGATATACTCGCCCTCTCTGCCCGGGAAGGGGCTCTGACCGACAAGGAGAGGCCCGCTTGATCCGAAGGCTTGCCTTCGCCGCCGTCTTCACGCTGCTCGTTGCGCTGTCCGTCTCGCTTGCTGCCTGCGGCGGCTCCGATCTCCCCGAAGGGGCGGTGGCCCAGGTGGGCACCGCGCTGGTGTCGCAGGAACAGTTCGAGACGCTCAAGTCACTGTACGAGAAGGCCAAGCGCGCGCCCGACAAGGGCAAGCAGCCCGAACTCTACCGGAGCTTCGAGCGCAGCATCGTCCAGCATCTGGTCACCATGGAGGTGCTTCGGCAGGAGGCACCCGGCTACGGGATCACCGTGACCGACCGAGACGTGCAGGCCGAGATCGACAAGATGAGGGAGATGTTCCAAGGCGACGAGGAGCGCTTCAAGGCCGCTCTCGAGAAGCAGAACCTCACCCTGGAGGAGTTGGCCGCAGATGTCCGCGACCGCCTGCTTGTGGACGATATGAAGGCCGCTGTCACCAAGCAGGTGAAGGTCACCGACGCCGAGGTCAAGGCCTACTACGACGCTCACAAGGCCGACTACACCGAGGGAGAGATCCGCAAGGCCCGGCACATCCTCATCTCGCCGTTCGCCACCGCCGCCGGCGACGAAGTCATTGTGCCCACCGAGGCCGACTGGGAGACCGCCAAGGCCGAGGCCGAGCGGATCCGCAGCGAGATCCTGAACGGGGCTGATTTTGAGACGGCGGCGGCCAAGTACTCAGACGACGAGACCACCGCCGAGGACGGGGGAGACCTGGGCAAGGTGACCCGGGGGCAACTGGTGCCCGAGTTCGAGAAGGCCGTGTTCAGTCTGAAGAAGGGCGACGTTTCCCAGCCGGTGCGGACCCAGTACGGGTACCACATCGTCGAGGTCACCGACATCACACCGGGCAAGCAGCTGGCCTACGACGAGGTGAAGGAGGGCATCCGCACCTCGCTCCTGGCCGAGCTCCGGGTGCAGGCGTGGGAGACCTGGCTGGCCGGCCGGCTGGCTGAGTTGGGCGTGGTCTACCGAGAGGGGCTGGAGCCGGTGTCCGCCCCGGTTGCGACCGCGGGCGACGGCGGCAGTTCGGACTAGCTCGCCCATGGACCGCGACAAGGTGATAGGCGAACTGGGACGGCTCTACGACCTCACCGTGAAGCTGCGGCGAGAGTGTCCCTGGGACCGCAAGCAGACCCAGGAGTCCATCATTGCCTACACGCTGGAGGAGACCTACGAGCTGTCCGACGCCATCCACCACCGCGCCACCCGGGGTGACGAAGCCGTCCGCGGCGAACTGGGGGATCTGCTCTTCCAGGTTTACTTCTTGGCCTGCGTGGCGGAGGAGCAGGGTCTCTACGACCTGGGCGACGTGGCCGCCGGCATCCACGGCAAGCTGGAGCGTAGACACCCGCACATCTTCGGGCAGGCCGAGGCGGAGACCGCGGAGGAGGTGCGCAAGACCTGGGATGCCATCAAGCGGGAGGCCGAGGGTAGGGAGGGCATCTTCCATGAGGTGCCGGCTGCCTTCCCGTCCACGCTCCTGGCTCAGAAGCTGCAGCAGCGGGCGGCCGCGGTGGGGTTCGACTGGGAGCACGCTCCCGACGTTCTGGGAAAGGTGGAGGAAGAGACGGCCGAGATCGCGCGGGAGTTGTCGTCCGGAGCCGACCCGGGCCGGGTGGCGGACGAGATAGGCGACCTGTTGTTCTCGGTGGTCAACCTCGCCCGCAAACTCAAGGTCGATCCCGAGTTGGCCCTGCGCCGGTCGGCGCTCCGCTTCCAAGAGCGGGTGGAGACGGCGGCCCGGTCGGCGGTACGGGACGGGTTGGCGTTCGAAGACATGGAGCTTCACGAGCAAGAGGCGTACTACCAGCAGGCCAAGAAGGAGCAGAAGAGATGACCGTTATCCTGGGAGTGTATGGGCGGCAGATCCTGGATTCGCGCGGCAATCCCACCGTCGAGGTGGAGGTGGAGCTGGCCAGCGGCGCCCTCGGCCGGGCGGCGGTCCCCTCCGGGGCCTCCACGGGCAGCTACGAAGCGGTCGAACTGAGGGACGGGGGCGAGGCCTACGGGGGCAAGGGCGTGCTGCAGGCCGTCGAGTTCGTCAACGGCGAGATCAGCGACCTCTTGGTAGGTATGGACGCCCTGGACCAGCGGGAGATCGACTCCACCCTCATCGAGGCCGACGGCACCGCCAACAAGAGCCGCTTCGGAGCCAACGCCATACTGGGCACATCACTGGCTGTGGCGAAAGCGGCGGCCGAGGCCGTGGGGCTGCCTCTCTACCGCTATCTGGGCGGGGTCAACGCGCACGTGCTGCCTGTCCCCATGATGAACATCCTGAACGGCGGCAAGCACGCCGACAACAATGTCGACCTGCAGGAGTTCATGTGCGTGCCGGTGGGCGCCGGCAGTTACAGCGACGGTCTTCGGCTGTGCGTGGAGGTGTACCACACCCTCAAGAAGGTGCTGGCCGCCCGGGGCCTTTCCACCGCAGTGGGAGACGAAGGCGGCTTCGCCCCCGACCTGGACAGCAACGAGGACGCCATCAAAGTCATCCTGGAAGCGGTGGAGAGGGCCGGCTACACGCCGGGCGTCGATGTGGCCATCGCCCTCGACCCGGCCGCCTCGGAGTTCTTCGACACCGACCGGGGCCTCTACGTTCTCTCCAGCGAAGCGCGCATGCTGCATCCCAAAGAGATGGCTGCATACTATGCGGACCTGTGCAAGCGCTATCCCATCGTCAGCCTGGAGGACGGTATGGCCGAGGATGACTGGGACGGCTGGGCGGAGCTCACCAAGCTGATCGGCGCCAGGGTGCAGGTGGTGGGTGACGACCTCTTCGTCACCAACATGGAGCGGCTGGCCAAGGGGATCGAACGGGGCGTGGCCAACAGCATCCTCATCAAGCCCAACCAGATCGGCACGCTCAGCGAGACCCTGGACACCATCTCCATGGCTCATCGGGCCGGGTACACCACGGTGGTCAGCCACCGCTCGGGAGAGACCGAAGACAGCACCATCGCCGACCTGGTGGTGGCCACTGACTCCGGCCAGATCAAGACCGGGGCGCCTTCCCGGGGTGAGCGCACCGCCAAGTACAACCAGCTGCTCCGCATCGAGGAAGAACTGGGTGACTCCGCCGTCTACCCGGGCTGGGCCGCGTTCGGCCGGGGCGGCGGCAGATAGTGTCGGTGCCAGGCAAAGGACAGCGGCAGGCCCTGGGCGAATAGTAGGTAGACCATGAGTCCATCCAGCGCATCCAGCCTAACGGGACGGTCCGGCCTTGAGACCAGGGTGGCGCGGCGGCGACCTCCCGCGGTCGCCCGCCGGCGCTGGTTGCTGCTGTTCGCCGTGGCTGTGTTGGCCGCGGCCGCCGTCGCGGCCAATCTGGGTCCTCTCCGCCAGCTCCAGGATGCCAGGGCCCGGCTGGATCGGACCGCGGCCAACGTGTCCCAGTTGGAGGAACAGAAGACCGCGCTGCAGGCGGAGCTGGCTAAGTTGAGCGAGGTCTCCTACCTGGAGACCCTGGCCCGGGAAGAGCTCACCTACGTGCGCCCCGGGGAGGAGCTCTACATCGTCACCGGGCCCTCGGTAGGAGCCGTGTCGGGTTCGGCTGCCTCGAGAGGCGGGGTGGGCGCCGGACTGCCCGGGGTCATGCCCGCCGGCGGGCCCAGCGAAGGCGACCAAGTCGCCGGGGAGAGGAAGCCGGGGTTCCTCGAGCGCCTGCTGTCCGCGATCGCGGACGTTTTCTAGAGCCTGAGGCGCGTGGCCGACCAGCGGACAACCACGAACGGTGAGCGAGCCTACCACCGCTATTCCACCGGGGTCGAGGAGCCGGGCGGAGAACGTAGACCCCGTCCGCGGCCTTCGCGCATCCCCGCCTTGGTCGTGCTGGTGGTCGTGGCGGTGATCATCGGGCTGGTGGGGGCCGCGGTGGGCGACTCCGGTGCCGACGGGGGAGGGTCGGGGGGGACCGCGCCCGTGCAATTGCTGCCGGTCACCACCGTTCTCCCGGGGACCGAGGGGTCCGACCCGGAGGCGCCGGTCATCCAGGCTCCGACGACGGACGTGCCCGGCTCCACCACCACGACCTCGGCTGCGGTCCCCCCGACCACCTGACCGATGGCGGAGGAGCCCGAGACCGAGCGGGTCGGGGCGGCCGACCGGGCCGTCATCGCGCGCCAACTCCGCAGGGAGCCCCACGATCTCACCGGGGTGGCCGTACGCTGCCCCTTCGGCCGGCCGGCCGTGATCGAGACGGCGCCGGTGCTCTCGACAGGCGAACCGAATCCTACGCTGCTCTACCTCACCTGCCCCACGGTGGTGGCGGCGATCAGCCGGGTGGAGGGTGAGGGCGGGGTGCGCCGCTTCAAAGAGGCGGTAGAGTCCGATGCCGGCCTAAGGACGGTGCTGGAAGCGATGACGGAGTGGTACCGGGCGCGCAGGGCTGCGCTGGCGGGGCCGCAGGGGGCGGCGCCGCGCTCCGCGGGCGCCGCCGAGCCGGGCCGGCATCGCCTCGCCGGCCTCGGTCAGCCCCGCCTGGATGCCGGCATCGGCGGCCCCCGGGACCCGGGGGTGGCTTCCTGCTTGCACGCCTACGCCGCCGCGCTCCTGGCGGTGAGGTCGGGATGGCTGAGCGGTCCCAGGCCGGCGGCGCTGGGGCCGCCGCAGCCGGTGTCCGGCACCGCGGCCCCCGGCCCGCCGGCGGAGACGGCCGCCTTCATCTGGGACCGCTTCTTCCCCCCTTTGGAGGCGTGCTGGTGTACTGACGACCGCTGCGCCTCAGCGGCGGCTTCTCCTGGCGGAGCCGGGAGGCCCCGCCGAGTCGTTGCGGACGCCGGGGGCGCCCAGGCGACCGGCCGCCGCGCCGCCATCGATGTGGGGACGATCTCGGTGAGGCTGCTGGTGGCCGATGTGGCCGGCGGACGACCCCAGCCTCTGCTCCGGCGGGCCCAGATCACCCGTCTGGGGGAGGGACTGGTCCGGGGGGCGCCTTTCGCCGCCGCCGCGGCTGCGCGCACGGCGGCGGCCGTGCGCCGGTTCGCCCAAGAGGCCCGCCAACTGGGGGCGCAGACGGTCTGGTTGGCGGGCACGAGCGCCGCCCGTGACGCCGCCGATGGGGAGGCCTTCATCACTCGGCTGGGGAAAGAGACCGGGGCGACGGCCGCCGTCCTCAGCGGCGAGGAGGAGGCGGCTCTGGCCTACACGGGGGTCGGCCTCGACGTGCCGGGAGACTCCGTGGTCCTCGATGTCGGCGGGGGGAGCACCGAACTGATCAGGGCTGGGGAGGCCGCCAGTCTCGACCTGGGCGCCGAACGGGCCACGACCCGCTGGATTCGCGGCGACCCACCCGCCGCCGGGGAGGTGGAAGCGGTGGCCGGGGAAGCCGCAGCGGCATTCGCCCCCCTGCGGGACCGGTTCGGTCCCACGGCGGGACCGCTGGTGGGCGTGGCCGGCACGGTGACCACCCTGGCCTGTCTCGACGCCGGTCTGCAGGCCTACGACCCCGACGTCGTCCATCTTTGGGAGCTCGACCGCGACGCCGTCGCCGGTCTTCTGGAACGGCTGAGCCGCCTGACCACGGCCCAACGGGCGGGGCTGCCCTGCATCCAAGCCGGGCGGGCTCCGGTGATCGTGGCCGGGGCGGCCATCGTGCGGGCCGTCATGGAGAGCCTCGGCCACACGCGCCTGCTCGTCTCCGAACGGGATCTTCTCGACGGCCTCGTGCTCCGCGGTCTGACCCCCTGGTATCCTCTTCAGAATGGGTAAGAACCTCAAGACCTTCGGGCGCGCCGTGAAGCGGGTACTCCGGCCGGTCATGCCCTATCTGTTGCCGCTCAAGGTGGCGTTCTACGCGCTGTGGGGGCACAACGTCAGCCGCATGGCCGCCGCCATCGCCTACTTCGGGGCGTTCAGCCTGGCACCCATGTTGGTGATCATGATCTCTCTGGCCTCGCTGGTCTTCGGCAAGAAGGCCAGCGAGGGCTTGGTGGTGGACCGTCTGGCCGATGTGTTTGGAGAGACCACGGCCAGATTCATCCAGTCGATGCTGGCGGGCATCTACCAGAGCAGCGGGCTCACCGTAGCGACCGTCCTTGCCGTCCTCCTGCTTCTCTGGGCGGCGACTCGCATAGTCGGTGCGCTGCGCGGATCCCTCAACGACATCTGGGGGGTGCAGGGCTACGGCGGGTTCGGCTTCCTGGGCTTCCTCGTCGGCAAGCTGGTCGACCTGGGGATGGTGATTCTGTTCGGTCTCTTGTTCTTGCTGGCGATGCTGGCCAACACGGCCATCAGCGCGATGACGGGCTACTTCTCCGACTATGTGCCGATACCCAACTGGTTGCTCGATCTCATCGGGATCGTATTCTCACTCACCGTCACCACGGTCCTGCTCTCCATCATCTTCCGGTTCCTTCCCAACATCAGGATCCGGTTCCGCCCCATCCTGGCGGGCGCCTCCGTCACCGCTGTCCTTTTCGCCATAGGGAACTTCTTCATCGGGCGCTACCTGGGACGCACCAGCCCGGGGTCGGCCTTCGGGGCGGCCGGTTCTCTGGCGGTGATAATGATCTGGATGTACTACTCCGCCCACATCATCCTGTTCGGCGCTGAGGTCACCCGGGTGTATGTGGAGCGGGGCCGGCAGAGCGATCTGGCCGAGGTGGCCGCCCGCTGGGCAGACGCGATCGAAGACGGCAGGGGGGGCGAAGGCGGCCCCGACGGGGAGGACCGGGCGGGGACGTGAGCGACGAGACCGAGCCTCGACAGGGCGTGAGGATCGGCTACATCATCCTCGCTCACAAGCAGCCCGTGCAAGTGGCCCGTCTGGTCTCTCGGCTTGACGGCGACGGGGCCGCTTTCTTCATCCACGTCGACAGGCGCGCCGAGGATGAGGTCTATCGCAAGTTCAGGCGCAGGCTCGCCCCGTTCTCCAGCGTCCGCTTCGTGAGACGCCACCGCAGCCGCTGGGGTGAGTTCGGCCTGGTCCGGGCCACACTCCAGGGCATCAGCGAAGCTCTGGAGAGCCGGCCCCCGCTCGACTACCTGGTGCTGCTGACCGGGCAGGACTATCCCATCAAGTCGAGCGGGGAAATCCGTTCCTTCTTGGAAAGGGCGGACGGCCGGTCGTTCGTGGACTGCAACCGGGTACCGTGCGAAGCCTGGCCACAGGCGGCGATACGGTTGCGGTCCTGGTATGCCCGCATACTGGGGGAGCAGGTGTTACTGCCCCGGAGGGGGAGCTTCCGCTCGGTTCTGCGCAGGCCGCGCAGGTGGCCGGTCTATCTCATCTCGCAGTGTCTGCCCGAGCAGCGTAGGCCTCTCGAGGGCTACGAGCCTTTCACCGGCTCAGCGTCCTGGGTCCTGTCTCGGGCGGCCGCCCAGTATGTGTGTGAGTTCGTCCGGCGCAACCCTTCGTTCGTCCGCTACTTCCGGCGCGTGTTCTGTCCGGACGAGATCTTCTTCCAGACCGTCCTTGCCAATTCGCCTCTGTGGGACGACATCGTCCCCAGCAATCTGCACTACATCGATTGGTCGAAAGGGGGAGCCCATCCCGCGCTAGTGACCAGCGGGGATCTCCACGCCCTGGCGGACTCGCCCGCCCTCTTCGCCCGCAAGTTCGACCCCGACGTGGACGGTGACGTGCTCGACCTCATCGACGAGAGACTGCTGGGCGTGGAATGCGGGGTGTGTCCAGGCCGGCCGGTCCCGGCGAGCCGGGGGGCGTGCTAACGTAGCCGGTGCGGGACCGACTGGCGGCAGGGGTCGGCATCCAGCGCGCCGGAGTGGCGGAATGGCAGACGCAACGGTCTTAAACACCGTAGGGCTACGCCCATGCGGGTTCGAGTCCCGCCTCCGGCATATAACTCGGTGTTGTGGGGAGAAATCAGACCGCTGACCCCGGTGCGCGATGCCGTCAATGCCGCCGGCGCCTCACGCGTAACGCCCTCTCCTTGGCCAACCCCAGCCTCGACGGGCCGCCTTTGCCCCGGTCGCTACTTCCCGCCGGCGAAAGGCTGCACCTTGAGTTCGAACGGCAGCAATCCGTCGATCACTCCTTCGATGTAGTCACCAGAGCGCGCCGCCCTCCAGCTGGCCAAGAAGTCCTCAGGGACAGGTCCATTCTCCGAGTAGGCCTCTCCGGTCACGTGAACTGTGCCCTCCAGCGTGGAGCCATCCTCCGAGATCGTGCCTGTGAAGACATAACGGCACGTCTCATATTGCGGGCCGTTTCCGTCCCTCCATGAGAAACTCCCTGTGCCCGTCACATCGGGCTGACAGATGTACCAGCCAGAACCACTCCGAACATCCGTTTCGAACTGCTCTGTCCACTTCAGTTCGAACGAGTTCTCGACTACCTGAGTCGCCCCTGCGAGTGTGGCAGTCAACGTGCCCTTGGCCGACCTGTCATAGGATGCTCTTATGTCGCCGCTCTGGTATTTCGTGAGTCGAGTCGGCTCGGGTTCGGCGCAGCTGGCCAGGAGGCACGCGCTGAGCACACACCAGGCGGCCAATCCCAAGAAGGCGGCGAAGAGTGCGTTGGGAATCCGCTTGTCCATCGACGGAAAGCCTCAAATCGAGGTTGGTTCGTCTTGACAGGCCTTGCCGCCATAGTGAGCTTAACGCGTGCGCCGTGTCAATAGTCCGCGTTGGACACCGTAGGACTCTGCGGGTCCTTCGCGCTGCCGGTCCCCCGCTGCCGTGCTGTCGCTAGCCGGAGATGGCGCCCGGCCGTTCCGACAGCGTCACTTGAAAGGTAAGAGTCTGTCCGTCGCGGTCGACGACCACTGAGACGCTGTCGCCCGGGTCCTTCTCAGCCACGAGGGCCACGACGTCTTCGCGTGTGGTCACCGTTGTCCCGTCGATGCTGGTGATGACATCGCCTCGCCGTATTCCAGCCTGGAAGGCGGGCGCACGGCGATCAAGGGAGGTGACCAGGGCTCCGTCGGTGCGAGAAAGGCCGAATTGCTCCTGCAGCTCCGGGGTGACGGTGGTGACTTCAACCCCCAGGTAGGCTTGCTCGGTGGCGGGAGCCTGCGGCCTAGCCGGAGCCTGGGGTGCTGGAGTCCGCGGCGCCAGGGGGCCCTGCGGCGCCGGCAGTGCGCCGGACGGGGCGCGCCCGTCCCAGTAGCCGTCGCGCATGCCGTCGCGCATGCCCATATGCTTGCCGGCGCGTTCCACGCCGGCGGCGTAGTCGCAGTCTCCCTGAGTGGACGTGAACCACCCGATCGTGAAAAAAGCGCCTGCCACCAGCACGATGACCGCCGCCGCGGCGCCGCAGCGCCAGCCTCTGCTGAACCAGCCGCTGCCATGGGGGCTGCCGCCGGCCGGGGGCGCCTCGACCGGTTGCGCGGCCGCGGGGGCGGGGGCAGCCGGGGTGGGCGGGGCGGGCGTCTCCGTCGCGGCCTCAGTGTTTGTCTCGACCGTATCGCTCAACGTGGCCTCCTTAACCTGCCCGGCTCCCTTGGTATTCGCGGGACCCTGCGCGCGAGCCGGGGCTGATCCTCGTTGAGGCACGATAGCTCCCCGCGGGTAAAGCCGCCGTAAAACCTGCTATGCGCCGGCGCGTTCGGATGCGGCCCGCCGCGCGGCCGCCTTTCTACTCCTGAGCGGCGCCTCTCGCCGGGGCCGGGGCTTTGCGGCCTTTCAGCAAGAAGAACGCTGCCACGATGGCCAGGACGGCACCGACCACCAGGATGATCAGCGGTATCCAAAGATTCGCCAGATCCAACATCGCCCCCTTATCCTTGGCCTGCTGGGCGAGGTCCTGCTGGCTGGCCGTGATGATGCTCATGCTCTGGTTGAAGACCTTCATGGACCCGGCCTGGGCCAACTGGCCGGCGGCCTGCATGGCTCCCGCGATGAGGGGGCCGATGGTGGGATCGGTCGCATACTTGCCGATGATGGTGAAGGCCCCCAGCAGACCTGAGGTGTCGATCGCCATGGTGGTGGTGCGGTCGAAGTCGGCGCCCACGGTGGCCCCGGTCTTATGCTCGATGTAGAGGACGTCTCCACTCTCCTGCATGTAGACGAGCTTGATGGGCTGCTGCATGAGCGCCATGAGGGCCTGCATGTCCTCGGGGCCGGCCACGCTGCCGAGGGCGGTCAGCAGGGCCTCCAGGTCAAGCCCCTGGGCCTTGAGCTGAGCGGCGAGCTGTGCGAAGGTCACCTCCATGGGTAGGCCCAGCCCCCCCAGGACCGCCTCCTGGATGGGCGGGTAGTAGGCCGTGCTGGGGCGGGTCGCGTCGATCTTGAGGGCGGTGATGCCCAAGCCGTTGAAGTCGTCGATCTTCTCCACGACCTTGACCTCGAACGCCTTGTTGGGGTCGTTGAAGAAGGCCGAGACGGTGTCACCTACGTCGAGGCCGCCGGGGAAGAGCGGGCCGTAGTGGCCGACGCGGTCGTTCAGCACGATCTGCGGACTGTACGCCCAGTTCTCGTTGCTCTCCACGCACTTGCGCGTGGCTCGGTCGAGGGCGTACCGGCTGGCCTGAGCCGGCTGCTCCTGGCCAGCGACGGTCATGACGATGGTGTCGCTGAACACCCCCATGCCGGAGGTGAACAGATCGGGCACCGCGGCGAACGTCCTCTTCGCCGTGAAGGGGACGGCCATCTCCTGGCCGGCCGGTAGCGGCTGTTGAGTGGCGGGATCGATATACTGAGTCAGCGTCCCCTCGAAATCCATGGGCGTGTCGATGTCGCTGGGTAGCTTGGTCAGCGACGGCGCTATAGCCGTCCACCAAACGATCGCTACCACGATCAACACGATGCCGACGACGCCGAGCACTATGCTGGTCTTCTTGCCCACGCGGACCCCCCCTCGTGACGCGGAACGGTGCGGAAGCTTCGCCCGGAACGTTTGCAGGCGATGCACTGCTGCTGACACTAGGACGGCGGGGGAGGCTTTGTCAAGACGCCGCCGTACGCGGCCGGCCGGCCCCCCGCTCAAGCGAATGACAGCCTTCTCAAGCCGCCTCCCTCCCCAGCCGATAGCCTCCTTCGGGAGGTGGAAGTGGCACAGGTCGGAACCAGAAAGCAGCGGGAGAAGGATGCCGCCGATGTGCGGCACTGGCTGACCGTCCTTGCCGCCTGTGCAGGCGTCTGGGCATGGGCAGGCGCAAAGAGCATCTTCCTGGGAGTTCTCGTCTTCATCATCGCCCTCGTGATCATCGAGGCGCTTCTTCTCGGTCCGGGCATCCTGCGCAGGCGGCGTCTGCGCAGTCTGGGCTACGACCCGGTGATAGCGATGAATGGCGAGGAGTTCGAGGAGTACCTTCAGGCTATCTTCCAGGGCGGGGGCTATCGGGCGGTTCTTACTCCGAATGGGGCGGACTTCGGCGCGGACCTGGTCCTTGAGCGCGGCAGGGAGCGCACGGTCGTCCAAGCCAAGCACTGGGTCAAGCGAGACGTGGGCGTGAGCGCTGTCCAAGAAGTGCACGCGGCCAAAGCGCACTACAAGGCCGATCACGCCATGGTGGTCACCGTCGGCTCTTTCACCAAGCAGGCCGTCGACCTGGCGAAGTCGTGCAAGGTCGAGCTGTGGGACGGGAGGCGCCTGCAACGGGAAGTTCTTCACCGAGCTCCTGCCGCACGAGCTAGTGCGCCAAGCGCGGTGCGGCTGGGGGCCATGACCACCTCCGTCGCCGCCGAGCGGGCTCCGGAGGTTCCCAAGTGCCCCAGGTGCGGCCGGGTGATGGTTCGGCGGACGTCTAAGTACAGAGCATTCTGGGGATGCTCAGCGTTTCCGGCGTGCGTCGGCAAACGCCCCAGCTAACCAAGGCCCACATTCGCAGCGCGTGTCTCGTTCGGGGCGTGGTCCATGAAGTGGGCGGCCGCGGGTCCGGTTGCGCCCGAGGATTCTCTCGGGTAGTCTCCTTACCGTGAAGAGACCGAGCAGGCGCCGCATCATCATCTATGCCGTCGTGGCCTTCTTCCTGCTGGTGCTCCTCGTGGGACCCTTTCTGGTGCCCATAGGCCAGGCGGAGGGGACCGTGCCGTCCCGCGAGCTGGCCGACCCGGACAGCCGTTTCGTCGATATGGGCGGCGTGGTCGGTACCGAGCGGCTCGACGTGCACTACAAGGAAGCCGGGACCGGCGAGCCGGGTGTCGTGCTGCTCCATGGATTCGGAGGGAGCACCTTCTCCTGGCGGGACGTCCTGCCGGGCTTGGCTCGCGAGCAGTGGGTGGTCGCCTTCGACCGGCCCGGGTTCGGCTTGACCAGCCGTCCCCTCCCCGGTGAATGGAGCGGGGACAGCCCCTACTCAATGGAGAGCCAGGTCGCTCTCACTGTGGAGATGATGGACGAACTGGGTCTCGAGCAGGCCGTGCTCGTAGGCCACTCGGCCGGCGCTGCCGTGGCGCTCCAGACCGCGCTGGCGCACCCGGAGCGGGTGAAGGCTCTGGTGCTGGTGGCTCCGGCCGTGTACGGAGGCGGACCCCCTTCGTGGGTCAAGCCCCTGCTCCGCGTCCCGCAGATACGGCGGCTCGGTCCGCTCATCGCTCGGCGCCTGGTGGGTTCGCTAGAGTCGGTGCTGGAACGCTCGTATGCCGACCCCTCCCGGATAACCGAGGAAGTGCGGGAGGGCTACAAGAAGCCGCTGCGGGTGGACGACTGGGACCGCGGTCTGTGGGAGTTCACCTTGGCCGCCGATGACGGTGGTCTGGCCGACCGGCTGGGCGAGGTCTCGGTGCCCACCCTGGTGGTCACCGGCGATGCGGACGGGATCGTGTCGCCCGACGACAGCAAGCGGGTGGCGGCCGCGATCCCCGGGGCTAAACTTGTGGTCGTTACAGAGGCCGGACACCTGGTCATGGAGGAGAGGCCCGACGAGTTCCTCGGGCACCTGAGGCGGTTCTTGGAGGGGCTCTGATCCCTTCCGGTGCGGGGTCGTGGCGGTGCCTTTCGCGCGAGTCGCCCTTTCGCGCGAGTCGGCGGCAGAGTCATGATTGCTTTTGCGAATCATTATACACATTTTGTCTTCTTGACTACTCAGCCGCCTGCGTGTTAGAGTCGCCGGACTCGGGGCTCGTTCAGGGGCGGAGCGCGGTCTGTGTGGGCTGCGCAAGACCCCGCGGAACGGCCTCGGGAAAAACGGCGCATTGTTAGCCGCCGGTAGTCGTCACCCAAGAGGGAGGGGAAGTCAATGAAGAGCCGTCGATTTGTGGTGCTGGCGTCGATCCTGGCTGTTGTGCTGGTCTTGGGAGTGACGGTGGCCGTCTCGGGCTGCGGTGAAGAAAGTACCGATACGACCGCCACCACGGCAGCATCGACCACCACCGCGGCACCCACCGAAACCACCGCCGCGCCTAGCACCGAGACCACCGCGGCCGGCACCGAGACGACCGTCCCGGAGTGGACCGGCGAGAAGATCAAGCTGAAGTATGCGGACCAGAATGCCGAGACCGGCTGGGTGGGCAAGGAAGCCGCCAACCCGTGGCTTGACCAGGTCGAGGCGGCCACAGGCCACCGGGTCGAGATCGAGCGGTTCTTCGGCCAGACCCTGATGACCGGCGCCGACACCTGGGAAGGCCTCAAGGCCGGCATCGCCGACCTGGCCTGGTGCATGCACCAGTACTGGCAGAACCTCACTCCTCTGGCTGAGGTCATGACCCTGCCGTTCATGCCGTACGACAGTGGGGAGCTGGGCGGCGCTGTGATGTGGACCCTCTACGAGGAGTTCCCGTCGATTCGCGAGCAGTTCGCCGACAACCATCCTGTCGCGCTGTGGACGTCGAGCCCGTTCTATCTGTTGACGGTCGATAAGCCGGTCTACAAGCCCGAAGACATGAAGGGCATGAAGATCCGGACCCTTGGTGGGCCTCCCACCGCTATGATGGAAGCCATCGGCGCTGTGCCCGTGGGCATGCCGATGCCCGACACCTATCAGGCCCTCCAGACCGGCGTTCTCGACGGTATCCTGACCAACTGGGAATCCCTGTACTCGTTCCGGCACTATGAAGTGGGCAAGTACCTCACCCTGGTGCCGTTCCACACCGGGCTGTTCGGCGTGAGCTTCAACAACAACTCCTGGAACGGTCTCCCGGAGGAAGTGAAGCAGCAGATCGAGAGCGTCTCGCTCAAGGACGGTTCGATGTTCTGGGGTAGGAACATGTTCGACACCGCTGCTGTCGCAGTCGCCGACATCATCAAGGAGAAGGGTTTCGAGCTGGAGATCATCACCCCGACGGAAGAGGAGATCAAGACGGTCTGGGCCGACGTCTACGGCCAGCCGTTGTGGGAAGAGTGGGTCACCAAGATGGAAGCCGCGGGTCACACTGATGCCCGTGCCATCCTGGACAGGGCACTTGAGCTGATCGACATGTCGACCCGGTAGACCACTGAGCTGACGAGGGACCACAAGTGAAGCTCAGTGGCGTAGCCAAGAAGCTGAATTCGATACTGGAGCACACAGCCAACGGGCTTCACGCCATCGGGAGCGGCATCCTCGCCGTGTTGATGTTCTTCACGGTGTTGGATGTCGCTCTCCGATATTTCCTCAGTAGTCCCATCAGGGGCGACTACGACATCTCCTCCTTCATGATGGGCATGCTCATCGCGGGTGGCTTGGCCGCGGTCGCCCTTCGGAGGGGACATATCGGCGTGGATGTGCTCACCGCGCACCTGCCCAAAAGGGTGCAGGCGGCGCTCGCCATCTTCGCAGACCTAGTCACGTTAGGCCTGGTTTCTTTGATGGTCTGGCAGGCGGGCAAGTACGGTTCGATGCTGCAGCAGAGCAATACCAAGGCCCAGGCCATCGCCATCCCCCACTACCCGTTCGTCTGGGTGGTGACCATCTGCCTCGCAGTGTTCGCGCTCGTGGTGCTGCGCAACCTCATCATCGATATCCGGGACGTCAAGGGAGGTGCCAAGTGAGCCCCGCCGAGATCGGCGTGTTGGGTCTGGGCGTCCTCCTGGTGCTCCTGTTCCTCGGGGTGCCGGTCGGGATCGGTCTGGCCGCGGTCGGCTTCGTCGGCTTTGCCGCGGTTTCCGGCCTCGAGCCGGCTCTGGGGGTCATCAGGATCGTCCCTTACGCGACGTTCTCTAATTACGGCCTGATCGTCATCCCACTCTTCATCTTGATGGGGAACTTCGCGTTTCATTCGGGATTGAGTGCAGACTTGTTTCTCACCGCCCGCGCGTGGTTCGGCAGGGTGCGGGGTGGCCTGGCCATGGCCGCCATCGCCGCCAGCGCGGCCTTCGCGGCCATCAGCGGCTCCAGCGTCGCCACTGCGGCGACCATGGGCAAGATCTCTCTCCCTGAGATGAAGCGGCATGGCTATGACGACGGTCTGGCGACGGGCACGCTTGCCGCCGGAGGCACGATCGGCATCCTCATCCCCCCGAGCGTGATCATGATCATCTACGGGGTGATCACCGAGAACTCCATCGGCAAGCTGTTCCTGGCAGGATTCATCCCCGGGATACTGCAGGCCATCATGTTCATAATACTCATCGGCCTGCTGTGCCTCTTCCGTCCGAAGCTCGGTCCCCCGGCAGAGTCGTCCAGTCTCTGGGAGAAAATCAAGTCACTCAAGGGTTCGTGGATGGTGCTCGCCCTTTTCCTGTTGGTCATCGGCGGTATCTACATCGGGGTCTTCAGTCCGGTGGAAGCCGCCGGTATCGGGGCCTTTGGGGCTTTCTTCATCGCACTGGTCAGAAGAAGACTGACCTGGGCCAAGTTCAAGGACAGTTGCACCGACGCGCTCGGGACCGCAGCCATGATCTTCCTGATCATGCTCGGGGCGAACATCTTCGGATACTTCTTGGCCGTGACCGGTCTGCCTCAGGCCTTGGCCGACGCGATGCTGGGTCTCGAGGTGAGCAGGTGGGTGATCTTCGCCATCATCATGGTCGTGTACATCGTCCTCGGCATGTTCATGGACTCCATGGCCATGATCCTCATCACCGTCCCCATCTTCTACCCTGTGGCGATGCAGTTGGGCTTCGACCCCATCTGGTTCGGGATAGTCATCGTGGTGGTGTGTGAGATCGGATTGATAACTCCGCCTGTGGGAATGAACCTGTATGTGATCAAGGGGATCTCCGAAGCGCCCATGGGCACGGTCTTCCGAGGAGCGACGCCGTTCGTACTCGTTGACTTCTTGTTCGTGGTGGTGCTCGCCGCCTTCCCCATACTCGCCACCTACTTGCCGAGCATCATGTGACTTGGCGTGACTATGCATAGGTGACGCTCAAGGCATGGCCGGCCGCGGCTCGCAAAGCGCGGCCGGCCGCTTTTCGCGGCCGCCCCCCAGCGCCCCGGTCGGAACGGGGCCGGCAACGGCCCGAAGGCGAAGATAGAGGCGGCTTCTGTCACGACCGGTACGTCAATCCGAAGCCGAACGGATAGGCCGCCGTCACTCCCAGACGGTCCAGGAGCGCCTGCCCGTGCCACTCGTCGTACTCGACGGAGTCGGCGTCAGGGTCGAAGGGCGGCAGGTGTCCGGCGCTGGTGGGGATGGTGAGAGGAAGGCGGCCTGTGGGCTTCTCGCGGCCCAAGATGATGTCGGCCAAGGCGTTGCCTCCCTCCATGCCGGGGTACCACAGCACCAGGATCCCCGCCACCGCGTGCCGCCACCGCTCCATGATGACGGCGGACCCACACATGACGGCGACTATGGTGCGAGGATTGGCGGCTGCCACCGCCAGGATGAGTCTCTCCTCCTCGTCGTGAAGCGCGAGTGACCGGCGGTCGCCGCCGCCGCCGAACGGCGCCCCTTGGCGCCGCATGCGGGCGGCGGCGTAGAGAGCCTTGGGCAGCAGGCGCAAGGGTGGGCGGGGAAGCAGCCTCTTGAACCCCGGCGGGGGAAACTCGCCCATGTACTCGCCCTCGTCGCGGTAGTCGTAACCGGCCACGACCACGGCGGCATCGACGGTGGCCGCTAAGGCCGCCGCCCGTTCGGGACTCGACCCGTCGTCATGGACCACCTCCGCCCCACGTGGCTCAAGGGCGGCCCGCAGGCCGGTCGCAGGAGTCACCACGTACGGGGCCGTGACCTTGCTCGACCCCCGGTCGCCGGTGTTGGGGACGTCGGCCAACCTGCCGATGACGGCCAGGCGGCGCAGGCGGCCGGGATCGAGAGGCAGGACGGGTGAAGCCTCACCGGCGGCCGCGGCCCGCGCGGCCGCCTCAGCCGCGGCCCCCGCAGCGGCGATAGCGGCCGCGGCGGCGCCGGTCGCCGCCCTCGCCGGCTCGTTCCTCAACAGGACGATGCTCTTGACCGCGGCTTCGCGGGCGAGCGCCCGGTGCTCAGGGCAGGCGATCACCTCGGGGCCGTACCGGCCGTCGCCGACCGCGGCGAACTGGAGCTGCCGGCGGATCAGACGCAGAGCGGCGTCGTCGATGCGGTCTTGCGGGATCAGGCCTTGGGCCACCGCCTTGGCCACCCGGTCGTCGATGAAGATGCGGGCCGGCATCTCCAGGTCGAGCCCGGCGTTGAGCGCGGCCACACCGTCCCGGATGCCGAACAGCCAGTCGCTGACGACGAAGCCCTCGAAGCCCCAGCGCTCTTTGAGCACGGTGGTGAGCAGATAGCGGTTCTGCCCGCACCACTCGCCGTTCACGGAGTTGTAGGCCGACATCACCGCCGCCACCCCCTCGTCCACCACCCGCTTGAAGTGGGGCAGGTAGACGCGGTCGCGCACCTCGGGGCGAACGCGTACGTCCACCCTGAAACGCGACTCTTCGATGCTGTTGCAGGCGAAATGCTTGGCGCAGCCCATGACGTGCTTCTGTAGGCCCCGCACGAAGGCGGCCCCCATCTCGCCGATGTGGTGGGAGTCCTCCCCGTAGGTCTCCTGGGCCCGGCCCCACCCGGGATGGCGCAGGAGGTTGAGGCAGGGAGCCAGGCAGACGTTGGCGCCCTGGGCGCGGGCCTCGCGACCGATGGCCTCGGCCACCCGCTCCTCCAGGCCGTAGTCGAAGGCCGCCGCCCTCGCGATGGCCACCGGAAAGCAGGTGGAGACCCCGCGGGTCACACCGCGGGGCCCGTCGACGAAGCGCAGGCCCGGCAGCCCCAGCCGGGGGACCGCGGCGGCCGACCAGAGGGGTGGCACGTAGCCGGAGCCCGCAGTCGCGAGCAGGTCGCGGTAGAGGTCGTGGTCGCCGGCGAGCAGCCGCAGGCGCTCGGCCGGGGTCAGCAGCGACAGCGTCTCCCAGGTCCGCGTCTCGACCTGTGCCATCCGGGCCGTCGCAGAGCTCAGAGGTGATGTAGGCATGAGAGCCTCCGGTCGCCCGCGCCCGCTACACCAGGTCCAGCTCCGTGCGCCGGATGACGTGGTCCCGCAGTCCCTTGTGGAGCTCGACGAAGTAGCATCTGAAGCCGGTGATGCGGACGGTCACAGGCCTACAATCGTTCATGTGCTGCCCCCTTCTGGCGCAGAGCGCACGGGTCGGGCAGGCGGTGCCGTCCCCTGATGCTCATCTTCTCATGACGGGAGACCTGGCACGAGTGCATTATGAACGAGATTCGTTTACCATGCATCTGTAGCACTGTGACCCAAGGGGGAGAGTCCGTATGAAGATCGGAGTGACCGGGGCGACCGGGCAGTTGGGGCGCCTGGTGGTGGAGAACCTGCTGGGCAGATGTGGGGCGGCCGACGTCGTCGCCATCGTGCGCGACGCCGGCAAGGCGGCCGGCCTGGCCGCCAAAGGGGTGGAGGTCCGAGTGGCCTCCTACGACGACCGGGCTTCTCTGGACGCGGCGCTTGCCGGGCTGGACCGGCTGCTGCTGATCTCTTCCAACGAGGTGGGCCGCCGCGTCCCGCAGCACAAGAACGTCATCGACGCCGCCAAGGCGGCCGGTGTGGGGCATGTGGTCTACACCAGCGCGCCTAAGGCCGCCACCTCCTCGCTGGTGCTGGCTCCCGAGCACAAGGCCACAGAGGAGTACCTGGCCTCTTCGGGCTTGGCCTACACCGTGCTCAGGAACAACTGGTACAGCGAGAACTACGCCCAGACCATCCGCAAGGCGGCCGCCAGCGGAGAGCTGGTCTCAGCCGCCGCCGACGGCCGGGTGGCCAGCGCCCCCCGGGCCGACTATGCCGAAGCGGCCGCCGTCGTGCTGCTGGGCGAAGGCCATGAGGGCAAGGTGTACGAACTGGGCGGCGACCATGCCTGGGACTTCCACGAACTGGCCGCCACCATCGCCGAGGTGATCGGCGGCTCCTGCACCTACAAGCCGGTGGAACCGGCGGAACTGGTGGCGGGCATGACCCAGGCCGGTCTGGACGAGGGCACCGCCGGGTTCGTGGCGGCGCTCGATGCGAACATCGCCGAAGGGGCCTTGGCCGAAACCACCGGCGATCTGTCGGCCCTGCTCGGCCGGCCCACCACGCCCTTGAAGGAGACGGTCAAGGAGGTCCTTGACTCGGGCGGGGCGTAACGGCGGCGGGCCCGAAGATCATCTAGGCAAGAAGGCAAGGGAGGCACCATGGCGCTGCCAGCAGCCGGTTCCGCGAGCACCGTCCTCGATCCGCGCGGCCAACCCACCAACATCGTGGAGCCGACGCCGCTTGCTCCGCGGCTCGACACCCTCTCGGGCAAGACCATCCATCTCATCGACATCGGCTTCGGCGGAGGGTGGGAGTTCCTGGAAGAGATGGTGGCCTGGTTCGCCCGCAACATGCCCGACGTCAAGACGGTCCTTCGCCACAAGACGGGCATCATGTTCGTGGACGAGCCTCAGATGTGGGAGGATGCCCGGCGGGAGGCCCACGCCGTCATTTTCGGGGTAGGCGGCTGAGACGGCTGTGCGGCGAGTGTCGCCGCCCACTGCCGCCGGCTCGAGGCCGAGTACGGGGTGCCCACCGCCCCGCTCTCCAGCTCGCGCTTCGCCGAATACATCGAGCAGGACGCTCAGAACCACGGCATGAACCTGCGCTTCACCTTCGTGCCCTACCCTCTGGTGGGGCGGCCGCGGGAGGTGCTGCGCAGATACGTGGAGGGGAACGACCCGGTCACCGGCCGGCCGGTCATGCAACAGGTGGTCGAGGCCTTGACCCGCCCGCTCACGCCCGAAGAGCAGAACCCGCCCGCCCGGCGGGGAGCGCCCCGGCCGCGGCTGCTGAAGCCCGACACCGAGGAGAACCTCCATCGCCTGTTCCTGGAGAACGGCTGGACCGATGGGGCCCCTATCGTGCTGCCCACCGAGGAGCGGGTGGCCTGGATGTTGCAGGGGACCGCGGCCGACCCGGCTGAAGTGGTGGGGCAGATGACGGTGACCATCCACCAGGAGAAGCTCGAGTACACGGTGGAGAAGGTGGCCGTCAACGCGGTGATGGCCGGGGCGGGACCGCAGCATCTGCCCGTCATCTTGGCCTTGGCCGCCACCCAGGAAACCTCGATGCCCAGCTCCACCACCTCGTTCGGCCGCATGGCGGTGGTCAACGGCCCCATCCGCGACGAGATCGGCATGAACTGGGGACTGGGCGCCCTCAGTCCCTTCAACCACGCCAACACGGTGATCGGGCGGGCCTGGACGCTCATGTCCATCAACTTCGGCGACGCCCGCCCGGGGGAGACCTTCATGGGCTCCACCGGCAACAACCTCAACTACAATAACATGACCTTCGCCGAGAACGAGGAGCGCAGCCCCTGGGAGCCCTTCCACGTGCGGAAAGGCTTCAAGAGCGAAGAGAGCACGGTGAGTGTCTTCCAGGGCTGGAGTGTCATCAACAGTATGGGCGCGGCCGGCTGCTGCCGTCCCGCCCAAGAGGAGACGCTCATCATGATGCAGGCCTTCCCCTGCCTGCGCGGGGCCATCACCCTGGTGATGGACCCCTTGGTGGCGAATCACCTTAGGGAGCAAGGATTCAGCCGGCCCGACGAGCTGTCCCGCTATCTTTCCGACAACTTCAAGATGCCCGCCGGGCAGTTCTGGGGATCGGACGTGGTTTACTCGCTGGTCGAACCCAACGCCCGCGCCGGCATCGAGCCGTTCGCCACCTGGCTCAAGCTGCCCCCGGACGAGCTCATCGCCCCCTACACCATGCCCGAGCTCATCAACGTGGTGGTGGTGGGGGGCGAGACCCAGGCCCTCTGGTTGACCACCGACATGTGGCATACCCAGACGGTCTCCGTCGACCGGTGGCGGCCGCAGTGCGGGGTCTTCCAGGAGGACGAGCAGACCCTCAGGCGCCGCGCCGCCCGGCAGAAGCGGCACGCGGCGGTGCTCAGCCGCAGCGGGTACGAGGGTTGAGCCGGCGCCCGCGGACCTCGGCCTTCGCCGCCGCCTTGCGAAAGTGAACGGCGTTCTGTAGATTGGAGGGGTGTGACTCCGGTGGATCGTCCACGCAGCGGGGGGCCGTTGACAGGATCTTCCAAGAAGCGCGTGCGCAAGCCGAAAACGGTGCGCAGACGCGAGATCGCCGAGGCGGCGCTTGCCATCATGGCCAAGCACGGCTACTACGGCACCTCGGTCGCCCGCATCGCGCGGGCCGTCGGTATCTCCAACAGCGCCCTCTACCAACACTTCCACAACCGGGAGGATGTGATGGTGGCGGCCACGGAGCTCTTGGGCGAGCGGGCCATGGAGTGGACGAAGAGAGTAGCGGGCGCGACCGGGCTGGAGAAACTGAGCATCATCGCCGACGGTCACCTCCCCTGGGCCGCCTCGTCCCTGGAGTCTTTCGTACGTCCCATGTTCGCCATGGTGGGGGTCACCGAGCGGGCGCGGCTGGAGCCGAGCACACCCCGGGCCGTCCTCCAGGCGTATGAGCTCATCCTCCCCATCGTGGAGGAGGGGCAGCGGGATGGCAGCATCCGGGCCGACGTCGACCCCGGCGACCTGGCTTGGGCCGTGCTCATGTTCGCCTGGGCGGAAGACATGGCCCTGCTTGCCAGAGTGGGCCCGGTCACCGATGGAGGCGCTTCGCGCCGCAACTTCAAACGGCTGCTGAGCGCATACGCCGCCCCCGGGGTCTCCGTGCTTGACTCGCGCGGAGGGGCCGTGATACAGGTGGACGGGCACAAGTGAACGAGATTCAGGAAGTCGCGCGCTCAAGGGGGATGACGGGAGCGTCGGGGGCCGAGCTCTGCCGACGGCGGCGACCGCGGTTGGACGACGCCCTACGTTTCATCCTCAAAGCGAGGTTGCCCTGGATTCGCGAGATCCCCCGGGGCCGGGCCTTCGTCCATTTCGACGGCACCAAGAGGTTGCGGGCCAAGGACCTGCCCAGAGGGCACCTCGGCATCAGGGGCAACGTCCCACCTTCGCTGCCGCGCACTCCGGTGGACGACGTCCGGCCGGAGAACCTGAAGGCCCTCATAGACCTCACCGTAGAGTACGGCGTGTACGCCTAAGCGGAGTAGCGGATGGTCAACTACATCATCAGACGGTTGCTGCAGGGATTGGCGGTCCTCTTCCTGGTGTCACTCATAGTGTTCTTCTCCATCCGCCTTCTGCCCGGAGACCCCGTGCTGATCTTCGCGGCTCAGCAGAGTTCTGGGGGGAGCATCACCGAGGAGGCTCTCGATCAACTGCGGGTGGAGTACGGCCTGGACAAGCCGGTCCCCATCCAATACCTCAACTGGGCCAAAGGGGTTCTAACGGGCGACCTCGGCAAGTCGCTCATGTACCGGGAGGACGTCGGCCAGCTGCTCCGCGACCGTTTCCCGGTGACGTTGTATCTGGGGCTGATCTCCATCGTGGTGAGTACGGTGTTCGGGATTCTCTTCGGGCTCATAGCCGCCATCAGGAGGGGCAAGCGGATCGACACCGCCGTCACCTTCATGTCGTACATCGGCCTGACCATCCCCGTTTTCCTGCTGGCCCTCTTGCTGATCTACATCTTCGGGCTCCAGCTGCGCTGGCTGCCCATCGCCGGCTACACCTCGCCCTTGAACAACTTCCCCGTGAGTGTGCAGCAGAGCATCATGCCCGTGATCTGCCTGGCGGTGGTGCCGTTGGCCGTCACCGCCCGGCAGATGAGGTCGAGCGTGCTCGAGGTCAACAACATGGACTACGTCCGCACGGCCTGGTCTAAGGGCCTCAAAGAGAAGGTGGTCGTCACCAGGCACGTCCTCAAGAACAGCATGCTGCCTGTGGTCACCATGCTGGGCATCAGCATCGGCCTGGTCTTCGGCGGCTCGGTGATCATCGAGAACATGTTCGCCATCCCCGGCGTCGGCCGACTGCTGGTGGGCGCGGTCTTCGCCCAGGACTACGTGCTCATCCAGGGCGGCACTCTGGTAATCGCCTTCATCATCATCATCGTCAACCTGATCGTGGACATCTCCTACGGCTGGCTCGACCCGAGGATCCGCTATGAGTGACGCTCCCGAGAGATACGACGTCCCCGCCGCGGTGACGGCGGGAGCCGGCCCGCAACTGGACTCGGTGGTCAGCACCCCGGGGACCAGCGAATGGAGGCGCTTCTTCAGGATCATGTTCCAGCGCAAGCTGGTGATGTTCGGGGTGGGTGTCCTCGTCATACTGGTGCTAGTGGCCATTTTCGCGCCCCAGATCGCGCCTCACGACCCCTACAAGAACGATATGTCCCAGTCCCTGCTGCCCCCCAGCTGGGACCACCCGCTAGGCACCGACAGTCTGGGCCGCGACACCTTCAGCCGTCTGGTGTACGGAGCCCGGACGGCGCTGGCCATAGGCTTCGGCACGGTGGCGGTGGCCTCCATCATGGGCATGTTCCTGGGGCTGATCGCCGGCTATCTGGGAGGGCTGTTCAACTCGGTCATCATGCGCATCATGGACGCGCTCATGGGCTTTCCCATGCTGGTGCTGGCCCTGCTGCTGGCGGCGGTGCTGGGAGGAGGCATCCAGAACGTCATCATCGCCCTGGCCATCGCGACTCTGCCGGGCTATACCCGGCTCATGTGCGGGGAGACCCTGAGCGTGAAGGAGAACGAGTACATCATGGCCCAGCGCGCCATCGGCGCCAAGAGCCTGCGGACCATGGCCAAGCACATCCTGCCCAATGCCTTCCAGCCGGTCCTCGTGCTCATCACGGCCATGCTCGGCAACGTCATCCTGGCCGAGGCCGCCCTCAGCTTCCTCGGCATCGGCATAAAGCCGCCCGGAGTGGCCTGGGGCAGCATGGCCGCCGATGGCTACCGCTATCTCGAGAGCCATCCCCAGCTCGCCTTCGCCCCTTCCATCGCTATCATGGTGGTGGTCTTCGCCTTCAACATGGTGGGCGACGGTCTGCGTGACGCCCTCGACCCGAAGCTGCGGGGTGTGCTGTGAGCGCCGTGAATGCAGTCAGGGCTCCGGCCACCTCCTGCGATCTGTCGCTGGCCGGGCGCATGCTTGAGGTCAACGACCTGCGCACCGAGTTCAAGATCGAGCAAGGCATCGTCCACGCGGTGAACGGGGTCTCGTACACCATGGACGAGCGCGAGATCGTGGGCATGGTGGGGGAGAGCGGCTGCGGCAAGTCGGTTTCCCAGTTGTCGGTGATGCAGCTCATCCGCAGTCCCGGCCGGATCGTCGGGGGCGAGGTGTGGTTCGAAGGAGTCAACCTCCTGAACTACGCGCCCAACAGCGCGGAGATGCGCTCCATCCGCGGGGGGAAGATCAGCATGATCTTCCAGGAGCCCATGACCTCGCTCAACCCGACCCTCACCATCGGCCGTCAGATCACGGAATCCCTGGAGCTGCACCTGGGGATGAAGAAGAAGGAGGCTCGGGCCAGAGCCATCGAGTTGCTGGAGTTGGTGGGCATACCCAGTGCGGCCGCCCGTGTGGACGACTACCCCCATCAGTTCAGTGGGGGCATGCGGCAACGGGTGATGATCGCCATTGGGGTGGCCTGCGAGCCCAAGCTGGTCATCGCCGACGAGCCTACCACCGCCCTGGACTGCACCACGCAGGCCCAGTTGCTCGAACTCATGCTGTCGACCATCGACAGATGCCGGGGGTCGCTGATGCTGGTGACCCACAACCTGGGGGTGGTGGCCCGCTATGCCAGGCGTCTCTACATCATGTATGCGGGCAAAATAGTGGAAGAGGGCAGTTGCCGGGACATCTTCTACCGGCCCAGCCACCCCTACACCATCGGGCTTCTCAACAGCATCCCCCGTCTGGACGAGACAGGGGGCCGCCGTCTGGTCCCCATCGTGGGTACACCTCCCAACCTGCTGTCCCCCTCGCCCAATTGTGCGTTCTTGCCGCGCTGCTCAGAGCGGGGCGAGCGCTGCTTCGCCGAACCGTGGCCGGAGTTGGAGCCGGTGGAGGGTGAAGGCCACCGGGTCCGTTGTTACATGCGCGAGAAGGTGGCTGGGGTATGAGCGAGACCTTGGACACCAGCGGCACTCCGGAGGCCGCCGCCGGGCAGCGTGGGGACGGGCTCATCCTCGACGTGGATTCGCTCAAGATGTACTTCCCCGTCACCCGCGGCCTGCTCAAGAAGAAGGTGGGGGAGATCAAGGCGGTCGACGGGGTCTCATTCAAGATGAAGCGGGGTGAGACGCTGGGGCTGGTGGGGGAGAGCGGCTGCGGCAAGACCACTGTCGGCCGCTGCCTCTGCCGGGTTTACACGCCCACCGGCGGCCAGATCTGGTTCAACGGCCAGGAGATCGCCGGCATCCCCGAGAAGGAGTTTCGGCCCCTCCGCCGCCAAATAGCCATCATCTTCCAGGACCCGTACGCCTCGCTCGACCCCCGGCAAACGGCGGGGAGCATCGTGGGGGAGCCGCTCAAGATCCACAAGATGGTGCAGAGCAGGGAGGAGTTCAACGAGAAGGTGGACAGCCTCTTCGTCAAGGTGGGGCTGGACCCGGGTCTCAAATCCCGCTACCCCCACGAGTTCAGCGGGGGCCAGCGCCAGCGCATCGGTATCGCCCGCTCGCTGGCCGGCGAACCGAGTCTGATCATCTGTGACGAGCCGGTCTCGGCCCTCGACGTGTCCATCCAGGCGCAGATCATCAACCTGCTCATGGATCTCAGAGAGGGGTCGTCCGAGCTCACCTACATCTTCATCGCCCACGACCTCTCGGTGGTCAAGCACATCAGCGACCGTATCGCCGTGATGTACCTGGGTCGGATCCTGGAGATCACAACGCCGGCGGAGCTCTACGCCAACCCCATCCATCCTTACACGCGGGCCCTGCTGTCGGCGGTGTGCGTGCCCGACCCGGACATAGAAGCGACCCGGGAGCGGATCATACTGCAGGGCGAGGTGCCTAGTCCCGTCAATCCGCCGAGCGGCTGCGTGCTGCACAACCGGTGTGCCGAAGCCCGCCCCGAGTGCCGCCTGGTGGTGCCGGAGCTCAAGGAAGTGGAGCCCGATCACCAGGTCGCCTGCCTGGCCGTGGAGAAGTAGAGAGGGATGCACATGGCCGGCGGCGGGACATACAGAGGCAACATCGTCACCAGCTACCTGGGCGACACCGGCGCGCTCAAGGGCCCGGGGTCCCCGCCCGAGCACAGCCACGACGACTTCGACGAGATCGTGATGTTCTTCGGGACCGATGCCGAACGACCGCACGAGCTGTGCGGGGAGGTGGAGTGGTGGATGGGGGGAGCTGCATGATCTTCGTGCCCAAAGGCCTGCGCCACTGCCCGGTGTACCTGCGTAGGGTCGACCGGCCTATTCTGAACCTGTCGACCGGTCCCTCGCTCAGCTACAGCAGGGACGGCATCCAGGGTTCATCCACTGTAGGATGTGTCTAGAGCGTCGGAAGGGGGGTGCCTATCTCAAGGCGAACGCGCAAGAGCAACAAAGAGCCACTACTGTCCAGGACTGGGGGTCAAGAAGTGATGAGAGGGAAAAAGAGAAAGGCTCTGTGGGGCATAGGGATCCTGGCGCTGGTCCTGATGCTGGCGATGCTCGCGGTCGGCTGTGGGGAGGAAGAACCCGCCACCACCACGGCCGCGCCTGCCACCACCACGACAGCCGCGCCCGGCAGCACCACCACGGCTGCATCCACCGAGACGACGGCGCCGGCCGGCCAGCCTGTCATGGGCGGCGTCCTCAAGCTGATCCACAACGCCACGCCTCAGGTGGTCGGTTATTGGCCCAAGATGGGGCCGGTCGATGAAGGCGGGGTGTTCCCCGGGGTGGAGAGGATCATGAGATTCGCTCCCGGCCGCAAGCTGGAGCCCGACCTGGCCGAGAGCGTGGTGGAGGATCCCGACGCTCTCACCATCACCGTCAAGCTGCACAAGGGCATCAAGTTCCATGACGGCAGCGAGCTCACCGCCTCGGTGGCCAAGTGGAACTACGACCTGGGGGCGGCCGGCGGCAAGCTGCAGTTCGCCGACGCCATCAAAGAGTTCGAGATCGTCGACGACTACACCTATGTGCTCCATCTGAACTACTGGCACAACCAGCTGCTGCAGTCCCTGGGCTGGGTGCCGATGTACTCGCAGGAAGCCTACGAGAAGAACGGCGGGGAAGAATGGGCCTTGACCCATCTGGTGGGCACCGGTCCCTTCCTCCTCAAGGAGTTCAACCGCGACCAGTCCCTGGTCTGGGAGAAGAACCCCAACTACTGGCGTGAAGGCCAGCCCTATCTCGACGGCATCGAAGTCACCGTCATCCCCGACGCCACCACGGCGTCCGCGTTGATGCAGGCCGGCCAAGCCGACCTCTGGCAGTCGGCCGACGCCCAGGGCCGCTCGGAGATGCTCGCCAAGGGCTTCAAGGTGCAGACCGGCTGGGCTGGGTTCCAGTACCACCTGATGCCCAATACCATGGACCCCGCCTCTCCGCTGGCCAAGCAGGAAGTGCGGGAAGCGGTGGAGTACGCCCTGGACAAACCGGCCATCTGCAAGGCCATCGGCTATGGGTTCTACTTCCCCATCTATGTGGTCGCGCCTGAAGGCGAATGGGGTGGCGACGCCGTCGTCGTGGACCGGCAGTACGATCCGGCCAAGGCCAAGGAGCTCCTGACCGCCGCCGGTTATGCCGATGGTTGCCCCATCGATCTCCTGGCCGTGGCCGAAGCGGGCGGCCGCAACACCGGCGCTGAAGCCGTCAAAGGCTATCTGGACGCCGCCGGCTTCATCACCAACATCGACATCGCCGACCCCGGCCGGTTCTACGGCTCGGTCTTCGGCATGGGCTGGAAAGACCTGGCCTTCATGTTCAGCGGCAACGACTACAACTACCTGATGTCGTGCAACGCCTGGTGGGGTCCACAGCCTAAGACCAACCTGGCCAGCTTCCAGCGTCCGGAAGAGTTCAAGGCCCTCTTCGAGCCCGCCAACATGGCCCGGACCGAAGCCGAGCAGAAGGCGGGGACTGAGAAGATCGTGGCCTACATGAATGAGCACTCGTTGATGATCCCGGTGTTTCACTATCCCGCCGGTATCGTCATCCCCGACTACGTGCACACCGAGTACCCGATGGAGGCCGGCTTCGTGCACTGGTCCTGGAACACCACCTGGATGGACGCGCACTGATCTGCTACTCGCATCGATAGGCAGCCCGCACGCGGAGCTGCGACGGGGCGGTGCCCCTCAGGCCTGAGGCCTGAGGGGCACCGCCCCACCATACTCCGCAGTCTCGGCGGCGAAGGGGAGGGAAAGAAACCATGGGTTCACGCTACGAGCACGTCTTCGCACCGCTACGGATCAGAGGAGTGGACTTCAGGAACCGGCTGGAGCTGGCTCCTCCGTCTCCCAACCTGGCCGACCGGGAAGGCAAGGTGACGACAGAGTTCGTCGACTTCTTCCGAGCTTTCGCCCGGGGCGGGGTGGCTGTGATCCACGTGGGCAACTCGGTCGTGGACAAGCGGGAAGCGTGTGACGAAGAGCGCCAGCTCGACCTGGGCACCGACGAGTGCATCCTGCCCCTCACCCGCTTCGTGGAGATGTGTCACGGCTTCGGCACGCTCGCGTCGTTGGAGATCAACCACAACGGCAAGGACTCCCATTTCGACAAGACCGGGCATCCGGCCTACAGCTGCTCATCGTTCATCTCGACCATGGAGCGGTTCCGGGCCTCGCTCGACGGCAGGGACCCCATCCCCACCATCGAGATGGACCACGCCAAGATCGCCGAGACGGTGGAGAAGTACGCCACCGCCGCCTTCCGCTGCAAGCGGGCCGGTTTCAAGATGAGCATGATCCACGGCGGCCACGGCAACCTGATCTCGCAGTTCGCCAGCCCCCTCTACAACAAGCGCACCGACGAGTACGGCGGCTCGCTCGAGAACCGGGCCCGCTTCGCCCTCGAGGTGCTGGACCGGGTCCGGGCCTTGTGCGGCGAAGACTTCGTCATCGAGTACCGCATCTCCGCCGACGAGATCCATCCGGACGGCATGCACCTGGAGGAGACGCTGCGCTTCATCGAGCTGATCCAGGACAAGGTGGACATTCTGCACGTGTCCGCCGGCCTGCACGGAGAGTTCCAGTACATGCGCAACTGGTGGCAGAACTACATGATGGAGCGGGAGTACAACGTCCACTACGCCGAGACCATCAAGAAGGCGTTCCCCAGCCTCGTGGTCTGCACGGTGGGTTCGATCATGAACATCGCCCGGGCCGAGGACATCCTGGCCGCCGGCAAGGCCGACATGGTGGCGATGTGCCGTCCTCTGCTGGCCGACCCGGAGATGCCGCGCAAGTTCGCCCTGGGCCGCGAAGATGACCACCGGCCCTGTCTGCGCTGTCAGTACTGCGGCTACCGCCTTATTGTGCCCGCGGTCATCAACTGTGCGGTCAACCCTTATCTGGGCAACGAGACCGAGTTCCCCCAAGGCAAGGTCCCCCCAGCTGAGACCAGGAAACGGGTGGCGGTGGTCGGCGGCGGTCCGGCCGGCATCCAGGCCCTGCTCACCCTTTGCGAGCGCGGTCATGACGTTACCCTGTACGAGAGAAGCGACCGCCTGGGTGGTCACGTGGTGGTCGGCTCGGCCCTGCCCTTCAAACGGGACGTCAGGGACTACCTGGACTACCTGGTGCGGCAGGCCGGCAAAGCCCCGGCCCGCATCCTCCTGAACACCGAGGCGACCAAGGAGCTGCTGGACGCGGAGGGGTACGATGCCCTCATCATCGCGGTGGGCTCCCGCCCCATCGCCCCGGCGGTCCCCGGTATCGAGAAGCCCCACGTCCACTGGGCCCCCGAGGCCGATACGGGCCGGGTGGCGGTGGGCAATAGAACGGTGGTGGTCGGCGCCGGTTCCGTGGGGGTGGAATCGGCCATCGGTCTGAGGCAGGCCGGTAAGGACGTGACCATCATCGAGATGGCGCCCGACCTGGAGAACCTCAGGGCTTCTGCGGGGGCGGCGGCCATGGAGTTCACCCGCTTGATGGAGGAACTGCAGATCCCGGTCCACCTCAGCTGTAGGCTGGAAGAGGTGACTGACGCGACGGTGGTGTGCCGTGACACCAGCACCGCCGAGAGGAGGGAGTTCCCGGCCGACACCGTCCTGCTGGCAGTGGGAGTGGCTCCCCGTCACGACATAGCCGATGCCTTGCGCCGCAGCGCCCCCGAGACCGAGGTGTTCGTCGTAGGCGACGCCTGGGAGGTGGGCAGCATCGCCACGGCCGTCAGATCGGCTTTCAGGGCCGCCGCTTACATCTAGGACTGCAGGACTGCAGGGCCGCCGCCCGCGCTCCGCCCGGGCGGCGCGGCTCACCGGCCCAGCCGGGCCGGGTCCAGCGGCAGGATGTGGTCGGCCGGTCGGTGGAGCAGGGGTTCCAGCTCTGTCCACACCTGCTCCATGCGGGCCCGGTCGCGCCTGGTGAGCGCGATATCGGCGGCAGGTTCCCAGCCCGGCAGTACCGGCAGCACCCGGTAGGTAGTGGGATAGCGGTCGGTGCGGCGCTGCACGTATACGGGCAGATAGCTGACCCCTGTCACGTGCGCCCGAAAGCCGTTCTTCTCGACATGCACGTAGGCGATCAACCCGCTGTCGGTGTATCGCCAGGGTTGATTGGAGAGGAGGTTGCCCAGGGAGTAGGCTACGAAGGCGTCCTGGGGGCCGGCTCCGTCCGGCCGGGCGACGCGCACGAGGGGCTGGACCACGTGGGGGTGGTGACCGATGATCGCGTCCACTCCGCAAGCGAGCAGGCCGTCGACACCGGCGGCTCCCTCGGCCATCCTCACCTGGGCGGCGCTGGGACGCCGCTGGTACTCGTCGCCCCAGTGCATGATGGCGATGACCACCTCAGCGCCCCACAGGCGGGCCATCGCCGCGTCGGTCGTCACTTTCCGCCGGTCGAGCAGGTTGACGGCATAGGCCTTGTGCTCAGAGGGCGGGGAGTGGCCGTTGAGGGTGGCGGTGTAGACCAGGAAGCCGACCTTGACCCCCTGGAGGTCGACCACCAAAGGGGTCCTCCTCTCCACCAGCGAGCGGTTGGTGCCGGCATGGGCGAGGCCGGTCCGGTCGAGATGGTCGAGGGTGGTGACAAGGCCCGGCCAGCCCCGGTCGAGACAGTGGTTGTTGGCGGTGGTGCACAGGTCGATCCCGGCCGCCTTGAGGGCCTGGGCCAGCTCGACAGGGGCGTTGAACAGCGGGTAGCCGGAATAGCCGGTCGCCGGTCCGGCCAGGGCAGTCTCCAGGTTGCAGACGGCATAGTCCGCCCGGGCCAGGTAGGAGGCGATGGGGGCCAACATGGGCCCGAAGTCGTACATTCCGGTGCGGCGGTCGCGCGCGGAAGCGACGATCCGGTCGTGGGGGATGACGTCGCCGGCAATGGCGATGGTGACCTGGAGGGGACCCGTGGCCGGGGGAAGCGCGGCAGCGAGGGCGAAGGCAGGGGCCAGCGTGCACCAAGCGCCTACCATCGAGGCGCAGACGACGGCGGCCGCAGCGGCGGCCACCGCCCCCTTCAACGCCGCCATGGCGCGCATGGCCTAGTCTTCAGTCCAGGTGATCTCCACCCCGTCCGAGTCGCCCACCGCCTGCTTCAGCAGAGCGATGAGCTCGGCGCCGGCGCCGTGTTGCTCGAGGAAGTCGATGGTCGTGGGGTCGATGTAGTAGTCGGTGTCGGTGTCGGTCTCCTCCACCAACTGGTCGATGAGGAAGTGCAGGTCGGCCTCGTCGATGGTACCGATGACCGCCCCATTCTCTTTCAGCGACAAGGTGATCACGGGCCGCTCCTCCTCTTGACGACTGTGCGGCTCCCACTCTATCACCGGGCGGGACCTTGACGCGCTGGAAGGCGTGTGAGACAAAGAGCCCTTGATCGACCCAGGGAGCGAGTGCGAGGAGAAGTGATGACCGGTGCGGCCGACCAGCCGGGCGAGGAACGCCAGGACTTCATCCGGGAGATCGTCCAGCGGGACTTGGCCTCGGGCCGGGTGGAGAGCGTGGTCACCCGGTTCCCTCCCGAACCCAACGGCTATCTCCACATCGGCCACGCCAAGTCCATCTGCCTGAATTTCGGGATCGCCCGCCAGTTCGGCGGTCGCTGCAACCTGCGGATGGACGACACCAACCCCACCAAGGAGGACGTGGAGTACGTCGACTCCATCACCGAGGACGTCACCTGGCTCATCGAGGGCTGGGCCGACCATTGCCTCAGCCTCAAACCGGTGGGGGGAGTGCCGGAGAGGCGGCGGGTGGGAGAGGGCGAGGATTTCTACATGGCTCCGGTGATGGCGGCGGAGAACCCTGGGGCCGCCCTTGAACCTTTCTACGCCTCTGACTATTTCGAGCCGCTGTATGAGTATGCGGTCCAATTGATTCACAAGGGGAAGGCCTACGTCTGCGACCACACCGCCGAGGAGGTCGACGCCATGCGCGGGGCCCCCGACCGGCCCGGGCAAGAGAGCCTGTACCGGGACCGCTCGGTGGAACAGAACCTCGACCTGTTCCGGCGGATGCGGGCGGGGGAGTTCCCCGACGGGGCCCGTACCCTCCGGGCAAAGATCGACATGGCCGCGCCCAACGTCTGGCTGCGCGACCCCGTGCTCTACCGCATCCGCCACGCCTCCCACCACCACACGGGAGACGCCTGGTGTATCTATCCCATGTACGACTTCGCCCACGGTCTGAGCGACTACATCGAGGGTGTCACCCACAGCATCTGCACGCTCGAGTTTGAGGTGCACCGGCCTCTGTATGACTGGATCCTGCAGGCCCTCGACCTCCCTCGGGTCCATCCCATCCAGCGGGAGTTCGCCCGGCTGAACGTGACGTACACCATCATGAGCAAGCGCAAATTGCTGCGCCTGGTGCAGGAGGGGCGGGTGCGCGGATGGGACGACCCCCGCATGCCCACCATCTCCGGCATGAGACGGCGGGGCTATCCGGCCGAGGCCATTCGCGCCTTCTGTGACCGCATCGGAGTGGCCAAGCGGGAGAACATGGTGGAACTGGGGCTGCTCGAGCACTTCGTGCGCGATGACCTCAACCGGCGGGCCCCCCGGGCCATGGCGGTGCTGCGCCCGCTGCGGGTGGTGATCGAGAACTATCCTGAAGACCTGGTGGAGGAATTCGAGGCGGTCAACAACCCGGAAGATCCCAGCGCCGGGACCCGCGTCGTGCCCTTTTCCCGGGTGGTGTACATCGAGCAGGACGATTTCCGGGAAGTGCCGCCGCCCAAGTACCACCGTTTGAGCCCGGGGGTGGAGGTGCGGCTGCGCGCGGCGTATCTGATCACCTGCACCGGTGTGGTGAAGGACCCGCAGACCGGTGAGGTCGTCGAGGTGCGGGCCGCCTACGACCCGGCCACCCGGGGGGGCGACACTCCCGACGGGCGCAAGGTCAAGGCCACCATCCACTGGGTGTCGGCCGCTCACGCGGTGGAAGCCGAGGTGAGGCTCTACGACACTCTCTTCACCGTGGAGGATCCAGAGGACGTGCCCGAAGGGGAGGACTTCACGCACACCCTCAACCCGGACTCGCTGGAGGTTCTGCGGGGGTGCAAACTGGAGCCGTCGCTGGCGGCGGCGGCGCCGGGAGCACGGTACCAGTTCGAGCGGCTGGGTTACTTCTGCGCCGACGCGGTGGATTCCCGGCCGGGGGCCCTGGTCTTCAATCGCACGGTGACGCTTAAGGACAGCTGGGCCAAGATCGAGAAGAGACAGGGATAGGGCGGCGGCGCCGCGCGCAGGCGCGGCGCCGCCGCCCTCGCCGACAGGCTGCGCCGCGGCCATCGGCGGTGATAAACTTCCAAAGGCGTTGCCCGATGGTGTAACGGCAGCACGACTGACTCTGGATCAGTTAGTCGAGGTTCAAATCCTCGTCGGGCAGCCACTTCTCTTCTGTACTGCGCGCCCTTCTCAGCCGGAGCGGCTATTCGGAGGCCATCGCGAAGTCGGCCCAGGTGCCGCACCGGTTGCGATACTCGAAATGCTTGTCATGGTCCGCCCAGGTCCAATACGGCGTGTGGGCGGCCTTCACGTTGGAGAGGAAGGGCAGCGTGGCATTCTCCAAACGCACCGGCTCGCCGTTGTGGCTCTTGGTCAGAGCCATCGTCATCTCCCCGGCCGGCATGGTGACGCGGACGGTGCCGTCATCCTCCTCGAAACTGATGGGCACATAGTGGAGGCCGATCACCTTCTTCATGAGCACGCCCCCCAGCGCCTCCAGCGCCAGGGTGTCGAGGACTGAGCGCTGCTCCGGTGAGGCGGTATCGCTGACGTAGACCGCCCCCTCTGACCCCTTCTCGACCACCTCGGCATACGTGGAGTGGGGAAGGTCGCCGACGTAGACGGCCACGATCCCGGAGAGATCGACGTCTCCGGCCCCACCGTCGGTGACCCGAAAGACCATGAAGTACCGGCACCCGCCCTCTTTGTCCCTCCCGAAATAGTAGGGGCAGTGGCCCTCCGAGGCGCAGGTTTCATGGTAGGTGCCCCTGAACCACCAGTCCTGAAGCTCAATGTTCATGAGACCGTCTCCTTCTCTCGGGTCGTGCGGAAGTATCTCCATCCATAGGGAGACACGGCCTCAAGTGTAGCTCTAGGCAGCCGGAGCGGAGCGACCCGCGGGGCGGGAGACTACTGACCGGGCGGGGGACAAAGAGGCGGCAGCTCCGTCTCGATCGTTGGAGGGACGTCCGGAACGGTCGACGGAACGGTGACCGGGACCGAGGATGGTGTAATGGGGGGCAGCGTCGCAGGCACTGTCACGCCCGGGGGCTCCGGCCCCAGTCCGGGGGGCACTGCGGGCGGGAGCGTGGTCGGGACCGTGACCGGGACCGTGACCGGGGGCGGCGTAGTGACCGGCGGGGCAGTCGCGAGAGTCGCCCCCGCCCGACCCGAGCCGCCCACCCCAGCGGCGCCGGCCGGGGGCAAGGGAGTAAGGCTGGAGGCAGAAGACTCTGTGCCCGGATCCTGCTCGCCGGGAACAGGAGAAGCCTCATGACCATCGGGGATTGGGATTCCGACCACTCCTGCTACCCGAGAGACTGCCGACTGGAGTGCGTCAGGTAACGCGCCCGCCGTGGCCGCGCCTCCGAGGGCCGCCAGCCCGAGGATGACGACGGTCACGATCAGCAGAGAGCGCGAGGCAAAGAGGGGGGAGAGGCGCGGCTGGGTCCTGCCGGCCGGCCGCCGGGAAGCGGGAGTGACCCCTGCCGAGATGGAGATGGCCTCCGCCGCGGCCGGGGTGTCGGCACGGTGGGCGGCGCGCGCCCGTTGCATCATCGCGGCCAGGTGCGCTGCTTCGACGCCCGCCGGGATGGCGACGGCGGGGAAGGCGGCGCGCAACTCCGCTACCACAAGGCGCGCATCCTCGTGCTTACCGTCGACGGGATCCTTACCCAAGAGGATACGCTCGAGATCGCGGTCCCGGCTGTTGTAGAAGCTCTTCATCTTGAAAGATAGAACGTCGCGCCTGCTCAAAATGAGACCACCCCCCGGTCGATCTGGCGCCGCAAGGAGCTAAGGCCTCGGGCTTGGAGCCGCTTGACCGAAGCGGTGGTCTTGCCCATGACCTGAGCGGTCTCGTCCAGACTCAACCCGGCGAGCACCCGGAGAAAGAGCACGTCCCTCTGCTCGGGGGTGAGGTGGTCGAGGACGCGCTTGAGGTCCGGGGACATCACAGGCATGTCTGCGGGATCATCGGTGTGGCCGGCCACCGGCCTCCGCGGCTCATCGGGAAGAACAGAGGTGGGCGGACGGCGGAGCCGGACTCGGGCTTCGTCCACCAGGCGGTTGCGGGCGATCGTGAAGACCCAAGCCCTGAAGTCGGACTCGGAGCCCCGGAAGGAGGGAAGGCCGGTCACCAGTTTGACGAAGATCTCGCCAAGGGTGTTTTCAGGATCCTCGGCCCCGCGGGCCCTGAGGTATCGCAGGAGACTGGGAGCTATGTCCCGGTAGAGGCTTGTCCAGGCCCACTCAGCGCCGGTGCGGGCCGCGGCAAGGGTCGAGTCGAAGGCGGGTCCGATGGTCACAGCCGAGCTCTCGCTGGTTCTCCCCGGGGAGTACGGGTACCCCGATATCTTGCCACAGTCGCGTGCGAAAGCGGCGACCCGGCGCTGAGCCGGGTCGCCGCGATCTGATGGCTGGAGCAGACGATGCTTCTTGCGCGTGACGAAAAGCCGCTACCTTCCCGGGATCCCGCCGGTGATGTGATCGACCAAAGCGCCCGGATCGTCGGTGGCCAGCCCGCCGACGAGACCGCCGAAGGTCGCCCCGTCAACGCCGTGGGCTGCGGGCAAGCCGCCGCCCGTATCGCCAACCTCACCACCGCCGACTGCGTCGGTGATGTGATCGACCAAAGCGGCCGGGTCGGTGGTGGCCAGATCGCTCACGGCCGCGCCGAATTCCTGGCCGGACAATCCGTGAGCGGCCGGCAGACCGGCGGCCATGCCGGTGTCGGCGGTGCCGGCGTCGCCCGCACCTGCTCCAGCGCAGCCGGCCACGTGCTCAGCCACCGCACCGGGGGCGCTCCTGGCCAGATCGCTCACGAGGCCGCCGAAAGTGGCGCCGTCGACACCATGGGCTGCGGGCATGCCGCCGGCTGCCCCGGATGCTCCGCCGGCGCCCAAAGCATCGGTCACGTGCTCAGCCAGCGCACCGGGGGCGCTGGTGGCCAAGCCGCTGACAGCCGCGCCGAACCCCGGGCCGTCGGTGCTGTGGGCGGCGGGCATGCCACCCGGTGCGGCGACAGCTGCGGCGGCCACGACGAGCGCGACGAACAGAGTGGCGATCACGACAAGCGGCAATCTCTTCCTCATAGCGTCTCCTTTCCCGAGGTTACTTCCTGGCAGAGAGAACGTCGTCTGAGCCTCCAAGGAGACCACCGGGCGGAGAGCGAAGCTGGGAGTGGTGTTGATCTGAGCTACCGGTCTTCCCCGGCCTTCACCGCCACGACAGGGCACTCGGCGCTCATGAGGATGTCCTGGGCGTCGCTGCCCACGAGGAGTTTCCCTGTCCGCGACCTGCGGCGCAGGCCGATCACGATCAGGTCGGCGCCCTCCTCCGCCACCACCCGAACGAGGTCCTCCGCCGGGGTCAAGCCCCGGATCAAGCGACGGATGACGTGGGGGATACCTGCTTCGGTGAGACGCTCCTCGATGGCGTCGAGCTCTCTGCGGTAGGTGAGGATCTCCTCCTCTTCCGACTCCCAGCTCCCACCACCCTTGATGGAGTGCACCACGACGATCTCACCGCCATGCCGGCCGGCTTGGTCGATAGCCCACTGAAGGGCGGCCTTGCCTTCGGGGGTGTTGACGTAGCCGACGACCATCTTCATGGGGCGCTCCCTGTCTGTCCAAAGCAGTTGTGTAGGCATATTATAGGGATTCCTCCCGGTAGACGGGAGACTGCACGACGCGAGTGACCGCACTAGGAAAGGAGCGGGCGTGGGCGCATCAGAGCCAAGAAAGGGAGGCAGGGTCACCCATCTGCTTCTCGCACTCGCCCTTCTGGGGTCGGCCGCCTACGCGGCCTCGCGTCTGCTGCGGGGGCGCTGCGCGCTCACCGGGTCGGGCCCGGCGACATGGGAGGACGAGGAAGAAGCCGAGGTCTCGTACATTACCCTGGGAGCCTTGGGAACGGACGAGCTGGAGCACGCGGTTTCGGAGGAGGTCTTGAGGGACGAAGCTGCCGCCGAGACCGGTGGGGGTCCGCGCCTGTATGACCTCGAGCAGATAGAGGGGATCGGTCCCGTCTACGCCGAACAGCTCAGCGCATTGGGGCTCCAGACCACCGACGACCTTCTCCATGCGGGTGCCGGCCCTAAGGGCAGAGAGGACCTGGCGCTGGCCACAGGTATCAGCTCCAAACTCATTCTGCGCTGGGTCAACCAAGCCGACCTCTTTAGGATCAAGGGCGTGGGGGAGGAGTATGCCGACTTGCTGGAGGCGGCCGGGGTCGACACGGTGCCCGAACTGGCCCAACGGCGAGCCGACAACCTGACCAAGAAAATGGCCGAGGTCAACGAACAGAAAGCGCTGGTCCGCCGTCTGCCCACCGAGAGCCAGGTAGCCGGCTGGATCGAGATCGCCAAGACGCTGCCCCGGGTGGTCACCTACTGACGGCCGGCCGGCGAGCGCGGGGCCCGCTGTCAGGATCCGGGCCCGATGCGGATGATCCGGTCGTCTCCCGGCCGGGGGCGGCCCCGGCCGTCGTGATTGCTGGTGGCGAGGTACAGTGCGCCGTCGGGGCCCTGGGCCACGGCCCGTAGCCGCCCGAACTCTTCGTCGAACAGGATCTCTTCCTCGGCGAACGAGCGGAGCACGCGCAGGTCGCTCTCCTTGAGGGTGACGAAGACCAGCGTCCCGGCAAGAGCCGGGAGCAGGTCGCCCGAATAGAACACGGCACCGGCCGGGGCGATGGTCGGGGTCCAGGTGAACAGAGGGTCGACGAACCCAGGCCTGTTCCCCGCGCCGCTGATGATAGGCCATCCATAATTGCCACCGGACTCGAGCCGGTTGATCTCGTCGTTGTCGGAGGGCCCGTGCTCGGTGACGTAGGCCTGCCCTGAATCCGGGTGGAAAGCTAAGCCCTGCGGATTGCGATGGCCGCTGGTGTAGATCAGGGAGTAAGGGTAAGGTCGGTCGCTGTAGGGGTTGTCTGGGGCCGGTCGGCCGTCTCGGGTCATGCGCAAGACCTTGCCGGCGAGAGAGTCCGGAGCTTGGGCGGACTCGCGGTCGCCGGCGTCCCCCGTTGTGACCCACAAGGAGCCGTCGGGGCCGAAAGCCACCCGGCTGCCGTTGTGCACCTGACCGCCTGGAATGCCGTCCACGAGGACCGTCTCCGGGCCCAGGGAGGGGGTGGCGGTCGTAGCACCGGTGAGGGCGAAGCGGCTGACCCTGTTCTCCGCATCACCGGCGCCATCGTGGGTGTAGCTGACGTAGATGTACGGCTCGTCCGGGAAGGCCGGGTCGATCGCCAGGCCCATAAGTCCGCCCTCTCCACGGGCGCGGACGTCGATGGTACCAACCGCGGTGACGGTCCCGCTGTCGAAGTCGGCCACCACAACGCGGCCCTCCCGCTCCGTGATCAGCAGCCTGCCATCGGGAAGGAACCTGATCTCCCAGGGGATGCGCAGGCCCTGGACGACGGTGGTCGCCAGGTAGCCGGTGGGTGGCGGCACCTGTGATGGCGGTTCAGAGGTGGCGGTGGACGACGGCGCCGCCGTGGGCTGCGGAGTGGGCGGTAAGGTCGACTCGCCGGCCGATGTGACGGTCGAGCTACTCTCCCCGGAGGAACCGCACCCCGCCAACAGGAGGGCCAAGGCGAAGATGGTGGCCATCACCGCCACCGACCTCGCCCGAGGCACGCCCGCGGACGACCATGGTACGCGGCGTTGCTTCATGGGAGTCTCCGGGGACTACCCGTTCCGACCGCTCACCAGTCGGAGAAGTTGGTGTTGTACCAGATCTTGTCGGTGCCCTTCTTCGCCCGCTTCTGCCAGTCCTTGGTCTTGGGCTCAGCCTCGATGCGGGAGAGGAACTCATCGCAGCGCTGCTTGATGTAGGTCTTTTGGGCCTCGTCTAAGGCGTCCACCCCCTCCACGTGGGCCTTCACCCGCCCCAGGTTGGTGGTGGCCGTGTACCAGAAGCCCCAGTCGTTGCCCAGGCGCTTGGCGATGTAGGTGCGGTTGATCTTGCGGCGGTCGTCGTCGCCGACCTCGGCCACCGTCAGCAGGAACTCCAGGTCTTTGAGGTCCTTGTCGTTGATCTCCCATATCTGCAGCTTCTGCAGGGTGATGTCGGCTAGGGAGATGCAGTAGTCGTCGAACTCGAGCCGTCCTTTGAAATCGACCTCGTGGCAGTAGTCCAGCTTGTCCAGGAACACGTCGATCATGGGGACCGGCCCGCCGTAGTAGATCTGGCGGGTCTTGCCGGTCATCATGAGGGTGTTGAGGTCGCAGTCGTACCCGAGCTTCTCCATGAAGCCCTTGAGCTTGCTCCCGCTCTTGCTGTAGGCGACGAAGTCGATGTCGGTGAAGTAGCGCTCGCCCAGGCGCTCCAGCCGGGCGTACAGGTCGACCTGCTCCGGGAAGTAGTAATGGAGGGCCAGCGGCCCCATCACCCGCAGGGGGAAGCCGGCGTCACGGGCCGCGTCGACGATCCTCTTGCCCTCGCTCAGAAAGACCTCGGGCTTGGGATAGACGTCCAGCGGGATGTCCTTGGGCAGGATGAACGGCTTGGCCATCTCGCGCTCCTTCTAACCCGAGGTGAAGACGTAGTCTTTGACCTTCTTCTTGTCGAGCATCACCACCACACCCTTGAGGATCCCCTCTGAGTACTCGCTCCCGGGGTTGATCATAAGGGTGCGTCCGGCCTTCTGAGCCCCGCGAGACTCGTGGATGTGCCCGTGCAGGCCGAGAAGGGGTTGGTACTTCTCGATCACTTCCTTGGCCCCGATACTGCCGGCATGGATCTTCTCTTCGGCGGCCATGCGCATCTGAGCGTCCAGCTTGGGGCACAGGTCGAGGGAGTATCCGTACGGCGGCACGTGGAAGTTGAAGATCACGTTCTCGAAATCCTTGGGGGAGGTGCCAACCCGCCGACACAGCTCGTCGAGATACGCGGCCAGTTCGTCCTCCGGACCCTCCCGGGGGGTGTCCCACGGCGTGGGGTTGGAGCGGGACGACGAGATCATCGTGTACCCGTCGAACTCCACCACCATGTCGTCGCAGGGGAGCAGCGACTTGGACTGGGCGATCATGTCGTCGATCTCCCACCAGTCGTCGTTGCCCGGGCAGATATAGACCTTGGTACCCTTGCCGGCCAGACGCTCGTCGGCCAACTGCAGCCACTCCTCGATGCGTTCGATGGCCCGTTTCTTGAAGAGAGCGTCGATAGCGGCGTGGTCGTCCTTGATGGCCTCGTATTCTTCCCGAGTCTGTTCCACCCAATAGTAGCCGGCGTTCTCTATGGTCTTCTTGGTGGCGGCGACTTCGTCGGCGCTGTTCATCTGGGTGTACTGACCCATAAGGTGGCATTCGCGCCCGCCGCCGGGCGTCTCCACCAGGGGGATCAGCACCTTGCCCAGGAGGTCGCCGTTGAGAATGGCCACATCCACGCCGTAGATGGGCAAGGCGTTCAGGAACTTGCGATAGCAGACGTTGGAGCCGTGGATGTCGGTCACGTAAAAAAGCTTGAGCACCTATCACTCCTCTCTGGCCGCCCGCTCGGGGCCTGGGCCGGCTCGCGGGGATCGGCTGTGTGTTTGCAGGGGGCGCCGCCGCTCGCGCGGGCGGCGCCCCGGTTGGTTGCGGCCTCAAGCCCCCCTGTGCCGGCCGCGATAGATGGACAGCATCACTCGGGCGGGAGTTCCCCGGTCAGCATCTCGGTGCTGATGCCCGAGGTCCTCTTGACCCGCCAGCTCCAGAACCCGTACCACAGAAGGCCGAGGGCCCAGGTGACCAAGATGAGCATCCCGGTGGAGAAGGTGAAGCCTTCCAAGCTGGTGGGCTGGAAGAAGAAGAACACGGCCAGAATCGCCAGGTAGGCGAGGTTGACCACGGCCCCCAGCGTCACTGTGGGCACGCCGAGGAACTTCCACTTACGATACGGGGAGGCCTCCCAGATGCCCTTGGATCTCCGGGAGAACGGGAAGATAGCGGCGGCGATGGCCGTCACTCCGAACACCGAGAAGATCTCGAGCGCTGTCACCGAGAGCCCCTGCTCCTGGAAGGGGAGGTAGAACGTATAGACCGCTATCAGAATCTGAGCCAGGATCAAGCAAAGGATGTAGTTCTTGACCGGGGAAGCGAAGCGGGCGTTCACGTCGGTGAACCACTTGGGGCCCATGCGGTCCATGCCCCAGGCGAAGAGGATGCGGGGGAAAGCCAGGTATGAAAGGGCCACCCACCACAGGGTGAACAGCAGGAACGAGAAGGCCATCAAGAACAGCACCACCGGGTTCTGGTTCACCACTGCGGCCAGGCCCACATAGCTCGGGCTCCAGGGCATGTTGTAACCCTCGATGGCGTCGGTACCGGCGTTGTCGACCCAGGCCGTGGCGGACAGGAAGTTGAAGTCCACCAGGGTGTAGAGACCGATGGCGGTGAGGATCATGACGACCGCGGGCACCAGGATGGCGAAGAAGTTCGACAGGATGATGCTCTTGTCGGGCCGCTTCACCTCTCCCGCGATGAAGGTGATGCAGTAGGAGTAGGCGAACAGCCAGGAGCCGGCGACCATCACGCCGAAAGTGTCGTACCAGTTCCAGGTGGTCGGCATCTCCGTGCCTGCCGCTGCGCTGGCCGCCGCGATGAAGTCGTCGTAGTTCAGCGACCCGTATTCGGCGGCCAAGCTGTTCCAGGAGGCGACGAAATCGGCCTTGCTGTAGGCCAGCAGCACGACGACGATCACCATAGCCCCGAGGATGCCCAGGGCCATGATGACCTTCTGCACCCGGGCGAAAACCTTTATGCCGAACACCACGAAGAAGAAGGCGATGATGCTGGTGACGCTGGCGATGACGAACATCCCCCAGGTGTAGGGGAGCCCCCCGAAGAAGGTCTCGGTGGCCGAGTCATAGAGCCAAGTCCAGCCCATGAACTCCGACAGCATGATGCAGCCGGGATCGGCCATCCAAGGCGCCAGCACATAGATCCACATCAGCCAGATAAAGGCGTTGCCGAAGGATTCCCCGATACCTACCAGGGGATGGATGATGCGCGAGTTGTAGATGTACTCGCCTCCGGACCGGGGCATCGACCCGCCGAGAATGCCCCACACCAGCGGGAAGCCGATGCCGGCGATCCGGCTACGTAGCTCACGTGGTCTATCTCCGTCAGGCGGGCGGCCACGTCTTGCAGACGGCCCGGAAGTACGTCGATCATCACGTCTCCGACGGTCGTGTAGCCCAGAGGCAGCGGGTTGACGATAGCTGCCACCCGCAACACCCCGGTCCGCCTGAGACGGTCGATCCGGTACCTGATGGTGCGCTCCGACGCGCCCGGGATGCGGCGTGCGATAGCGGCCGAGGGCATCCTGCCGTCTTCCACCAAGAGGGTCAGAATGCGCCTGTCGATACCATCCAAGACCAGAGCCAAAGCGCGCTCCCCTGTGCGGAGGCCGACCAGGGGAAATGTGAGCAGAACCGTCGGTAAAAGTCAATCATCCGTGGCGATTTGGCCGATACGGCAAACCGGGTCAAGACGGCCGTCGGGGTGCAGGCGGTGGACCTGGCCTCGCCACACCACTGTGCGCCCGGCCACCCCCGCACACCAGGTGGCGGCGCTCAGCAGGTCTCGCAGCGGCAACCAGGCCAGCCAGCGTCGTAGGGCGCGGTTGTCGGTGTAGCCGGTGATCAGCCAGGCGGTGGCCCAGCGGACGACCAGCGCGGCGGCGAGGACGCTCCAGCCGAGGGCGCCCTGGAGGTTCAGGGGGAGAAAGACCAGGGCCAGCGGGAAGGGCAGCGTCAGCAGCATGCCCGCGTACTCCCGGGGGCGGTTTACCCGGTTGGTACGGGCCCAGCGGACCTCTCGGTGCCACTGTTCCCTCCAGGTGGTGAAGCCCAGATAGCTGTCGACGATGTAGTCGGAGAGCAGCACCTTCTTTCCGCGTTGCCGTATCTGGCGGGCCAAGAGCGTGTCCTCGGCCAGGAAGTCGCCCACTGCCTTCCAGCCCCCGGCGTCCTCCAGGTCCTCCCTGCGCACGACCATGGTCGCGCCCAGGGCGAAGTGCATGTCGAGGAAGCGCCGGGCGACCACCACCTCGGGCAGGAAGGTGACGCCCATGTGCAGGGCCTCCAACTTGGCCGTCATGGTGACCGGAGCGGCTCCTCGATAACAGCAGGTCACCATGCCCACCTCGGGATCGAGCATTGGCGCTGTCACTCGGCCAAGGTAGGTGGCGTCCACCCGCATGTCGCTGTCACTGATGGCGAGAAGGGGGTGGACGGCGGCGGCGGTGAGGGCAGCCAGGGAGTTGACCTTGGGATTGGCGAATGGCTGCGGCACGCCGGTGATCAGCCTCACCCGCCCGGGCGGGCTCTCACGGGCGATCTGCTCGATCACCGGGATGACCGGGTCGTGCGGATCGGCGGCCGCGAAGAGCACCTCGTATTCCTCGTAGTCCTGGCGGCAGAAGCTGGAGAGGTTGTCATAGGCCCCCGGATCGAGCCCACGCACCGGCTTGAGGACAGAGACCGGGGTGCAGGGCGGGACCGGGTCGGTCCCGATCACCGCCGGCCGGCGGGCCTCCCACGCTTCCGCGCCGGTGCGGTCGCCGGCGCTGTTCGCCCGGGCGAAGAAGCTGCGTACCCACCAGCAGGAGACGATCAGGTAGACGCAGGCGGCCAGAGGCAGGATGTATGCCAGTCTCTCCAAGGCTCAGAGGGGGAAGGCCTGGGAGTAAGTGGTGAGGACCACGCCGGCAGCGCGTGCGGCCTCCTCGGTCCGCGGGCTGAGCAGCGCCTCCAGGTCGCCCGGGTTCGGGCCCAGAGCACCGCTCTCCGCGCGCAGGGACGGATGGCAGAAGATCTCGATGACGGGCGGGCGGGGGACGGAAGCTCCTGCCGCCGCGGCCGGCAGCGCAGCCGGGCCGGACCGGCCGGAAGAGCCGGCGCCCGCCCCCCCCAACCGCGCGAACAGGCGCTCCAGGTAGGCGGCGGTCAGGTTGCCGCTCTGCATGAGGCCGTAAACCCTGTCTGCCGCGCCCACAGGCCACCTCCGGAGCCGCCGGCGGCAGTGGAGGCCCAACGGTGAGAAGGTGATCTTCCAGCCCAGTTTGAGCAGAGGCCGGCGGGGGTCCAAGCGCAGGCTGAAGAGGAGTTCGTCGGCCACGTTCACTCGCACCGCCCGCGCCCCGAAATCCCGGGCGAGGGGCAGCAGCAGGGCGAAGACGGTGGGGTGCAGATGGAGATGATGGTGCCCGTCCACGTGGGAGAGCGGGAGACCGGTGGCCGCGAACGCCTCGAACTGGGCGCGTATCTCTCGGGCCAGTTCGGACCGGGCCGCTCTCCCGAAGAAGTAGCGGCACCCGGCGCTGAAGGCGTTGCCCGAGAAACGCCCTCGGTGGTCGACCAGGTGGGGGATCTCCTCCGGCGGGAGGACGGCCCGTCCTCTCAGCAGCGTCAGGTGCAGCCCGACGCCCAGTCCGGGCCGCTCGCGAGCCGCGCGCACCGCCGCCTCCGCAGCCTCACCGGTCACCATCAGACTGGCGCTGGTGAGGATGCCCCGGTCGTGCGCTCGGATGACGGCGGCGACCACCTCCTCCGACCGGCCGAAGTCGTCGGCGTTGACCACCACGAGCGCCCGGGGGAGCTTCTCCGTCCGCTCCTCTGCCCCCACGCCCAGTCCCGCATCCACATATGTTTGCGTAGCGCAGCCCCCCGGTCGCACAATAGGGACGCATCGGTCGGAAGCGGTCACTCGACCGCTTGACATACAAACACGTGGGCGCCGGTAACGCAATCGGGCCCCGGAGAGGACAAGGGCGGCTTGTACGAGAGTCTAGGGGAGACCGGCATCACCGTCAGGGAGATGCGCTTCGCCGACTACGAGGCTGTGATGCGTCTCTGGGCGGAGGCCGGCCTGCCTTTCCGGCCGCAAGGGCGGGATGCTCCAGAGCGGGTGAAAGCGGAGATGCTGCGCGAGAACGCGGTTTTCCTGGTCGCGGAGGTGGACGGACGCCTGGCCGGTGTGGTCCTGGGCACCCACGACGGGCGCAAGGGCTGGATCAACCGGCTGGCGGTGGCCCCGGCCTACCGGCGCCGGGGTGTGGCCCGCCGGCTGGTGCGGGAGGTGGAAGCCCGGCTCGAGGCGCTGGGCTTGGACATCGTGGCCGCCCTCATCGAGACCCCCAACGTCGCCTCTCTGCAGTTCTTCACCGCCATCGGTTACCTGCACGACCCCGATATCGAATACGTGAGCAAGCGCCGGTCGGCGGAGACCTGATCTGCTGCGCCCGGGCCCGGCCGGGCCCGGGCGCCTCTCCCCCTACTCCTTGGGTCGCGCGGTGTGGCGGGGGTCCGGTTCCCGGTTGCCGAAGGGGCGCGCCGGTCTGCCGACCGCAGTCATGTACACGACGCTCTCTTCCCGGCCGTCCACTCCCAGGAGGGCGTCGGCTTCGTCGTCGTAGAAAGCGGCAAGCGGGCAGCTGCCCAGACCTTGGGCCACGGCGGCCAGGGAGACGTGGGCGGCCATATGCCCCGCATCCAGATACACGTAGCGGTACGCCCGGTCGCTGTACTTCCATTCGGAGCGGCCGAAGACCGCCGTCCAAAGGAAAACCACCCCCGCTTTGGCGCAGAGGGGTTGGTCAAGGGCCACCGCGGCCACCTCGGCCCGCAGGTCACCCACGCGGAGCTGTTCGAGGGAATGGCTGCCCTCCTTGATGGGGCGCTCGAGGATGTCCGCTCCTGCCACCCGATAGTGATAGAGGCCCGGCTCCAGGTCCTCCACCTTGTTGACCACGAGGTAGGTCTCGATGGGATAGAGCGCCCCGGCGGTGGGGGCGGCTCGGTAGAAATCCTGGCCCTGCGGGGTCATGAAGGTGGCGGTGATCCCGGCCGATGCCCACAGCAGGCGGGAGAGCTCCAGGAGTGAGAGAGGGGTGGCTCCGAAAGAGCGCACGCTGCGACGCCGGGCCACGCAGGTCAGCAGGTCGGGCAGGGGCGGCTCGCCCGGCCCGGGAGCGGGGGAGGGCAGGCCGATGACCGGGGCGTAGGTGTAGAATTTGTACAGGTGGGGCTTCTTGCGCCAGTCGGGAGTGCGTTCCTCCAGCTTCCCCCTGCGATAGGAGGTCCCCTCCTGAAAAGCTCGGCCTGGATGCTCGAGCATCGTCTGTTCCGCCTCCTTCACTCGCGCGGCCAAGTGGTAGCCTACACACCTGCGTGCGCGCGAGGGTGGTCGCACCGGATCATCTACGTCAGCAAGTGCAAAGTTCCCACATGAACGTTACTCAGACAAGTCAGGCAGACCTGGAGCCCCGGCGGACCTACTGGTTCCAGCTGGGGGTGATCTGTGCCGCCAGTTTCGTGGTGTGGTCGGGGTTCGGAGCCATCCTGCCCTACCTGCCCGTGTTCCTGCAGGAGCAGGCCCACGCGTCGATGTGGCTGATCGGTGTCGTTGCCTCCGCCTACTATGTGGGCACCTTCTTGTTCTCGGCGCTGCTGGGCCGGCTGAGCGACTCCGTCGGCCGCAAGCCCATGATTGTGGGTGGGGTGGCGCTCTACTCGGTGGCCACCCTGCTCTTCATCTCCACCACTCATCCCGGTTGGTTCGTACTCTTCCGCCTGCTGGAGGGAGTGGCGGCGGCCGCGGTGACCCCGGCGGGGCAGGCCCTGGTGGCCGAGCTCACAGTCGACGAGACCCGCAGCCGGGCCTACGGGTGGCTGACCACCGCTCAGTTCGGCGGCTTGGTGGCTGGGCCCATGCTGGCCTGGCCTCTGTACAGCCTGGGCGGAGGCGAGGGCAAGTGGGCCTTCTACACCATTTTCTTGTTCGGCAGCGTCCTCTCGGCGATCACTGCCGTTGTGCTGGCCGTGGTGGTGCGGGAGCCCGAACATGCCCGCCGGCAACGGAGCGTCAAGGTCAAACATCCCTCTTACCGTCGGCTGATCACGCGGCCGGTAGTAGCGTTCCTGGTGGTGGCGGCCACGGGACACTTCGCCATGGGCGTGTTCGAGGTCCTCTGGAGCTTGTGGCTCCGCCATCTAGGGGCGTCCGTGCGCTTCATCGGGCTCACCTGGATCGCTTTCTCCGCTCCCATGCTGCTGGCCTTCGTGGGCGGCTACCTGGCCGACCGCTATAACCGCTGGGTGCTGATGTTCTCCGGATACACCGTCTCGGCGTTCGCCTGGATCTTCTACGGCGCCACCGACAATCTGCCTCTGTTCCTGGCGGTCAGCGTCATCGAGGGGTTGGCGGTGGCCTGGTCCTATCCGGCCAAGCAGGCCTTCCTAGTGCAGGTGGTGCCCCCACGCTGGCTGGGGAGCGTGCAGGGGGTGGAGCAGACCTTCGTGCAGGTGGCGGCTCTCATCGGCACGCTGCTGGCCCCCGTGCTCTACCAGTACATGTCGGGATACGTCATCAGCCTGGCGGGAGTGGTGTCCTTGCTGGGACTGCTGTACGCCGCCCCCATCCTCCATCGGGAGTGGGGCCGCCTGCAGGCGGAGAGGTCCGGAGCCGAGGATGCCGGAGCGGAGGGGGAGCGACCGGCGACCGTCCCCGATGACGGCCGGGCGGAGCCCTCACTCGACTAGCACACAATCCAGTTGAATTCTCGACAAGAACCGCTACTATTAGCGGCATGGACAAAACGAACCGCCCCGTTGCGCAGGACCGTCGTCAGGGAGACCGGCGCCGCCGCCGGTTGAGTCTGGTCCTTCACGAGCGACGCAGCGGCTTCGACCGCCGGGGTCCGGCTCCGGGGGCAAGCCGGGCCACGATCGCCTTCGAGAACACGCTGACCGGCCTGCGTGATCGGCCCCGGCTGTTGGCCTGGCTCCTCATACTGGTCAATGCCCTCAACCTGGCCGACTTCCTGCTCACCTTGAACGTCTTGGCCGCGGGAGGGGGCGAAGCCAACCCCATCCTGCGCCCGCTCTTTGAGGCGGACCCCGTCTACGCGGCCGCCTTCAAGCTGGTGGCCGTGCTTCTGACCAGCTGGTTGGTCTGGCGCTGCCGCCGCTTCCGCAGCGGGGTGGAGGCGGCCCTGATCATGCTCGCCGTCTTCGGAGCGGTCTTCTTCTACCACATATACGGCCTGCTGGTCTACTTCTAGGCGTCCTTGGGCCGGGCCCCCGGGCCGCAAGTCCCGACCGCTCTCAAACCCGGCCGGTCGCGGCAGTGACCGGGGCCGTCGCCGACTGGGCGCCGGCACCCGGCTTGCGGGCGGCTGCGGTCTCCCGATCGGGCGGCAGCATGGCCCGCAGTTCGGCGTTGGTGTCCAGGGCGGCGATCAAGGCGTCGACCACTTTGGGGTCGAACTGTTCCCCGCTGCAGCGCCGCAGTTCCTTCAGGGCTTCGCGATGCGTGCGTCCCGGCCGGTAGGGGCGGTCGGAGCGGATGGCGTGGTAGGCGTCGGCGGCGGCGATGATGCGGGCTCCCAAGGGGATCTCCTCCCCCTGCAGCTTCTCTGGGTAGCCGGTGCCGTCCCAGCGCTCCTGGTGGTGAAGGACCAGCGGCATCACATCGATGAGTTCCGGAGCCTGCTCGATGATGCGCTTGCCCAATCCGGGGTGCTGGCGGACGCATTCCCACTCTTCGGGGGAGAGGCTGCCCTCTTTGGTCAAGATGGCGTCGGGGACCCCGATCTTGCCCACGTCATGGAGCAGGGCGCCCACGCTGATACGGGCCACGTCGGTGGAGGGAAGGCCGATGCGGCGGGCGATGGCAGCCGAGAGTTCCGAGACCAGGTAGGAATGCTCCCGGGTGTAGCCGTCGCGGACGTCGACGGCGGCGGCCAGGCTGCGGACGATGGCCTCCCGGCCGGAGTGCGGCAGGGGCACGACGTTGCCCACCTGGGCGCGGTCGGGCAGGTCACGGTGGAGCTGGACCTGGTTGCCCCCCATGGCTTTGGCGAAGGCCAGGGCCTTGAGGGCGGCCTCGACCAGGGCCGGCGGGGAGGTCCCGTCGTGGGGATAGGAACTCAGGCCGAGACTCGCCGTCAGCCGGATCTCGCCTCCCGAGGTGGGGAAGAGACAGGTGGCCATGCTCTGACGGAGGCGCTCGGCGACTTCAGTGCCGCCCTTCTCGAAGGTGTGGGGCAGGATGATGGCGAAACGGTCGTCCCCAAAGCGGGCCACGAGGTCGATCTCCCGCAGTTGGGAGCGCAGTCTGCGTGCCGACTCCAGGAGGATGCGGTCGCCCAGGCGATGGCCGAAGCGGTCGTTGACCGGCCTGAAATCATCCAGGTCGAGGATGAGGAGCATGAAGGTGTCGCCGAAGCGGTGAGCTCGGTCGCACTCGTGAGCGAGCCGGTCTTGGAAGACTCGGTGGCTGGCGATGCGGGTGAGGGCATCCACGGTGGGGGTATCGAGCAGCCGGGCCGATGCCCCCGGGCTGTCTCTGCGGGTGGTGAGAGCCAGGGAGAAGAGGGTGACGGCGACTAGGCAGAGGGCGGCCTCGCCGGCCGGGAAGGATCCTGCTTCCAGTGAAGGCCGGAGCGCCAAGGCCACCGAGAGCGCCGCTACGAGCAGGTACAGGAGAGAAGAGGCGACGAGGGGGGCTGTGCCCCGGCGTCGAGGCGTTCCTCGGCCGCGGGCCGTGAGCACAGTGGCAGCCAGCAAGAAGGCCACCGCACACGCGGCCAGCCCGATGCGAAGAAGACCGGAAGAGTCGATGGTCGTGCTCCTTTCTCCTCGAGCATGACCTTTCGACGGAGCCGGTCCCGGTTCCTGCCCGGCCGCGGGTGCGGCTACGAGTAGCGCTGCTCCAGCCAGGGGTCGCCCAGCGCGTGGTACCCGCGGCGCTCCCAGTAGCCAAGGCGTTGGTCGGCCGTGAACTCCAGCCCGCTCAACCACTTGGCGCTCTTCCAGAAATAGAGCCGTGGCACCAGCAGCCGCACCGGACCGCCGTGCTCGCTCGAGAGCGGGCGTCCCTCGTACTCGTAGGCCACGAGGACGTCGTCGCGCAGTAGTTCTTCCAGGGGCAGGTTGGTTGTCCAGCCTCCGCTGGCGTGGACCACCGCATGCCGGGCCTCCGGAAGGATCTCGGTGCCCGCCAGCACGTCTTGGATGCGGACCCCGCGCCAGCGGGTATCCAGCATGGTCCACCCGGTGACGCAGTGGAGATCGCTGGTCTGCTCCACTGAAGGAAGGGCGAGCAGCGTGGGCAGATCCAGGCTGCCGCTCTGGGCCACGAGGCCGGTGATGGCCAGGCTCCAGGAGTCGGGCCGGACGTGCATCACCGAACCGGCGTGAAGAACGGGCAGCTTGTTGACCAGCCTCTGCCCAGGGGGGATGCGGCGGGGATCGACGGACGCCATGGTCTGCCTCCTATGGCCGGAAGCAAGAAGCCGCCCGGCAAGGAGCGGCTTCACTGCATTCCGTGTTGTGAGGGTCTCCCGCGAGAAGGCCGCGGTGCTCCTATTCGATGATGATCGCGCCTTCCGGGCACTCGTCAGCGGCTTCTTCGCAACAGCCGGCGTCTTCGCACGCGTTGGGATCGATCACGTGCGAGAGGCCGTCGTCGCCGACCTCGAACACATCGGGGCAGATATCCTCACAGATACCGCACCCGGTGCAAAGATCGGGATCGACTTTGGGCACACCCATGGTTCTCCTCCTTTGGGGCTTTCAGGCGAGCCAATATAAGCAAAGGCGAGAGTGGAGTGCAAGTTGCCCGTGTTCCCGAGGCGCGGGAGGGTCCGATGACGGGGTGGGCAGATGCCGAGGGAAGGCGGTGCGGCGGCCTGCGGGCTCAGCCGCAGTCCGATCGCGCCCGGAGGGCGGCCAGGGCGACGGCTTCGGCCTCATGGAGAGCCCGTTCCAGCGCGCCCTCGTCGGCAGAGGGGCCGGGGGGGTTGCTGTCGTCGAGCAGGTGGAGAGGAGGGTTCCCGCCGGCGGCGCGCGAAGCCTGCACCCAGGCCGGGGGCAGCACCACCTCGCGCACGTCCCGTCCGAGTACGGTGCCCATGAAGGCGGTCCAGGCCCGCGGCGTGACGTCGGCCGGGTCGTACCCGCCTCCGCCGACTATGACCCAGTGTCCTCCGCAGACTTCATGCACCAGAGAATGCAGGCGAGCGGCCAACTCCGGGTAGAGGGCGATGGTGGCCGTGAGGTCGGTGAGAGGGTCGGCGTGGTGGGCGTCGCAGCCGGTCTGGGTTACCACGACATCGGGAGCGAAGGTGCGGACGGCCGGGGCGACCACCCGCTCGAACGCAGCCAAGATGGCCGCACTCCCGGCTGTGGCCGGAAGGGCGACGTTGATGCTGGTCCCGGCGGCCCCGCCTGTGCCTACTTCGTCGGGGAACCCGGTGCCGGGGAAGAGATACCGCCCCGACTCGTGCACCGAGACCGTGAGGACGCGCGGGTCGTCGTAGAAGGCGGCCTGGACCCCGTCGCCGTGGTGGGCGTCGAAGTCCACGTAGGCCGGCCTCCGGCCGGCTGCCACCGCCGCGGCGAGGGCGAGGGCGCAGTCGTTGTACACGCAGAAGCCGGCCGCGCGGGCCTTCATGGCGTGGTGCATGCCCCCGGCCGGACTGTAGGCGTGCACAGCCCGGCCGGCCAGGACGGCCTCCATCCCCTGCAGTGTGGCGCCGCTGTGAAGCGCGGCGGCGTCGTGAATGTCGGCGAACAAGGGGACGTCGACCGTGCCCAGGCCGTAGACGGCCAGATCCGCCGGCTCTTCACCCCGGCGCAGTGCGGCCTGAGCCGCCTGGACGGCCTGGATGTAGGCATAGGTGTGGACCGTCAGGAGCTGGGAGAGTGTGGCCGGACGGGGCTCCTCGACCGTCACTTGGGAGCCTTCGAGCCAGCCGAGCTCGCGGAGCAGAGAGACCGTGAGGGCGTGCCGGCTGGTCTTGAGGGGGTGGTCGGCGCCGAGTTCATAGGACGCCAAGGAGGCGCCGTAGACCACCAGCACGGGCTCACCCGCCCCCGGGCCCGCGTCGCCGCAGAGGGGAGCCGGAGAGGTGCTCAGGGGAGTGCGGCCACACATAGGTAGTACAATACCAGCCCGGCATGAGGGCGGCAGAAGGGAGTGGCAAGGAGTGGCCTGGGGAGGGGAGAAAGAGGCGAGGGCCGGGTCGCCGCTGGCGCGGAAGGCCAAGGCCCTTATGGTCCGCGAGCACCTCTTCCCGGCAGGATGCCGGGCCCTGGTGATGGTTTCGGGCGGGCAGGATTCCCTTGCCCTGCTCCATCTCCTGGCGACCGGCGCCACCGGGAGGGCGGGGCCGGTCTCTCTGCATGCCCTCCACGTGAACCACCATCTGCGCGGCGCCGAGAGCGACGACGACGAGGCGCTGGTGACCCGGGTCTGCCGCCGGTTGGGCGTGCCTCTCACGGTGGTCCACCGTCCCGTGTCCAAACGGGCGGGAAATGTCCAGGAAGCGGCGCGGGAAGCCAGGAGGCAGGCGGCGCTCGCGTGGGGGAACGAGGGAGAAGGCCCCACCCGGATCGCCCTGGGGCACACCGTCGACGACCAAGTGGAGACCATGCTCTACCGGCTGGGCCGTTACGGTGGCTTGGCCGCCTTCCGGGGGATGCTCGCGTGCGATCCGCCCTGGGTGCGGCCTCTCCTGGGCTGCCGTCGGGCGGAGACGGCGGCCTACTGTGAGGCGGTGGGATTGGAGTACGCCCGCGATCGAGGCAACCTGTACCCCGGCTATGCGCGGACCGCTATCCGCATGCAGGTGTTGCCGGCCTGGGAGAGCGCCCTGCCGGGGGCGGCGGCCGCCGCGGCGCGGTCGGCCGAGGTGGCCGCCGAGGTCGAGCGGCTGGTGGAGGCGCTGGTGGTCGAAGCCCGCCGGTGGGCGGCGGCCCCGGCCCTGGCCGGGGCCGCGCAGCCGCCGGCCCGGGCGGCCGGCGGCCCCGGAGAGGTCCTTGCGGTCTCGGCGCTGCTGGGGCTGGAGCCGCCGCTGCGCCGGCTGCTCCTGCACACATGGCTGGAGGAGCGCGCGAGGCCGGCGGCCTCCCGCGCCACCGGTTTTGCGGTGGATGAGTTTCTCGGGGGGCCCCGGTCCCCGGC
>CAYNPL010000006.1:0-14171 GCA_964399135.1 uncultured Gaiellales bacterium
TCGGGGAGACACCTGGGGCTGGCCGGGAAGGGCAGCCGCGATCTCCCGCCGGGTCGTGGGGGAGAGGCTGGCGCGGGGGTGCGGGGTCTAGCGCCCCGCGGACGTCAAGGACCCTTCGGGCTCTTGCACGGGGACGCGCCGCCCTTCGGTCGTTCGGTGGCCCATGTGACCGTCCTTGCGCATACAGCTCCACGCGGTAGCCAGGACCTGAGCGGCCTCGACCGAATACGCGTCCAGCTCCTCCTGCAGGTCCACCAGCATGGAATCGGCGCCCTCGTGGGTGGGACGGGCCCCCGTGATCGCCATGATCTCCCGCGACTCGGTGGGGTTGTCTATCCACATGCAGGGCATGAGCAGGTTCTCGTTGTAGGGCTGCCGAGAGCGGATCTCCCTGAAGTAGGGAGAGTTGAAGGCTTCCACCAGGCTGGTGTTCTTGATGTTGTCGGTGGCGAAGTGCGTGAAGATGCAGGGCTCCACCCAGCCCTCGCTCGTGATGTGCACGTAGTGCCGGCCGGCGATGCATCCGCCTACCCAGGGTGCGTCACCCCAGAAATCCACGGCGAAGAGAGGCTTGGTGTCGCGGATGCGCAAGATGCCCTGGCGGAACTCCTCCCGCTGGCTCGGGGTGGGCATGAGCTCCACGCTGGGGTCGCGGCCGATGGGCATGTAGAGGAAGTGCCAAGCGAGCATCGCGCCCTTGTCGACCAAGGGGTCCACGAACTCGTCGCTGACGAGGGTCTTGTAGTTCCTGCTGGTGACGGTGGCCGAATAGCCGAAGGGGACACCGGCTTGTCCCAGCTTGCCCATGACGCTCATCACCCGCTCGTACACCCCGGGCCCCCGCCGCCACTCCGTCAGCTCGCGCGGGCCGTCGATGCTCACCATAGGGGCGAGGTTGCCGATGACCGCCATCCGCTCGATCAGCGTGTCAGTGAGCATCGTGCCGTTGGTGAAAACCTGAAAGAAGGAGTCGCGGTTCTCTTGAGCGAACTCCAGCAGACCCTTGTATAGGAAGGGTTCCCCTCCCAGGAGGGTGAACAGGTACACACCCATCTCGTTGCCCTCGTCCACGATGCGCTGCAAGAGGGCGGGATCGAGGTCGGATTCGGGGGAGTACTCCGCGGCGTAGCAGCCCTCGCAAGTGAGGTTGCACCGCATGCTGGGACTGACCAAGATGGTGGTGGGGGCCATGTTGCCCGTCTTTTCGAAGAGCCTGGTCCGCTTGGCGGATCCCCTGAGGAGGTCGTTGACCAGCACCGCCTCTATGAGCCGCTCGCGGCAGGCGGGACTGACTCTGGTGCCCACGCGCCTGATCAGTTCGAGCGCCGGATGGTCGTTCTCTATCTTGCTGCGGACCAGGCGGACCGCCTTCTTATGAGCGTCCGGAGTGAGCATCTCGGCGAACCGCACGGCTCTGAGGATCTTGGTCTTGTCACCCCCGGAGAACAGCATCAACATCTTGTTGATGGCGCGCCGCTGCACCCCGTTATAGAGCCCGTTGACGTGGCCCAAGACTTCCCTCCTTGCCCCGCCGGCCGTGCGACCGCGGCATCGGAGCCACCCGCTACCCTGCCGCCCGGACCATACCTGGAATCTATCATAACCATTGGAACACCCGCTCGTCTATGCCTTCACTCCAGCAAGTGAAGCGGGCACCGCGACCGGTTCGCAGCTCTCTCCTGCGTATACTGGTGGCATGACAGGCTCGCCGGCACCGGACCCACCCCCGCTCCTATATCGAGAGGTGCAGCGTTTCAGGCAGTCGTGGCTTTGGCTGGTCGTTCTGCTGCCGGCGATCCTGGCCTGGGTGCTCTTCGTGGAGCAGGTCCTCCGGGGCCGCCCGCTGGGCGGTCACCCGCTGCCGGACTGGGGGGTGTGGCTGATCTGGGCGCTCATCGGGCTGGGCCTCCCTTTGCTCTTCGGGTTGGTGAACATGCGCCTGGAAGTGACCGCCGAGGAGATCGTCGTCTACTACCGTCCTTACTCGAGCCGGAGGATCGCTCTGGACGACCTGGAGAAGGTGGAGGTCCGCCGCTACAACGCCGTCACGGAATATGGAGGCTGGGGAGTCAAGGGCTGGACTCGGGACAAGATGGCGTACAACGTGAGCGGCGACACAGGGGTGGAGCTCACGCTGCGTGATGGTCGCAGCGTGATGCTGGGCTCTCGCCGTTCCGAGGAACTGGCAGGGGTCATCGAGCAGCAGCGGCGATCGCTGAGGCGCTCAGCCGTCTGACGGGTCCGGGGTCTTTGCGGGCGCCTTGTCCGGCCTCCTGGGGATGGGCACGACCGTGGGCGGTGCGGCCGGCGCGGACTCGTCGGCAGCCCCCGTCTGGTGTGGGCCCGCAGCCTCTTCGTCCGCGGCCATGGGCACGAGTTCGATTACCGGGGCCTCCGGCTCCTCTGCAGCGCCCGGCTCTGCATCCGCCGGCTCATCCGGTGCTGGGGCGGCCTCTGAGGGCGGCACCATGGGCGCCGGCGCCGGGTGGACCGCGCTTGGCCGCACCGGGGGATTGGGCCGCCGCCGGCGCCGCAGTATCAGCACCAGCGCCACAGTGATACCGGCGATGATCACCAACGCGGCGATGACCACGGCGATGATGGGACCCCAGTGGTAGGACACGCTCTCGGCGTACATCTGTCGTGATCCCGACAGCCCCACTTTCCAGACGAGCATGTCGCCTCTCACCTCATCGGCGTTGTGGTCGGTGACGGTGCCGGGCAGGGTCAGCCGGTTCTCGATCACGAGGGCGTCGCCCAGCAACTTCTCTGTGATGCCAAGAGCCCTGCTTTGGGCGCTCGCGACGGCGTCGCCGGCGCTCGCGGTGGTGAAGAAGACCGTGCGGGTGCGAAAGGTACCGCTCTCCTGCGCGAGCGATACTTCGTCGATGCGGACGAGTTTCGACAGGGTGCCCTCGTTAATGATCTCCTCATACTCTTCGGGGTCGGCGAACGGGCGGCTCAGATCGACGTACCGGCGCCCCTCGTCATCGGTGCCGCGGTCCATCTGCCATTCGCCGGAGATCTCGCCGAGGAGGTAGTCGAAGACCTCGTCGATGCTCGAAGGAAGCCCGAAAACCCCGCCGATCCTACCCAGGATGCCTCCGACTCCCTGGAGGATGTCTCCCAGGCCGCCAAGGAAGGAGTCAGGTCCGGCGATGCCGCCCGCCGCTTGCGCGATGGCGTCTTGCAGCTCTTTGTCGGCGGCCAGGCTTAGGCCGACCGTGCCCGAGCCGTCTTCGTTGACCTTGGTATCGGTGGCGACCTGGACGCTGCACCCCGTGAGGAGGGAGACGGCCAAGAGCAGCAGGACCATCACCGCGAAGGCCGCCGTGAGTCGTGCCCGCGGGTGGCTTCCGGCCCACCGCGGGGCAGCAGTCGATCCGTCCACCACCTCAACCCCCCTGCTATCCGCTTGATCCACTCGGTCGCGGAACATCCGCCCCGTTCCAATGGAGCGGCACGGCTCCGCTCAGTCCTTCGGGCCGAAGAACGCCCTGCGTACTCCCCTGCTCCCCAGATAGATGATCAAGAGCACCGGGATGATGACTCCCACGAGTGACGACCAGTTGAACCCGTCGAACACGAATTGCAGCACGACGGCGATCAGAGTGACCCACTGGACCAGCATCATGGCCGTCCATGCCCAGCGCCTCAAGCGAAGGAAGGAGAGGGCAAAGAACAGAACGGCGATGCCCACCACCAGCTCGAACACGCCGATGCCCAGGGCCTCGCCTCCGCTCACCCCGTTCTCCTGCCCCAGAGAGCCGGTCAGGGCCAGCCCTCCGATCCCCAAAGCCGTCAGGCCGGCAAGAATCCTGAGGATGCCGCCGATGAGCGCCAGGATACCGATGATCCAGACTCCAATAGGCCTCTTCATGACCGCCTCCGCTGTTTCCGTGGTGGATTCTGCCCACTCTGTACCCGGCTTCGGCGACGGCAAACCTAGTCTTCAGCGTAGCGGCTCCTGGTGCCTCTCCCGGCCGGACTCGGGCCGGCTGTCAATGCTCCGTCTGCGCTTGGACCAGTTTCTCGGTGTGGTACATACGGCGGAGGGCGGGCTTGTCAATCTTGCCGGTTGCGTTGCGGGGTACCGCGTCGAAGATGATCTTTCGCGGACGCTTGTACCGGGGCAACTGCAGGCAGAACTCGGCGATCTGTTCCGCGGTGGCATGGTGGCCCCGCTTGAGCTGCACGATGGCGGCGGCGATCTCGCCCAGGCGCTCGTCGGGCAGACCGATGACGGCCACGTCCTTGATGTCGGGATGGTGGTGGAGGAAGTCCTCCACCTGCACCGGGTAGATGTTCTCCCCTCCAGTGATGATGACGTCTTTCTTGCGGTCGACCAGATGGATGAAGCCGTCCTCATCGACACGGGCCATGTCGCCGGTGAGCAGCCAACCATCGCGCAGGACGGCCGCGGTGGCCTCGGGGTCCTTGTAGTAGCACTTCATGACGCCGGGGCCCTTGACCGCCAACTCGCCCACCTCACCGGGCTTGACCTCCACCCCGGAGTCGTCGACGATCTTGGTCTGCCAGCCGTGGCCGGGGACCCCGATGGCGCCCACCTTGTGGACGTTCTCCAGCCCCAGATGGACACACCCGGGGCCGACCGATTCGGTGAGCCCGTAGTCGGTGTCGTACTGATGCCCGGGGAAGTGCTCCAGCCAGCGGTGGACCAGGCTGGGCGGCACCGGCTGGGCTCCAATGTGCATGAGCCGCCACTGGCTGAGTTCGTAGTCCGCCAACCTGACGTCACCTTGGTCGATCGCCTGAAGGATATCCTGCACCCAGGGGACGAGGAGCCAGACGATGGTCACCTTCTCATCGGATACCGCCTTCAGGATCCATTCCGGCTTGGTCCCCCGCAGGAGGACCCCCTTGCTGCCTGAAAGCAGGCTGCCGAACCAGTGCATCTTTCCCCCGGTGTGGTACAGAGGGGCGATGCACAGGAAGTTGTCCCCCCGCGCCTGCCCGTGGTGGGCCTGCTCGGTGACGGCTGCCGACATCAGGCTGCCGTGGCTGTGGAGGATGGCTTTGGGGAAGCCGGTGGTGCCGGACGAGAAATAGATGGCGCCGTCGTCATCTTCATGGATCTCCACCCTGGGTGGGCTGGGGTAGCATCCGGCGATGACCTCGCTGTAGCTCTCGGCGAAGGAAGGGCAGTCCGAGCCCACGAAGAAGCGAGGGTCGAACGAGGGCAGGTGGTCCATGACCGTCTCCACCCGGCCGACGAACTCCGGTCCGAAGACCAGGGCCCGGGAGTCGGAAAGCTTGAGGCAGTACTCGATCTCCTCCGCCGTGTAGCGGTAGTTGAGCGGGACGGCGACCGCTCCCGCCTTGAGGATCCCGAAGTAGATTGGCAGCCACTCCAGGCAATTCATGAGGAGGATGGCTACCTTCTCCCCTCTGCCGATGCCCCGGCTGAGCAGAAGGTTGGCAAACTGGTTGGCGGTTTCGTCGAAGTAACGCCAGGTCATCTCCCGGCGGGAGAAGTCGTGAGGGTTGGTCTCCATGAGCTCATACTCGCGCCAGGTGACCTCGCGCTTCTCCTTGACCTCGGGGTTGACACCGACCAGGCAGACCTCATCTCCGTAGAGCTCTGAGTTCCGCCTTAGGACATCGGTGAGAAGCATCAGTGCGCCCTCCTGGATCAACGTGCGACCGCCATATTCTACAGGCACAGGCTCGGAGGCGCGCTAGACTACGGACATGCCCGAGGACGATCTCTACACGCGATCAACCCGTGACGTGCTGGCCGTCGTTCCCGCCCACGACGAGGCGGGCCGGGTGGGCCGGGTGGTCCACGCGCTGGTCTCAATGGGCCTGCCGGTACTGGTGGTGGACGACGGTTCTACCGACGAGACGAGCGCGGAAGCCGCGGCCGCCGGGGCCTCGGTCCTCCGGCTTCAGCCTAACCGGGGCAAGGGTGCCGCGCTCAAGGCCGGGTTCGCTGAGGCCCTGGGGATGAGCGCCGGGGCCGCGGGGGCCGCCGGCCCCGGCGGCCCCGCCGGGGGCTGGGCGGCCTTCCTCACGCTGGACGGTGACGGTCAGCACGACCCGGCCGAGGCGCCGCGACTACTGGGCGCGTGGCAGCAGAGCGGGGCGGATCTGGTCATCGGCATGCGCGACTACGGCGAGATGCCTCCCGTCCGCTGGTTCACCAACAGCGTCAGCCGCCTGCTCTTCTCTTGGGCCCTGGGGCGGCGGATCCCCGACAACCAGTCCGGCTATCGCGTCCATAGCCGGCGGCTCGCCGAGACGGCTCTGGCCAGCCGCGAGCAAGGCTTTGCTTTTGAAGTGGAGGAGATCGCCATCTGTGTGGGGCGGGGTTGGGATTTGGCCTGGGTCCCAGTGGCCACCATCTACGGCACTGAGAGGAGCGACATCGAAGCCTGGACCCACTTCACCAGCTTCATTCGGGTCACCCGCCGTGCCCGCAAGAAGATGAAGGAAGAACGGAAGCGGGTCTCCGCAGGGGCGGGTATCTGAGCCCGGGTCGGCGCGGGGAGCTTGGCATGTTCACGCTGACCCGTCGCGGGGGAATAGCCTGTCCTGAGCGCACAGCATAGTCCGAACACTCACGCTCGTCGTGAGTGCCCAAGGGAGGAGCAGAATGAAGAAGGTCCTTGTCGCCTACGTCTCGTTGACCGGTAGGACCCAGCGGATGGCCGAGTACATCGCCGAAGGGGTGCGCTTCGGGGCCCACCAGGCCGTGGTCAAGAGGACGTCGGAGATCCAGACCGCCGAGGAACTGGACGGCTATGACGGCTATCTCTTCGGCTCTCCCACCTATCACCGGGATATGGCCGGTCCCATGAAGAACTTCCTGTTCATGGCGAGCAAGGCCGACCTGGCGGGCAAACTGGGAGGCGCGTTCGGGTCCTACACGCATAGTGGCGACGCTCCGGCCATGATCTTGGAGACAATGGAGTTCGTCTTCCACATGGAGCCCTTCAACCTAGGCTCACTCAATCTGAAAGAGGCCGTCGTGGGCACCGACGAGGGGATGCGGGCCTGCCACGACTACGGCCGAACCTTCGCAGAGAGGCTGGGGCCCTGATCGGCCGCTGATCGCCGCTTAGTATAGGCCGCTCCGGTTGCTAGGATAGACGACCGACGGCATTCCCCGCGGCCACCGGAGGGCCGATGACGGCAGATCAGCCCGCGCGGAGCGGACGATCCCGACCCAAGCGCAGTCACGGCGCTGACGACTTCGTACGGCGGTATGGGCCGTGGGCGCTGGTGGCCGGAGCCTCAGAGGGGCTGGGCGCGGCCTATGCGCGCGCGCTGGCCGCGCGAGGCATGGCCTTGATCCTGGTGGCCCGGCGGGAAGCGGTCCTTGCCGGTTTGGCCGCGGAGCTGCGCGAAGAAGCCGGCGTGGAGGTCCGCCTTTGCGCGGGTGACCTGTCCGAGCCGTCCTTCGTCGAGGCGCTGCCGGCGGCCTGCGCCGGCCTCGAAGTGGGCGTGATGGTGTACAACGCCGCCCACGCGCCGGTGGGTCCATTCGCATCGACCTCCCAGGCAGACCTCCTGCGCGCGGTCGACGTCAATGTGCGGGCTCCGTTGGTCTTGATGGGCTCGTTTCTGCCCCCCATGTTGGCTCGAGGTCGGGGCGCCGTGGTGCTCATGACCTCCATGGCCGGCAACCAGGGCTCTCCCAATCTGGCCGCGTATGCCGCCGGCAAGGCCTTCATCCGCGAGTTGGCGGAAAGTCTGTGGTGGGAGGCCAGAGGCCGAAACGTCGACGTGCTGGCCTGCATCGCCGGTGCGGTGCGGACACCGGGATACACGGCGGCCGCGGGCAAAGACGCTCCCGGGACTCTGAATCCGGAACAGGTGGTCGAGCAGGCTCTGCGCGCTCTCGGTCGCGGTCCCGTGGTGATCCCCGGACGGGTGAACCGAGCCGCCGCCTTCTTCATGAACCGCGTCCTTCCTCGGCGGACCGCCGTAGCCATCATGGCCGGGTCGACCGCCGATCTGGTCCCGGCTGTCCCGACCGCCGCGGCTTGGGCCACTCCCGCCGGCCCAGCTGTCCCCCTCGAACCCAAGGAAGGACCATGACCGATCTCCTTGCTGGCTTCTTCGCCCCCTGGGTCCTCTACGCCCTCATCCTCGGCCTCCACCTGGTCCTGCCCGCCCGCCGAGTGAGTGGCTACGTGCGGGACACGGCTACCGGTGCCCCCCTGCAGTACCGTCTCAACGGTTTGCCGGTCCTGGGAGCCATGGTAGCGCTGTGGGCGGTGACCGCGGCCGCCGGCCTCTTCCCCTGGGACTGGCTCTACACTCACCGGTGGTCCGGGTTGGCCGGGGCGGCGGTGTTGGGGCTGCTCTTCAGCCTCGTGCTGATGGTGGTGTCGCCGTCCACCGGGCGCACGGCCCTCGCCGACTTCTACTTCGGGCGCCCGCTCAACCCGCAGTTCCTGGGGGCGCGGGTCGACGCCAAGATGTTCCTCTACTTGGTGGGGGCAGTAATGCTGGCTCTGAACCTGCTGGCGTTCACCGGCCACCATCTGCTCGAGTTCGGCGGGGACTCCTCGCCTGGGGTCCTTCTCTACTGCGTCCTCTTCTTCTGGTTCGTCGTCGACTACCTGGTGTTCGAGCGGGTCCACCTGTACACGTACGACATCTTCGCCGAACAGGTGGGCTTCAAACTGGGCTGGGGCTGCCTCACCTTCTACCCCTACTTCTACGCCGTAGGCCTCTGGGTGACCGCCGGCCTGCCCGACCCGGGCACGCCCTGGTGGTCGCTGGTGGTCTTCGCCCTCGTCTTCTTCTCGGGCTGGACGCTGGCGCGGGGTGCCAACCTGCAGAAGTACCAGTTCAAGACCCGGCCGGACGGCCGTTTCCTTGGCCGCCTGGAGCCACGGACCATCAGCGACGGCGTCAACACCCTGCTGGCCGGGGGGTTCTGGGCGGTGTCCCGCCACGTGAACTACCTGGGCGAGATCCTGATGGCCACCGGGCTGACCCTCGTGCTTGGCTATCCCGATCGCTGGGCGGTCTGGCTCTACCCGCTGTACTACGTAGCCCTGCTCTTCCCGCGGGAGCGGGCCGACGAAAGGCGCTGCGCCGCCAAGTATGGCGATCTGTGGCTGGAGTACAAGCGGCGGGTGCCCCGGCGGATCATCCCCTGGGTGTACTAGGTGGGGGGTCCGGCGGCGGAGCGGTCGTCCCGGTATCTGCCGGTCCTGGCGCTGGCGGCTCTCGCCCTGATATGGGGCTACACCTGGGTGGCGCTCAAGACCGGGATCGAGAGCAGCGGCCCCTTCCTGTTCGCGGCTCTTCGCACTCTTCCCGGAGGCGTCCTCTTGCTCCTGCTGGTCGTAGTGTTGGGACGTCCGTTGCGGCCCAAGGCGGTGGGCATGACCGCGCTTCTTGGCGTGCTCCAGACCGCCGGCTTCCTTGGTCTCACCCAGGCGGCCCTGGTGAGCGGTGGCGCCGGCCGCACCGCCATCTTGGCCAACACTTGGCAGTTCTGGATCCTTATCTTGGCCTGGCCCATCCTGGGCGAGCGGGTACGTGGTCTGCGGTGGCTCTCGGTGGCTTTGGCTCTGGGTGGTCTCCTGCTCATCATCGAGCCCTGGAGTCTGCACGGCGTAGAAGCGAGTCTGCTGGCCTTGGCGGGAGCGCTTGCCTGGGCGGGGGGTTCGATCGTGGTCAAACTGATCCGGCGGAAACATCGGGTGGACCTGCTGTCGCTCACAGGTTGGCAGTCGCTGTTTGGGGCGATCCCTCTGATCGTCATAGCGGTTCTTTGGGAAGACGCGGCGGTGGAGTGGTCGAGCTCGTTCGTGCTGTCTTACGTCTGGGCTTTGGTCATGGCCACCTGTGTCGCTTCCTTCCTCTGGTTCTACGTACTGCGGGAACTGCCCGCCGGCATCGCCGGATTGGGCACCATGGGAACGCCGGTGGTGGGCGTGTTGGCCTCCTGGGCCCAGTTGGGTGAGCAGCCCACCGGACTCGAAGTGGCCGGTATGGTCCTGATCCTCGCCGGATTGGGGATCCTCGTCGCTGTGGGGACAAAGCCCGAGCAAACCCGCGGTCTTGAGGAAGAAAAGGCGTCCGTGGTTTGATTCTCCCGGCGCGAGCGGTACCGTGGCACTGTGTCCATGATCAGGGAGGCGCTATGAACGCGTACGATGTCATGCATGAGTGGGACCGGGCCGCAGGCAATGAGCCCCGCACCGACGAGGAGCTCGACAAGGCGATACCGGCCCTGCTCGGCGGCGAAGACTACGCGGCCTGGAAGGCCGCGCTCGAAGCCCGCGACGTCAAGTCCATCGTCAAAGGCATGAGGTTGTGGGGCCTGCCGGTGGGCCCACTGGGGCCGTTTGAGATCGACGCCGCTATCGAGACGGTAGAGCGGCCCGACTGACAGGACGGCAGGCGGTGGCCGAGCAGGAGGCGGACTTCCGGTCGGGAGCGTTCTGCCTCCGCGGCACCCTGGCCCTCCCCGCGGGCGATCCCCCCTTTCCCTGCGTGTTGATGATCGTGGGCTCCGGCCGGGTAGACCGCGACGAGAACCAGCGGGCCTTCCGTCTCAACGTCATGAACACTCTGGCCGCCCGTCTGGCGGAGCGCGGCATAGGGTCGCTGCGGTACGACAAGCGGGGTGTGGGCGCCAGCGAAGGGGACTTCTGGACGGCCGGCTTCTTCGACAACGTCGCCGATGCCCAGGCTGCGGTCGCTTACCTCCGCGGGCAGCCTCTGGTGGATCCCGGCAAGGTCTTCGTCCTCGGGCACAGTGAGGGTGCGTACATCGTGGCCCGGGTGGCGGCCGGCGACCCGGACGGGGCCGGCGGCCAGGCTGGGGCTGGCGACTCGGAATTGGCCGGCGCGGTGCTGCTGGCCGGGGGCGCCCGTCCGGGCGAGGAGGAGTTGCACTGGCAGGGTCGTCGAGTGGCCGAGACCCTCACCGGTTTCAACGCATGGCTGATCAGACTCCTGCGGACGGACCCGGTCAAGCGGCAGGCCGACCAGTTGGAGAAGGTCAAGCGCTCCCGGAAGGACCACTATCGGGCTCAAGTGGTGGCGAGGGTCAACGCCAGGTGGTTCCGGGAGTTCCTGGCCTACGACCCCCGGGCGGACCTGGCCCGGATCCACGTCCCTGTGCTCGCCATCACCGGGGAGAAGGACGTACAGGTGGACCCCGGGAATCTGGAGCGCATGCGCGAAGCTGATCCCGGCGCCTTTCGAGGCCCACGCAGTGCCGGACCTCACGCACCTGCTGCGCAGAGAGGAGGGGCCGCCCGGTATCGGTACCTATAGAAAGCAGGTCAAGCGCCCGCTCGACCCCCGGGTCCCCGCCCTCATCATCGACTGGTTGGAGCGCCACATCGTCCAAGACCGGTGCTAGACTCGGCTGGAACCGGCCGCCGACGCTCAAGGGGGAGCATCTTCATGGAGATCAGGTTGAACGCCAGCGGGACCAGCCCTCTTTCGACCAAGGTCTTCTTCTGCGATGAAGAGGGATTCGAAGTCGCCTCGGTCATCGTCATGGGCGCGACCCACGCCGTCCTCATCGACGCCCAGTGGACGCTCTCCAACGCCCACCGGGTGGTGGCCGAGATACTGGAGACGGGCAAGGACCTCAAGGCCATCTACCTCACCCACGCCCATCCCGACCACTACTTCGGGGCCGGCACCATCGCCGCCGCTTTCCCCCAGGCCCGGGTGGTGGCGGTCCCCTCAGAGGCCAAGCTGATGAACGAGCAATTCTTCGGCAAACTGGAGATCTGGGAGGCGGTCATCGGCGGCCACAACATGTGCCGGACGCCGGTCACGGTGGAAGCTCTGGAAGAGGACTTCATCGAACTGGAAGGGCAGCGCTTGGAGATCATCCCCAAGGTGATGGGGGACATGCGCTACAACACCATGGTCTGGGTCCCGGCGATCAGGACCCTCTACGCCAGCGATGTGCTCTTCAACCAGGCCCATCCCTTCACCTGTGAATTGACGGCCGAAGAGCGGGCGCAGTGGGTGCGCGAGATCGACAAGATCGAAAAGATGGGGGCCGACGTCATCATCCCCGGCCACCAGAAGCCGGGCATGCCGTTCGACACCAGCTCCTGCGTCTTCACTCGGGACTATCTGATCGCCACGGAGGAAGAGTTGGCCCGGCAGGACAGCGTGGCCGGTTTCTACTACGCTATGGCCGAGCGCTTCCCTCGCGCCGAGCTGCTCCACCTGAGCAACGAGATGAACGCCAACGTCTTCTTCGGCGGCAGGGACTGGCACTGGCGGGAAGAGGAGTAAAGGAGGGTCCAAGATGCGACCGGCCAAGATCGTCGCCATCGTCATCGGGGCGTTGCTCATTCTCATCGGGCTCGCCTTCCTCGTCCCCGGCAGTTTTCTGCTCTGGATCGATAGGGGCAAGGACGACTCAGGCTTCTTGTCCACTTCCGACCGGGCTCTGTCGTCGGCCGGCCACGCCCTGACCACCCCCAGCGTCCGGCTCGACATCGGGGCTGGAGACTGGGTGCCGGGCGATGTGGCGGTGCAGATCAGGGCCGACTCGGATGACGGAGGACCCCTCTTCGTGGGCATCGGCCCCACCGACCAGGTCATGGCCTATCTCAGCGGGGCAGCTCACGATCAGGTCATCGACCTGGGCTGGCCCTTCGCCGATCCGGAGTATCTGCACTACGCCGGCGACCTGTCGCCGGCAGCTCCGGGAGAGCAGGACTTCTGGGTCGCCAGGGAGCAAGGTAGCGGTGTGCAGACGCTCAGATGGGACGTCCGGGACGGAGAGTGGATGGCGGTGGTGATGAACGCGGACGCGTCCGCGCCGATCGCGGCCCGGGTGAGCCTCGGTGTCCGCCTCGGCTTCCTGACGCCGCTCGGCATCGGTCTGACGGTGTTCGGGGTGGTGCTCTTGGCCGGCGGGATCGTCTTGGTGGTGATAGGAGCCCGGCACCCTCGGGAGCCGCTGCAACCCGCGCAGGCCGGCGGGCCCCTGCCTTCGGCGGTCCCGTAGCCGGCGCCCATCGGCGGAGACCCGTCAGACCGCACCGGCCCGGCGCCGCCCGCTCCGTAGGTCTGGGCCGGCCCTATACGCTACCGGGTGCCGGTCATCACAGGCCGGGGGTCGACGATCAGCTTCTTCAGCCGAAGGTGCGCTTTGGCGATCAGCGTGCAGCGGGATGGTAGCATCAGCTGGACAGCACGCGAGTCCGGAGACAACACTCATGAACCTACTACAGGCGATCGGCAACACGCCGCTCGTGGAGGTGGCGAGCCTCAACCCCAACCCGCGGACCCGGCTTCTCTGCAAGCTCGAGGGCTGCAACCCGGGCGGCTCGGTCAAGGACCGCCCCGCTCTCTACATGATCTCCAAGGCCGAAGAGACCGGGGAGCTCACCAGGGACAAGATCATCCTGGAGCCCACCTCGGGCAACACCGGGATCGCCATTGCCATGATCGGGGCGGCCAAGGGATACCAGGTGGAGCTGTGCATGCCCGAGTGTGTGAGCAGCGAGCGCCGCCTCATCCTGGAGGGCTTCGGGGCGCACGTGTTCCCCACTCCGGCCAAGGACAACATCGACGGCGCCATCCGCCGGGCTCACGCTCTGATGGAGACCCATCCCGGCAAGTACTACATGCCGAACCAGTACGACAACGAGGCCAACGTCCTGGCGCACTTCGAGACCACCGGTCCCGAGATCTACCGGCAGACCGAGGGCGAGGTGGATTACTTCGTGGCCGGCATGGGGACCTCGGGCACCCTGATGGGGGTGGGCCGTTATCTCAAGTCGGTCAAGCCCTCGGTCAAGATCGTCGGGGTGGAGCCGGTGCAGGGCCACACCATCCAAGGCCTCAAGAACATGACTGAGTCGATGGTGCCCGGCATATACCATCCGGAGGAGTTGGACCTCAAAGAGATGGTGGACGACGGTGAGGCATTCGAGGTCACTCGGCTGCTGGCGACCAAGGAGGGGCTCTTCGTGGGCACCTCCGGAGGGGCCGCGGTGGCGGTGGCTATGCGGTTGGCCAAGATGGTCGACCACGGGACGATCGTGGCGGTGCTGCCCGACCGTGGGGACCGCTATCTCAGCACGATGCAGTTCCGGTCCGTCTGCGCGAAGTGTCCGCCGTGACAGGGCGGGCGGGGCCCCCCCCCCCAAACCCCCACCCCCCCCCCCCCCCCGGGCCGGGGGGAAGCCACGGCG
>CAYNPL010000006.1:14181-21697 GCA_964399135.1 uncultured Gaiellales bacterium
CCGCTAGCTCTGCACGAGGCATTGCCGGTCCTTCGGCGCTATGTGGCGGCGGGGGGGGGGGGGGCGGCGGGCGCGGCGGCGCCGCCGCTCCCGCCGCCCGCCCGGGGCGCGGTCTATCGCAAGGTCGTCTCTACTTGGCCACGTAGTGGGCCATGGCCGCTCCGCTCGCGTCGCGCAGCCACAGTTCTCTCCCATCGATGGTGTAGGTGGCCGTCTGGGGAAGGGCGGCCAGATAGGCGGCCTCCTGGGCCATGAACTCGTCCGGCCCGGCCATCTTGGTGGTCATGATCTGCGCGGCGATGGTCATCTTGTCGTCGCCGGAGGTCGTGTAGGTGGTGTTGTACTGGTTGACGCTCGCGTTGCCGGACAGTCTGCCGTCGTCACCGAAGACGGCGGTGATCGTGCTGCCGGTCTCCAGGCCCTGCAGGGCGCCCTTGCCGTTGTTGTAGGCGGTGGCCTGCCACTCGGTGCCGGTCAGCGGGGTGGGTTCCACCGCCTTATAGGCGATGAGCTTGGCCCCGTCTTTGTCCATCAGGGTGAGGGTGTCGGCCGTGGCCGCATAGGTGGCCGCTTTCTGAAGCGCCGCCAGGTACGCGGATTCCTGGGCCATCGCCTCTGGCGGCCCGGCCATGTCGGTAGAGCCCAAGGCGGAGAACTGGATGGTGTTGCCCGGTCCGGTCTCATAGGAGCCGAAGAACCGGTTTATCGTCCCCGAGCCCGTCACTTGCCCGGCCTTGAAGACGGCGGTAGCGGTGCCCTGCTCGGCCGGCAGGACCGAGTCCACCCCGGCGATCTCGGTCGCCTGCCAGTTTGCGCCCTCAAGGAGTGCGGTGTCGTCGGCCTTGTTCTCGTCCCCGCCGCAACCGGCGACGGTGGCCACGAGGGCGACAGCCGCCGCGCCGAGGATCAAGACTGTGGTGAGCCCGCGTTTCATATGCGTTCCTTTCTGTTACGGTGGTCCCTGTCCGCGCCCCGCATGACGATTGACGATTGATGCCCCTGCCGAGGCTGAGGTTCCCTGAGGCGACAGGCGGCAAACACGTGGTCGGTGCGCAGAAGGATCGAGCATGCCTCTCAGCGGGTTATCATATGCGCCTGCGGCTGCGGTTCGGCGCGACAGGGGTAGGCGCCGAGCGGGCCGGTCCATCGACGCGGGAGCAGATATCGTTGTGGCGACATCGGTGAGGGGCACGGTGGAGATCGACAGGGAGCGCTGCAAGGGCTGCCTCTTCTGCATCGAGCTCTGTCCCAAGAAAAGCCTCGCTCTGTCTGAGGAGTTGAACCTTAAGGGATACTTCGTGGCCGTCTTCGACGGCGCCGGCGGGGAAGACACCCGGTGCAACGGCTGCGGCGTCTGCGCGCTCATGTGCCCGGAGGTGGCCATCGAGGTGACCAGGTCATGAGGCGCCTCATGAGCGGCAACGCGGCCCTGGGCGAAGCCGCCATCCTCTCCGGCTGCACCGCCTATTTCGGCTATCCCATCACTCCGCAGAACGAGCTGACCGAATACATGGCCAAACGGATGGTGGAGGAGGGACTGGTCTTTATCCAGTCGGAGAGCGAGATCGCGGCCATCAACATGGTGCTGGGCGCCGCCGCGGCCGGCGCGCGGGCCATGACCTCCTCCAGCGGCCCGGGCATGAGCCTCAAGCAAGAGGGCATCTCCTATCTGGTGGCCGACGAACTGCCGGCCGTCGTCGTCAACATGGTGCGGGGTGGGCCGGGGATGGGCAACATCGCCCCCTCGCAGTCGGACTACTTCCAGGCCACCCGCGGGGGTGGTCATGGTGACTACAAGACCGTCGTGCTCGCGCCGGCTTCGGTGCAGGAGCTCACCGAGATCGTGCCTCTGGCCTTCGATCTGGCCGACAAGTACCGCAATCCGGTGATCATCCTGGGCGACGGCATGCTGGGCCAGATGATGGAGCCGGTGGATTTCGACGGCCTGGTCCGCCCGCCGGACTACGAGAAGGACTACCTACTGACCGGGGCCGCCGGCCGGCCCGCCCGCAAGATCCATTCGCTCATCTTCGACGTCAAGCTGCAGGAGGAGCACAACTGGAAGCTGTTCCGCAAGTTCCAGCTGATGGAGGAACGCGAGATCCGGTACGAGACCTTCATGACCGAGGACGCCGACATGGTTGTGGTGGCCTACGGCATGGGAGCGCGCATCGCCAAGGGGGCCATCAAGCGTCTGCGCCAGGAAGGCATGAAGGTCGGTCTGCTCCGGCCGATCACACTGTGGCCGTTCCCCAGCAAAGCCCTCCAGGAGATGACTCAGACGGTGGAGGACTTCTTTGTCTTCGAAATGAGCTCCGGGCAGATGGTGGAAGATGTGAGGCTGGCGCTGGCGGGAAAGGGGAACGTACATTTCTACGGCCGACCAGGAGGCGTGATCCCCATGCCGGTGGAGCTCTACCGGATCGTCTCCCGCCACTACTACCAGGCCCACGCCGGCAAGGCCGGGAAGTGAGCCACCCATGACCACGAAGACCGTCTACAAGCGCCCCGCTCTGCTCAAGGAAGCTCATTTCCACTACTGCCCCGGGTGCGGCCACGGCATCATCAACCGCCTGCTCATGGAAGTGCTGGAAGAGATGGACCTCGGCGGCAAGGCCATCTGCGTGGCCCCGGCCGGGTGCGGCATGCTGCTCTACAACTACTTCGAGATCGACGTCATTGAAAGTGCCCACGGGCGGGGCTCGGCCGTCGCCACCGGTATCAAGCGGGTGCGGCCGGACAACCTGGTGTTCTCCTACCAGGGCGACGGCGACCTGGCCGCCATCGGGACGGCCGAGGGCTTCCATGCCGCCAACCGGGGTGAGAACATCACCGTTATCTTCGTCAACAACGGGGTGTACGGCATGACCGGCGGCCAGATGGCCCCTACCACCCTGCTCGACCAGGTCACCACCACCTGCCCCATCGGGCGCGACTCCACCATCGCCGGGCACCCGGTGCGCATCTGTGAGGTGTTCGCCGTCCTCGACGGCACTTCGTACCTGGAGCGGGTGGCCGTGAACAAGCCGGGAGGGGTGGTCAAGACCAAGAAGGCCATCCGCAAGGCGTTCCAGCGCCAACTGGACGGCTGCGGCTTCTCCCTGGTGGAGATCCTCTCGCCCTGCCCCACCGCCTGGAAGATGGGGACGCTCGAAGCCTGCGCTTGGGTGGATGACGTCATGGCCAAGCAGTTCCCGCTGGGCGTGATCAAGGACCGGCCGTGCGGCGAGGAGGGCCCATGCTCGTGAAGACCCTGTTCTCGGGATTCGGCGGGCAGGGCGTGCTCTCCATGGGGACGACGCTGGCCAGCGCGGCGATGCTCGAAGGCAAGTACGTCACCTACTTCCCCGCTTACGGGGTGGAGGTGCGGGGCGGCACCGCCAACTGCACCGTGGTGATCTCCGACGAGGAGATCGCCTCGCCGGTGGCCTCCGACCCCGAGTTCGTGGTGGCCATGAACCAGCCCTCGTTCGCCCGCTTCCAGAGCATCCTGCAGGCGGGCGGCCTGCTCTGCGTCAACTCGTCGCTGGTCAACACCGAGTCGGCCCGCTCCGACATCGAGATCCTGGCCATCCCCACCAGCGAGCTGGCCGAGAAGATCGGCACCATCAAGGTGGCCAACATGGTCATGCTGGGCGCCCTGGTCCGCGCCAGCCGCATGATCTCCTACGACCTCATGCTGGAGAACCTCAAGGAGATCCTGGGCGAGGGCAAGGCCAAGCTCATAGAGCTCAACCGGCAGGCGCTCGCCGTCGGCTACAGCTATATCCAGGGCTAAACGAGGAGCGGGAGCCGTGGTCATCAAGCAACTGTCCGTGAGCCTGGAGAACGTACCAGGAGCGCTGGCCGCCATCAGCGAGAGCCTGGGCCGGGAGGGCGTGAACATCCGGGCCATCTCGGTGGCCGACACCTCCGACATGAGCACGGTCCGGTTCGTGTTCGACGACCCTGAGAAGGCCAAGAACATGCTGACGGCCGGCGGATACCACCCGCGCGAGACCGATGTCCTCGCCGTGGAGATGCCCGACCACCCCGGCGGCATGCTGGGGGTGCTCAAGCCCCTCATGGCGGCGGGGATCAACGTGCACTACCTCTATCCCCACCTGGGCCGCATCGGCGCCAACGCGATCGTCATCCTGGGTGTGGACAAGACCGAGGAAGCGCAGAAGGTCCTGGCGGCCAACTGGGTCAAGACGTTGGGGCGGGAAGTCTACAACGTCTAGATCGACGGCCGCGCTGCGGGGGCTCCCGAAAACCTTTATGGTGTAGCTGATAGGCCAGGGGCAGGTCGTGCCGGCTGGACGGGTGAGGCAGGGGGTATGAGATGGTTGCCGGCGACGATCGCGGTGGAGTAGGGAGCGGCGGCCCTCCTCGGACGCCTGTCGACCGGTTGCGGGGCCCGGCCGATTGTTGGCGGAGCGCCGATTGGAAGGAGCGGACCGCGGTCCTGGTGGTGCTGGGCATCATCATCGTCCTCATCCTTCGAGCAAGCCGGACGCTGACGGGGGCGGTCGTCATGAGACGGGGATCGTCATGAGAAAAGCGGGCGCGACTACCGGCAGGCCCCTAGAGGTGGTCCCCCATGTGGAGGTTGAGAGATACCTGGGGACCTGGTACGAGATTGCCACCATCCCCCAGCGGTTCCAGAAGGGCTGCGTGGGGGTGACGGCCGAGTACACGCTGCTCGAGGATGGTGACATCCGCGTGGTCAACACGTGCCGTCAGGGGACACTGGAGGGAGAGGTCCGCCGCGTGGTCGGCCGGGCTCGGGTGGTCGACAAGGCAAGCAACGCAAAGCTCAAGGTCCGCTTCTTCTGGCCCTTCTGGGGGTCGTACTGGATCATCGGGCTGGGAGACGACTACGAGTGGGCGGTCGTCGGCCATCCCAACCGGAAATACCTGTGGATACTCAGCCGTTCCCCGGCGATTGCAGACACCCTATACGAGGAGGTGCTCAAGCTGGTCGCCGACAAGGGCTACGATCTGTCCAGGATCGTTAAGACGCCCCAAAGTGCTATGCTGTCCTCGGCTCACGGCTAGGGAGACAAGGGATCCAGACCTCGGGGGACCGGCTGGACGTGACCTCCCTTAGCTGACCATCGCACGCAGTGTCTCCCGGTCTCTGCCTGCTCTCACCACGTCGATCTGGAGACACGATGCTTCTGCACTTGGTCAACCCTGCCAATCCGCTCGTCAGCATGTCACTGAACCGGCGGTCCTACCTCAACCGCTTCCGCCTGTGGAAACCCCTCGGCCTCCAGGTACTCGCCGGCCTCACTCCTCCTGATTGGGAGGTGTCGATACTGGACGAGAACCTGGGGCCGATCGACTACGAGAGGCTTCCCCGGCCCGACGTGGTTGGAATCACGGCCTTCACTTCCCAGGCGAACAGAGCGTACGCGCTGGCCGCGCGGTTTCGGGCCCGGGGCATACCGGTGGTCATGGGCGGCATCCACGCGACGATGTGCTTGGTCGAGGCGGGCCGCCGGGTGGACTCGGTGGTCACCGGCGAGGCGGAGTCGGTGTGGGCGGAGGTACTCGGGGACGTGCGGGCCGGCGGTCTCAAAGCCCGGTATGACGGGGGGCAGGCGGCCATGGACCAGATCGTCCCTGCCCGCCACGATCTCCTGCCCCGTGGCTATGGGTTCGGCTCCCTCCAAACCACCCGCGGATGTTCGCTCAACTGCACCTTCTGCAGCGTCACCGAGTTCAACGGAGCCCGCTACCGGCAGCGCCCGATCGCGGAGGTGGTCGAGGAATTCACGTCGATCCCCGAGAGTCGGGTGCTCATCGTGGACGACAATCTGATCGGCCGGCAACTGCAGCACATCGAGCGAGCCAAGGAGCTCTTCCGGGCATTGGCGGACGCGCGCACCGGGAAGGCCTGGATCGGGCAGACCACTGTCAACATCGCCGATGACGAGGAGTTGCTGGCTCTGGCCCGACAGGCGGGCTGCGTCGGGCTGTTCATCGGGTTCGAGTCGGTGACGCCGGAAGGGCTCCCCGAGCTCGGCAAGAAATCGCTCATGCTGTCGGGGCGTGACATCCCCGCGTCGGTGGAGCGCATCCATCGGCACGGCATCTTGGTGGTGGGCTCGTTCATCATGGGGCTGGATTCCGACCGGCCAGGAGTGGGGGCGCTGATCGCGCGAGAAGCCCTGAGGTATGGGGTGGACAACATCAACGTGCTGTTCCTCACTCCGCTGCCGGGAACCCGTCTGTGGAAAGAGCTGGAGGCGGAGGGAAGGATCGACATGAACGACTTCCCGGAGGACTGGCAGTACTACACTCTCAACTACCCGGTCGCCCGCTACAGGTACCTGACGAGAAGCCGGATCATCCAAGAGATGAACGAGTGCAATCGCACCTTCTACTCTCCAGCGAACATCTTCCGGCGGCTGGCCGGCAACATGCAGACCGGCCGGTCCCCCGCCTTGGGGCTGGTCAGCAACCTGACCTCCCGCCGCAACTCGGCGCGGTTCGCCCAGGTCTATGCGGCCCTGTGGCCGGCGGGGATCGGGACAGGGCAGGTCGCGGAGCCGTATGCACTGGCGGAGCCGGCGGGCTTGGCCGGCCTGGACGAGATCGCCGCCCAACGCCTGCGCCAGTTCGCCGCCGCCCTCAAACTGCAGGTGGCCGCGCTCTTCCGCCAGTCCTAGACCTCAGGCTCGGCGATCCGCTTCTTCCCGCCTTGGTAGAGGTTGCGGTTGGTCCACTCCACCTGCCAGCGGGAGTGGTGCCGGTACGGTCCGTCGTGGAGGTAGGTGCCCCCTTGCGCGTCGACGCAGGTGCCGGGGCCCACCCGGTCGGCGTGCTTCTTGGCCAGATCGAGGTAGGGGTGATAGCCGATCATCTCCCGCTCGCTCTCAAGGTCATGGGGGTCTTTCAGCCGGGAGACGACGTAGCGGACTTCCTTCTTGCTGCTCACGTGCGCTCTCCCTCCGACCGGCCGAGCGTGACGGGGCCCGTCATTCGCTGTGGGTCTTGTGGACTTTAGCACGCCGGGCCGTGTGCTATACTGCCGTCAAGCATACGTTAGGTATCTGCTCTAGGCGCAGCGCCGAGTCTCGCAACCTCCTCGCTCAGTCTCCAGTCTTTCCCTCGCGTTTGTCGCAATGTAACTCCGTTCATGGAGGCTGTAGTGAATTCAGCAAAACTGTACGTGGGCAACCTAAGCTACGACACGTCCGAGGCGAGTATCAGGACCGCCTTCGAGGCCCACGGCGAAGTGACCTCGGTCAACCTGATCACCGACCGCGACACCGGACGCCCCAAAGGCTTCGGCTTTGTGGAGATGGGCTCCGCCGACGAAGCGCAGAAAGCCAAGAGCGCCCTCGACGGCACTCAGATGGACGGCCGCGCTCTCAAGGTCGACGTCGCCAAGGAGTACTTCGCCCGCGGCGACCTGTTCGAGGTGGTTCCCGGCCAGGCGTTCACCCAGCCCTGCCGTCGGCTGCCCAGCGAGGTGTTCCGGTGGCTGCGCGACCACAACACCGCGCCGTACGGGGCGCTGATG
>CAYNPL010000006.1:21707-37231 GCA_964399135.1 uncultured Gaiellales bacterium
CGCGCGCGCCTCGTTCGGGCGGCGGCTACGGTGGTGGCTACAACAGCGGGAACCGCTGGTAGGATCCGCGCCGCAAGCGCAGTTGCGAAACGCCGGCCTTCGGGCCGGCGTTTCTCTGTTTCAGTGGCAGGCGCCTTGTCGGTGCCATCGTCGTTCTCCGCCGCTCTGCCGCTACTTCTCCACCGGCTCCAGATAGAAGCGGACCCAGCTTATCTTGCCCTCGGTGAGGATGTGGATGGCGACCCCGGCCATGTCGCCGGGACTGCCGTCGGCCTGGACCCCCTGCCACAACCACTCCGCCCAGGCCGAGCCGTCGTCCACCGCAGAACGGACGACCGTGGCTTTGAAGTCGGTAAGGTGGGCCATGATCGGAGCCCAGTTGCGCCAGATCTGATCCCTCCCCTTGAAGTTGCGGAGCGGATGCGCTGGGTACTCCACCACCACATCTTCATGGAAGCACTCGACCAGTGTCTCCAGATCGCGCTCGTTGATGGCCCGCTCCAGCCGCTGCAGGATATCCTTCCCCGCCGGCCCCGTCTGCTCTTGAGCCATCACACCACTCCTTTCTCCGGTCTACTTCGGACAGCGCGGAGAAGCGCTGGCTATCTTCTCACCGTATCCCATTGTAGCGGCACTCCAAACATGGGGTGAGCCCGGTGGGGAGTCCGCCCAGCCGAAACCGCGAAGAAGGTCTCGACAGGGGCAGGTGCTTTGCGGACGGTGACTGCCGAGGGCGGACGGAGGCGGCCGCTATCAGCCCTGTTCGATCTTGGGGGTGTCACCCTTGGTCTCGTCGGCGCTCTTGTCCGCCGAGGCCTCGACCTTGGTCTCTTCCTTGATGGCCTCCTTGAAGCCTTCTTCCCCTTCTTTGAGGCCTTTCTTCAGCCCCACCAGGGAGCCGCCCAACGAGCGGCCGAGACGCGGGAGCAACCTGCCTCCGAAGATCAGCAGGATGATCACGACCACGATGATGATCTCCCAGGGGCCTAACCAACCAGGCATTCGCACACTCTCCTCGTTGCTACTGAAAGAAGCGCACTCTTATTGTCGCACGGATTCGCTTCCCAGACCGCTGGGCCCAAGGCCGGTCTCAATCCTTGAACAGTTGCGCCCAGATGATGGCGTCCAGAACGAAGGTGTGAAACGCGAAGTAGCAGGCGCCTGCCACCGCCGCCCAGTAGGCCTTGCCTTTGTTCCCCGGCCGGAGGGTGAACAGGGCCCAAGCCAAGGCGATGGAGGCCAGTCCCACGACGAAGAGGACGATCCGCACGGCGGCCCAGGCGCCGGTGGAAGGATCGCTCACGTACAGGTTGGTGAGCGGCATCCAGAAGGCGGAGGGGATCAGCATCAAGAGGAAGATGGGGTAGAAGATGCTGTAGCCGAAGCGACCGCCGACCGTGACCTCCTTGGGGTCGACACGGAACAGCAGGAGGTTCAAGAAGGCGAAGTACCCGAGGGCGGAGAGGACCATCGACACCGTGTAGACCGGGCGAACACCCGCCGGCACCCCGCCCCACAGCACGTCGGCGCCCGTCTCTCCCTGGAGACCGATGACGTAGCTGCCGATGACGGCCGCGCCACCCACGATGTTGATGAGGAGAAGGATCAGTTTGGGCCTGCTCATGGGCTCATCATACTGCGTTTGGGGGTAGGTGGCGCTCCTCCTTGATGAAAACAGTGCAGAGCAGGGCCAGCGCCGCCGCCCCGGCCGAGATGAGAAGGGCCAGGTCGTAGTCACCCGTGCGGTCGAAGATGACGCCGCTCAGATAGGCCCAGAATCCGCCACCCAGTGTGTGGGCCATCACGATGAAGCCGGAGACGAAGCCGAGGTGGGTGAGCCCGTACAGCTTCGCCAGCAGGGTGGTGGTGAGCGGGGCGGTGACCAGGAGGGTGAAGCCGAAGACCAGGGAGAACACCCAGAACGACGCCGGCTCCTTGTGGGCGAGCAGCACGGCGAAGAGGACTATCCTCAGGGCGAAGGTGATTGCGATGGGCAGCTTGTTGCCCACCGCGTCGGCGGCCGGGCCGGCCAGGAGGATGCCTCCCAGGCTGAGAAGCCCGAGCCAGGCGAGCATGTTCGCCCCGGCGCTGGGGCTCACGCCGTAGTCGGTGACCATCGCGACCAAGTGGGTGGTAACGAGGAAGTCGGCGCTGCCACAGATGAACATGACCAAGGTGAACAGCCAGAGCGAGCGGGTGCGCATGGCTTCAGCGAGCGAGAGGCCGGGGGTCGCACGGGCGGCGGCCGCCGGGGCCGGGCCGGCATTCCCCGGGTTACCCCCGTCCCCAGGGGGATGCCGGCGGGGCGGCGGGGAAGAGGCGCCATAGGGCTCAAGGCCCAGCCTCTCAGGATCGCCCCGGATCACCAGGAACGCCAGGGGTAGGTTGAGGCCCAAGGAAAGCACGGCGATCCACAGACTGGCGGCTCGCCATCCGGAATCCAGGACCAGGTCGGAAAAGACCGGGACCAGGAAGAACTGGCCCAAGCAGCTGCCGGCGAAGGCCAGGCTGACGGCCAGGCCCCGCCGCATCTCGAACCAGCGGCCGATGATCGAACCGAACAAGGGGACGGTGATCCCGCCCAGCCCGGCCGCGGCGACGATCCCGTACCAGAGGTGGAACTGCCACAAGGTGTCCATGGTGGCCATGAGGGCGTAGCCGGCCGAGAAGAGGATGGTCGATGCCGCTATCACCCACTTGGGTCCAAAGCGGTCGTACAGCCGCCCGGTGATGATGATCGCGGCCGCGTATACCGCCATGCTCAGGAAGACGGCCGACGATATCTCGCTGCGGCTCCAGCCGAACTCGTTCTCCATCGGCTTAAGCATCACGCCGAAGACGAACCGTCCCCCGCTGTTCAGGAAGAGGATGAGGAACGAGGCGGCCAGCACGTACCAGCCGTAGAAGAGGCCTGGCGAGCGAGCGGGAAGGCTCATGTGGCCATACGGTTCATCGCCCACCTCCGCAGGGGGTTAGCAGGGGTCACGAGGGGGTAGAAGACCGGCATCCCCGTTGGAGACGACGATACACGGGAAGATGTAACAAATGCTAACGACAGCCACCTCGGATCGGCCCATGATCAAGGGAGCGGGGATCTCCCGTGTCATCTCCCAAGGAGGATGCCGTGGACGTCAAGAGCGAACTCAAGAGCCAGATCCGGGGCGCCCTGGCGGGGGCGGCCTTCCCCATCGCGTCGCCGCAGGACCTGCTGGCGGCCTTCCCCAACGGGCCGGACACCACCTGCGAGGCCGGGGGCGTCAAGCTGCGGGCCGGCGATGCCGGGGGCGTGCTCCGACCCGACGACTTCCCCTTCTTGAATGCCGACCAGGTGGCCGACGCGATCGTCGACCGGGCGGTGGCCTGACACGGTTGGGCGGGGGGCCGCAGAGCGGCCCCCCGCCCCAGACTCCGCCGCGCGTCCCCACCCGGGCGTTGGTGCCATGACCGGGGCAGGCCGGCTGACGACCGGCCAAGGCGAAGACCCTCGCTGCCTGTGCGAGGAGTTGGTCGCCGAAGGGGTGCTGCTCGCGGCCGAGTGCATCGCGCACACCTGGGTGTTCGAACATCTCGATGCCCGCGAAGTCAAGGCTCTGCTGGCTGCGGCGTGGCGCGCCCGGTTCGCCGCCGGGGAGCCCATCTTCCACCAGTGGCAGCGGGCCGACGCGATGTTCCTCATCAAGGCCGGCCGGGTCAAGCTGACCAAGGCCACCGAGGACGGGCGTGAGCTGATCATCGATATCCGCAAGGCCGGCGACGTGGTGGGAGAGGCCTTACTCGGACAAGAGACAATCTACCCACTCAGCGCCTTCTGCCTGGAAGACACGCTGGTCTGCGGGTTCACCCGCGGCCGGTTCGAGGGGCTGGTGTCGGCTTATCCCAACATCGGCTTCCAGGTGATCAAGAACCTGAGCGACCGAGTCAGCCGGCTCCAGAGCCGGGTGGACAGCCTGTCAGAGGGCAGGCTGGAAGAGCGCGTCTACCGGGTGTTGGTCACGGTGGCCGAGGAACACGGCACCCCCAGCGCAGAAGGGACGATGATCCACTTCCCGCTTACGCAGGAGGAACTCGCGTTCTTGACGGGGGCCCACCGCGTCAGCGTGAGTCGGGTGATGAAAGGTCTGGCCGAGTCGGGCAGGGTGCTGCGCAAGGGCCGCTATCTCGTGCTGCCGGGAGCGGTGCGGTGAATCCGACCGGAGGGTCACGCGGAGCGTAGACGCAGCGTGAGATCGTCACGGTCAGGCGGCCGTTGACAGGGGCAGGGCGGCTGACTAGTATCAAGCTCTAGGCTGGCTCCGGCGGGCGGGGGAGGCCCCTGATGGACCATCCGGAACATGGCGAGGGATCCGGCGGATCATCTCCGGGGCCTGGACTGCGGGGGAATGAGGAAGCCACGCCGGAGTCCCCCTATCTGAAGGCCGTCAGCCGCGTCTCGGCCGCCCTTTGCGGCCTTTTCGACCTTCTCGCCATCCTGCGGGTCGGCCTAGAGAGCGTCTCGGATCTCTTGGGGGCAACGGCGGGGGGCGTCTTTCTTCTCGACGAGGAGACCGGCTCGCTGCGCTGCCGCCTTGGGCGAGGCCTCGCTCAGGAGGCTTGCGAGGAGTTCACTGTGGCCGTCGGGCAAGGGGTCGCCGGGCGGGTGGTCGACACCGGCCGGGCCGTGCTCGTGGAAGACCTTTCAGGTGAACCGACGATTCTCGAGGCAGCCCTTGCCACCGGAGAGGCAGTATCCGCCCAGACGGGGATGTTCGCCAGTATCCCCCTTCGTTCCCGCCACAAAGTGCTGGGGGTACTCAACGTGACCGCCGGCGCTCCGCGCAGGTTCTCGAGCGACGACCGCTACGCCCTCCACTCCATCGGAGAGCTGCTGGGAGTGGCCATCGACCGGGCGGAAGTACTGGAGCAGCTGAGCCGGGGACGTGAGACCTATCAGCGGTTGGCCCGGTACTGCCTGGTGGCTCAGGACGAGGAGCGCAGGAGGATAGCCCGGGAGCTGCACGACGAAACGAGTCAGTCCATCTCGGCGCTCGCCCTCAACCTGCGGGCCTTGGCGGAGATGGCCGAGATGTCGGGACAGAGCCCGGAAGCGGTCGAGCGGATCAGGAAGGTGGAAGCCCTGGCGCAAGACACCGGGTATGAACTCACCCGCATCATCAATGACCTTCGCCCGGGGTTGCTCGACTCGGCCGGGCTAGTGGCGGCTATCCGTCGGTTCGCCCAGGAGCATCTGGGAGTTCAGGATGTAGACGTCAGGTTAGAAGTCAGCGGTGCCTTTCCTCGGCTGGCGCCCGAAGTGGAGGCGAATCTCTTCCGCTTCGTCCAAGGGGCGATCACCAACATCGCCCGGCATGCCGAGGCTCACTCGGTCTCGATCGCACTGGAATGTTCGGGCGACAAGCTGAGCCTGCGTATCCACGATGACGGTCGCGGTTTTGACATCTCCCAGATCACCGGCATCGACGAGAAGACCGGGCGCGGCAGGGGTCTTTTCGCCATGAAAGAGCGGATCCGGCTTCTTGGTGGTAGTTGCTTCGTGGGATCGGAGCCGGGTGAAGGCACCACGGTTCAGGCCGAGATACCTCTGAAAGAGGTCAAGGATGTCCCGGATCAGAGTCTTAGTGGTCGATGACCATACGCTGCTGCGGGATGGGATCTCCGCACTGCTCCGTCTTGCCCCGGACATGGAGGTCGTGGGCGAGGCCGCTGACGGCAAGGAGGCCTTGGCCAAGGTCATGGAGCTGCGGCCTGAGGTCGTCCTCATGGATTTGGAGATGCCGGTCATGGACGGTCTGGAAGCTTCCCGCAAGATCTGCGCGCGCTACCCCGACGTCTCCGTCTTGGTCCTCTCCCAATATCAGGATGCCGAACACGTGTTGGAGGCGGTCGAGGCTGGAGTCAAAGGCTTTGTGAACAAGAACGCCGCCTCCGCTGAACTGGCGACAGCCATCCGGTCGGTGCACGGGGGAGACTCCTATCTTTCTCCCGCCGCAGCTCGGCTCTTGATCGGTGAGGTGCGCCGCTCCGGATCCCATCGCAGTGGTGACCCCTACGACTCGTTGACCGTCCGCGAGAAGGAGATCCTCAAACTCATCGCGCAGGGCAAGACCACCCGGCAGATCGCCGACCTGCTGGTGGTCAGCCCCAAGACGGTGGAGGGGCACCGCACCCGGCTGATGGCGAAGCTCGGGGTCCACGATCGTGTCGAGCTGGTGAAGTTCGCTGTGCGCAAGGGCATCATCACCGTTTGACATCAGGTGCCATCAAGGGTGACCCCCGCCCTCCTAGGGGTCTCACCCTCGACCAGATGAGGCCATCCCGAGCAACGCGCCGGGGGGCTTCTGGGGGTCGGGCGCAGCTTTACCCGCTTGTGCCACGCGCCGGGTCGATTACCATCGATGGCATAGGACGGCGCAGGCCGTGGTGGTGCTTTGTGATGTGCTCTAGAGCCGAGGAGGGGCGGCTATGGAAGGCAGGCCCAGGATCTTGATAGTGGACGAGGAAACGGCGTTCCGGGCCGCCTTGGCGGAGCAACTGCTCACCCAGGGCTATCGGACCACATCTGTCGGTTGTTGTGCGGAAGCTCGGCGGTCGATGGCCGCTGAGCGGCCGGATCTCATCATCCTCGGTACGGTCTCCCCCTGCGGAGAAGCCTATCAGCTGCACTGCTGGGTCCGGGCGGAGTCCCAGCTCGCGACGATCCCGATGATCGTGGTCGACGCGCCTCTCGAAAGACAGTCGATGATGGGATGGAGGCGCTACGAGGGCCTGCGGATGGAGGCCGAGGACTATCTGGTCAAACCGGTCGACCCCGTGGCCCTGGTGGCCAGAGCGGCCAAGTTGCTCGATACGACCACCCGTAAGGTGCGGGTGCTGGTGGTGGACGATCATGCGCTGATCAGAGACAGCATCACGGCTCTACTCAGTCTGCAGAACGATATGCAGGTGGTCGGTGTGGCCGAGAACGGCCGAGAGGCTCTCGCGAAACTGATGGAGGCGCATCCCGACGTCGTGGTCATGGACCTGCGGATGCCGGAGATGAACGGCTTGGAAGCTACTCGGGAGATTTGCCGCATCGCCCATCATCCCAAGGTGCTGATGCTCTCACAGTATGACGAGGAGGAGAACGTCGTCGCCTGCAAGCAGGCCGGAGTGTGGGACTTCGTGCCCAAGCAGAGCGCAGGCGGACGGCTGGTGAGCGCGATCAGAGCGGCAGGCCGGGCGGCCTAGGGATCCACCACCCGCGAAGAGATCCTATACCGCGGCGCCGGCATTCGTCGAGGTCCCCGTGGACAAGGTGACCATAACCCTGGACGGACGCGAGGTCACCGGCACTTCCGGCATGACCATCCTCGACATCGCCCGCGAGGCGGGGGTGGACATACCCACCCTCTGTCATCACCCCCTGCTTCCCCCCGCCGGCGCCTGCCGGCTCTGCCTGGTGGAGAACGAACGCACGGGAGCCCTGCTCGCGTCCTGCGTGACCCCCATAGAGGCCGGGATGCTGGTGAACACCTCGTCACCCCGGGTCCTAGAGCGGCGCCGGGAGATCGTGGAGTTGATGCTGGCCAGCCATCCCGACACCTGCATGGTGTGCGACAAAGGCAACCGCTGCGAGTTGCGGCGGGTGGCTTCTGCTTTGGGCGTCGGGATCATCGGCTTCGAGAGGCTGCCCCAGTACGGAGCGGTCGTCGACCTGAACCCCTTCATCGTTCGGGACATGGGCAAGTGCATCCTCTGCGGGCGGTGCGTCCGCGCGGACCACGACCTCGTGGTGGAAGGCGCCATCGATTTCCTGGGCAGGGGTTTCACGACTCGCCCGGCCACCGTGGGCGATACGGGGCTGGAGGGCTCCGAATGCACCTTCTGCGGGACGTGTGTGGCCATGTGTCCCACAGGGGCCTTGGTAGAACGGCACGCCCTGGCCGCGGGCACGACTTCCCGCCGGGTCATCACCACCTGTCCGTTCTGCGGCTGCGGGTGCAGCGTGGCCCTGGAGATGAAAGGCGACGTCATCGTGCGAGGACGGCCCGGCGGCGAGAGTCCGGTCAACCAAGGGACGCTTTGTGTGAGAGGTGCCTACGGGTACGACTTCGTCTATAGCCCCGAACGGTTGATGACGCCGTTGGTCCGGGGCCCCGCAGGCCTGGAACCCGCCTCTTGGGAGGAGGCACTGGCCGTCGCCGCCGCCGAGCAGGCGCGGCTGAAGGCGGAAGCCGGTCCCCGAAGTCTGGCTGTCCTCGGCTCGCCTGCCGGCACCAATGAGGAGAACTACCTGCTGCAGCGGTTCGCTCGGTGCGTGCTCGGTACCGCCAACATCGACAATGGCGCCCGTTTGCATCGGGCTCCCAGCTACACCGGCGTCGGAGGGACTCTGGGGTATCCCGGGACCATCGGTACCATGCGCGATATCGAGTGTGCGGAGGTCATCTTGGTGGTAGGAGCCGACCCGGCTGCGTCGGCGCCGGCCGTAGCCTACGCCATCAAACGCGCTGTGGTCCACAAGGGTGCCATCCTCCTGCTGATCGAGCCGCGCAAGACCCAGCTGGCCCGGTTCGCGAGCTTGTGGCTGCGGCCCCGGCCGGGTACCGACATCGCCCTTCTCAATGGCTTGGCGACGGCCATCTTGACCGCGGGTCTGGTGGACCGAGAGTTGGTGACCACCAGGACCGACGGTTTCTCTGAGCTGCTCGCCGGCCTCGGGCGTTACGAGCCAGAGTATGTGGAAGACGTCACCGGCGTTCCGGCCGCGGAGCTCACCCGCGCCGCGCACATGTTCGGGATGGCGGGGCGGGCGTGCATCATCTACGGAGGCGGCGTGACCCGTTCCGGGCGGGGCACCGACACCGTTAAGGCCCTAGCCAACCTGGCGCTGATGACCGGCAACATCGAACGCAAGGGGACCGGCCTCTACGCCCTGCAGGCCCGCAACAACGCCCAGGGCGCCTGCGACATGGGCGCCATGCCCGATCTGCTTCCCGGCTATTGCAGCGTCGAGGACGCCGAAAGCCGGCGCCGGTTCGAGGAGTGTTGGGGGGTCCCCCTGCCGCCGGGAAAGGGGCTGACGGCCATCGAGGCAATGACGGCTGCGGTGGACGGCCGTGTGCGGGGGATGATGATCGTGGGTGAGAACCCGGTGGCCTGCTTCCCCGATCCGTGGACCATCGAGCGGGGTCTGTCCAACTTGGACTTCCTCCTGGTGCAGGATCTCTTCCTGACCGAGACCGCCGCCCTGGCCACCGTGGTCTTGCCGGCGGCCAGCTTCGCCGAGAAAAACGGCAGCTTCACCAACTTCGAAGGGCGGGTGCAGCCCGTCCGGCAGGCGTTCCCCCCCCGCGGAGAGACCCGCCCCGACTGGCAGATCATCTTGGCGCTTGCCGAGGCCATGGGCTCGTCGCTGCCCTTCGAGACGGTGGAGGACATCGAGCGGGAGATCGTGGCGACGGTCTCGTTCTACGAGGGGGTGGGCGATTCGGGCAACGGCGCCCTGCCTTCGAGAGCGGAGGCCACTCCCTGGGAGCGGCGCCGGCTGCACGAGTGGTTCTTCCCCAGCACGTTCGGCCGTTTCTTGCCTGTGGACTACGCGCCCGAGGAGGGGCCGCTCGAGGAGTACGGACTGACCCTGGTCACAGGCTCTTCGCTGTACCAGTTCGGCACCGGCGCCCGCACCTCCCGGTCGTCTCGGCTCAGCAGCTTCTCGCCGCCGCCGTACGTGGAGATCAGCGCCTCGGATGCCCGGCGGTTGGGCATAGAGGACGGCGATGAGGTGCAGGTGACCTCGGCTCTTGCCGCGATAGAAGCGATCGCCCGCGTCACCGATATCCAGCCTGCCGGCGTGGTCTTTGCTCCCCTGGCCTTCCCCGAGGGCAAAGTGAACCGTCTCTTTCCGGCGATCGTCGATCCGCAGTCGCAGACCCCGGCCTTGGGCCACGTGGCCGTGCGCGTGGAAAGGAGGTCTTCCCATGCCTGAGCCGTCCCTCCAGCCTGCACCCGACCTCGCCGCCGTCGAAGAGGTCATCGCCCGCTACCGGGAGCGGAGGTGGAGCCTCATCCCCCTGCTCCAAGAGATCCAAGGGCGATGCGGATACATCCCGCCCGAGGCCATCCCGATGGTGGCGGAGGCCGTGGGGATGTTCCCGGCCCAGGTCCAAGGGGTCATCAGCTTCTACTCCCAGCTTCATACCGAACCGCGGGGCAGGCAGGTGGTGACCGTGTGTCGCGGAACGGCCTGTCACGTGCGCGGGGGCAAGAGCATCCTCAAGGTGGTCAAAGAGCACCTCGGGGTGGATGAGGGAGAGACCACGCCCGACCTGGAGTACACGTTGGAGACGGTGGCCTGTATCGGGGTCTGCGCACTCGCGCCGAACATGACCGTGGGCACCACCACGTACGGATCGCTCAACCCCAAGAAGGTGGCGCGCATCTTGGGGCCGCCGAAAGGCGAAGGCTGAAATGGAGCGCGCCGCCGTCCTTCAGACCGTCGCCGCGCCGTGGGCACCGGCGCCGGCGGTGTCGGTCCCTCGCGTGCTCCTGGGCATGGGCACCTGTGGTCTCGCCTCCGGGGCCGGGGAGGTACTGGAAACCCTTGAGCGCGAGCTCGCTGGTTCCGGTATGCAGGTGGAGATCGTCCCGGTCGGTTGTATCGGCCTGTGCTACGCCGAGCCCTTGATGGAGGTGGTCAAGCCGGGCCGGCCCAGCATCTTCTATGGGAATCTCACCGAGGAACGGACGATCGAGATCGTCAGGGACTACCTGGCCGGCGACGACCCCCGTCCCGACCTCGCCCTGGGCACGCGGGGGGACGGCAGTGTCGAAGGGATCCCCCGCATGGCCGATCTGCCCGTCCTCAGCAGCCAAGAGCGGGTCGCTCTGAGGGACTGCGGGAACATCGACCCCACCCGGATCGACCAGTACATAGCTCGCGGCGGCTACGAGGGGCTCAGGAAGGTCCTCTTCGAGATGACCCCGCAGGAGGTGATCGACGAGATCGCCCGGGCCGGACTGCGCGGCCGGGGAGGCGCCGGCTTTCCTACGGCGCGCAAGTGGCAGTTCTGCCACGATGCTCCGGGCCCGGTGAAGTACGCCGTCTGCAATGCCGACGAGGGCGACCCCGGGGCCTTCATGGACCGCTCCATTCTGGAGGGCAGTCCCCACGGGGTGCTGGAAGGCCTGGCCATCGCGGGCTACGCGGTGGGGGCGTCGAGCGGGTATGTGTACGTGCGGGCGGAGTATCCCCTGGCGGTGAAGCGGCTGCGGACCGCGGTGGCCCAGGCCGAAGAGAGGGGTCTGCTCGGTCCCAGCCTTTTCGGCTCCGATCACGGCTTCTCGGTGCAGGTGATGGAGGGCGCCGGCGCCTTCGTCTGCGGGGAGGAGACGGCCCTCCTGGCTTCGCTCGAGAGCAGGCGGGGCACGCCCCGGCCGCGGCCGCCTTTCCCGGCCCAGGCCGGCCTGGACGGCAAGCCTACCATCATCAACAACGTCAAGACCCTCTCCTCGGTGCCGCCCATCATCCTGCGCGGGGCGGACTGGTATGCGGGTATCGGCACCGATACGAGCCCGGGAACGACCGTGTTCGCGCTGACCGGCAAAGTGAACCGCAGCGGGCTGGTGGAAGTGCCTCTGGGCACTCCGCTCTCCAAGGTGGTGTTCGAGATAGGCGGGGGTGTCCCCCGGGGTCGCAGACTCAAGGCGGTGCAGACCGGCGGTCCTTCCGGTGGCTGCATCCCTGCGGAACTCATCGACACCCCGGTCGACTACGAGTCACTGAGCGCTCTGGGCTCGATCATGGGCAGCGGCGGGATGGTGGTGATGGACGAGACCGCCTGCATGGTCGACGTGGCCCGCTACTTCCTCAGCTTCACCCAGTCCGAATCATGCGGCAAGTGCACCGCCTGCCGCCTGGGGACCCGGCAGATGCTCAGTATCCTCACCCGCATCGCCGAGGGACAGGGACGGGAGGAGGACCTGGAAACACTCCTGTCGGTGGCCAGGCTGGTGAAGGAGTGCTCGCTGTGTGGGTTGGGGCAGACCGCCCCCAATCCGGTGATCTCCACGCTGACGTACTTCCGCGCCGAATACGAGGCGCACATCAAGGAGAGGTACTGTCCGGCCGCCGTCTGCGACTCCTTGATGATCTCTCCCTGCCAGCACACCTGCCCGGTGGGGATAGACGTCCCCTTGTACGTGGCTCAGATCGCGGCGGGCGACTACGAGGGGGCCCTTGCCACCATCCGCGAACGTAACCCCTTCCCCTCCATCTGCGGCCGCATATGCCACCATCCCTGTGAGAGCCGCTGTCGACGTGGAGAACTGGACGGGCCGGTGGACATCAGGTCGCTCAAACGTTTCGCGGCCGACTGGTGTTTCGACCACGGAGTGGCTCCCCCCACGCCGTTCCCGCGGACCAGGGCCCAGAAGGTGGCGGTGGTCGGGGCCGGCCCCACGGGCCTCTCCTGTGCCTACTTCCTGGCCAAGACGGGCTATCCGGTGACGGTATTCGAGGCTCTGCCGGTCGCAGGAGGGATGCTGGCTATCGCCGTCCCCGAGTTCCGCCTTCCCGCCGCGGTGATCCAGCGGGAGGTCGACCATATCGCCGCGTGCGGTGTGGACATCCGGTACAACACGCCGATCAACGTCAACCACACCGTCGATGATCTGTTCCGCGAGGGGTATGCCGCGGTGCTCGTCGCGTCCGGAGCCCAGCGCAGCCAACGCATCGGTATCCCGGGAGAGGTGGAGGAGCTCGAGGGGCTCCACTACGGCCTGCGCTTCTTGCGCGACGTCAGATTGGGCCGGGAAGTGCGGGTGGGGGCGCGAACGGCGGTCATCGGGGGAGGAAACGTGGCTCTGGACTCCGCGCGGACCGCGTTGCGCCTGGGCGCGCGCGACGTCACCATCTACTATCGCCGTTCGCGACAGGAGATGCCCGTCTCAGAGGTGGAGTACGACGAGAGCGTTGCCGAAGGAGTGGCCATCGAGTTCTTGGTCAGCCCCACCCGTATTGTCTCCCAAGACTGGAGGGTGCGCGGCCTGGAATGCGTGCGGATGACTTTGGCTGAGGCCGACGCGGAGGGGAGACGGAGACCGGTCCCGGTCCCAGGCTCGGAGTTCCTGGTGGAAGCCGACACGGTCATCGTCGCCGTGGGCCAGGCGCCGGACCTGACCTTCCTTCCCCCTGACAGCGCCCTCGAACGCACCCGCTGGGAGACTCTCAGGGTGGACGACAACACTCTGTCCACCAATGTGGCCGGGGTGTTCGCCGGGGGGGACTTCGTCACCGGTCCCGGCATGGTGATCGACGCCATCGCCGCCGGGCGGCGCTCGGCCATCGCCATCGACAAGTACCTGCGGAACGACCACTCCCGGGTGGTGGTACGCGACACCAAGACCGGCCGCACTCTCGACCCGAAGTATGCGCAGCGCGAGACCGAAGAACTGTGGGAGTCGCAGGCACGGCTCGCGGTCCCCACGGTGGCCGTTTCCCAGAGGGCCCAAGGCTTCGATGAGATAGAGCTGGGCTACTCCGCGCAGCAGGCCAGGCTGGAGGCCCGGCGCTGTCTTCGATGTGATCTCGAATAAGGCCGACCGAGGGGGCTGATGGGAATGAAATCGATCACGCGACCGAAGGGCCTGGAGGAGATCGCCGGCGGGCTTGAGGGCACGGCCAGGGTGTTCATCGTGGGCTGCGGGACGTGTACGACCGCCACGAGGACGGGGGGTATCGACCAAGTGCTCGAGATGAAGGAGCAGCTCGAGCAGATGGACAAGTGGGTCAGCGGCTGGACCGTCATCCCCGTGGCCTGCGACGAGATGACTGAGGAAAGTGTCCGTGAGCACAGCCATGCCATCAAGGACGCGGGCTGCATCCTGGCCATGACCTGCGCCCTGGGGGTGCACCGCCTCAACCAGTACTTGGACCGGCCGGTCATGCCCGCACTCGACACGGTGTTCATCGGGGTGGAAGAGACCCCGGGCTACTTTCGGGAAGTATGCGGGCAATGCGGCCACTGTGTCCTGGGCGAGACCGCTGGGATTTGCCCGGTGGTTTCGTGTCACAAGGGGCTGCTCAACGGCCCATGCGGGGGGACGAACAAGGGCAGGTGCGAGGTGGATCCAGACATGGATTGCGCGTGGACGCGCATCTATGAGCGCCTCAAGGCGCAGGGCCGTCTTCCGGCCATGCGCGCCTACCAGCCGCCCATGAACCATCAACGGGTGCCACGGCCGCGGGCCACGCGGATCGTCTAGGGGAGGGGCGACATGGTGTCTCGGCTGAAAGAAGCGCTCGACTCGGGGACCTTCGTGGTGACCAGCGAGGTCGCCCCTCCCAAGGGCACCGACCTCGACACTTTCATCCACCACATCGACCTGCTCAAGGACATGGTCCACGGGCTCAACGTCACCGACCATCAGAGCTCGGTCATGCGCTACCCGTCGCTGGGCGGGTGCCTGCTCATCCGGGAACACGGCGGTGAGCCCATCCTGCAGATGACCTGCCGCGACCGGAACCGAATGGCCCTCGAGGCCGATCTGCTGTTCGCGGCCAGCCGTGGGGTGCACAACGTCCTCTGCCTCACCGGGGACGCGGTCCCGGTGGGCGACCACAAGGAAGCAGCGGGGGTGTTCGATCTGGACTCGGTCCAATTGTTGCGAGCCGTCCGCCGGTTGGAGGCGGGGGAAGACCTGGGGGGCAACGCCCTCGATGGCGCCGTCGAGTTCTGCGCCGGGGCCATAGTCACACCCGAGGCGGACCCACTCGAGCCGCAACTCATCAAGTTTGAGAAGAAGGTGGATGCGGGGGCCGAGTTCTTCCAGACCCAGGCCATCTACGACCTGGACAACTTCGCCTCCTTCATGGAGTTCGCCCGGCAGTACCCTGTCAAGGTCTTGGCCGGGATCGTGCTGCTCTCCTCGGCCAAGATGGCGCAGTACATGAACAAGAACGTCCCGGGCATCTTCGTGCCCCCGTACCTCATCGACGAGTTGGCCGCGGCCGTCGCCGCCGAGAACGCCCCCAAGGGGGCCGGCTTGGCCAAAGGGATAGAGATCGCCGGGCGGATGATCAAAGAGATCCGGGACAACGCGCTGTGCGACGGGGTTCACATAATGGCGATCGGCAAGGAAGAGGTGGTCCCCGAGATCCTGGCTGCGGCGGGAATGGCAGACTAGCCCACCTGCGGCGGGGCGACCGGCGTTCTTGCCGCTGCGGACCGCCCCTATCCGGCCTCGTGCGCGCGCAGGGCCCGCTCGGCCTCCTCGATGCGGGCTTTCAGGGCGGCGATCTCGGTGTCGTACTTTTTGACCGCCGAAGCGGATACGTGAAGACCGGTCTGGCCCAGGACGAACATGCGCTCCTCCTCCACGTCCTCGAGCTCATCCCGCAGTCCCGACAGGTACCCCTCCAGTTCGCCGGGTGAGAGGGCCCAGACGTCTTTCATACTCTGCTCCTGGTCTTGAGGTCTTCGGTCGCGCGCCGGGGGGCGGGCCCCCCCGGGCCCCCCCGCGGGGCCCCGACAAAAACCCGGCGGTGT
>CAYNPL010000006.1:37241-132771 GCA_964399135.1 uncultured Gaiellales bacterium
AGCGCGCAGGGCCCGCTCCACGTCCACGTCCTCTAGCTCATCCCGCGGCCCGCTCAAGTCAGAAGTCCAGTTCGTAGTGGAACACGCCGTCCCCGTGGCTGCGGCGCACCTTCATGTTGCTGTGGTCGAGCACCGCCTGCATGGGCTTGTTGCCGGTGAGGACCTCGGCCGTGAAGCCGGCGATGCCGTTGCGTTTGGCGATGCCGGCCAGGTGCTTGAAGATGAAGGTTCCGATCCCCCGGCCCTGCCAGTCGTCCCGCACGATGAAGGCCACCTCTGCCCGGTTGGTCTTGGGGTTGAGGTAGTAGCCGCCGATGGCGATGATCTCTTCCCCGTGGGCCTCGGGGATGGTGCCGACTATGGCCACTTCGTTGCGGTGGTCAATGTACACGTAGTTCCGCAGCTCTTTGCGCGGTATCCGTTCCAGGTTGGCCATATAGCGGTAGTAGAGCGTCTCCTTGGAGAGCGAATAGAAAAGATCCCGGGTGGCCGGTTCGTCGGTGGGGTTCATGGAGCGGAAGCGGATGAGCGTGCCGTCGTCGAGGACCGTGGTGGTGCGCACCTCCTCGGGCCCCACGAACAGCCGTCCCTCCACGTCGGCCATCTCGGGGTGCAGCCACTTGTGCTCAATGGCCTTCGCCAGCAGATGTTCGCGGAAGTCCGGATGGGCGATGGTGATGAGGGCCATGACCCTTTCCTGTACGCTCTTGCCCCGCAGATAGGCGATGCCGTACTCCGTCACCACGTAGTGCACCGCCACCCGCGTCGTCACCACGCCGGCCCCCGGTCGCAGAGTGGGCACGATCCGCGACACCTTGCCCCCCTCCGCCGTGGAGGGGAGGGCGATGATGGCCCGCCCTCCCGGCGAGCGTCCCGCCCCCTGGTTGAAGTCGGCCTGCCCACCCACGCCCGAGTAGAAGCTGGTGCCCAGGGAGTCGGCGCACACCTGCCCGGTGAGGTCCACTTCGAGCGCCGTGTTGATGGCCACCATCTTGTGCTGTTGCCCGATGACTAGCGGGTCGTTGACGTACTCGGTGGGGTTGAACGAAAACAGCGGGTTGTTGTCGACGTAGTCGTAGAGATGCCTGCTGCCGATGGCGAGAGTGGTCACGATCTTGCCCCGGTCCGTGGACTTGTGGGCCCCGCTCACCGCGCCCGCCTCGATGAGGTCGATGATGGAGTCGGTGATCAACTCCGAGTGCACGCCCAGGTTCCGCTTGCTCTTGAGGTAGGGCACCACCGCTTGGGGGACGGTGCCGATGCCCAGCTCCAGGGTGGAGCCGTTCTCCACCAGCGAGGCGAGGTTCTGGCCGATCGCCCGCACGACCTCGTCAGGCGGTTCGGATGACGTCTCGGCCCGCCCGCCTGTGGCTGAGCGAGGGCCGCCGGCTTCCACCAGGGGCTCGTCGACAGGGACCAGGATGTCGAGGTCGAGCACGCTCAGGAAGCTGTTGCCCAAGGTCCACGGCATGCGCGGATTGACCTGGGCGATGATGAGCCCTGCGTTGGCGGCGGCCGACTTGACGATGTCCACCGAGATGCCGAGGCTGCAACGGCCGTGGACGTCGGGCGGGGTCACCTGGATCAGGGCTACGTCGAGAGGCATCTCTCCACTGGAGAGAAGCCGGGGGATGTCGGAGAGCGCGATGGGAGTGTAGTAGCCGTATCCCTCCTGGATCATGTCCCGGACGTTGTCCGAGACGAAGAAGGTGTTCACCGAAAAGTGCCCGGCCAGCTCTTTGAGCGCGTGCGGCGCCTCGCCGAAGGTCAGAGACTGGAGCACTTGGAGATCGGTGAGCTCCTTGGAGCGGGCGACGAGGGCCCGCAGCAGGCACAGAGGTTGGGCTCCACCGGTCCCGATGAAGACCCGCTGGCCCGGCCTGATCTTGGCGACGGCCTGCTCGGCCGTCATGACCATCTTCTTGTAGCGCTCCTGCCAGTCGGCGTCGTAACTGGGGATGTTCACGGTGGCCATGGCCGTCACCCCTGGCTTCCCGGCGGAGGCGAGAGCTGGATGCGTGCGTCGGCCACCACCGACTCCTCCCCGGGTCCTCCCACCATGAAGGGGTTGATGTCGAGCTCGGCGATCTGGGGGAAATCGGTGACCAGTTGGCTGATGCGTTGGAGCGCCTCGGCGATGACGGTGATGTCGACCTTGGCCTGGCCGCGGAAGCCCTCCAGCAACCGGTAAGACCGGGTGCCCATGAGCATGCTCATGGCTTCAGCGGAGGTGATGGGCGCCAGGTGGAAGGACACGTCGTGCATGACCTCCACGAAGATGCCCCCCAGTCCGAACATCAACATGGGCCCGAACTGGGGGTCACGGGTCATGCCCAGGATGACCTCCCGGCCCTTGGCCACCATCCGCTCGAGGTAGACGCCCTCCAAGAAGGCGCCGGGGGCCTCACGCGCCACCCGGAGCATCATGAGCTCAAAGGAGTCGGCCACCTCTTGCTGGCTGGTCAGGTTGAGCTTGACTCCACCCACGTCGGACTTGTGGATGATGTCCGGGGAGACGATCTTCATGGCCAGGGGGTAGCCCAGCTGTTCGGCGGCCTCTATGGCCTCAGCCGGCGTGCTCACCATCCGGCCCTCGGGTACCACGAAGTCGTAGGCTTTCAGCACGTCCTTGGCCCTGACCTCGCCCAGATACGGCCGGCCGATGAGGAGTTGGTGGGTGATGATGCGGTTCACCCTGCGCCGGTTGACCGGGAAGCGGGTCACCACGCGGCGCGGCTGTAGACGCCAGGTGGCGTAGTCCAGCATGGCTTTGAGGGCGGCCACCGCTCGCTCGGGCGAGGGATAGTTGGGAAGGTTGGCCAAAGCCAGCTCCTGCCGGCCGGGATAGATGTCGCCGCCGCCCATGAACACGGGGAGCACCGGCTTCCGCCCCTGGACGCTGGCCGCGATGGCCTTGGCCGTCTCGGCGGCTCGGGTGACCGCCTGGGGCGTAAGGATGACGACCACGGCGTCGACGTTGGGGTCGTCCTGGACGACCTCGAGGGCCAGGGCATAGCGCTCGGGCGGCGCGTCTTCCAGCAGGTCGACCGGATTGCCCGTCCGCGCGGCCGGCGGCAGCTTGCGGCTCAGCAAATCGGAGATCTCCGCGTCCATCGAGGCCATGCGCATGCCGGCCCGCTCCACGGCGTCGGCAGCCATGGTCCCGGGCCCTCCGGCGTTGGTGATCACGGCCACTCGGTTTCCGCAGGGCAGCGGCTGCATGGCGAAGGCAGTGGCGAAATCGAACAGTGACTCGAAGGTGTCGGCCCTCACGATCCCGGCCCGCTTGAACGCCGCCTCGTAGGCGGTATCCGCCCCGGCCAGAGCTCCCGTGTGGGAGGAGGCGGCTTTGGCCCCGGACGACGTGGTCCCTCCCTTTAGAATCACCACCGGCTTCACTGAAGCCAACGATTCGGCCACCCGGATGAACTCGTCACCGTTGGTGATGCTCTCGAGGTACCCCGCCACGACCTTGGTCTTCTCGTCGTTGCGGTATGCGGCCAGCAGGTCGGTCTCACAGAGGTCGGCCTTGTTCCCCATGCTGAGAAGAGTGGCGATCCCCACTTTGCGGGAGGCCGCCCAGTCGAGGATGGCCGAGCACAACGCCCCCGACTGTGAGATCACCGAGATGCCACCGACCCCCGGCATGTGGCTGGCGAAGGCCGCGTTCAGCTTGTGGTGAGTGTTGATGAGACCCAAAGAGTTCGGTCCCAGCAACCGGGCTCCGTGGCCCCGGCAAAGGTCGGCGATCTCGGTCTCCAGCCGGGCTCCGGCCTCGTCCACCTCCTTGAAGCCGGCGGTGATGATCACCACCATCTTGGCGTTGCGCTTGAGCGAGCTGACGACAGCCTCTCTGACCATAGAGGTGGGCACCACGATCACGCTCATGTCGACCGGGTTGCCGTACTCCTCGAGGCTGGTGTAGACCTGCAGTCCCAGCAACCTGCCCCCGGCGGGGTTCACGGGGATGATGTCGCCCTCAAAACCGCCCTTGACAAGATTCGCCAGCACGGCGTGGCCAACCTTGCCGGGTGTGCGGGACGCCCCCATCACGGCGACGCTGTTCGGGTAGAGAAGGGACTCGAGCATCTACCACCTTCCCCCAAGGCCGCTAACGGCCCCCACATGGCTGGTGTCACGGGCAACACGAACGGCCGGTGGATGGACCTTTCGACATCATACTACCCAGGACATGCACCGAGCGAAGTATGCCGTTCGGCCGGACAATCGCAGCGATGACTCAGGCCCTTCGTCCCATTCCAATCAACCCCGAAGTGGTAGTACAGTGGTGGTCTGGCCGGTGGGCTATTCTGCGGTGCGAAAGGGAAGGAGGAGACATGGCCGATCGGGCTTCCGAAGATGGTGTGCTGACCAGGGGGGTCAAAGCCGCTGCGCCGTGGCGCAAGGGCGTCGCCTGGTGGTTGGTGGTGCTCGAAGGCCTCATTCTACTCGGTGTCGGTCTCTACATGCTGATCGCCGAGGAGAGCACCGAAGTCCTTCTCGGCGTGGTGCTTTCCGCCACGCTGGCGGTCATGGGCCTGCTCGAGCTGATCTCTGGTCTTCGCTCACGCGAGATCGAGGGCAAGGTGGCGCGCTGGACGGTGTTCCAGGGCGCAGTAGGGCTGGTGGTAGGCGCGGTGGTCTTCGGGCTGCTCGTCGGCGACTCCTTGAGCAGCGGGGCCGGCCGGACCATCCTGGGCATCGGCTGTCTCGTCTTCGGACTGCTGGGGATCTATCGATACTTCCTGCAGCGGCACCGTAAGCTGCCTCGCAGCGGAATCATCATGGGTCTGTTCTTCTTCGTCGTAGGGCTGTTCCTGGTGCTGGCGGTGGCCGGGATAGACACGGTCGACACCAGCCTGCTTGTGATATCCATCGTTCTGGTGGTGGGAGGAGTGGCTCTGATCGGCTGGGGGGCTTGGCTCTTCAGACGGCGGCGCAGGTTGGCGGCGGCCGGCTAGGGTGCCGGAGGCGGCACCGGAGCCGCGCCGCAGGCGGGCTCTTCGCTCTCTTGACTTGCCAGGGGTGAACGGCGTACAATGTAGTGGACTTCGTATACGAAGTCTGATACGCAGTGACTGAGCCGGCGGGAGCAGACCCGATTCCCCTAACAGCCGCTCTTCGCTGAGTGCGGGCACGCCGGCCCCCCTGGGCGCCGGATTCGCTCTCCGCGCGCCAAGGGCCTCCGGGCCTTTGGCGCGCCCCCTTGTGCTTTCTGCTTACGACGGCCCGAAACCCTCAGATCTCCTCGAGCATCGTGGTGAAGATGTCGTGATGCTCTTCCTCGTCCTCCAGGATCTCCTTGAAGATGAAGGCAGTGGTCACGTCGCCCTCTTCCGTGGCCAGCGCGATGATCTTGCGGTACATCTCCACCGCCTCGACCTCAGCCTGGGCGTCGTACTCGAGAAACTCCTTGAGGCTGTCGCCCACGTGGATCTCGGCCGGCTTGGTGGTGGGGGTCCCGCCCAGATACCAGAGCCTCTCAGCGATGGTCTCCGCATGCTTCATCTCGTCGATGGCCACCTTCTTGAACTCGTCCCGCACCGCGTAGGCCTTCACCCCCACGACCTGCACGTGCTGCCACATGTACTGCACGCTCACCTGGATCTCGCGGGCGATGGCGGCGTTGAGCAGGGACTTGAGCTCCTCACTGACCTTGGTCACCGGTTCCAGAGGAACTGACATGGTCGACCTCCTGGCTGATTACAATCTCAGGGATGTGTGATTCTGAAGATAGTGGACCTTCGCGTCGGCCGCAAGTCTGGTCGCGAAAGACCCACTCCCACCAAGACCGCTACAATGAGCCTACGCATGGAAGCGCAGATCACATACCAAGACGTCGTGGCCGGGCTCGCCCCCTGCGGCATCGACTGCGAGCGGTGCGTCATGTACGCGGAAGGGCGGGTCCATCGACTGGCGGTAGCGCTGGCTGAGGCTCTCGAGGGCTTTGAGACCATGGCGCCCCGGGTGGCCGACCGGGTACCCGCGATGCGGGACTACGATCGGTTCACCGAGGTCTTGGGCTTCTTCACAGGAGCCGGTTGCGCGGGGTGCCGCGCGGGAGGGTCGCAGCTCCCGTTCTGTGCAGCCCGCACGTGCTTCCGGGAGCAAGGAGTGGACTTCTGCTTCCAGTGCGCGGAGTATCCCTGCGGGCGCAACGCGTACCCGGAGAATCTGGCCCGGCGCTGGCGCGCCGCAGGCGACCGGATGCGCGAAGTGGGGGCGGAGGAGTTCTACAGAGAATCGCTTACGCGGCCGCGCTATTAGGGGGTGAGGGGGTGGCGCCCATAGGCGGCTCGGTGCTGGTGGGATTCGCGACCCGTTACGGCTCCACGCAAGAAGTGGCCGAAGCGGTCGCAGAGGCGCTGCGAGGCGAAGGGCTGCACGTGGACGTCAAGCCGCTGCGTGAGGTGCGCTCGCTCGACGGGTACCAAGCTGCCGTGGTGGGAGCTCCCCTCCAGATGTTCCGCTGGCACAAGGATGCTCTCGGGTTTCTGAAGCGCCACCGCAGGATCCTTGAGGCCATTCCGGTGGCTGTATTCGCCCTCGGTCCTCTCGAGAACTCGCAGAAGCACTGGGGTGGGGCCCGGAGCCAGCTGGAGGAAGAGTTGGCCAAGTTCCCCTGGCTCAAGCCGGCGACTGTCAAGGTGTTCGGCGGTAAGCTCGACCCGTGTTCGCTCCGGTTCCCCTACAACGTCATACCCGGCTTGAACAAACTGCCACCGAGCGACCTCCGCAGCTGGGACGACATCGAAACCTGGGGCAGGAGCCTCCCCGGCGTCCTCTTCGGGGAGGCGGACTAGCGGTGGCGAAGGCCAAGTATGTGCCCGAGGAACTCGGCACCGAGGTGATGGCTCCTGCGGGTCACTACACGCCTCTCGAGGAGCACTTCCTTGCCTATGATGGTGGACTACTGTTGTATGTAGTAGGTAGAACCTGTATAGAGTCGTCGTGTTGCGGCGTGGGTGATTGGGAGTATGTTCGGGTGGAAGGTCGTGTGAATCAAACTAATGGCGCTAGTTATGAAGGACATAGACTAGATATTGAGATCGATACTATAGATTCAGATGATGAGAAGAACCATATCGACCAGCTCCTTCGAGCTATCCATCCGGGCGCGAGGATAGAGTTCCGCTGAGGTGGACCCGGCTTCGGAATTGTCCGGCTTACGTCGCAAAAGCGACTCCTATTCGCACTCCCGCTCCCAGTAGCCCTGGCGCTTGTAGAAGCGGCACAGTTCGGTTTCATACTCCCGGGTCACCGGACCGTGAGGGTCGAACTCCGGAGACTCCTTGATCGCGGCTCGGGGCAGGTTGACCCGCACGCGCCCGAGGTGCCACTCGACCTCGTCGATCCATTCCGGCGACATCAGGACGTGCCCGCCCGGCCACAGGATCGTGGTGTCCACTTCGAAGTAGCGGATCACCCAGTCGGCGTCGTCGATGATGAATCCGACCACAACGCCGATGTCGCCATCGGTGGCGGCCACCCTGTAGCCCTTGACTTCTTCCATGCTGCGCAGGTGGACATCGCCCGCCTCCAGCATGTCCGATGCCTCGAACGCGGGCGGCCAGAACTGATGAGGGAAGTAAAGAATGTCCGCGCGCTCGGAGATGGGCTTCTCGCAGTCAACGGCTTTGCAGACCTCGACCTCGGCCCGCGCCACATCGGCCTCGACCACCTTCTGGTCCGGATCGAGGCCGGTGACCTTGCGCGGGCTGAGCAGCACCCGCTTGTCCTCCAGCCAGCTCCCCGTCTGGGCGACGACGTGGCGGACGGTCCAGGTCTGGTCGTCGAAGTACATGTCGGCGACCTTGCCTATCTTGCCGTCGCGGGCCCTCAACTCGTAGCCCCGTATGTTCTCGGCCCTGCGTAGCACGGCGGCCTCCTTGTCGATCGATTGTTTGTAGATTGCGTGCCCGGCAGCGGCGTCGTCCAAACCCCAACCGGTCTACGAAGTCCTTCGACGCGATAGCATATGGCCAGCACCACGACGAGGGAACAGGGGTGAGTATGAACGTCATCGCGGTGAACGGCAGCCCGAGAAAAGAGTGGAGCACAGGCACTCTCCTCAAGAGCGCTCTGGAGGGGGCCCAGAGTGTGGGCGCGGAGACGCGGTTGGTCCATCTCTACGACCTCGACTACAAGGGCTGCACGAGTTGCTTTTCCTGCAAGCGGAAGGGCAACACCTGCGGTGGTCTGTGCGCCATGCGCGACGACCTGAGGGAGGTGCTCGCAGCCATCCTTGAGAGCGACGTCCTTCTTGTGGGTTCGCCCATCTACTTCGGCGACGTCACCGGAGAGACGCGGTCGTTCTTGGAGCGGCTCCTGTTTCCCAACATCTCCTACGACGAGTTCGGCCGGTCGGACTTCCCCGGCCGGGTATCGTGCGGTCTTATCTTCACCATGAACTGTCCGGAGAAGTTCCTCAAAGACGTCCACTACGACATCTTGCTGGAACAGCACGTGCGCCTGATGGGCATCCTCAAAGGCACCACCGAGATGCTCACCTCTCACGAGAACTGGCAGTTCCCCGACTACTCGGCCGTGAATGCGGCGATATTCGACGTGGAAGCGCGGGCGAAGAGGCGGGTGGAGCAGTTCCCTCTCGACTGTCGGAAGGCTTTCGAGATGGGCGCCCGGCTGGCCGGCGGCTAGGGGGAGCAGCGTCCCCGCGGCGACCTCGCAGCGAGGGCCCTTCACTCCGTCGGGGTCACCCACACGTAGACAACCTCGCCGGCGCTGTCGATATAGGCGTGCTCAGTGCCGGCCTGATCCAAGGTGACCAGAGCCAGCCCCCCAGGCAGGAACGGCCCCGCCTCACAGAACTGGGGAGGGATGACGAGCCGGCCCTGCCGGTCCACATATCCCCAGCGGTAGTCGCCCGTCCCGCCCACCGGCTGTACGGCGGCCAACCCCTGGGAGAACGGCCCGGCGTCCCAGAACCGGGGTGGGATCACGAACGCACCGGAGGCGTCGACATAACCGTACCCCACCTCGTCCGGCTCCCCCCTGGCCTTGGCCGGGGCCAGACCCTCGGAGAACGGTCCCGCGTCCAGGAACCGAGGGGCGATGGCGAAGGCGCCGGAGGGGTCGACGTATCCCCAGGCGCTGAGCGGATCGTTGTCCACCCACACCGCCGCCAGGCCTTCTGAAAACGCCTCCGCCGCCAAGAAACGGGCCGGGATGACGATGGCGCCTGTGCGGTCGATATAACCGGCGCGTGTCTGTCCCCCGTCGTCTCTGACCATGACCGCGGCCCGGCCGTCGGAGAACCCCCCGACCGAAAGAGAAAGAGGGGGGATGACCAGGTCGCCGGTCTGGTCGATATAGCCCCACAGGCCAGTGGTCTCAGCCGAGGGGATCACCGCCGCCAGACCCTCCGAGAAAGGCTGAGCTCCCGGCGGCGCCGGCCAGATAGCGAGCCACCCCCGCTTGTCGATGTATCCGCTCTGGCCCGCGAGGTCTATCGAAGCCAGGCCTTCGGAGAAGGGTGAAGCGCGGTCGAACCTGGCCGGGACAACCGTCACCCCGTGCTCGTCGATGAAACCCCAGTCGTCACCGTAGGCGACGGCGGCAAGGCCCTCTGAGAAGGGCTGCGCCTCGGTGAACCGCGGTCCGATGACCATCTCGCCGGTCTCGTCGATATAGCCGTACTTGCCTGCAGCCATGTCGTAGGCCGGAAAAAGCCCCACTCTGTCCGGTTCGCCCGTTCCTCCGGTGCCGGCGCCCGCTGTGCCCACTATCACGGCCCCCACCGCGATGCCCGCCGTGACCAGGACGATCGCCCCCAGACCGGCGGCCAGCGTCGACATGCGGCTGTGCCGGCGTCCGGGTGAGGCGAATGAGGTAGGCGGGGCGAGCGATCCGGCCTTACCTGGGCGAGGGCCGGGACCCAGGTCCCAAGCGGCGCTCTCGGCTGCCAGCGGCGCGCCGCAGCGGGGACACCAGCACTCCGCATCTGGGTGTAGCTTGGCTTGGCAGTAGGCGCACTTCGCCATGAGGCCGCCCCCTCGGTGGGTGTCACCTCGTCATTCTACTGCCTCGAGGTCCGCTCGATGAGTTATCGTCTCCTGTGCGGGCGGGAAGCTCGCGCCGGCACGAGTCCCCCAAGGAGTGCGCCATGACCGCCGACATACGTATCCTGCTGGAGGAGGGCGAGCTTCCGGCTCGTCTTGACGATTCCCCCACCGCTCTTGCCGTCGAGCGAGCCCTGCCCTTGCGGGCCACCGTGAACCGGTGGGGAGACGAGATCTACTTCTCCATCCCGCTGCGGATGGAGGAGTCCGCCGCCGCCCGCCAGGACGTGGAGGTGGGTGAGCTGGGCTACTGGCCGGTGGGCGCTGCGTTCTGCATCTTCTTCGGCCCCACCCCGGTCAGCACCGGCTCAGCGCCACGCGCCTACAGCAACGTAAACCCCTTCGGGCGCATCACGGCACCCGAGGCCGTGATCAGGGAAGTGCTGTCGAGGGTCGAGGACGGGCAGACGGTCCAGGTGGTCCTCGCTTGAAGGCCGAACGCGGCGGGTCCGGAGCTTAGGGGCAGACGGCCTAGTAGTAGATGTCCACCGGGGTGCCCGTGGGCAGCTCGTAGAAGAGTTCCACCGTTATCCACACAGGAGTGCGCACGCATCCGTGACTGGCGGGATAGGGGGGGACACTCTTGTAGCCGTGAATGGCCGTCAGGCTCACTACGTAGGAGGGATAGTACATCCGCCCGGTGACCGTGATGGCCTCGACCCAGCCCTTGTACTTCTCCTGGATGGCGAAGTGTCCAGTGCGGGTGCCGTTGCGGCCGCTGGATATATGCACCACCTTGGTGACCTTGTTGTCGGTGATCATGAAGAGCACCTGCCGGGACAGGTCCACCTCGCACCTGGTCCCGACCCCGGACTTGCGCGGGGATGGTGTCTGCGCCGTGAGGAACCGTTGCCAGACTTTGGCACCCACCTTGCCGTCCCGCTTCAACCGTTCGACCTTCTCGAAGGCCATGACCGCGTCCTTGGTTCGGTAGTCGTAGACCCCGTCCACCGGGCCGCAAGGGTAACGGAGGGCGGTCAGCCGCGCTTCCAGGAACGACACCAGCGGCCCCTTCGAACCCACCGAGAGGGGATCGTAGGTCTCGACGGCCGGGCGCTCCTCGGGGTAGGCCGTCTTGGGAGAGACCGGCTCGAGGAACGCGCGGGCCAGCATCACCGCCATCTCGGCCCGGGTGAGATCACCGGTGGGGAACAGCCACCCGTCGGCGCGGTCGTCCAAGATGCCCAGACGATAGGCGTTGGCCACGGGAACGGTATAGGCCGGATCGATGAACCCGCGGTCACGGAAGGCCGCCAGCCAGGCCGGCGCCTGGTCCTCGGTCAGGTTGAGGGAGGCCGAAGCTTCGCCACCTTGGCGGTTGGTGGACTCCAACGCGCGGACCACCCAGGCGGCTGCTTCCTGCTTGCTCAGGGGCCGGTCGGGGGAGAACATGACAAGGCTGGTACCCTCGATCACGCCCCTCTGGAAGAGAGCCCCTACCGCCCCCGCGAACCAGTTCGTCGGCCTTACATCGAAGAACGGCTGGCCGGGGGACGGCTCCAGCTCCAGCAGGCGGGCCAGTGTGTACGCCATCTGGGCTCGGGTGGGGGCGTCGTCCGGCCGAAACGACCCGTCCCAGTTGCGCAGGACGACGCCCTCGCCGGCCAGGGCCAGGACGGCCTCCGCGTACCACTCATCGCCCGCGATGTCGGAGAAGCCCGTAGTAGAAGCGGCGGTCTGGGGAGGTGAGGACGGCTCGGCCCGCGCGGCCGGGCTCCAGATACATAGAGCCGCCGCGATGAGACAACACGCGACGGCGAACGCGGGCCAGCGATAGAGACGCCTCGACCGGGGCGTGTGCACCATACTCGACTCCTGTCCGGGCTTCGACGCCATACAGTCTACCGAGTTCTGCCGTCTCTGCGCCAGTCCTCCCCTGCGCTGGCCTACCGGATGAAGTTGGTCGCCACCCGGGGTTCTGCCTGCGGGTAGGGCACCGTCGCCTTCGCGGCCTCGATGCACTTGAGCAGCCAAGCCATATTGCGGCCGAGGGTCCTCATGATCTGCATACCCTCCAGGTCCTGTCTCACCTCCTCGGGTGTGAGCCCATGGGTGGCGTTCCAGTACTGGGAGGGCACGACCGGCATGCTGGAGATGGTGAAGTACTTGTTGAGACGGTCGAAGGCGGCACTGGCGCCGCCCCGCCTGCAGTTGACGACGGCGGCTCCCGGCTTGTACGCGTAGGCGGCGGCCTTGAGGAAGAACAGGCGGTCCAGGAACGCGCACACCGAGCCGTTGGGGCCGGCGTAGTACACCGGACAGCCGATGACGATGCCGTCCGCGGCTCGGGCCAGGTCGATGCACGTGTTCACAGGGTCGTCGTCGAACACGCAGTACCCGCTCTCGGCGCAGCCGAAGCAGGCGGTGCAGCCACGGATGGGCTCGCTCCCGATGGGGAATATGCGGGTCTCGATGCCCTGCGCTTCGAGCTGTCCGGCCACCTCGCGGAGGGCCGTGTAGGTGCAGCCTTTCTCGTGCGGGCTCCCGTTGATCATCAGTACCTGCATGGCTTCGCCCTTTCAGACCAGTCCGAGCTCTGCGTGCTTGCGGGCGATGGTAGCGGCGAGCGCATCCAGCGCCTCCAGGTCGGCCTCGCGGGGCAGGCCCTTGCAGAGGACGGGCTCAAGGACCTCCACTTTGAGATTGGGGACCAGCCCGGCGAGAGTCTCCACGGCCTTGCCGCCCCAGCCGTAGGAGCCGACCACGGAGAGAAACCGCGCCTTCGGCTTGAGGGCGTTGGCGAGCATGGCCGCATACGCCGCCAGGGGATGGGGGCCGGTGAGCACGGTGCACGTGCCCACCACCAGTGTGCCCGCGTCGAGCAGTGCCATCGCCAGCTTGCCGCTGTCGGTGACGGCCAGCTCGAACAGCTCTGCCCGGACCCCGTGATCGGCTAGGGTGGCGGCCAGACGGTCCACCATCTTCTTGGTGCTGCCGTGCATCGACACATAGGGGATCACGACCAGATTCCGCGGAGGGCCGGAGACCCATTCGCGGTAGAGGTCTACTACCAGCGCCGGCCGGTCGTACACCTGGCCGTGACTGGGCGCGATCAGCTCGATGTCGTAGTCGCGGAGCTTGTCGAGGTTCTTCTCGATCTGGGCCCGGAACGGCGTCATGATCTCGGCGAAGTACCGCTTAGCGGCCTCGCCGACACGGCCCTCGTCGACCACGTATAGGTCGGAGGAGGCGATGTGCGAGCCGAAGAAGTCGCAGCTGAAGAGGATGTGCTCTTCTTCCAGGTAGGTGACCATGGTCTCGGGCCAGTGGACCCAGGGAGTGTAGATGAAACGGAGGGTCTTGCCGCCCAGCGCCAGTTCTTCCCCGTCTTCCACGGTGATGAAGACGTCGTCGGGGAGGGCCAGGAGGTCGATGAGCATGCCCTTCGCCCGTGGGTTGGTCACTACCTTGGCCTGGGGGAACCTCTCGAGCACGGGGCCTATGCTACCGGAGTGGTCTTGCTCGGCATGGTGGGAGACGATGTAGTCCAACCTGGGCACGTCGGCCAGTTGTTGGAGCAGAACGCCGGTCATGGCTGGGTCGACGGTGTCGAGCAGGGCGACCTTGTCGGTCCCCTCCACCAGATAGGCGTTGTAGGTGGTGCCGTCCGGGAGCGGGATGAGCGAGTCGAATAGACGCCGCTCCCAGTCGATCGCTCCCAACCAGTAAACACCGTCACGGATCTTTCTCTTGTTCACTACGGTCCCTCCGCTCGTTGCCGCGGTCTTCCCGTTATGGGCTGTTGACGGAGATGTGCCCTCCGTCGGCGATACTCAATCCCGTGCGCCCATCACCGGGCGACGGTCGCCCGGCAGGCGCAGACACCATCCGGAGCCGATCCTCGGCGAATCGTCGACTCGATTTCTCGCGCACAGGGTAATCTAGACCGTCGGAATACATCCAGGGGCACGGAGACGGGGCGAACCGCTGACGGGACGAAACGAGGGTCGGATGGCACGACGAACGAACGACACACCGGGCGCCGCGAACGGTGCCAGCTGCCGGCGGGAGGCGGACGCCGCGCTCACATACCGGGCGCGGCTGGAAGCCTTGAGCGAGGAGATCGTCCGGGACTGCTCCAAGGCCGGCTGCCATACACACATCGGCTTCGAGCCCATCCCATCTCATCAAGCCGTCATCGAGATCATCGACCGGCTGCGGGAGCTGCTCTTCCCCGGTTTCTTCAGCCGGGTGCGGGTAGATCCGGTGAACTTCCGCTACGCGATCGGCCAGGCCACCACGGCGTTCTTCGACCTGCTTTCCGAGCAGGTGGCCCGCTCCATCCGGCACGAGTGCTTCCGCCTGGGACTCGAGTGCACCAATTGCGAACAGCGGGGCTACGAGGCGGCCCTGGAGGTGCTGGCCCGCATCCCCGGCATCCGGCGGACCCTGGACAAGGACATCCGCGCCACCTATGACGGAGACCCGGCCGCCCGCACCACCGACGAGATCGTCTACAGCTATCCGGGGCTGCAGGCCATCGCGGTGTACCGGGCGGCCCACGAGCTGTTCGAGCTGGACGTCCCCATGCTGCCGCGCATGATGACCGAACACATGCACGGGGTGACCGGGATCGACATCCATCCCGGGGCCACCATCGGAGAGGGCTTCGTGATCGACCACGGCACGGGCGTGGTGATCGGCGAGACCACCGTCATCGGCAACGGGGTCCGCATCTACCAGGGCGTGACCTTGGGGGCGCTCCTGCTGCCCCGGGGGGCGGGCGACCGCTACCGGGGCAAGAAGCGCCATCCCACCATCGAGGACGACGTCATCATCTACTCGGGCGCCACCATCTTGGGAGGAGACACGGTGATCGGGGCGCGGTCCATCATCGGCGGCAACGTCTGGTTGACCGAATCGGTCCCGCCCGACACCAGAGTGATGATCGAGAACCCGCGTCTGGTCAAGAAGACCAAAGAGCCACAAGAGCCGCGGCGAACGGTCGACCCGCCCCCGCCGGGGAGATAGAGGGGTGGCCGCTTTGGACCGCGGCCGGATGCGGGCGGTGCAGACGCCGGTCATCCCGGTGGTCGCAGCTCTGATCCGCGCCCATCCCGGCACCATCTCGCTCGGGCAGGGTGTCGTCCACTACGGCCCGCCCCCGGAGGCCGTCGACCAGATCCGCTCGTTCCTCGACTCGCCGGACAATCACAAGTACCAACCGGTGCACGGGATCCCGCGCTTGGTCGAGGCCCTCAAGGCGAAGCTGCGGTCGGAGAACGGCATCGAGATCGACGAGGGGTGCGCGCTGGTAGTGACGGCCGGCGCTAACATGGCCTTCGTCAACGCGCTGCTGGCCGTCACCGACCTGGGCGACGAGGTCATCCTTCAGGCCCCCTACTACTTCAACCACGAGATGGCCGTCACCATGGCGGGTTGCCGGCCGGTCCCCGTGGAAACGGATGCCCGCTACCAGCTGCAGCCGGAGGCGGTTCGCAGGGCCATCACCCCCAGAACCCGAGCGGTGGTCACCATCTCACCCAACAACCCCTCGGGCGCGGTGTATCCCGAAGCCGCCTTGCGCGAGGTGAACGAGCTATGCCGCCGGCACGGGCTGTACCACATCAACGACGAGGCCTACGAGTACTTCACCTACGGCGACGCTCGCCACTTCTCACCCGGTGCGATCGCGGGGAGCAGGGAGCACACCATCTCGCTGTTCTCCTTCTCCAAGGCGTATGGCTTCGCCAGCTGGCGGGTGGGCTACATGGTCATCCCGGCGCACTTGTTCCAGGCGGTGGAGAAGATCCAGGACACAATCCTCATCTGCGCGCCGGTCATCTCGCAGTTCGCCGCCGCCGGGGCTCTGCAGGCGGGGCGCGGATACTGCCGGGCTCAGCTGACCTCGATCGCGACCGTCCGGGAGCGGGTCCTGGAGGAGCTCGACAGTATCCGGGACATCTGTACGGTGCCGGCGGCCGAAGGCGCCTTCTATCTGCTCCTCCGCCTGGACACTTCCCGAGAGCCGATGGAGCTCGTGGAACTCTTGGTGCGGGATTTCGGGGTGGCCGTCATCCCCGGCACCACCTTCGGTCTCGAAAAGGGCTGCTATCTACGGGTCTCTTACGGGGCGCTCACCGAGGAGACGGTGACCGAGGGGGTCCACCGTCTGGTCAAGGGGCTTAGGAGCATCCTCAGGACGAGGTCGTAACCGGCACGCGCTCACCTGCCTCACGCTCCTGCGGCCGCTCCTCCATCAGCGGGGCCATCGGCACTTCGGGCAGCGGAGCGATCGCCTCGTCCGGCGCCGCCTTCCGATGCAGGTAGTGGCTCTGCCAGATCCCGCCCGTGATCGCTTCGAACCGGCGGTTGTACTCCACCAGGCCGCGGGTGTATTCGGGGTCGATCAGGGTCTCGGCGGCGTTGGAGTCGGTCGGCTCCGGTTCGTACTGCATCAGCAGACGCTCCAGCTCGTCGTGATGGTCGCGGTTGGGGCAGGGGGTGATCATGCTGCGACCCTGGTCGATGTAGTCGTACTGCCACTGGCGGATCGCCTGGAAGAACGGGTGTTGCCACACGTCGTTGAGCGTCTTTCCTTTCGCGTACACGTCCCGGATGTTCAGCGGGGAGTAGGGCATGAACACGCAGGGCGTCACCGCCCCGTTCCAGTCGATATAGAAGTAGCCGCCCTGCCCGTGTCCGCCCGCCGCGATGCAGCCGTCGACGCAGGTGCCGTGGTTCCAGAAATCGGGCATGAAGAGCTTCTTCTCCCGCACGATCTCCCAGGAACGCCTCCACATCCAGGCCCGCTGCTCGGGTGTGGGCATCAGGTCGAGGGTGTAGGAGCGCCCGATGGGCATGTAGTGGAAGATGAAGGCGAGCAGGGCGCCCTTCTCCATCATGAAGTCCACGAACTCGTCGGACAGGATCTCTTCCACGTTGTGACAGGTGGCCGTCAACGAGATACCGAACGGCACGCGGTCCCGATTCAACCTATCCATCGTCTCCAGGACCCGGTCGAACACGCCTTCGCCCCGGCGGGCGTCGGTGAGCTCTCTGAACCCCTCAACCGAAAGGCACAGGAGCGCGTTGCCGGCCGCGGAGAGCCGCCGGCTGACCTCGTCGTCGATGAGGGTGCCGTTGGTGTAGACCATGAAAAAGGAATCCTGGTGCTTCTCGAACAGATCGAGGATGTCTTTGCCCTCGGACCGGTAGGCGAAGGGCTCTCCCCCGCTGATGACGAAGAACCGCTCCCCCCACAGAGCCTTGGCCTCTTCCATGATGCGGTCCACCAGGCTCCACTCCAGGTGGTTCCTCTTGTCATCGGAGTCGGAGTAGCAACCAGGGCAGTGCAGGTTGCAGGCCTTGCCCGGGGCGATGAGGAGAAAGCTCGGCGCCAGCTTGCCGAAGGCTTCCTGAAACTGCTTGCGCTGCTCCGGGTTTCCCCGGTCGATGAAGAGGGTCTTGATCAAGACCTGGAGCATGCCCCGTATATAGGCGTCCGAGAACTGTTTAGATCTCAGGCCGCGGTGCAGGGACTCCATGATGGCTATGCCCATGGCGGTGCGGTCGTCCTGCACGCTGGGCAACTGGCTGGGGTCTGAACGGGAGGCCTTGAGCGACCTGACCAGATACTTCTCGATCTCCCTTGTGGCCACGTGCTGGACCGCTCGGTTCTTCACGAGCTTGACCAGTTGGGGCGTGGAAGCCGTAGATAGTCGCCCCGTCATGTACCGCAAGGTCTTGGAGGTCGATCCGTTCTCTGCCATGACGCTTTCCTCCCCAGCGACGCGTATTCAACGGGCAATGAGCAAGGAAGAATCGAAGAAGACCGGAAGATTTGCCTGCGTTATGTGATCGTCGTCACCTCCCGGCGCGAACGGCCACCGGTACCAGACGAGACCAGTCTAGCACGGGGGTCGGCCGATGGCGCCTCGGACGACGTCCGCCGACCGGCCTGCGGAGACCTCGCGGGTTAGGTTCACCCGCGCGCTACTTCATGCCAATGGTCACGCGTCGGCCGCACGGGCAGACGGCCGTCCTCCAGGGTCCCCGAAGCACTTCAGAGCTGGTCGGCGAAGGCCCGCACTCTCTGCGGGGTCTCGGGGCCGGTCAGGGGGAGCCCGTGCCCTCCGGCTATGACGCGAGGCTCGAGCTCCGCGAGAGAGGCGATCGAAGCCTCTGCCACCCGCCGGCTCCAGGTCGCGTACCGGGGCGGTCCGTAGACTCCCGGCTCCCTTAGCAGCAGACCCCGCAAGGAGTTGAGGTCCACGGTCACCAGGGCATCCCCGGTGAGCAGAACCCGGCCGTTCCGCCGGAAGAAGGCGACGTGCCCGGGCGTATGGCCGGGGGTGAAGACGGTCTCCCACTCCGGAAGCCCTGGAGGTGCGGCTCCCGGGTCGAATGGGCGGACCACGTCCCTGAGACTGGCTCGGGAGATCAGGGACTCGGCCCGCTTGGGACCCATCACGCGCAGAAGAGGCAGGACGATCCAGCGGTCGAGAGGGTTGGCGTACGTGCGGAAGACGGAGACACCCCCCAGAGCCAGGGGCATCTCATCCGGGTGCGCCCAGACCGGACAGTCCCACATCTGCGCCAGTTCACGGGCCGAACCGGCGTGGTCGGGATGGTCGTGCGTGAGCAGGATGGAGGTTGGGGGAGAGTCACTCCCGTATAGCGACTCGGCCGCCTCGCGGATTAGCCGGCCGCAGTTCGCTGAGGCGGCGTCGACCAGCGTCCAGGAAGGGCCCGATCGCACGAAGTAGACGTTGGCCCGAAGCAGCCCCCTGCCCACCGCCAACAAATGGACGCCGGGGGCGATCTCCAGAGGGTCGCTGCTGTCGGTGCCTGTCGGTCTCCGGGTCATGTTCACTCTGGTTCCAACCGTCGATCCGCGAACAAGCTGCAGACGCTCCTGCCTGCTCTCAGGGCATGGAAAAGAGCCCTGAGTGGACTCGCTTTGCGCCTTTCATCAGCTCTCACTTCGCGCCCGCTTCGCTGTACTCCGCAGCCATTTACCTCCGCGTTTCCTCAGCGGGCCCCTTTGTAAGCTCCTCAGACGCTGCGTCTGAACTCTCAGGGCTCCGAAAACACTATACCCGGTCTAACCTGTACGTAACCTGAACGCTACGCACCGGGGTTACGCCCCCGCCCCCGCCCCCTGTCGGAGGGCGGGGGCGGGGGCGCTCAGGCTGCCCCGCTACCTCTGGTCCCAGGGGACGAAGGTCACGGTTTTGCCCGTGGCGTACTCGGTCGGGTAGAGCACCACCCGCTCTCCGCCCGGCGCCCACTGGAAGGCCAGGAACGGGATGTGAGCGATGCCCGGATTGTCCGGGTAGTACGCTCCGTAGGTGATGTCGCCCATGGTGGTGCCTTCGAAGGTGCCGCCGAAGATCTGGTCTCTGATCGCACCCGGCTCGAACACCCCGGCCCTCTCTATCGCTGTGGCTAGGATCTGCACCCCTGCGTAGTAGAGGCCGATGCTGTTTGAGGTGGCTCCGTCGTGCTCGGCCGAGAACGCCGCCCCCAACTCCTTGGCGTAGGGGAACGGCAAGGTCTCCGACCAGAAGCCGTCGTAGCAGATGTAATCGGCGTCGGACCCCAGCGAGGAGTAGAAGTCTACCGGCCAGAAGCCCTTGTACCCGAAGAGGTACTTGGGCGCCCAGCCCGCTTCTTTCATCTGATTGACGAACGTGATGCCGTCGGCGGGAGCGATGAGAGTGACCACGGCTTCGACGCCGGCGTCCTTGAACTTGAGGATGATCGAGGAGAAGTCCTTCTGTCCCTCGACGAACTTCTCGTAAGACACGACTTCCCAGCCTTCAGCCTCCAGGCCCATGGCGGTGGCATCGCCAAAGCCTATACCGTCCGGTGTGTTCTCCACCATGACCGCCCACTTCGTGGGAACGTCCGCCGGATCCATGGCTTTGGCGCCTCCCACCGCCACTTTCCCGGATTCGACGGCAGCCTCGAACATGTCGGCGGACCACTTCAGTTTCATGCCACCGATGAAGCTCGGGCCTGTTCCGTCGGGGAAGGGCTGATCGATCCAGCTCGATACGATCTGGAAGAACACCCCGTACTGCTCGGCCACCGTCGCCGCGGCCTGGTTGATCGGGGTGATGTTCGAACTCAGGATGACCTTTAGGCCCTCGGTCTTGATCAGCCGTTCCATGGCGGCCGCCCCCTCTTGGGGCGAGCTCTTGTCGTCGGCATACTTCAGAACGACCTTGTGCATCTTGCCGTCGTTCAGCTTGAGGCCGCCCTTGGCGTTGATATCGGCGACCGCCTTCTCCTGAGCCCACTTCTCCTCTTGCCCGGTCAACACGTTGGAGCCGGTCATCGAGTTGATGGCGCCGATGACAAGGTCCTCGCCCTGCTCGGCGCCGACGGTGGTGGTGGCACCCGCGGTGGTGGCGGTGGTCGGTGCGGCGGTGGTCGGTGCGGCGGTGGTGGGTGCGGCGGTGGTGGTGGTCTCCTCTTCTCCACAGGCCGTCACAAACAAAGCGGTGAACAAGCCCAACACAAGGAGCAGGAGAATGGATGCGATCAGCTTCTTGTCTCTCACAACTATCCCCCCAACATGTGAGATCAGATCTGACGAACACGATCGGATGGATGACGATAGTCGCGGGTTCACGTCATAGGGCCCCCTCCTCAGCCGTAATCCCGGCCGGGGAGACCCCCCGTCCCCCAGGGCCGGCGCCGACAGCGACCGTTCTGCGGCAAGGTATCGAGACTACTACGTCCCGACCCTCCATGCAATAGCGAGCTGACCATGGTACTCGTCTTTAGCGAGGGATCGGTCGCCCTGCGACTAACTCCATGCGGCTCAGCAGGGGCAGGACTCTGACCGATCGGGGGGGCAGGCGACCTTTGCCCCTGGTACCATTGCCCTCGGGCAATGAGGGGCCGGACCGTAGGATAGGAGCGTTTCATGGCTGAGAAACAGGGAGCCTCAGCGGCCGCCGGTCCGCTCGCCGCGGTGGTGGCCGTCGTGGCCGTCGGCGCGTTCTTCGCCTGGGCGGGTTCGCAGAACGGGGTCACGGTGGGCGGCGTGCCGGTGTTCGCGCTCATGGTCTGCCTGGCGTTCGCCGTGCAGTGGCTGGCCTTCATCCCGTCCTACCTGCTGCACACCGAGCGTTTCTACGACCTCACCGGTAGTTTCACCTACATCGCCGCCATCGTGCTTGCCGTCGTCCTCAGTGCTGCCACCGACGCTCGTTCAATCCTGTTGCTCGTGCTCGTGCTGGTGTGGGCGGGACGGCTGGGGCCGTTCCTCTTCCGGCGGGTGCGCCGGGCGGGCAAAGACGACCGCTTCGACCAGATCAAGGGTTCATTCGCGCGTCTCTTGATGACGTGGACCCTGCAAGGACTGTGGGTGAGCCTGACTCTGGCTGCCGCTCTGGCGGCCGTGACGTCCACTCAACCCAAGGGACTGGACGTGCTCGCCTACGTCGGACTGGCCGTCTGGGTCTTCGGCTTCGCGCTCGAGGCGACCGCCGACCGGCAGAAGAGCCGTTTCCGCGCCGATCCCGCCAACAAGGGCTCCTTCATCACGTCGGGCCTGTGGTCGGTCTCAAGGCACCCCAACTACTTCGGCGAGATCACCCTTTGGGTGGGCATCGCCCTGATCGCCCTGCCCGTGCTGCAGGGTTGGCAGTACGCGACGCTCATCTCGCCTGTCTTCGTGTATCTCCTCATCACTCGGGTGAGCGGCGTGCCGCTCCTCGAAAAGAAGGCCGACAACACCTGGGGCGGACAGGAAGCCTACGAAGCGCACAAGCGGCGGACGCCGGTTCTCGTTCCCTTCCTGGGGCGCAGGCACCGAGGTTAGCCCACACCGCGCTCGCGTGAGAGACTCAACGGGGGGCGACGGCGGCCCAGGGCAGGGTGACCTCGCCCAGCCGCCAGCGGGCGCGGCCGCCTGCCGGCGGCCGCGTGAGCACCGGCCAATCCAGGGCAAGGCGCTCGACCGCGGTGACCCAACGCTGGCGCGGCCCGAAGACCGACTGCGGAGCCGCGATCGCCCAGGCCCGGTCGAAGTCGGCCAGGAAGCGATGGATCGCCTCGCCGGGCACGTTGCGGTGTATCAGGGTCTTGGGCAGCCGCTCGGCCAATTCCGAAGGGTTGCCCAGGCTGGACAGCCGCGCGGCAAAGGTGATGGTTCGCGGCTTCGCGGCACCGGACCAGGCGGCAGCGGCGCTTGTGGCGCCGAACCTGGCGGAACCGGTTCTGCGTGGGCCGCTCGCAGCCTCGGCTTCCGCCGCCCGGCCCAAGGTGACCCACACGGCCCGGCGGCCGGTCTCGTCGCACGTGCCCTCCACCAAGACGCCGCCGGGGGCGAGGCCGGCGCAGAGACGGTCCCAGGCCCGCCAGGCCTCTTCTTCCTCGTATTGACGGAGCACGTTGAAGGCTCGCACGACGAGCGGCCGCCTCGGCAGCGGCAGCTCGAACCCGCCCAAGGCGAAGGTCAACCCGTTGTAGTGCTCCGACCGCCCGCGTTCGGCCGGAAACCGCCTGGCCCGCTCTACGCGGGCCGGGTCGACCTCCAGGCCGGTCACCTCCACATCCGGCCTGATGGTGCGCAGGCGTTCGAACAATTCGACCGTGGTGACCGGCGAGGCGCCGAAGCCCAGATCCACGACGAGGGGCGGCCTTACGGCCGACTCGATCAGCCCGGCCAGGTTGGCGACCATCCAGCGGTCGACGCGGCGCAACCGGTTGGGCGCTGTAGTGCCCCGGGTGGGCACGCCTTCCGGGCGAGAGGGCACCCGGGGGGTCACCGCGGGACCTCACCAGTGGTTGCGCCCGCGACACCCGCAGTCTCGAGGATGTGGGTGCTCATCGCCTCCAGCGTGATCGCGTCAGTCCCCTTGCCTCTGCTGGTCCAGTATAGGTCGGCGGATGACGTGGTCAATCGCGGGAGCGAGGGAGCCCCGGCGGTATAAACTGAAGAGCAACGCCGGAGCCGGCGCCCGTAGCGACGCCGCGTGAGTCGACGTCATGTGGAGAGAGGACGAGGCATGGAGAACATGGTGATCAAGCTGCTGTTCGAGAAGATCGATGAGCTCAAGCCGCTGATCAAGCGGGCCTACGAAACGGCCTCGGGTGAAGAGAGGCTCCTGCTGGACCAGGTGATTCCCGAGAAGTTCCACGCCATCGAACAGTGGCTGCCCGGCCTCAGCATCGACACCATGTGGCAGGACAGAAAAGGCTAGAGGAGGCGGACGTGGCCGAGAATAAGTACGAGAAGTATCTCTTGCGCGAGCCTTGGGGGACGCCCAGCCCGGCCAACAAAGACCCCGACCAGCCGGTCTATATAGGGGTCAACCAACAGGCCCCCGCGGAGGGGTGGGATGAACCCTTCACCCAGGTACTGCGCCCCATCTATCGGCCGTACCTCATGATCCCCGAGCCACACACCCACAACTGCGCCGAATACCTCTACTTCATCGGCGGCAACCCCATGGACTTCAGCGACTTCGGGGCGGAGGTGGAGTTCGTGATCGGCGAGGGCGACGAGGCCGAGACCTACACCATCACCAGCACCACCTGGGTCTACATCCCCAAAGGCGTGCCCCACTGCCCCTTGGAATTCAAGCGGGTCGACCGGCCCATCATGTTCGGGCACGTCATGTTCGCCGCCGGGTACGGGTCCACCACCAGCTTCGACCCCGACAAGCATTGAGGCAAGGAGGATCGGTGAAGCAGATCGACCTGAACAAGACCTTGTACGACGTCACCACGGAATACCCGGAACTGATCCCGGTCCTGGCGGAGATGGGCTTCGCGGGTGTGGCCTTGCCGGAGATGAGGGAGACTCACGGGAAGGTGATGACCATCCTCTCGGGCTGCGAGCATCTGGGGATCGATCTGGCCGCGGTCAAGAAGAGGCTTCAGGAGCTCGGCTTTGAAGTGATGCCGTGAGCCGCAGCCGCACTTCCCGCCGGTGGTGGCTGTGGGCACTGGTCGGGCTGGCCGGCGTGGTGGTGGCGGCTGCGCTTGTCTTTGTCATATGGGCCGAGACCCCTCTGGGGCCCATGCCCGAGGCGGTCGCGGCCCTCGCCTCGGATGGGCAGGTCAGGGTGGTCCAGGACGGCGAGATCAGCTTCTCGCCGGCCGGGACCGTTGCCACCGTGGGACTGGTCCTCTATCCTGGAGCCCGCGTCGACCCGGTGTCGTACGCGCCCGCCGCGCATGCGATGGCGGCTCAGGGGTTCCTTGTGGTGATTGCGCCCATGCCTCTCAACCTGGCCGTCTTGGATTCCGACCGGGCGGCGGAAGTCATGGCGGGCTACCCTGAGATCAGCCGCTGGGCTGTCGGGGGTCACTCATTGGGGGGAGCCATGGCCGCTGCGTTCGTGGCCTCGGATCCCGCAGCCGTGGAGGGTCTTGTACTGTGGGGGGCCTATCCGTCGTCGGGCGACGACCTTTCCTCGTGGTCGGGCGCGGTGGTGTCGGTGACCGCGACCAACGACGGTCTGACCACACCCGACGATGTGAGCCGGACCAAACCGTTGCTTCCCGCAGACGCGGAGTTCGTGACCATCACGGGCGGCAACCATGCCCAGTTCGGCTGGTACGGGGAGCAGAGAGGGGACGGAGTCGCCACCATCAGCCGTGAGGATCAGCAGAGCCAGGTGGTGGACGCCACTGTGCGTCTGCTCGGTGCTCTGGCGGCTGGAGTTGCCGCCTCGGAGAGGTGACCGGGGAGAGGTGGCCCGTACCGGGTTCGAACCGGTGATCTCCGCCTTGAGAGGGCGGTGTCCTAACCGCTAGACGAACGGGCCGAAGGCGGTCGGCCTGCCACATGCCGGCCGGTCGCGAGTGCGTACTCTACCCGGGAGCGGCGGGCGCTGTCAACCCTCGGCGATGCCTCTGGTGCCGACCAATGGGCCGATCAATACGCCCATCATGCGGCCGAAAACGCCCGGGCGGCCTCCAGCCGGGCCAGCACCGTCTCCCGCCCCAAGAGGGCAAGGGATTCGAAGAGAGGCGGGGAGACTGTGGACCCCGCGACCGCCACCCGCACTATCTGGAAGAGCTGACGGGGCTTCATTTGCATCCGCTCCGGCAGCCCCCTCAACGCGCACTCGATGGTAGCGGAGTCCCACTCTTGGAGGGAGGCGAGGCAGTCGCGGGTGGCGGCGAGCGCGCCCCTGACTCCCGGGGCGCCGAGGACGGTCTCGGCGGCGTCCACATCGATGGCGACCTGGTCGGTGAAGAAGAATCGCACCCAGGACACGATCTCGTCCAAGCGCTTGACGCGCTCGGAGACGAGCGAAGCCAGTTCGACGAACCACTCACGCCTGGCCTCCACGTCGGACGCGGTGGCCAGCCCTGCCTTCTCCATAAACGGCAGCATCCGAACCACCAGTTCGGCCGGCTCTAGGCCTCGTATGTAGGCGCCGTTCATCCAGTCGAGCTTCTCGAAGTCGAAGACGGCCGGGCTCTTCGAGATCCGTTCGAGAGAGAAGTGGGTCGTCAGCACCGCGGGGGGCACGATGGTGGTCTCGCCATCCAGAGACCACCCCAGGAGGGCCAGATAGTTGAGCAGCGCCTCGGGCAGGTACCCCTGGTCGCGAAAGGCTTCGACTGAGGTGGCGCCGTGGCGTTTGGAGAGCTTCTGGCCGTCGGGTCCCCAGATCATAGGCAGGTGGGCGAACACGGGCACGGGGCGGCCCAGGGCCTCGTACACAAGGATCTGGCGGGGCGTGTTCGACAGGTGATCGTCCCCCCGGATGACGTGGGTCATCTGCATGTCGGCGTCATCGACCACGGTCGCGAAGTTGTAGGTGGGGGTGCCGTCCGCGCGGACCAGGACGTAGTCGTCCATGACCTCCGCCGGGAAGACCGTGTCGCCGCGGACCGCGTCGCGGACGACGATATCGCCCCGCCCCTCGGGTACGGCCAACCGCCACACGTGAGGCTCGCCCGCCCTGATGCGCTCGGCGACGACGCTGGGAGCCAGATGTCTGCAGGTGCGGTCGTAGCCGCCGCCCTCCGGTCCCTCCTCTGCGGACCGCGCCGCGGCCCGCTTGCTCTCCAACTCGGCTGCGGGGCAGAAGCAGGGGTAGGCGGTGCCGTTCGCCCTCATGCGCTCAAGGGCGGCTGCGTAGTGAGCGGCCCGCTGTGTCTGGAAGTAGGGGCCGAAGGGGCCGCCGACTTCGGGTCCCTCGTCCCAGTCGAGTCCGAGCCACTTGAGGGAGCGCAGGATCTGGGCCGTGTTCTCAGCCGTGGAACGTCCGGGGTCGGTGTCGTCGATGCGCAGAACGAACACACCTCCGCTGCGGCGGGCGAAGGCCCAGTTGTAGATGGCGGTGCGGGCGCCGCCGACGTGCAGAGCGCCGGTGGGGCTAGGGGCGAAGCGGACGCGGACCGGTTCGGGCATGGATCCTTCCCTGCGTTTGTGGGGCAAACTATACCGTCAGTTCCGGGACAATCGTGTAGAATAGCGGCCGCGCGCCCGTAGCTTAGTTGGTAGAGCAGGGGACTCTTAATCCCAAGGTCGAAGGTTCGAATCCTTCCGGGCGCATCCCCGCATCCCACCATGGACGGACAAGAGCTGCCGCCTCGCTTCTATCAGATCTTCGACTCCTCCGCCTCCCGGCCCTGTCTCGGGGACCGCTCCGGCCTCCGGTGGCTGAACTGGATCGTGGCGGCGGGTCCGAAGCAACCGGCGGGTCGAAGAGCGTAGGCTGGCAAGGATGCGATGGCTCAAGACAGCATTGGCGGTCCTCGGTGTCGTGCTGGCTCTCGCGGGGGTGGCCTCGGTGACGGCGGGCGGCTTCACCCTCGGTCTGTACCGGCACCCAAGCGCCTCTTCTGGGTTCTTCACCACAGCCGAACAGACCGTCGGCAGCGACGGCTTCGCCCTGACCGTACCCGACATCAACGAACAACTGGCAGGCCGCTGGCAGAGGTGGCTATTGTCAAAGGCGGGAGCCACCGTGCGGGTGACGGGTACCTCCCGGTTGCCGGCGCCCATCTTCTTGGGCGTCGCCTCGACCGCCCAGGTATCGAAGTATCTCTCCGGCGTGCCTCGAGACCGGATCACCGGGATCGATCTGGCCGGGGGATCGGTCCAGTATGAATCGGTGAGCGGCGGAGCCCGGCCGTCTATTCCAGAAGAACAGCCCTTCTGGCTGGCTGAGGTCAGCGGGACTGGCAGCCGGACGCTCGAATGGACCCTGCGGGAGGGGGACTGGGCGGTGGTGATCATGAACGGGGACGCCAGCGCGCCGGTGGCCGCCGACGTCAGGTTGGGAGCCCGATTCGGCATCATGTTCCCTCTGATGGCCGGTCTCCTGGGGGGTGGAGTCGCCCTTCTGGCCGTCGGCGCCACCCTCATTGTCGTCGGCCGGCGGGGCAGGTCGGGGCCTGGCCGCCGGTCACTCTGAGGTCGGCTTGGCCGCTGCCAGTTCGAGCACCTTTTCCACCGCGAACCGGATACGCCGTTCGGTGCACTTCTGCACTCCGCCGCTCGCGAAGAAGTCGTCCCGCGCCTGCTCGTCCCTGAGCGAAGGGTAGCCGGTGAGATCCGCGCAGAGGATCGACCCCTGGTCGGCGAGCCACTCGTCATAGAATCTCTGAGCGGAGGTCTCGACGGACTCCGCGATGCAGCCCGGAGGTTCCTCCCGGCCGGCGTAGAGGGAGAGAGCCACGATACCGGCGCAGAAGGCTCCGCACGGACCGGCGCTGCCACCGACTCCGCCTCCGAAACCGGCAGCGGCGTACCGGGACGCCGTCCAGGGCAGGGGCAGGTTCACCCGCAGCAACTCCATGGTGATGTCGGCACAACTGCAGTGAGGCCCGATGTCGATCTCCGCCAGGACCTGTGCCAGAGCCTGGTCGAAGTCGAACGGTTTCGGTTCACCCACGGTCGCTCCTCCTCCGAGTCGATCGGCCTCCGTCCCTCGTCAGGCCTCCGGTGATGACGTCTCCTTACATTGTATGCCGTTCTTGGGCGGTTCTCCCGATGGGCGCTCCGCACCGGCTCGTCCTCGCCTCGGAATCACACCGGCGATTCTTGGGTAGAACCCGTGCACATCGGCCGCGAGACGGAAAAGGAGTAGGCCATGTTGGCGGACGCGAGTGTGGTGGCGGTCATCCCGGTGGGCGATCTGAGGAGAGCCCGGGCGTTCTACGAGAAGATGTTGGGACTCGTCCCCAAGGAGGTGCACGAGGACCAGAAAGAGGTCACATATCTGCTCAACAACACCTGGTTGCTCGTCTATCAGACCGAAGCTCCCCGGGGGGAGGCGACCAAAGCGGCGTTCGTGGTGGGTGATCTCGCCCAGGAGATGACCGACCTAAAGAACCACGGAGTGGTCTTTGAGGACTTCGACCTCCCCGGCCTCAAGACCGTGCACGGTGTTGTCGAGGGCCCTCAGGGAAGGGCGGCCTGGTTCAGGGACCTCGACGGCAACTACATCGGCCTCATGGAGGCGAAGAAGGCTTGAGCGACACGCATGAGTACGAGGAGGTGGTCGTGAGGGCCCTGAGGTCTGTGGCTGAGGGGCCCTGGGCGGCCCCCGACCTGCAGGCGGTCAGAGAGGCGATGGCCGGCGATTGGTGCAGCACCCACGCTCCGGAGTGTCAGAGCGCGGATGTGCTGATGTGGCTCGATTCTTTGAGTGGCGACGAAAAAGAGGAGCTGCTCTTTCACGCGAACACCTTCTGGAACAAGGCCCGTGACCCTTGGGCGCTTGGCTAGCGGGACTCCCGGGAGGGCGTTGCGCCCGTGGCTCCTGACCCTGTTCTTGTGAGATTCGCCCCCCTCCTTGAAGACACGGGCGTTGAAGGCCCGGTGCTGGATCTGGCCTGTGGCAGCGGGCAGAACGGTCTCTATCTTGCCGGCCTGGGCCTGCCGGTGGTGTTGGCCGATCGCTCCGCGGAGGCATTGAAGGCGGCCCGGGAGTCGGCGCGAGAGCGAGGGCTTGCGGTGACCTTCTGGCAGGTCGACCTAGAGGCGGGGTTGGATCCGCTCGAGCGGGAGCACTACCGGGCCATCCTGGTCTTCCGCTACCTCCATCGCCCGCTCATCCCTTCCATACGAAGGGCCGTCCGTCCCGGCGGCGTTCTCATCTACGAGACCTTCACAAGCGGGCAGCCCGCGTACGGCCACCCCCACAATCCGGACTACCTGCTGCAGCCGGGGGAGCTGGCCGGGTGGTTCGCGGACTGGCAGGTGATCCACTATTTCGAAGGTCTTCTGGAAGAGCCGCGGCGGGCCATGGCCCAGATCGTCTGCCGGAAGCCCGGGGTGTGAACCCGCTTCGGCGGCCTCGGCCTACCCGGTGGCGCCCAACGCGCAGTCTGGAGGCGTTCCGGACTGCTTCCGCAGCCACCGCCCGCTGGGTATGATGGCGGCGTGAGATATCGCGTCGGAGCAGATGTCGGGGGGACGTTCACCGATCTGGTGGCCATGGATGAATCGGGCAGGGTCACTGTGGCCAAGGCCCCCGCTACTCCGGCCGACCAGTCCTACGGGATGCTCGACGCCGTTGCGAAGGCGGGCATCGACCCCTCCTCTGTGGAGTCTTCTCCCACGGCACCACCGTGGGGGTCAACGCCGTCATCGAGAACAAGGGCGCCCGAGTGGCCGTTATCATCACCGAGGGCTTTCGCGACGCGCTCGAGTTGCGCCGGGGCCAGCGGAGGCAGGCAGCTCGCTGGACCACATCGTGAAGACCACCATCTACCTTAAGGACGTGAGGGACTACCAACTGATGCGGGATACCGAGTGGGAGTACTGGCAGCAACACGCCCCCGGGCTCATCGAGGAACCGCCGGCCAGCACCTTCGTGATGCCGGCTTCACTCGCCCGGTCCAGTATGCTGGTGGAGATCGACGTCGTCGCCTGCCTGAAGGACTGAAACCACGCGAGCCGGCGGCCCCCGGGCGCCGGCGCCGGCGAAGGAGCATGCATGAGCATGAAGCTGTACATCCTCGACTGCGGGCAGATGTGGGTGGAACGCGGGTTCCTGTGGCACTTCGGTGACGCCGCCCTCACCGATTGTGAGTATCAGGAGGGGCCGTTCGGCATCCGCAACATCCAGTTCTTCATCGACCATCCCAAAGCCAAGGTGGTCTTCGACCTGGGATTCACCAGCGAGCTGTTCGATAGGCTGGTGGGGTTCCCCCATCGCAAGGGACCGCACGGCTTCCACCTGCTCAAGACCCCGGAACAGAACCCCATCTCCCAGCTGGCCCAGATCGGGGTCAAGCCCGACGACATCGATTACGTCATCATCTCGCATCTCATGAGCGAGCATGCCGGCTACCTGCCGGAGTTCGCGGGAAAGAAGGCCAAGATCGTGGTGCAGCAAGCCGAGATGGAGTACGCGAGCCGCATCGGGACGCCGCCCCGCCCGGGTGACGAGCCCGCGGTTGAGCAGTTCCACACCTGGATGTACGTGCGCGAATACTTCGAGAAATCCGGCCTCGATTACTTGTTCATCGACGGGGACTACGAGCTGCTGGGCAAGGACGTGGAGATCCTGAGCCTGCCTGGGCATACGCCCGGCTTCCAGAACGTCATGGTGCGGCTGCCCAAGACCGGCCCCGTGTTCCTGTCGGCCTGTGAGCACCGGGGCATGTACTACGACATCCCCGTGAACGGCTACGCTCCCGGCATACCCCACGCCTTCACCTGGTCGGCGGCGGGCGAGCTGTGGAGTTTCAAGCGCGTGCGCGACCTGGTGGAGAAGGAGGAGGGCCAGATCTTCTTCGGTCACGACCAGCAGCAGTTCGAGACCCTCAAAGCCTGTCCGGAGTACTACGAGTAGGCGGGGGAGACCATGCATCGTGTTCTATTGCCCTTCGAGTTCTCCGAGCCGGTCTCGGTGGAGGAGGCGGTGGCGCTCATCGACGGCGACCGGGTGCGGGCCTTGGCCGGCGGCGTCGATCTGGTGCTCAAGATGCGCCTGCGCGAGATCGTGCCGGAGCGGGTGGTGAGCCTGCAGAAGATCCGGGGGCTCGACCATGTCCGCCCCGACACCGAAGTCGGCAGCGGCGGGTTGCGCATCGGGGCGCTGGCCACCCTGTACCAGGTGGAGCGATCGGCCGTGGTCCTGCAGGGGTGGCCGTTGCTGGCCGAGGCCATCGGCAGCATCGTCTCGGTGCAGACCAAGGCGATGGGGACGCTGGTGGGCAACCTGTGCGCCGGCACCCCTGCTTCGGATGTGGCGCCGGCCCTGTACGCGCTCGGAGCCCGGGTGCGGATAGCGGGGCAGAGCGGCCACCGGGAGATACCGATAGAGGAGTTCTATCTCGACGCGGGCAAGACGGCGGTGGGCCCGCACGAGATGGTCACCGAGGTGGTGGTGCCGGCGCCGGCCGCAGGCAGCGCCGGCGCCTTTCTCAAGCTGTCCAAGACCGCCGAGGACATAGCCAAGGTGAACGTGGCCGTAGCGGTGTCGGCCGCCGGCGGGAAGTGCGTGCACGCGCGCATCGCCATCGGGGCGGCGGCGCCCACTCCGGTCAGGGCTGAGGAGGCTGAGCGGGTGCTGGAGGGGCGTCTTCTGGACGCGGCCGCCGCCGAGGCGGCGGCGGCCGCGGCGGTCCGGGTGGTGAGTCCCCTCACGGACGTGAGGTCGACGGCTCGCTATCGGGCGGAGATGGTGCGTGTGCTGGTGCGGGACGCGCTGGGGGTGGCGGCCGCCCGGGCGGGCGCGCCGATAGGCGCCGCCGCGGGCGCGGCCGCCCCTGGGGACCACGGCCCGGCCGGGAAGGAGGGCTGATGGCCAAAGAGATCGCCACGTTCCTGGTGAACGGCCGGAAGTATGAGGTCATCATCGAGCCGCACATGCTGCTCATCGATGTGTTGCGCGACTCGTTGGGCCTTACCGGCACCAAGTATGCCTGCGGCGCCGGCGACTGCGGCGCCTGCACCGTCCTCCTCGAGGGCAGGCCGGTGCTCTCCTGCCTCACCCTGGCGGTGACGGCCAAGGGCAAGAGCATCCTCACCATCGAGGGTCTGGCAGAGGGCGACAGACTGCATCCCATCCAGCAGGCCTTCGTGGACCAGGGCGCGGTGCAGTGCGGATTCTGCACCCCGGGCATGGTGCTCACGGCCAAGGCTCTGCTCGACGAGATCCCGGAACCGACCCGCGACGAGATCAAGGCTTCCATCGGCGGCAATCTGTGCCGGTGCACCGGCTATGTGAAGATCGTGGACGCGGTGGAAGCAGCCGCAGCGGCGATGAGGAAGGGAGGGGCGTGATGAGCACCGGTCCGACCACCGACTTCTCCTCGGTCGGGAGGCGGTTGACCCGTCCCGACGCAGCCGCAAAGACCACCGGCGCGGCCGTTTACGCCGCCGACATCGCACTGCCCGGCATGCTCGTGGGGCGCATCCTCATGAGCCCCCACGCCCACGCCCGCATCGTCGGGATCGACACTTCCAAAGCGAAGGCACTGCCGGGGGTGGAAGCCGTCATCACCTTCGCGGACGTGCCCAAACGTCCGTTCACGCGATCGGTGATGGCCGAAGGGCTGCCGCCGTTCGCTTACGAGGGCGAGAACCAGGACCAGTACATCTTGTCCGACAAGGCCCGCTACCAAGGTGACTGGATCGCCGCGGCGGCGGCCGTCGACGCCTACACGGCCGAGCGCGCTCTCGACCTCATCGAGGTGGAGTACGAGGTGCTGCCGGCGGTGTTCGATATCGATGATGCGCTCAAGCCCGGGGCCCCGATCGTCCACGATGCCTGGAAGGACAACGTGGCCGGCGTCATCGAGCACCCGTTCAACCGGGGGGATCTCGAGGCGGCGCTGACCGCTTCCGCCTACGTGGTGGAGTTCTCCGGCCGCAACTCGCGGCAGAAGCAGGCTCACCTGGAACCCGATGTGGCCGTGGCCGCCTGGGACGCCGCCGGCCGGCTGACCGTGTGGTCGCCCAACCAGAACGCCCACCTGGCCAAGAAGGCAATGGGGCGGAGGGTGTTCGACATCGGCGAGGGCAACGTCCGCTGGATCACGCCGGCGGTGGGCGGTGGGTTCGGAGCGCGGCTCAGCTTCGGGGTGGAGCCGGTGGCCGCGATGCTGGCCAAGGTGGCGGGTAGGCCGGTGAAGGTCATGGTCACCCGGGAGGAGGACTTCAACGGCTGGAACTGTCGCACCGAGCAGCGCCAGACCATCCGGGTCGCGGTGAGCGGAGACGGCACCATCAACGCCGTCGAGCAGAACGTGCTGTCCGACGCCGGGGCCTACTTCTCCCACAGCGGCACCATCAGTGCGGTCAACATGCAGTCGACGCTCGGGGTCATGCGCTCACCGGTGGTGCGCGGCAAGGCCGTCATCGTCTACACCAACAACCCCACCTCCAGCGGGATGCGGGGATACGGCAACCCGGAAGGCTCGTTCATCCTGCAGCAGGCCCTCGACATGGCCGCAGAGAAGTGCGGCATGGACCCGGTGGAGTTCCGGCTGAAGAATGCCCGCGGTGCCGGCGAGCCCAGCATGTGGGAGCCGCAGGCCATCACCACCTGCGCACTCCCTGAGTGCATCCGGCGCGGGGCGGAGGCTATCGGCTGGAGGGACAAGTGGCAAGGCTGGGGCGTGAAGAAGGAGGGCCGCTATCGCCGGGGGGTGGGCATGTCCATCATGACCCATGCCAGCGGGGCGGGCGGATTCTTGCTGGAGCACTCCACGGCCGTGCTGAGGCTGAACGAAGACGGGACCGCGCAGTTGACGGTGAGCCCGTGCGAGATGGGCCAGGGCATCCTGGGGGTGCTCTCGCAGATCGCGGCCGAAGGGGCGGGGCTGCGCTATGCGGACATCCGGGTGGTCACCGGCGACACCGACGTGACCCTGTTTGACATCGGCACCCATGCCAGCCGCTCCACCTATGCCATCGGCAATGCCGCGCTGGATGCGGCCACAAAGGTCCGGGCGATCGTCCTGGAGCGGGCGGCGCGCCTGCTGGGCGCCGCCCCCCAAGACCTGGATGTCCGCGAAGGCCGCGTCTTCAAGACCGCCGATCCCTCCACCGGCATCACGGTGGCCGAGGTGGCGCACCAGGGGATCTACGAGTACGGCACCGACGCCCAGCACATCATGGCCACCGGCAAACACCAGTGCGTCATGCACTGCCCCAATTTCCAGGCCGGCTTCGCCGAGATAGAGGTAGACGTGGAGACCGGTGTCATCACCGTGATCAAGGTGGTCATTGCCCACGACATCGGCCGGGCCATCAACCCGTTGACGGTGGAGGGCTGCCTCGAGGGCGGCGCCGCGCAAGGTCTGGGATACGCGCTCACTGAGGACCTGGTCATCGATCGGACGACCGGGAAGGTGCTGAGCGACAGCTTCGCCACGTACAAGATGCTCTCCGCCTTGGACATGCCCGAGGTGGAGGTGATCTTGGTGGAGGAGCCCGACCCGACCGGACCCTTTGGGGCAAAGGGGGTCGGCGAGACCGGGATCACCAACGTGGCTCCAGCGGTGGCCAACGCGCTGTACGACGCCGCGGGGGTGCGGGTCCACTCACTCCCGCTCACCCCGGAGAAGGTGCTGGAGGCCCTGGAGGCGCGGGAGACTGGGCGGGAGTCGGCGATCTGAGAAACCCAGGCGACTAACCGGCCGATGGCAAGGGCGGGTGAAGCACCAGTCCAATCGCCTCTGCCACCTGCTACCCTGCAGGAGCACAGCGAAACGGAACGGCACCCGACCAGATCCGAAAAGGAGGGATCATGCAGACGCCCGCCCCGCCTTATCCACCCTCGACCGGGTACCCCCTGAGCTTCCGCGTCGACTACCCGGACAAGCCCCTGAGCCGGCTCACGACCTTTTTCCGCTTCCTATGGATCATCCCGATCGCAGTCATCGCCGCCCTCCTCTCTTCGGGGACCATCAGCATCGAGGGCACCGACTACTCCTGGTCGTGGACCACGGCGGGCGTCCTGTTCCTGCCCCTCGTGCTCATGATCCTGTTTCGCAAGAAGTACCCCCGCTGGTGGTTCGACTGGAACCTCCAGCTCACCCGCTTCCTCGCGAGAGTGTGGGTCTACGCCGCGCTTCTCCGCGACGAGTACCCCTCCACCGACGAGGAGCAGGCGGTCCATCTCGACTTCGCCTATCCCGATGCCACGCAGCTCAGCCGGGGGCTTCCGCTGGTCAAGTGGTTCCTAGCCATCCCTCACTACATCGTGCTCTTCTTCTTGTGGATAGGCGCGGTGGTTTCTGTGGTGATCGCGTGGTTCGCCATCCTCTTCACCGGCAAGTACCCCCGGGCTCTGTTCGACTACGTGGTCGGCGTGCAGCGGTGGTCCCTGCGGGTGGAGGCCTACGCCATCCTGCTCATCACCGACCAGTACCCGCCTTTCAGCCTTTCCGAATAGGAGAAGGGCGTCGGAGCGGTGCGCCGGTACCGGGAGCTTTCCTGACGGTTACCCCATCCCCGTATTGGGAACAAGAAGAGGCACACCATTTACGGGAGGAGGCGCATCGTGGCCGTCTATACCTCTGGGGACTGGCTGGTGAAGCCGGGCCGTGAGCAAGAGTTCGTGGATGCGTGGCGCGAACTGGCCGAATGGAGCACACGTGAGTACGGCCCCGAAGGGTGGGGCAAGCTGTTGCGGGATAAGGAGGATCCGGCCCGTTTCAGGAGCGTTGGAGCGTGGCCGAGCGACCATGTGGTCGCGGAGTGGCGGGCGAGCGAGGGTTTCAAGCAACGTCTGGCTAAGATCCATGAGTTGCTTGACGACGTCACCATCCGCACCTTTGAGCTGGCCGCCGAGGTCGGCTGATCCTGGCGCGCGCCCCGGCTCACTCCGGCAGCTTGACCCCCTGCGCTCTCAGCTTCGCCGTTAGTTCTCCGTAGTCGACATGCCGCGGTTGGATGCCGTCCCGCACGGCGAGAGCCGCCGCCGTGCCCGCGGCCTGGCCGTAGGCGATGCAGTGGGGGATGATGTTGAACCACTGGTTGACGCTCGCCTGCGAGGAGAAGGCACGGCAGGCCACCAACAGCCCATCGATCTTGCGGGGCACGAGGCAGCGGTAGGGGATGCAGATGGACGGATGTCTCGCCGAGATCTCGCCGTTGTCGTTGTTGGCCAGCACCACGATGGTGTCGGAGAACACTTCGTCAGACTCCATGTCGCGCGGAGTGAGGACGTACTCGCCGATGACGCGCCGGCCTCCCTGTGTCCCCAGCTGGGGCGCCGTCTGCATGATGAAGCACTTCTCGCAGCCGGGCACGTTCGCGCGCAGGAACTCGTAGGTGGTCATCGCCGCCTTGCGTGCCATCAAGTTCCAGCGGGTGAGCTCCTGCACGTCCATGGCGTCGGAGGCGGCGACGCCGGCCGGCTTGATGTACATCGGGTGGAACCAGAGCACCCCTTCTTGGTTGCGCAGCAGACCGGTGAAGAAAAAGGGGTGGCCGCCTTTCTCCGCCAGCCCCTGCATGAGGAGAGCGAACCTGTCCGGATGCGACTTGCGGAAGTGGTGCAGCCGGTGGGTGTCCACGTTCGCCAGCCAGTAACTGAAGGCGAGGGCGGTGCGGAAGCTGCTCTGGAGCTCGTCGTCGTACTCCGCCCCGGCCGCCACGAAGATGTCGCCATCGCCGGTGGAGTCGATCACCACCTTAGCCAATATGGCCTGCCGCCCCGCCTTGCTCTCGAAGACGACGCCGGTGGCGGTGTCACCCTCCATGAGGGGACGAGTTCCCCAGGAATGGAGCAGCAGGTCGACGCCGGCCTCGGCGACCATCTGGTCGAGCTCGGCCTTGAGCACCTCGGGATCCAGGACGGCGGTGTAGAGCAACCTCTCCCGTCCGCCCAGGTTGGGGTCCCTGCGCACGTAGAACCAGCCCATGTTGGCGTCCAGGTAGTGCTGCAGCACCTGGGGGTCGGTGGAGCCGAAGTCGGCCTCCGGGGGGCAGAAGGCGGCGTTTCTGGCCTTCATACGGTCGATGATCTCCTGGTTGAGGCCGAAGAGATGCTGCTTCCCGCTGATGTCGCTGAGGTTGGGGAAGATGTTCACCAGGCCGCCGGTGGCCATGCCGCCCAGGTGGCCGTAGCGCTCGAGGAGGACCGTGTTGGCTCCCGACCGGGCGGCGCACACGGCCGCGGCGAAGCCGCCGGGGCCGCCGCCCACCACGACGACGTCGGCCTCTCGGGCCACCCGTATCTCTCGGGCCGGCTCGAGGATGGTCTGGGGTGCAGTCTCTGTCATCGCGCGTCCGCCTTCGCCTCGGCTGTCTCTACCTAGCCGTCCGAAGGGCATGCTACCATCAGCCCCCATGAAGATCTGTGAACTTCTCCAGCGACGAATGACCTTCTCGTTCGAGGTCTTCCCGCCGAAGACCGACGAGGGTATGGTTCATCTCCGGGATGCCATCCAGCACTATTACCTTTTCAAGCCCGACTTCATCAGCGTCACCTACGGGGCCGGGGGCACCAACGCCGGCCGCAACGTCGAGGTCTGCTCTCTGCTGAAGACCGACGGCGTCACCGAGGTCCTCAACCATTTCACTTGTATCGGGAACACCCGGGAGCAGATCACGCGGGCCATGGAGGAATACCGCTCGCTCGGGATCGAGAACATCCTGGCCATGCGCGGCGACCTGCCGGCAGGCTGGGAGGGCACCCACGGGGATTTCAGCAACGCCGACGGGCTCATCAAGTTCATCAAGACGGGTTTTCCCGACTTCTGCATCGCAGCGGCCTGCTACCCCGAGAAGCATATAACGGCGCCGTCCTTCGCGGCCGACATCGCCCATCTGCGCAGCAAGCAGAACAACGGCGCCGAGTTCCTCATGTCGCAGCTGTGCCACGACGTCGGCGCTTTCCGGGCGTTCGTCGAAAGGATCAACGCCGCCGGCGTCACGATCCCGGTGGTGGTGGGCATCATGCCCGTGCTCTACAAGGACGCGATCATACGGATGACGCTGAGCAACGGCTGCTCCATCCCAGCGGAGCTGGCTGCGATCATCGGCAAGTACGGTGAAAAGCCCGATGAGTTCAAGAAGGCCGGCATCGACTACACGATCAATCAGATCTATCGTTTCATGGAGGCCGGAGTGGTGGGGTTGCACATCTACACCCTCAACAAGTGGGAAGACGTGGACACCATCGTGACTGAGTCGGGCATCCGCAAGGGCCTATAGGGTCTGCGGCACGAACAACGGCCACGCTTCGACGCCGCCTTCCCGGACGGCTGGGTGTAGTCCGGCGATCCGCACCGCGGTGTCTAGGTCTCGCTAGCCCATGAACGGCATGATCACGCCCTTGATATAGCCGGGCCTCAAGCCCAGGTTGTCCTCGAAGGCCCGGCCGATATCCTCCAGCCGGTAGGTGTGGGTGACCAGCTTGTTCATGGGAAAGATGCCTTTCTCCAGAGCCCACATGGCCCGATCGAGCTCGCTGTGGTAGTCGGTGGACATGCCGATCCCCTGGGGGCTGTAGATGATGGGGCACTTGATCCAGTTGAACAGCTCGTAGGTGTCGGGGGCCTGGTGCCAGCCCACCAAGATGACCTTGGCCCGGTTGGTCTTGATGACGTCGCCGGTCATCTTGATGCCGATGGGCTTGCCCACCACCTCGATGGCCACGTCGACGCCCCGGCCCTTGGTGATCTTCATGACCTCCGCGACGACGTCGACCTTTGACGGATTGAGGGTGACGGTGGCCCCCAGCTCCTCAGCCAACTTCAGGCGGCCGTCGTCGAGGTCGGCCACGATGTACTCGCGCAGCTTGGGGGAGGCGACGCCGGCGATGATCCCCAGACCCATGAAACCGGCCCCGATCTGAAAGACGTAGTCCCCGCATTCGGGCGTGGTGGTGCGGGCGATGGACATGCAGCTCATGAGTGGCTCGCCCAGAGCGTGTGCGAAGGGTATGCCGTCGGGGATCTTGGCGATGACGTAGGGGTGGCCGCGATGGGCGGCGAAATGGGTGGGATCGACGGCCACGTACTCGCAGTAGGCGTCGTCGGCGAAGTAGCCGGTGATGCGGTCGCCCACCTGGAATCCCTTGACGAGTTTGCCGACCTCCACCACGGTGCCCGCCGGTTCGTGCCCCGCGCGGCGCGGGAAGGGATTGGCCTTTCTCATTTCCTCGCTCCAGGAGTCCTTGTAGCCGGACATGTCGCTGGAGCAGACCCCGCAGGCCTCTATCTTGACGAGCATCTCGGACTCGGTGATCCGGGGGGTGGGAACCTCGCGTATCTCGAACGTGCGCGGCGCGACGACGAACGCTGCTCTCATCTGTGGTGCCCCCTTCGCGTACTTGGTGCCGGATCAAGAGTAGCGCGCCGGGCGGACGGGGGTTTGCCATATGATGAAGGCGGTCGATATCATGGCGGGCGTCCGTCAGAAGATCAGGGAGCCCCGGCAGGGCGTGACCCAGGAGGAAACCGCGACGATCGGGATGTTCGACAAGGAGCAGATCCGCGTGAACATACGCGCCGGAGCGGTTTTCGACAGGGCCTACGTGCTCATGAACATCCTGGCGGCCGTCATCGCCAGCTATGGGCTTCTCGCGAACAGCCCTGCGGTGGTGATCGGGGCCATGATCGTGGCCATGCTCATCGGCCCCATCACGGGGATCTCCCTCGGGCTGGTTGAGGGCGAGTACCGCCTGGCGCGTTCAGCTCTACTCTCGCTGCTGGCCGGGATGGTCCTGGTCTATGTGACGGCCTTTGTGGTCGGTCTCATCCACAACGACATCCCCATCAGCTCCGAGATCATGGCCCGCACAGCCCCCAACTTCCTCGACCTCATGGTCGCCATCGCCGGAGGAGCGGCCGGAGCCTACGCCGCCGTCTCCAGCAGGCTGAGTGTCTCTCTGGTGGGAGTCGCGGTCGCGACGGCGCTGGTGCCGCCTCTGTGCGCCTCCAGCATCCTGCTGGGCCGGGGTGAGCTCGACCTGGCGTTCGGTGCTTTCTTGCTTGCCTTTGTCAACATCGTCGCCATCCAGACGGCCTCGGCGGTGGTGCTGTGGTTGGTGGGTTTCCGTGGTGTCACTGAACGCGGGACGAGCTCTCTGCGCCAATTCCTGGTGCGGACCTCCGCCAGCCTGATCCTGCTGCTGGTGTTGGCCGGTCTCATGGTGTTCAACCTGCACCGCAGCGTCGAGCAACAGCTCTTTCGCTCGCGGACCGAAGAAGTGTTGCGTCAGGCCGTGGAGGAATGGCCGGGAGCCTACCTCGCCGGGGTGCGTTACGATGACGCCGACGCCGGCATGATCGTGCGGGCCGTTGTCCGCGCTCCGGCTGCGCCTACGCCCGAAGAGGTCGCACAGGTCGAAGAACTGATACCGCGCGCTCCGGGCGCGCAGGATGTGAACCTCCGCGTCCGCCATGTCCCGGTGCGGGTGATCACCCCAGACGGGGAGATCTACGCCCCCGAAGAGTTGACCGACTTCGGAGGCGAATAGAACGCGCGCCACGGGCAGGGGACGCCAAGCTCCCCGGGTTCCCCGTGAAAAACTAAAGTGGCAGGATCCGGCGCATGAGGCTCGCCCTTCGTGAGGGTCTGCCGGTCTTTTGCTCTACCCGGTCGGCGCTCGCGAAGACGGCCAGAGAGGTACGTACGCCTATCCAGCGCAGGGGCTCCGGCTCCCACTTGGGCGATTTGTGACCGACCCAGGGGAGACGGCTCAGGTCGCCGTGGCGCCCGGTGATCAGTTCGGCGAGGGTGCGGCCGGCCAGGTTGGAGGCGGCCACCCCGTCCCCCACGTACCCGCCCGCCCACGCGTAGCCCCGGGCCTTGTCATAGCCGACTCCCGGGAACCAATCACGCGGGATGCCGAGGCTGCCTCCCCAACGATGGGTGATCTTCGCCTCCCCGGCCGCCGGGAACAGCCGCCTGAGCGTCGCCTCGAGAGTTCTGTGGACCGGCGCGACCCGCTCGTACTCGTCGCGCACCTTGGAGCGGAGGTGATAGGGGGCGCCGCGCCCGCCGAGGGCGATGCGATCATCCGCGGTCCGCATCGCGTAGATGTAGAGGTGGCGGCCATCGGTGAAGGTCTCGTAGCCCCGCCAACTCACCTCTTCCCAGAATCCTGCCGGTAGCGGCTCGGTGGCGATCATCAGCGAGTATACGGGGATCATCTCGCGCCGCGCGCGGGGCAACTGCGGCGTGAATCCCTCGGTGGCACGTACCACGACCGGAGCGCGCACTACGCCGTGGGGGGTGGTCACGCCGCCGGACCAGAGATCCAGCACCGGAGACCTCTCGTACAAGGCTACGCCCATCCCCTCGACGACCCCTGCCAAGCGGCGCACCAGGCGCGCCGGGTCGAGACACGCGCACTGGCTCAGGTAGGTGGCGCCCAGGCAGCCGGCGACGACCAGCCTCCGGCGGACTTCATCGGCGTCGAGCCACTTGATCTCCTCTTCGCTCACGCCCCATGAACGGTAGTAGTCGACCTCGCCGCGGACCCGGGCGAGCTGCTCGGGGCCGGTCACGAGCGTGAGCACCCCACCCTTCTGATAGCGGGCATCGACGCCCTCGTCCGCGCAGACGCGCCGAATCTCGTCGACCGTGTCCAGCATCGCGCGCTGCATGAGGACGGCGGCCGCTCGACCATGGGAAGCGGCGATCTTTTCCAGAGACGCCGGAAAGAACGGCGACACCCAGCCTCCGTTACGTCCGGAGGCCCCGAAGCCCGCTATCTCGCGTTCGAGGATGGCTATGCGGAGAGAGGGATCGGCCTTGGCGAGGTAGTACGCCGTCCAGAGACCGGTGAACCCGGCGCCCACGATGGCCACGTCCACGTCTGTGGGCCCCGGCAACGGCGGACGCGGCTCCAGAGGATCCGGAAGCAGGTCCAGCCACATGCTGCGGCGGCGATAACGGGCGTCCAGGCCGCTGGAAGCAGCAAGCGTTCCAGCGTCGCTCTGCATCCGATCACTCCGGCGCGTTCTGACCGCCTGCGCGGCGTCCAACCTGGCTAGAGCCTCTTGGGGTTAGGCTTCCCGACGGCCACCAGCAGACTGGCAACAAGCATGACGAACGCAACGGGAGCCCAGATGGCCCTTTCTGCTGCGCTCGGTGTGATCAGGTTGAGAAACAGGCTGACCACACCCCAGGCGACGACCACCCATATGGCCCAGCGGGAGACACGTGACCACCGGGGAAGGATGACGCCGGCTCGGGAGAGCACCACCAATGCCAACAGTACGAGAACGACGGCCTGTACGACCGCGAGCACGCGTAAGGCAGCCGTGTATTCCCCCGAGTCGGTACCGCCCATCGCGTACGAACCCCAGGGCGCCCCGAACGCGAGCGCCAATTGGAAGACGACAACACCGGCAGTAAGAACCGCGTATATGTACCCTGCCGCCCGTTTCATGGCACCGAGCGCCCTCCTGCGCGGTGAAGCCAGCGACGGAGTTTATCACGGACCCCAGGGTCGCGTGACTCGACGGCCTACTCGGGCTCGTCGGCCGCGCCGGCACTCGGCCTATCCCTGTCTCCGCAGCCGCTGGTCGGGCATTCCAGCGTCATGCCGTTCTCACGCCAAGAGCCACAAGGCCGATGGGATTGCTTTGCAGCTTCCAGTCGATCCGGCGGACGTGCGTGACCAGCTTCCTGACCTCGTCGGGGGTGTAGGAAGAGGCGACCGAGGTGAGGAACCCCTTTCTCATGCTTCGCGGTTTGATCATAGTCCATAGGAACCACCTGACCGGCGCCAACATGTCTCTCCGCAGGTCGGAGACCAGGAGTATGCCTCCGGGTCTGAGGACCCGCGCCATCTCCCCGAGTACTTCCGGCGGTTGCGCCCACTCATGCAGAGAGCCGTTGCTGAAGACCCCGTCGAATTGCTCGTCGGCAAAGGGTAACCTCCGCGCATCGGCAAGGACGTATTCCACCCGGCTGGTCAGACCGTAGGCTTCGGCATTGACCGTGGCACGATCGATCATGTCCTGGCTCACGTCAACCCCGGTAAGTCGTGTGCCTTCGGTCTTCTTGAGCCATTCCAGCCCCAGATAGCCGGGCCCCGGACCGATCTCCAGGGAGTGTCCCGCGGTGATGCCGGACTTGATGATGAGATCGGTCTCGATCCACCCACGATCGCGCATGATGCGGTGGAACTCGTCGTAGGTCTGAACGTTGAACTCGCCGACGATGCCTTCGTCGGTCTCATGCACCCGAGGTCGTGTCATTGCTTCCTCCTGAGGCTTCGTCGAGTTCTTTTCAGGCGGAGAGGGGGGGATTCGAACCCCCGGGACCGCTTGCGCGGCCCAACGGTTTTCGAGACCGCCGCATTAAGCCAGCTCTGCCACCTCTCCGCGGGGTGGACCTCGCGCGCCAGGGCGCGAGAGCGCGAAGGGCAGTATAGCGCGACCGTGCCGGCGGATGCGCGCAGGCGCACGTTAAGGATTCTCTCATCCACGCCTCATGGTCTTCTCACCGACGTTGCCGAGACTAGTGGCATAGGCGGCGAACGGTGACCGCCCTTGACAACCCAGAAAAGGAGTGACGGATGAGGATCATGAGGGTGAAGCGTACCTTGGCTCTGATCGTGATAGCAGCCTTGCTGGTGCTGGGTCTGGCGACCGTAGCCGTTGCCGCACCGACCCCGGCCGGTCCGGCCGGCCCGGCACCGAACGCGGGCGACGGCGTTTCCGACGGCAGCGGCCTGGCCTCACCTTTCGGTCCCGGCCTGGGGGGAGCGCCGAACTCGGGCGACGGCGTGTCCGACGGGAGCGGCTTCTAGCCGTCCCGCGCGGCGCGCCCGCGACGGAGGAGACCACGGGGCCACGGCCGCAGGATGCGGCCGTGGCCCCGCTCTATCGCCCGCGAGATACTCAGCGTCTCCGCTCCAGCCGCTCCAGCGCCTGCCGGGCGGCGTGGCGTACCTTCTCGTCGGCGTCGTCGCGGGCAAGGGCGCGGAGGACGTCGACGGGATACTCCGCCAGCGCGGCGATCCGCGCCACCAACCGCAACCGGACCGGGGCCGGCAGAGAGGGCAGCTCGCGCCGGGTCAACACCAAGGCGGCGTCGAGGGACCCCTCGGTGGCCTCCAGCATCCGTTCTACGGCTGGATCGAGTTGGGAGGCCGCGCCGGGCCCAAGGCCGGGCGGCTCTGGTGCTGAGTGCGTTTTGGGCGCGTCGCCCGGGGGCGCACGGAAGAGGGGCTTCTCGGCCGGGCCCGGCGGGAGGTTGCGGAGGGCGGCGGAGAGGGGCTCCGCCCTGAAGCGCCCGTAAGCACGTGGCCGTTCGTCGGGCACCGGGCCGCGGCCAAAGGTGGCGGGTGAAAGCCGCTCGCCTGCCGGGGTATCTGCCGGGGAATCCTCTTTGAGGTCGTCATAGAGCGGCTCGTCGGTGAGCCTGCGCAAACGTTCGGCCGCCAGGTCGGTCTGGGTACGGCCATAGCGGGCCACGAGGTGGTGGACGATGCTCTCGCTCATCAAGTTCTCGTAGGACACGCCAAAATGCTTCGCCAGCGCCCTCACGGACTCCGCAGAGGGCAGTCGCTCCCCCCGCTCCATCCGCGAGAGCATGGCCACCGAAAGGCCGGTGCCCTCGGCGACCTGCTCCAGGGTCTCGCCCCGCTCGTAGCGCAATTCCCGTAACAGATAGCCGAAATCGTTCTGCTCCACGCTGGGACCTCCCGCTCCATTCTACACCATTGTCAAATGAACGTGACAACGTAGGCAAAGACCGTGTATGCTGCCTTTGACAATTCTGGCAAACCAACTTGCCGGCTGGGGCGGATCAGCGACGGCTGCCGACCGGTGCGGCTGCAAAGGAAGGGGCAAAAATGGACGGCACGCGGCCACTCAAAGAGCAGGAAGAGCGCAGCATCCTCATCAACTTCGTTCTGGACAAATCCGGCTCCATGGATGCCATTCGGGACGCCACGATCACTGGGTTCAATCAGTTCCTGCGCGAGCAGCAGGAGGAAGGGGGCGCAGCGGCGCTGACCCTCACCCTGTTCGACACGTCGTTCACCAACGTGGAGCAGGCGACCCCCATCGGTCAAGCGCGTCTACTCGACCGCAGCAGCTATAGGCCCGGGGGTATGACGGCCTTGTACGATGCCATCGGCCATACCATGCGCATCACCGACGACTATGTGGCCGAGCACAAGCCCGATCAGGTGATCTTCGTGATCATGACCGACGGGATGGAGAACTCCAGCCGGGAGTTCGACCGAGCGGCGATCCTCCGGATGATCGAGGAGCGTCAGCAGTCGGCCGGGTACGAGTTCGTCTACTTGGGGGCCAATCAGGACTCCTACGCGGTCGGTGGCAGCCTGGGCATCCGGGGCGGGCGGACGCTCGATTTCGCCGCGGCGCCGGCGCAGGCGATGGAGACCATGCATCGGCTGTCGGTGAACGTGAAGTCGCACCGGCGGAGCGGGCACGCCCGGGCGGCCGACCAGACCTTCTTCTCACCCGAGTTCGAGGCGTTGGGCGAGCAGGACTACGAGTCGTACAAAGCCGGTCGGGCCAAAGGGCCGCAGCGTCCGAAGCCGACCGAGGCTCCCGGGGACGGGACTGCCCAAGGCCCAAGCGGAGGGGGCGCGTGATGGAATCCGTCATCAGAACGCTTCTCGGGTCGATCCAGTTGGGCGATCCGGTCGGCGACAGAGGTCTGACCATTCTGCCCGTGCTTGGAGAGTTCACCGGCGTGCCCCCGCTCGTCACCCTGGGGGAGGCGCTCGCCGCCGGCACCTTGACCATCACCGAGGTCTCCCTGGGCGGGTCGGTACCGGATCTGAAGGCGCGCAACACCGCGGCTGTGGGGGTGCTCATCGTCGACGGCGAGGAGCTGGCCGGAGCCAAGCAGAACCGGGTGCTCAACACCTCGGTCTACATCGGACCGTGGCAGGAAGTCGTCATCCCGGTCAGCTGCACCGAGCACGGCCGCTGGAGCTACCAGTCGACCGCGTTCTCCGATTCGGGCCACCTTTCGGCGGTGGCGGTGCGGATGGCCGCCCATGACTCGGTCACCCGCAGCGCCCGTCGGGGCGGCGGCTTCCGGTCCGACCAGGGCCGGGTGTGGGAGGAGGTGGCCTTGTTGCAGGAACGGCATCGCGTGGCCTCCCCCACCGCGGCCGCGCGGGATGTCTATGAGGCTCGTGATGAGACGGTGCGGCGGCGGGAGACGGCCTTCACCCGGGTGCCCGGCCAGCTGGGACTGCTCGCCTTGTGGAGCGGCCGGGTGGTCGGACTCGACGTGCTGGGGACCTCCGCCGCCTATGCCCGGCTGCACGAGCGCTTCGTGCGTTCCTACGCGCTGGATGCGCCCGGGGGCGGCCCGGCCTCGGTCGAGGCCGACCGCCGCACCGCCAAAGAGTGGCTGGCGGGGTTGGCCGGGTCCACCGTCACCGTGCACGAGTCGCCGGGCAAGGGGTGGCCTACCGCTTCACCGGCTCGAGAGCGGTGGGATCGCTGCTGGCGGTGGATGGGGCGATCCTGCATGCTGTCGCTTTCGCCACCGAGGCGCAGGCCCAGGGCCGGTTCCGGGAGCCACGATCCCCGGAGCAGCGTTATCCCGGCTACTTCGAGCGCCGGGACCGCTTCCCCTGGTAGGGCCAGGGGTCTGGGCGGCCCAGGACCCGGGGGCTCGTGAGGCCGCCCGGGCCCTGGGCCGTGAGCGCCAACTCCCTACCAAGGTCCGAGTCGGTTCGACCGTCATCGGCGATACGCGGGAGGCCTCCGGAGGCTCCACGGGCGAGAACGCCCGGCGTCCCCGGAGGCCGGCGATTCGACGGGGGTGACGTGGTTGACGGCGGAAGGCCCGGGCCGTATATTGGAACCAATATGGTTACCAAATGGTTGGAGCCGGCCATGCCCACTACACTCACCCTCAAGAACATCCCAGACGACGTGTATGAGCGGCTGAAGACGGCGGCCAAAGCCCACCGCCGCAGCCTCAACAGCGAGGCGATCGTCTGTCTGGAGGCCGCGCTGATGCCCGCACAGCGGATAACTGTCGAGCAGCGGATCGAGAAGATCCGACGCCTGCGCGAGAGCCTACCCGGAGGGGGCTTCAGCCGCGAAGATATCGACGCCTTCATAGAGGAGGGTCGCCCGTGATCGTGGTCGACTCCAACATCGTCGCCTATCTCTGCCTTGGACGTGAGTACGGAGCAGCCGCGGCAGCGCTCTTAAAGAGGGATAGCGAATGGGCGGCTCCCGTCCTCTGGCGGAGCGAAGTGCAAAACGCGATGGCGGGGCATCTGAGACGGGGGGAATTGAAGCCGGCGGAGGCGAGAGAGCTGATGGCCGAGGTGGAAGATCTTATGAAAGACAACGAATACCAGGTCAACTCCAGTAGCGTCCTTGACCTCGTCCAGGAGTCCGATTGCTCTGCCTACGACTGCGAGTACGTGGCGCTCGCGATGGCCCTGAGGACCAAGCTGGTCACCATGGACGCACAGATCCTGCGGGCGTTTCCGACAGTAGCCGTTCCGCTATCCTCTCACTGAGGTCGCCCGCCTCGAGTCTTTGGGAGCGACTGCGCCGACCCTACGAGCCTGAAGGAGCTGTCATGTCAACACCCGGGCCGCTCAGCGGCATCACCGTCGTGGATCTCAGCCGGGTGTTGGCCGGCCCCTACTGCACCATGGTGCTGGCCGACCTGGGGGCACGGGTCATCAAGGTCGAGGCTCGCGGCGGCGGTGACGACTCCCGCCACTACGGTCCGTTCGTCAAGGGCCGGTCGGCCTACTTCATGTCCCTCAACCGGGGCAAGGAGAGCATCGCCCTTGATCTCAAGGCCGAGGGGGATCGGGCGGTGTTCGAGGAGCTGCTCGAGCGGGCCGACGTGCTGGTGGAGAACTTCCGGGCCGGCACCATGGACCGGCTGGGCTTGGGCTGGGACGCACTGCATGAACGCCATCCTCGCCTGATCTACGCGGCGGTCTCTGGGTTCGGCCGTACCGGCCCCTATTACACCCGTCCCGCCTACGACATCATCGTGCAGGCCATGGGCGGGATCATGAGTCTCACCGGGCAGCCGGGCGCGCCCCCCGCCCGGGTGGGGGCATCCATCGGTGACATTGTGGCGGCGCTCTTCCTGGCGACGGGCATCAACGCCGCCCTCTACCACCGGGAGCGGACCGGCGAGGGCACCCTCATCGACGTGGCCATGCTGGACGCTCAGGTGGCCATCCTCGAGAACGCCATCGCCCGCTACACCGCCACAGGCGCGGTGCCGGGGCCGCTCGGAGCCCGCCATCCGTCGATCACCCCGTTCGACGCCTTCGCCGCCGCCGACGGCTACCTGGTCATCGCCGCCGGTAACGACCAGCTCTTCGGGCGGCTGTGCGCGGTGCTCGACCGGAACGACCTGGCCTCCAACCCCCTCTTCGCCAGCAACGACCTGCGCACGCAGCACCAGGCGGCGCTCAAGGACGAGCTGGAGTCGGCCCTGCGGCTGCGCCCGGTGGGCCACTGGCTGCAGGTGTTCGAACAGGCCGGCATCCCCTGCGGCCCCATCAACACCGTGGATCAGGTCTTGGCCGACCCGCAGGTGCTGGCCCGCAACATGGTGGTGACGACCGAGGACCCGAGGGCGGGGCGGCTGACCACGGCGGGAAACCCCATCAAGTTCTCGGCGTTCCCCGACCCGGTCACCCGTCCCCCGGCTTCAGAGCTCGACGGCGACCGGGAGCGGATCCTGAGGAGTCTGGGGTAGGAGCGTGCTTCGGGGCGCCGAGGCGTGTACGCCGACCTGGTGCGTAGCGCGGCTCCGCGACTCACTCCAACGAAGGTCTTATACGCACCTGCTGCGGGAGAGCTTAGTCTTCCTCCATGGAACGCGGGTCGATCACATTCAGTATTCACGCCCTGGATGTCCTTCACGAGCGAGCGATCGATCCCAGTTGGGTGGAGCGCGCGGTGGCCGACCCCGATCTCGTGCTCCGCGATGTGGCCGATCCTCAGGTAGTGCACGCTCTCGCCGTGATCCCTGAGCGGGAAGGCCGAGTTCTACGGGTCGTCTATAATGCAGAAGGTGCTTCCGCGCATGTAGTTACCGCGTTCTTTGATCGTTCCATGAGGGGGAAGCTATGAGGGTCCGATTCGACCAACAGGCCGATGCCCTCTATCTGCGCCTCGACGAGTCCACCATCGTCGAGTCTGAGGAAGTCCGGCCGGGTGTTGTACTCGATCTCGACGAACGGGGTGAGGTCGTTGGTATTGAGATCCTGCGGGTCGCCCGGCGTCTACCCGAGGCCGAACTCAAGCATTTGGAGTTCGACCTGGTCTAGTCCTAACGACCCGGGTGGTCGCCTGTGTCGCTGCGGCCGGCGCCGACGATGTCGCAGATGCCGGCGCACTCGCCGCCTTCGGTCTCGAGCTCCAGGGTGGCGTGATTGACCGCGAACTCCCGGGCCAGCATGTCTTTGAGACCGGCCGTGATGGTCCCGGTCTGGGAGAGGGCGGTGTCCGCCACGACCACATGGGCGGACAGGGCCAGGTCGCTGGAGGAGATCGACCACACGTGTAGGTCGTGGATGCCTTTCACCCCCGGAACGGCCAGCATGTCCCGCTCCAGAGCGGCCAACTCGATGGTCTCCGGAGTCCCCTCCATGAGCACGTTCACCGCCCGGCGGATGATGAGGACGGCTTCCCGCCCGATCCAGAGCGACACTAGTATCGACACGATGGCGTCGGCGTAGTCCCAGCCCCAGAGGTAGACGATCAGACCGCTCAGCATGACCCCGAAGCTGGTGGCGGCGTCACCCACCAAGTGGAGGAAGGCGCTGCGGAGATTGAGGTCGTGCCCGTGGGAGCGCAGGAGCACCGCGGCGAAGGTGTTGATGACCAGGCCGGCCGCGGCGAAGCCAACCACCCAGAGGCCGTCGACCGCCTGCGGCTCCAGGAGACGCCGCACCGCCTCCACGATGATGTACAGCGAAATGGCTGCCAGCACGACTGAGTTGAAGAGGGCCACCAGGATCTCCGCCCTCTTGTGGGCAAAGGTGCGGGTGGCGGTGGCGGGCCGCCGGCCCAGGCGGACCGCCCACAGACTCAAGCCGAGGGCGACCACGTCGCTGAGGTTGTGGGCGGCGTCGGAGAGCAGACCCAGGCTGTTGGCGATGATGCCGCCGATCACCTGCATGAGGGTGATCAGCAGATTGAGGACCAGGCTGAGGATCAGGCGGGCGTCGGGGGCGGCGCCTATGATCGGGGGACGGCCGCGGTCGTGATGATCGTGGCCGCCGGGGGTTCTCTTCGCGTCGAACCGCCCTGCTTCATGCGACCGGTCCGCAGCCGGGTGGCTCATGCCACGGTGATCTCGTCGCCCACCCTGACCGTGCGGCAGCGCTCGCCCAGAGTGCGGTTGAAAAGGTCGAGGCTCCAGTCGCAGATGTCGTGACCGGAAACGCCCACTACCCCTAGGTCGAGACCGGCGAGCAGCGCCGCCGCCTCCCGGGTCTCGTCGCGGGTGATGCGCTGCCAAGGCAGCTTGCCGTTGCCGATGATGTTCTGGCCGCCCTTGCCCACCCGGGAGCCCGTGACTGGGAAGTGCAGCCCGCCGACCACGCCGTAGAGGGGAAGGCCGGTGACTGCCTGAGCCCGAGCCACCAGCCGGCTCACAGTGGGATGGCCGCAGCCGACGATCATCACCACGCCTTTGCCTTCGACGTTCACGAGGAGAGCGTGTTCGGCTATCGTGCCCATCAGCCAGATGGCCCGCTTGATGGGTCCCGTGCTGGCGATGCCGGCGGCCAGGCGGCGCGGCGCCGTCACCACCTGCACCTGGGCGGTGGGGTGGGTCATGGAGGTGGGAACGTAGGCCGGGATGCCGGACAGATCGACCGGCTCGGCCGACAGCGAGAAGTAGGCCCGGTCCATCTGCTCCACTCCCCCGACATGGTCGAGATGGAGGTGGGAGATGAAGACGGCGTCTAGGTCGGCCGGCGAGACGCCCAGAGCCTCCATGTTCCTGAGCAGCGGCGAAGGATGCTCCCGGCGCACGTTGCGCCCTACATCGAAGAGGATGGTCTTGTCGCCGGCCTTCACCAGGTACGACACGCCCGGTTCGGTCGCCAGGCCCTCGCGGGCGGCGTAGAACTCCACCAGGGGCAAGATCGACAGATGGGAGACGGCCCCCAGATCCACCAGCGGCTCCACCTGCGTGTCGGCCCATTCCCGGTCGGCCTCGTGCCGCTCGCGTAGGAAGGCCTTGGTGGCCCTGGGCTTGGTGATGCCGGCGCAGGCCCAGTAGACCGCCCAGCCCTTGTCATTCATCCGAGTGACCTCCTCCTTGCCGGCGTCGCTCGGCGAAGAACTCGCTCAGCAGCCGCGACGCTTCGATGGCCATGACCCCCGCCCGCACCTCCGGTTGATGGTTGAGGGCGGGATGGTCGACGATGTTGAAGATGGTCCCCGCCGCTCCGGCTTTGGGGTCGTCGGCACCGTAGACCAGCCGCTTGATCCGCGCCAGCACGATGGCCCCCGCGCACATGGCGCACGGTTCCAGGGTCACGTAGAGGGTGGCCTCGGGCAGTCTCCATCCGCCGACGATGGCGGCCCCATCACGGAGGACCAGCATCTCGGCGTGGGCGGTGGGGTCGTGCCGACGCTCCCGCTCGTTGCCGCGGGAGGAGACCACCTCGCCGCCGATCACCAGGACGGCGCCGATGGGCACCTCACCCTGGGCTGCCGCCCGCTTGGCCTCTTGGATGGCCAGGGCCATGTAGCCGCGGTCGTCCGCGTGGAACTCGGCATAGTGGGAACGGGTCAAGCCGCTTCGAGCCCCTCGTCGGCCGAGGTGGACCTGCGCGTGCACCACTGCACAGAGAGGAGGCTCTCTTTGCGGCCTATGGTGAAGTAGGCCAGCGGACCGATCCAGTTGATGAACACGACACCGGCCCAGATGCGCCGGTCGCCGCGTACCTCGTCGGCCGAACGATGGGCCAGGTCCCACAGAGCGGCGGCCAGCAGGCCGAACTGCAGAGCCCCGCCGATGATCACACCGACCTTCTGACCGTCTGAAAGATCAGACCAGCTCCTCTTGGGCATGACGCCTCCCATCCGTCGCGCCGCCTCGACGATCCGGCGGTCTGCTTCCATGATACCCCGAGTCCAACCGCCGCAGTTCGCTGCAGGTGCCGTCGGCGTAGTAGATGCGCAGGCTGCGCACTACGTCGTCGTGGATGTCGAGATGGATGGCGGCGACGCCGTCCTGCGGTGTGCCGAACTCGATCTCCTGCCTGGTGGCCGAGAACTTGCGGAACACAACGTAGGCGACCGGGAGCATGAGTGCGATGAATGCCACGACAGCCGGTATGGTCATGAGACCCCTCCGAAGAAGCGGTTGACTCTGGGGTAGAGGATAGCGACGGCGGCGGACAGGAAGGTGCGTCGAAGGCCGGCGCTCATGTCGCGTGCTTGACACGGCACCGTAGTGAGTGTTCACTTTGTGCGGCGGCCCGCGTCCGGGCGCGGCCGCCACCCCGCCAGGTCAAGCCCAGTCCCGGCCAACCGCACCAGGAGGAAGCGCATGTTCACCGAGATCCTAGTCCCCGAGGTCATGGAGTCGATGATCCCCGCGGGCTTTCCCTTCGATAAGCTGAGTCAGCCCCACTACAAGGTCACGGTGGAGAAGGACGTCTTCATCGAGATGCGGGACGGGGTGCACGTGGCGGTGGACATCTACCGGCCCGATGCCCCCGGGCGGTTCCCTGTGCTCTACGCCTCGTCGCCCTACCAGAAGGACCTGTACTACCTGCCCGCGGTGCCGTCCTTCCACATGCGCGAGACCAACAAGATCGAGTGGTTCGTCGAGCGCGGCTACGTCTACATCAACCACGACATCCGGGGCAGCGGCAAGTCGGTGGAGGGCCAGTGGCAGTGGCACAGCATGCCCGAGCGCTGGGACCACTACGACGTCATCGAGTGGGCGGCCGCTCAGCCCTGGTCCACCGGCAAGGTGGGGATGATCGGCGAGTCCTACTACGCCTGGACCCAGTGGATGGCCGCCTCCCTGGCCCCGCCCCACCTGGCCTGCATCGTCCCCTTCGACGGCGGCGCCGACATGTATCGCGACGTGGCCTACCACGGGGGCATCCTCGCCAGCGGCTTTCCGGGCAACTGGCACATCACCGAGATCCGCGGCCACTACCGGGTGGGCCGCAAGGGCGAGGACCCCACCCAGGGCGACTGGGACCTGGCCTGGAACGTCCTCAACCATCAGACCTACGACGAGTTCTGGGAAGACCGCAACCCCGACTTCAAGAACATCAAGTGCCCGGTCTTCTCCATAGGCATCCTGCACAAGGTGGGCATCCACCTACGCGGCAACCTGCGCGGCTACGAAGAGGTGGAGACCCCCAAGAAGCTCATGCTCTGTCACGGCGACTTCGAGGGCGACGAGGTGGCCATCTTCGAGTCCATCGAGATGCGCAACTGGTTGCTCCGCTGGTACGACCACTGGCTCAAGGGCAACGACACCGGGATGATGGACGAGCCAGCGCTCAACATCTTCGTGCGCGGCCGTGAGCGCTACCGGCGCGAGCCGGAGTGGCCCCTGGCGCGGACGCAGTACACCAAGCTCTTTCTTTCGGGGGCTGAATCCGGAGCGGTTGTCTCTCTCAACGACGGCAGTCTCACCTGGGAGCCGCCCACCGCCGCCGAGGCGTGCGTCACCTACTCCTATCCCGACCCCGACTGGACCGGCTTCTCGGGGGTGGGCACCGCCGTGATGGAACGGGGGATCCTCAACCCCTGCAAGAAGATCCTCACTTTCACCACGCCTCCGTTCGAGAAAGACACCGAGGTCATCGGCAACATCGTCCTGGTCCTCTACGCCTCGTCCGACCAGCCCGACACCGAATTCCTCTGCCGTATCTGGGACCAGCTCCCCGATGCGCAGCAGGCGCCGGGCATGCCGCCGGCGGGACGGATCCTCACCCGGGGCTGGCTGAAGGCTTCCCACGCGGTCACCAAGGACGAGACCAGGAGTCTGCCGTATCGCCCCTACTACCGCCACGACAGGCCGCAGCCGATCGAGCCGGGCAAGGTGTACAAGTACGAGATCGAGATCTGGGGGACCTCGGCCTGTTTCCTTAAGGGGCATCGCCTGCGCCTCGATCTGGCCAACGGCGACTCCAACGCCCTCGACTTCGGCGGCCACTACTACGGCCTCAAGGTGGGCAGCGACACCATCTACTTCGATAGGGAGCGTCCGTCACACTTGATCCTGCCGGTGATCCCCGACTAGCGGGCCGGATGGCGCCGGCGGCGCGGGCGCGCCGCCGGCGCCGCTCTGCATGCTGGAAATGCAACGGCGCGTGGCCGCCTTCGCGCTCCTGCTATCCTTAGGAGCCGCCCGCCCCGACATGCCAGGAGGCCCCCACGAAACCGCCGTCCGCCAAGACTCTCGACCGCGTCGGGCTGGTGATGCTCGGCTGCGGGGTCTTCCTGGTGATCGTGGTGTCCTGGGTGCGGGGACTGTGGAAGGGGCTCGAGGTCGGGCTGATCGTTCTCGGTTTCGTGCTCGCCGTGGCCGGGCTCTACCTCAACCGGCGTTTCCGCGACAAAGAAGAGTAGGGGAAGAAGGCGGGGGGGCGCCTCGCGGCGCCCCCCGGGCCCTCGGTCTTGCTGCTCCGGTGCCGTCTTGCGGGTTGGCCCGCGATGACGGCTTTGCCGCGCTCTACGGAGCCGCGATCGGCAGAGGCTTGGCCGGCTGGATGGTCTCGTCCAGCATGTAGGGGGCCGCGGCCTTGTCGATGGGGACCTGGTCGAACGTCCACTTGCCGCCCTGCATCAGCCACTGGGAACCGCCGAGACCGTGATCGTAGACGTTCTTGGTCTTGCGGCCAGGGCCCGCCGGCCAATCGGCCGGGCCGTCCCCGGTCTTGGCGATGATGTCGGAGGTGAAGTCGATGGGGCCGATGATGGTGTCGAGCTTCATCGACTCGAGCGCGGCCAGCACGGCATCTTTGTTCTTGGGGTCGGCGGCGTTCTTCATCGCGTAGATGGCCATCTCACCGCAGACATAGTGCAGAAGCGGGGCGGTCTGCTGCTGTCCGGTCCTCGCCTCGAAGTCGTCGGCCAGCTGGGCGCAGGTCTCGCCAGTGAGCGACGACACCCAGGGGAAGGTCCGATGCCACCAGAGTTCGGTCATGAGACCGTTGCCCACCTCGCCGAGCGCTTCCACAGAACCGGGGAACAGAATGGCCTTGCCGACCAGGCAGGCCTTCACCTGCAGCCCTTGCTGGGCGGCCTGCTTCCAGAAGTTGGTGAAGTCGGGCGGAAGCATGTTGCCCATGATGAGCTCCACCCCCGCGCTCTTGAAAGCGGTGATCTGCTGGGTGAAGTCCTCGCTGAAGGCCTGATAGTTGGAGGGCATGACCACCTGGTAGCCCTTGGCTTCCATGAAGGCGGGGGCGTTGGCGCTGAAGAAGTTGCCGTCGGCGGTGTTGTCGTACATCGCGCCGATGATCTTGTTGGACGGGATTTTCTCGTAACACGACCAGTTGATCTCGAAGAAATCCTCGGCACCGAAGAAGGAGTGGTACGACCACTTGTACTCGGTGTTCTGTCCCATGTAGGTCTGCCAGGGGCAGTCGGTGGAGACGACCGGGCAGCCGTTTGCCTCGCACTGCTCCACCACGGGGGTGACCGTATCCGGGGTGGAGGCGACCATCATGATGTCGACCTTGGTGTTGTTGATAAGGTCGCCCGCGACTTGGGCGGCCCGGTTGGAGTCGGACTGGCTGTCGGCGACCTCGATCTTGACCGGATGCTTCTTGCCGTCGCCACACACGATGCCGTCTCCGCAATACTCCCGCCAACGATCGGCGCAGTACTGGTCGGGCACGCCGAACAGCGCTATGGGGCCGGTGATGGGGGCGACGAAACCCATCCTGACCTCTTCGCCCATCTCCGCGCCGGTGGCGACGGTGGTAGTGGAACCCGGCGCTGCGGTGGTGGTGGAACCCGCGGCCGCAGTGGTGGTGGTGGTCTCTTCCTCGCCGCACGCGGCCAGGAGACCGCCCAAGCCGGCGCCCACGCCGATGGTAGCGCCGGCCAGCCCGGCGATCTTGAGAAACTCGCGTCTGCTGACGGTCCTGCTGTTCGGTTCGTCCATGATCGCTCAAACCCCCGTGCTCGGTTGACGGACCTGTCTGAAGCCCCATTCTATTCCCCGCCCCGCGCAGAAAGAAGAGGAACCGACTCTCAAGAGGCACAAATGACCAAACGGAATAGTTTCTTTAGTAGCCGAGTTCCTCTTCCACCACGGTGATCGACTCGTCCATCACGCGCACGATGGTGTCGATCTGTTCGCGGGAGATCACGAAGGGTGGGGCTACCGCGTGACAGTGGCCTCCGCCCAGCAGGCGGACGAACACGCCCCGCTCGAAGGCGGCGTCGCGCACGCGCGCGGCCGCCCCCACGCTCGCCGGGAACCAGTCCTTGGACTCCTTGCTCTGCACGTATTCGATGCCGGCCACCAGCCCCAACCCCCGCACGTCTCCCACGATGGGATGCGCGAGCAGCGTCCGCAGGCCTTCCTGCAGGTAGGGCCCCAGCTCGCGGCAGCGGCCCACCAGGTTCTCCCGCTCGATGATCTCCAGGTTGGCGAGGCCGGCGGCGCAGCAGAGAGGATGGCCGTGGTAGGTGGCGCCGCTCATGAACTGTCTGCCTTCCAGGGGGTCGCCCAAGAAGGCCTGGTATACGTGTTCGCGGGCCCCCACCGCTCCCAACGGCAGGTAGCCGGAGGACAGGCCCTTGGCCATGGTCACCAAGTCGGGGTCGGACCCGAACGTCTCGCAGGCGAACCAGGATCCGGTCCGCCCGAATCCGGTGATGACCTCGTCGTTGATCACCAGCACCTCGTGGGCCTTGCAGATCTCGCACACCAGGGGCCAGTACTCGGGCGGGGGCGGGATGACCCCGCCGGTGCCGATGACCGTCTCTCCCAGCAGGGTCCCCACGTTCTGGGCCCCGTAGAAAGCGATCTCCTTCTCCACTTGGCGGGCGCACTCCAGGTCACAGTCCCCGTACTCCTTGCCCCAGGAGCAGCGGTAACAGTAGGGGGCGCCCATACGGACGAAGCCGGGCATGAGCGGCTCGAAGGCGGCGCGGTTGCCGGGCAGCCCTTGGGCGCTGGTGCCCCCCAGGGTGGTGCCGTGATAGGAGCGGTCGCGGAACAGCACCATGTACTTGCCGCCCCGGCCCTGGTTCTTCCAATACTGGCGGGCCATCTTGAGAGCGGTGTCGACCGAATCGCCGCCGCCCAGGGTGAGGTAGACATGGTCCAGGTCGCCGGGCAGGTGCTCGGCCACCTTGGCCGCCAGCCGGATGCTGGGCTCATTGGCGATGCCGAAGATGTGGTAGCAGGCCATCTCCTCGGCTTGGGCGTTGATGGCTTCGAGGATCTCCCGGCGGCCGTGCCCGACGTTGACCGTCCACAGGCTGGCGAAGGCGTCGATATACTGGCGGCCGTGCACGTCGTACACCACGGCGCCCTCGGCCCGCTTCATGATGATGGGTCTGAGGCCGCGGGCCTGGGTGAAGGGCAGCCACAGGTGGTCCCGCATGTCCTGTTGGAGCAGGTCGGCCGCGACCTGAGCGTCACCCGCCGAGGCAGGCGTGGATCCTGTCATGTCTGCTCCCCCTTCAACACCCAAGGACCGCGTCGAGCGTCGGCTCCACCGTCTTCAGGCCTGGTTCTCGACCATGACCTCGACCAGGCGGGGCGCTCCCGACTCCTCTGCCGCGGCCAAGGCTTCCGCCAGGGCCGGCCCTAGCCGCCCGGGGGCGTCCACCCGCTCGGCCGCCACCCCCATGGCCCGCGCCAGCGTGCTGAAGTCGGTGGCGGGGTCGTCGATCTCCATGCCGGCGTGCCGCTCGGTGAGGGGGTAGTCTCCCAGCACGTGCTTGCGCACCAGCTTGACCTGCCGGTAGGTGCCGTTGTTCAGCACCACGAAGGTCACCGGTATTCGGTAACGGGCCGCCGTCCACAGTCCCTGCATCGACCAAGAGGCGCCGCCGTCACCAAGCACGGCGACCACGCGACGGCCCGGCGCGCCCATCCCGACCCCGAGGGCCAGCGGGATGCCTCCGCCGATGCTTCCCCCCTTGCGGGAGCGGAGATACGAACCGGGCTGGTCGAAGGCGACGATGTGCCGGAGCATCTCCGACGACGACCAGCATTCGTCGACCACGATGGTGTGGGGGTCGACCGCGGCTCTGATCTCACCCATGAGGCGGGCGACGGGTATCGGCCCCCCGGTGCGGTCCGCCGGCGTCTCCAGCGCCGCGAACCTTTGCTCGACCGCGGCCTTCTCTCGGGCGATGTCAGCGATGCGTTCCTGGATGGAGGCCTGATGTTCGGCCGCGCGCAGCCTGTTCGCCAGCCGGCCTTTGGTGAGGTCGGCCTCCAACGCCGTGTTGATCTCGGCAAGGGCGGTCTTGATGTCGGCCTGGATGCCGCAATCAGTGGCGACGTTCTTGCCGATCTCCCAGGGGTCGTCATCGATGTGGATGACGTTGATCCCTGGAGGCAGGGGAGAGCCGTCGTTGAAGAACCCTTCGGCGAACAGGGAGCAGCCCACTCCGATGAGGACGTCGGCACAGCGGAAGACCTCTCTCGCCGCCGGTCCGGTGGGGTCGAGGTCACCCAGGTACTGGGGATGGCTCACCGGAAAGTTGACGTCGGCCATCCAGGACTGGTAGACGCGGGCGCCGATGAGCTCAGCGAAGCGGACCACCTCTGCAACGGCTCCGCTGCGGGCTACGCCGCTCTCGACCATGAGGACCGGCCTCACCGCCCCGCGCAAAATACCGAGGGCCCGTTCCACCGCGTCCTTGTCGGGCCGCAGGCGCGCGTAGACAGCGGTGTTGGGGCGAAGTTCCAGATCGTACTCTTGGACGAGCACATCCTGCGGGAGCGACACCACCACCGGCCCGGTGGGGGGCTGGACCGCCATCTTGAAGGCGCGCTGGATGACAGTGGGGATGTCCTCGGCGTGGACCACCTCGGTGGCCCATTTCCCGTAGAGTCGGCCCGTGCCGACGATGTCTCCGGACAGATGAGGATCGCGCTGAAGGAGGCGCGAGTCGTTCTGCCCGACGGTGACCACCAGCGGCACCCGGCCGTAGTACGCGTTGTAGAGCAGAGGAAGGGCGGCGGCGATGCCGGGACCGGTGTGGAGGTTGAGGAAGCCCACCTTGCCCGAGGCGCGGGCGTATCCCTCGGCCATGCCGGCGCAGACGGTCTCGTGCAGCCCCAGCACGTACTGGATATCCGGGGCTTCCTCCAGCGCGTCCATGAAGTGGATCTCGGTGGCGCCGGGGATACCGAACACGTACTCCACGCCTTCGCGCCGGAGGAGTTCAACGAGGGCACGCTTGCCGGTGGTCTTCGCCATGGCGAGACTATAGCGCACCGGCCGGTCGATGGGCGTCGCGTGGATACGGGCGCCGAACCTACCGCACCACGACCTGAAGGGTGGCGCTGGCAGTCTGGCCGGCGCTGTTGTAGGCCACGGCTTTGAGGGTCCTGGTGCCCGTCCGGGCCGGCTGGAAGTAGACGCTGAACGGGGACGCGGTGTCGGTCTTGAACAGAGAGCCGTCCAGATAGAAGACCACCTTGACCGTGTTGGAGACGGTGGTGGTGATGTTGTAGGTCGTCCCCAGCTTGAGCACCGTCCCTTCGGCCATGTCGAACTTGACCGTAGGGGCGCCGGACGGCGGTGGTACCGTCCCGGATCCGGGCAGAAGGGAGTTGACCGGGCCGGTGACCTCAACGGCGTCGATGCTGATGTACTTGTAGGCCGTGTTGTAGGGGTCCCGCCATATCTTGACCGTGTGCTCTCCGGCTTGGTCGAAGGTCCTGTTCCAGACGTTCTGTTGCCGCATCGTGCTGCTGCGGTAGAGGTTCACCGTCTCCTTCGGCCCGCCGTCCAGTGACACGAACGCCCGGCCGAACGAGTAGCCGCAGGTGGCGATCCAGGCGAAGTAGCTACCCTTGAACTTGATGGTCACCGAACTCGACCCGCTGTAGGTGCGTTTGTAGCTGGGTCCGGACGAGCCGCTGACGGTGAACGTCGACCAGGTGCCCGTGTAGTAGAGGTTCTTGTCGGTCTGGTCGTAACGGATGCGGAAATCGGCGGGGTCGATGGGCGGGGAGAGGTAATCCAGCGGGATGCAGGCGGTGATGGAGTTGAACATGCTCTGGGCATAGGCCTCCCTCTGGGCCTCAGTGTAGGGTACCCCGGCCTCTATCAGCAGCCAGGGAACCTTGGACCAGAGCTGCACGATGGGCAGGTTCCCCGGGGCCAGGCCCCGGCTGCCCCAACTGGTGTTCACAGTGACCACGACGCTGGAACCCTCGATCTTACGGCGCTCAGCAAGGAAGATCTGGCCGAACTGGGCAGACAAAGCCGCAGTGCCGGGCAAGTTGAAGTACACCCGCTGACCGTAGATGTTCTCCCGGTAGCTGTTCATCTTCTGGACGTAAATCTCCCCATACTCGCCGAACACGTGGCCGCTGGTGTGCAGGCTGACGGCCAGGGCCGCGTTGTTGTCATTGGCCAGGTCGACCCGGTCACGTTTGCAGACCGTGTCGTAGGGGCCGTTCTTGGTGAGAAGCACGGTGTAGCCGGCCGCCTCGAGCTTGGCCTGCAGAAGCAGGGCCACGTCCCAGACGTCTTGGTTCTCGGCTCCGTTGTTGTACTCCTCGTCCTGGATCTGGGTCTCTGGGTCGATGGTGGTGAGACTTGACCCGCTGTGACCGGGGTCGAGGACGATCACCGGACCTTCGGCCAGGGCGGTGGCGGGCAGCGCCAGCGAGAGGACCAGCACCGCGAACGCGACTGCCAGCAGGTGGAGGGCGGGGCGTTTCATGAGGCTGCACTCCCTTCCGCTCGACACCAGAACCCGGTCTGCTCTGCGGAACCGGAGCCAGAGACAGCTGATGGCTGGACCAAGAGTATCAGATCAGCCGATCGGCGCTCGCCCTCAGGCCCGGATCTCCTCCCGCATAAAGACCACGTATCCGATGGTGAAGAAGAGCAAGGTCACCCCTATCAGAGAGATCACCTGGGGCCAGATGAGCACCAGGCTTTGGGTGAATCCCAGCGGTGTGGCCAGGGCGCGATCGACTTGAGACGTGAGCACCACCCCCAGCGAGCGCACGTTGGGGTTGAGCAGGGCGCTGGTGGCCTCACTGTAGAGGGTGATCGGCGAGACGCGTTCGAGCTGAGTGGACAGCCGTTCGTGGCGGACGATCTCGGCCGCCGTGGAGTCGTCACCCACCGGAGCGACCGCGTTCACGACGAGCCCGACGATGAGGCCGGCGAAGATGGCGAAGAACAACCACACCGCTATCGAGGCGAGAGCCGACGTGGCCGCCTGTTTGAAGAGCACGGAGAACAACTGGGCCAACGCGAGCCAGAAACCCACGTAGATGGCGGTGACGATGATGAAGACGATCAGCCGTCCCAGCTCTTCGGGCGAGGGCGGGACCCCTACCAAGAGGATGCCCACTCCTCCCACGATGGCTATGAGTGCCACGAAGGCCAAACCGACGACGCTCAGCCCGGCCAGGAACTTGCCGTGCAGCACGGCGTCCCGATGGATGGGCTGGGAGATGAGCCGGCTGAGCGTCCCATGTGAGCGCTCGCTGTTAAGGGCGTCGAAGCCGAGGGCGATGCCCAGGAGAGGGGCGAGGAAGGCGACGAAGTCCACCAGGGAAGGCAGGCTCTCTCCGGAGACCGTGAACAGGCGCAAGAAGGCGAAGGAGACCCCGGCGGAGAACTGCGACGCCACCTCCTTCACGGCGGAACCGGCTGCGTAGACGGCGGCGACCGAGGCGACCCCGATCAAGATGAGGAGGATGGCGAAGCGGAGGCCGGAAAGATGATCGGCGAACTCTTTGCGGGCGACCGGTCCCACCCCTACCGGCAGGAGGCGCAGCCGGGGGCGGGGGCCTTGTGCGGACGTCAAGGTTTCAGGCTGAGACATGGGCTGCATCGACCCCCTCTTGGAAGTAGCGGGCGTAGATGTCATCGAGGCCGGCGCCGCGCAGGCGGATGTGGATGGGGATCAACCCCTGCTGTTCCAGTATCCCGGCGATGTGCGGGCGGACGTCGGCGCCGCTCTTGATCAAGATCATCCCCGCTCGTTCAACCTCCACCTCCTGCACCGCCGGCAGGGCCGACAAGACTGCGGCCAATCGCTCCCGGGCCTGGCTCTGGGGTTCCCGGCCGTCGGCGGTGAGCACCTGCACCTCGATCTGCACGCCCCCGGTGGGAGCGAGCTGCCGTTCGAGGTCCTGCACCGGCCCGACCGCGATGAGACGGCCGCCCACGAAGATCCCCACTCGGTCACACACCTCTTGGACCTGGTGTAACAGGTGAGAGGACAGCAGGATCGTCATGGCCTGCTCGTCCCGAAGCCGGGCCAGCATGGCCAGCAGATCACGCACTCCCTCCGGGTCGATACCGATGGTGGGCTCGTCCAGTATGAGCACGCGGGGCTGCTTGACTAGGGCGTCCGCCACGGCCAACCGTTGGCGCATGCCGCGAGAGTAGCTGCCGGCACGCTTGTCCGCGGCCTCGGTGAGACCGACCTGCTCCAGCAACCCGCTGATGCGGCGCTCGGCCTCCTCGCCCTTCAGGCGGTTGAGGGCGGCCGTGTAGCGGAGGTTCTGCCGTCCGGTCAGACCGGGGTAGAAGCCTACGTTGTCAGGCAGGTAGCCCACCACCCGCTTGACCTCCAAGGGATCGCGCACGGGGTCCTTGCCCGTCACCCTCACGGTGCCCGCGGTGGGCTCGGTGAGACCGAGCAGCATCAGGATGGTGGTCGTCTTGCCGGCTCCGTTGGGTCCCAGCAGGCCGAATATCTCCCCCTCTTCCACGGTGAGGCTGAGATCGTCCACGGCGGTGAACCGCCCGTATCTCTTCGTCAGTCCGCGGGCGACGATCGCCGGTCCCTCCGGGGTGTCCCCTCCCGGCCGGCTCTCGTAGGCTGGGTGGTCACCGTTCATGGCGCCCGTCCCTCTACGCGCAGGCGGCTCAGCGGTGGCCGAAACGGCGGAAGATGAGGCCCAGGATTACCACCGCGGCTACGGCGATGATCACCCCGACCACTCCCCACAGGGTGGAGGTCTTGACCGTCACCCGCAGTTGCTCTTGAGTGGAGGCCTGGTCGGCCCGGGCACTCACGCTGACCACGTAGTCACCGGCGATGGCGTCCTCAGCGGGCGTGAACACCCCGTACACCGTCTCCTGCTGGTTGGGCGGGAGGACATCCACCACGGCGGGATCGAAGGACACCTTCCAGCCGCTCGGGGCGGAGGCCGACAGCTTCACTTCCAGCAGGGGACCGGTGCCGCTGTTGGCGATGACCAACGGCACCCGGGTGGTGGTGCCGGCCTTGACATCGAAGTTGAGCCGTCCATCGGGAGTGGTGAGGGAAAGGGTATAGGTGCCCGTTATCTCCACCTGCAGGGGAGCTCCCACCTCCTCACCGGCTCCAGAGGCGGTCACCAAGAGGTCGTAAGCGCCGATGGTCACGTCGGGTCCGGGAGAGACCTCCAAGTTGAGCCGTTGGGAGCCCTGCCCCTCCACGGTGACGGTGGGGGTTTCTTGGCTGGCGCCCGCCGGCTTGAGAGACAGCTTCCAGTTCTCCGGCCCCACCGCGGAGAGGTTGTAGGTGCGCGGTTGCTGGCTCTCGTTGCGCAGCGTCAACTGGAACGTGAAGGTGGCGGATGCCGGCCCCTTGAGCGAGCTGTACTCGGCCTCCAGGCTGGTGGCGGTGCCCGCCACCTTGCTCACCGTCAGGGTGATGGGAAGGGTGGCTGATCCGTCGCCGCTGGTGGCCACGACCTCGATGGTGTAGCTGCTCTCCGCGGCGTCGGCCGGTATCTCCAGCTTGAGGGATAGGCGGGAGGGTTCATCAGGGTCGACCATCACCGCCGTGACCGGATAGCCCCCGCCTGTGATGTCGCCCTCCCATCCCGCGGGGATGCCCCTCAAGGCGAGGTCCACTCGCCGGCTGACCGAGTCACTCACTAACAGGTCGAGGTTGACGCTCTGACCGGCCTGCACCGTAAGGGCGGGATAGGGGGTGGTGACGGAGACCGCCCAGGCCGAGGAGGGCGCGAGCAAGAGCAAGCAGATGAAGGAGAGGGCGAGGGCGGCACCGGCGTAGCCAAGCACGGCGGATCGACCCCGTAGTCTGGACCGGGTTCCGATGTGGGGCATATCTAGCAACCTCCGGGACAAGACTGCTTTCCACTGCCTCTGCGGCTGGATGTCAGGGCTCGGGCGACGAACGCGGAGCGCTGCGGGCGGCAGAGTATCGCCGAGGCGATAAGGAGAAGATAGAGTCCCGGCCCGACGTGGGGCCGGAGAGGAAAGAGGCCCGGCCGGTCGCATCCGCCGCCGGCCTATCGCCCAAAGCCTGTGTACAGCCATGCCTTCCATGGTGCGCAGAGACTCTAGTCGCGTGCGTTTCTTACAAGTGCGCCTGACAGGATTCGAACCTGTGGCCTTTGGTTTCGTAGACCAACGCTCTATCCAACTGAGCTACAGGCGCATGCTGGCGGAGAAGGAGGGATTCGAACCCTCGAAAGGAGCATTCACTCCTTCACTCGCTTAGCAGGCGAGCGCCTTCAGCCTCTCGGCCACTTCTCCTCACGGCGGTGAGGCCGGATGGCTGCTCGCCGCCTCAGCGGGCGCATATTCTACCAGACAGGGGGGCACTCCGGTAATGTGAGGCTGTGGCGGTTGCGACGGACGAGCGGGATGGCATGAGCGACAGCGGAGCCCAGCAGAGACCGGCCGGGAGAGAGGCGCCTTCGGCGCCCGAGGCGGCCGGCCGCTTCACTGCGCCCGCCACCCGGCCCTCAGCGGGACCCGGCTCCGCTGCGGGGGGCGGCCGGCCCGCCCGGGCGGCTCGGCGGGCCGTCCTCGGTTTGGACGCCGTCTTGTCCCGGCTCTATCGGGTGGAGGTCTTCGCCGACGACCCCGAATGCATTCTCAAGGTGGGAGCCGCTCCGGTCACCCTCGCCGCGCCTGTCGGCCTGTCCGACGGCACCCGGTTCGCCGCAGGGGACCCCATCATCGAGATCCACTTTTGGAACGAGCACCTGCCTCGCATCGAAGAGAGAGGGGCGGACCTGTGGTGGGGGAGGCAGTTCGGCCGCCGGCTGGCTCACTCCCTGCACCTCTTGGCCGTTGGGCCGGCGGAAGACGCCCGCTACCGGGGATTCGTCGCCCTCCATGGGGTGTTGGGCTTCATCCCGGAGGACGACGTGGACCTGACCAAGCGGCTGGCATCCCGTTTCGGCTTCACGCTCGAGTTGCGGGCGGCTCCCGGGCTGCGTTTCTGGCGGGGAGCCTTCTGGGGCGCGCTGTACTCCCGCTGGCTGATGTGGGCGTTCAACCCCCATACCCTGAGACGCAAACCGTTCCGCTCCTCGGCGTTGTGCGACCTGTGGATGACCCGGGAGACCCTCCTGGGACGATACGGCGGGGTGCCTTCGCGCGGCCCCAACCGAGGGGCGGGCCCGGTAGGGGCGGGTCCGGTAGGGGCGGGGCTGGTAGAATCCCGCGGTGGTGATGCTGTGATGAGACCGACGGTGAGGCCGCACAACCCCTGCTTCTCCTCCGGCCCCTGCGCCAAGCGCCCGGGCTGGACCCCGGCCGCCCTGGAGGGGGCGCTGGTGGGCCGATCGCATCGGTCCAAGGCAGGACGAGCCCGTATCCAAGAGGTTCTCGACCGCTCCCGCGCCCTGCTCGGGCTTCCCGACGATTACCGCATCGGCATCGTCCCCGCGTCCGACACCGGTGCCATGGAGATGGCCCTGTGGTCTCTGCTGGGGGCTAGGGGCGTCGACGCGCTGGCCTGGGAGAGCTTCGGTCAGGGCTGGGTGACCGACATCACCAAGCAGCTGAAGCTCTCCGACGTGCGGGTGTTCGCCGCTGAGTACGGGGACCTGCCGGACCTGGGCCTGGTGGACTGGACCCGCGATGTGGTGTTCACCTGGAACGGGACCACTTCCGGGGTGCGGGTGCCGGACGGGGACTGGATCCCCAGCGAGCGCGAAGGTCTCGCCATCTGCGATGCCACCTCGGCCGTCTTCGCCATGGACGTGCCCATCGCCAAGCTGGACGTGGTCACTTATTCCTGGCAGAAAGTGCTGGGCGGAGAGGGCCAGCACGGTGTGCTCATCCTCAGCCCCCGCGCGATCGAGCGCTTGACGACCTACAGACCTCCCTGGCCGCTGCCCAAGCTGTTCCGCATGACCAAGGGCGGGGAGTTCATGGAGGCCATCTTCAAAGCCGACACCATCAACACCCCGTCCCTGCTCTGTGTGGAGGACGCCTTAGACGGTCTTCGCTGGGCGGAAGGCATCGGAGGGCTGCCGGAACTGATACGGCGGAGCGAGGCGAACCTGGCCGCGGTGACTGCCTGGGTGGAGCGGGCCGGCTGGGTGGACTTCCTGGCCCGGGACCCGCGCACCCGCTCCTGTACCTCCATCTGCCTCAGTATCGTGGACCCCTGGTTCGCCACCTTGCCGGCGGAAACCCGGGCTCAGGCGGCGAAGGGGGTGGCCTCTCTGCTGGAGGACGAGGGCGTGGCCTACGACATCGCCCCCTACCGGGAGGCTCCTCCCGGCCTGCGCCTGTGGGGCGGGGCCACGGTGGAACGTTCCGACCTGGAGGCCCTCTTCCCTTGGCTGGACTGGGCGTGGCGGGAGGTCAAGACCGCCTAGCAGGTGGGGGCGGACCTCGCCGCGCGGTCGCGGCGCCGGCGGATGGCCTTCTCGATCTCGATCACCACGTGGATCAGGAGGGCCGAGCCGAGGATCCATCCCCAGCTGCCCGCCGGGATGGGGGCGGTCCCGAAGATGCTGTTCATGCCCGGGAGGTAGGTGTACAGCAACTGCAGGGCGAGCATCAGGCCTACTCCCCCCCACAGCAAGGGGTTGGTCCGCATGCTCACCCGCCAGGAGGGCAGGTGCAGCGAGCGGCAGTTGAACAGGTAGAACATCTCTCCGAACACGAACACATTGTTGGCCACAGTGCGCGCCTGTTCCAGGCTGTATCCCAGTGCCTCTTCCATGTACTCGAAGAGGCCGTACGCTGCGATCAACAGTAGTACGCCCACGATCACGATGCGTCCGATGAGCACCCTGTCGAGGATGGGCGTGTCGGGTGCGCGGGGAGGCCTGAGCATGATCCCCTCCTCCTTGGCCTCGAAGGCGAGCATCAGACCCAGCAGCACGGCCGTGGTCATGTTGATCCAGAGTATCTGCACCGGGGTGATGGGCAGCGAGATCCCGGCGAAGATGGCGGCAAGGATGACCAGGCCTTCGCCCAGGTTGGTAGGAAGCGTCCAGGTGATGAACTTGGTCAGGTTGTCGAAGACCCCGCGGCCCTCCTCCACCGCCGCCTCGATAGAAGCGAAGTTGTCGTCGGTGAGCACCATGTCGGCGGCCTCCTTGGCCACCTCGGTGCCGGAGACGCCCATGGCCACGCCTATGTCGGCTTGACGCAGGGCCGGGCCGTCGTTGACCCCGTCGCCGGTCATGGCGACCACATGACCCCGGCTCTGCAGGGCGGTGACCAGCCGCAGTTTCTGCTCGGGTGTGACCCGGGCGAAGACGAAGGTCTCCTCGGCCACGCGGACCAGGTCTTCGTCACTGGTCTCGGCCAGTTCGGACCCTGTCACCGGCTGCGACTCGTCGCCGGCGGCGCATCCGGGCCGGCTCAGGTTCAGCTGGGCGGCGATGGCGGCCGCGGTCAAGGCGTGATCCCCGGTGATCATTTTCACCTGGATCCCGGCCGCGTGGCAGGCTTCGATGGCGGCGAGCGCCTCCCGGCGCGGAGGGTCGATCATGCCCTGCAGGCCGAGGAACACCAGTCCCGTGTCGACGCTCTCGTGGGTGATCTCTTCGGTTCCGGGGGGCAGGGTCTTGTATGCGAAAGCGAGGACCCGCAGGCCCTGCGCCGCCATCTGGGCCGCCGCAGCTTCGATCTCGGCGGTCCGCAGGTCTTGCGTAGAACCGTCGCTTTCGATCTGCGTCGAGCAGCGGGCGAGCACCTTCTCCACCGCCCCTTTGACGTAGCTCAGGCGCCTCTCTCCGCCGGTGCCGTCCTCGCCGGACGAACGGGCCCGGTGGAGGGTGGCCATGTATTGGTGCTCCGACTCGAAAGGCACCGTGTCCAGGCGGGGGAACGAGTGCTCCACCGCGTCCCGGCCCATCCCGGCCTTGGCGGCCGCCACGATGAGCGCTCCCTCCGTGGGATCACCACTGACGTGCCAGTGGCCCTCCTCTTGATAGACGGAACTGTCGTTGCAGAGGACTCCGGCCCTGAGAACCTCCACCAGGCCCGGGGGCAAAGCGGAGGGATCGACGGGATCTCCGGAGGGGGCGAGAAGCTCACCTTCGGGCAGGTACCCCACACCGGTCACCGAGAAGACGTCGTCGCTCACCGCTATGCGTTGCACCGTCATCTGGTTCTCTGTCAACGTGCCGGTCTTGTCGGAGCAGATGACGGTGGTCGAGCCGAGGGTCTCCACCGCCGGCAGCTTGCGGATGATCGCCCGCCGCCGGGCCATGCGCGACACCCCGATGGCCAACGTGATGGTCACGGCCGCGGGAAGACCCTCAGGGATCGCTCCCACAGCCAGGGCCACCGCCGCCATGAACATGTCGACGGGCGACTCACCGCGCGCAATCCCGACCAGAGCGGTGACAACGGCCAACGCCAGGATGACGTACAGCAGGATCTTGCTGAAGGCGGCGATCTTGCGGGTGAGCGGGGTCTTGAGCTCTTCGGCCTCGGCGATGAGGTGCGAGATGCGGCCCACCTCGGTGTTGTCGCCGGTGGTCACCACGACGCCGGTGCCCTGCCCGGCCGCGGTCAGCGTGGAGGCGTACACCATGTTGGAGCGGTCGGCGAGGACTGTGTCCAACGCCAAGGGGTCGGTCTGCTTCTCCACCGGCAACGATTCTCCGGTGAGGGCGGACTCGTCTACGCGGAGGTCCCTCGAATAGGTGAGCCGGATGTCGGCGGGGATCTTGTCGCCCGCCTGGATGGCCACCACGTCTCCGGGCACCAGTTGCGAAGCGGGGATCACCGTGCGCTGGCCCTCACGCACCACCGTGGTCTCCACGGTCATCGCCTTGGCGAGCGCTTCGATGGCCTTGACGGCCTTGGTCTCCTGAAGGTATCCGATGAGCGCGTTGATGATCACCACGCCGAAGATCACAGCAGCGTCCACCCACTCTTGGAGGAACGCGGTGACCGCACCGGCCACGATCAAGATGAGCACGAGTGGTTGGGTGAACTGCGCGAGCAGCCTTCTAAGGGCGCTGGGGCCCTTGCGCGGCGTGATGGTGTTCGGGCCGTACCGGGCCAGTCGAGCCTCGACCTCTGCCCGGGTCAGCCCCGAATCGGGGTCGGTGCCGAGGGTGGAGAGGGTCTCGGCGATTGTGTACCGGTGCCACTCGGGGCCCGGTCCGGTCTGAGGTCCTGGCATTTGCATCCTGCCTGACGTCGCGCGCGCGCGGCGGCACGCTGTGAACACGAAGCCGGCCGTCCGGCCGGGGTCGAGGGCTCTGCTAACGGCTCCGGTTCAGTCTACGGTCAGCTCTGGTCGGCGCCGGTCTTGGTAGCGTCGACCTTGGCTGCAGTCTCGGCAGGCGCAGGCTCGGTCTTGGTGACCGTCTCCTTGGGCGCGGTGGCGGCGTCACTGTCGACGGTGACGTCGTCCTTCATGGCCGTCTTCAACTCTTCCTGGCTCTCTTTGAGGCCTCTCTTGAAGCCGGAGATAGAGCGACCGAGCGAAGAACCGAGATCGGGCAGCTTCTTAGGCCCGAAGATGAGCAGGGCCAACACCAAGACTATCGCGATCTCCCATGGTCCGATCCAACTGGGCATCAAACACTCTCCTCGTACGAACTCGTGGAATCGGAACTGCGGTATTATCGCACGCTTCCACCGCGGCCGTCTGAACAGAGCCTGACCAGGGCCGGACGACGGTCTGCTTGACCCTCGGGCCGCCGGCCGGCGCCGGTCTCCGCCCGGTCGTCACGAGCTCACAAGAACTCCTTGAGCCGCCGTCTGATGTCTTCGCTGGTGACCCGGCTCTCCGCACCGAAGTCCGCGAGCGGCTTTGACCCGGCCGAGTCGGTCCACGGCTGCGTGCACGCGGCCTGAGACTGTTCGAAAAGGCCGCGCACATCTTCGGGGAGGAAGCGGGTGACCTGGGCGTAGCCGTGCACATCGCTGAAGGTGCGCGGGTAGGAGTAATAGCGGAGGGGATGGTAGACGTAGAGCCAGTCCTTGGCCCGGGTCAGCGCCACGTAGAACAGGCGGCGCTCCTCCTCGATCTCCTCCAGCCGGCCGGTGGCCATGTCGGAAGGGATGTTGCCGTCGGCCGCGTGAATGACATACACCACCTCCCATTCCAATCCCTTGGCCGAGTGCATGGTGGACAGGATGAGGTAGTCCTCGTCGAGCAGGGGCGGGCCGGCCAGGTCTTCGGAATAGGCGGGAGGATCAAGGGCGATCTCGGCCAGGAAGCGGGATCTGTCGGGGAAGCGGGTGGCCAGCTGCTCCAGTTGTTGCAGGTCCATGAGGCGGGCGCGGGCATTGTCGTAGAGACGCTCAAGAAGCGGCGCATAGAAGAGCCTGATGCGTTGGATCTGCGAAGCGAGGTCGCCTGGGCTGCGCCCCCCGATGCCGGACATGAGCGACAGGAACCCCGGCCACGCGCCCGCCGCCGCGGGAGAGGGCGCGGGACAGTCCGCCCAGGCGGCGAAGCCACTGCTGGCAGCTGCGGCCTGGGACGTTCCCTCGGCCCTGTCCCGCCGGTCGGCCGGCATCGCCGCCGGACCGGCGGCCGCTGACCGGTCCATGAGGGCCCTGGCCTTCTTGGGGCCCACGCCGGGCAGCAGCATCAGCACCCGCGTACCCGCCATCAGGTCGCGGGGGTTCTCCGCCAGCCGCAGGAAAGCGAGCAGGTCCTTGACATGAGCGGTCTCGATGAAGCGGAGGCCGCCGTACTTGCGGAAGGGGATGTTGCGCCGGGCCAGCTCCAGTTCCAGGGCCAGGCTGTGATGGGAGGCGCGGAAAAGCACGGCCTGACGGCGCAGGGCCAAGCCGGCCTCCCGGTGTTCGAGGACACGACGGATGACGGCCTCGGTCTGCTCGTCCTCGTCTTCGCAACAGACCACCTGTGGCTTGGCCCCGTCCTTGCGCTGGGACCACAAGTGTTTGGCGTGGCGTTCGGCCGCCTGGGCGATGACCGCATTGGTGGCATCGAGGAGGGGCTGGGTGCTGCGGTAGTTCTGTTCGAGGGTGATGACGGTGGTGCCGGGGAAGTGGCGGGGGAAGTCGAGGATGTTCCTGACCGTGGCCGCCCGGAAGGAGTAGATGGCCTGAGCGTCGTCTCCCACGACGGTGAGACCTCGGCCTTGAGGCCGCAGCATCTGCAGGATCTCGGCCTGCAACGCGTTGGTGTCCTGGTACTCGTCCACCAGGACGCAGTCGAAGCGGCGGCGGATGGAGGCTCCCGCTCTGGGATCGGCCAGCAAGCCATGCCAGAACAGAAGCAGGTCGTCATAGTCGAGCACGTTCTGCGCCCCTTTGCGGTCGACGTAGGCGGAGAAGAGCCGGCGCAGGTCTTCCACCTCGTCCCGACACCAGGGGAAATGCTTCTCCACGGCTTCGTCGACGGGTTCGCGGGCGTTGACACAGCGGCTGTAGATCTCGATGCAGGTGCCCTTGAGTGGGAAACGGCGGTCGCTCTTGGCCAAGCCAAGCTCGGTGCGAAGCACGCCCATGAGGTCTTCGGCATCACCGCGGTCGAGGATCGTGAAGGCGGGGTCGAGGCCGATGGCGCGTCCGTGCAGGCGCAGCAGCCGGGTGGCGGTCGCGTGGAACGTGCCGCCCCACACTCTGCCCGCCACCCTGCCGGGGACCGCCCGGGCCGCGGCGCCCGCGTGGCCGGGCCCCGGTGGGCGGGGCTCCAGGGCGGCGGCGTCGCCGGCTCCGCCGGACTCCGCCGCCGCCCGCGACTCTAGCTCCAGGCGGCGCAGGATTCCCTCCACCCGGCGCAACATCTCCGCCGCCGCCCGCCGGGTGAAGGTGAGCAAGAGGATGCGGCTGGGATCGGTGCCGGTGGCGATGCGGTAGGCCACGCGATGGGCCAGGGTGGCGGTCTTGCCGGTGCCGGCCCCGGCCACGACCAAGAGAGGCTCGTCGCCGTGGCGGACCGCGAGCCGCTGCTGCTCGTTGAGGTCGGCGAGGATGGTGTCGATGGGGGCGGCCGGCATGGTAGCTCCAAGCATACAGGCCCGGGCGGACGGGGTCCGCGCGGACCCCGTCCGCGGACCGGCCCGCCCGGCCCAGGGGCGGCCGCGCCGCGGCGCCCGGCCGTCGCGGCGCCCGGCCGCTACATCGGGGGCGCCACCACCTGCGCGTCCGGGGTGCACGCTTCCACCCCAGCCCGCCTTCCCGGCTTGCCCGGCGCCCAGCGCAGCAGCAGCATCCCGATCGCGCCCAGGAAGGCCACGCCGGCGGCCATCAAGTAGCTGGTAGTGAACGTGGGCAGAGCGTCGGCCAGCCTGCCGGCGACGTACGGTCCGGCCGCCTGTCCGAAACCATGGAACACGGTGAGGAAGCCGTAGGCGGCCGGAGCCATGAGCGGACCCACGATGTCGCCGCAGGCGACGGCCATGATGGCGGGGATGCCCCAGGCGGTGAGGCCGAACAGTACGGCGGAGAGGGTGAGGCCGGCGGTGTCGGTCCAGACCGCGAAGAGCGCATACGAGACCGATTGGATGAAGAGGATGATCATCATCGCCCACTTGCGGCCGATGGCGTCGGCGGTCCACCCCCAGAGCACCCCGCAGACCAGGCTCGACCAGCCAAGGACCATGAACATGGTGCCGGCGCTCTCCGGACTGTAGCCCACGTCGGCGATGAGCCTCTTGGTGAAGAAGGTCATGTAGGCCATGTAGGCGAAACCGAACATGAAGTAGACGATGCCCAGGTGCCAGAGCCGGCCCGAGAGGTAGATCCTCTTCCAATCGCCCGCCCTCTTGGTCGTCACGGGGCCGTGGTCGTCAGGCCGGTATCCGGGGCGGTCGCGTATGACCAAGAAGCTGACGATGGCGACGACGCCGACCACGGCCGCCAGTATCAACCAGGCCATGCGCCAGCCGTCCTCGCCGAACTGATTGATGATGAACGGCACCAGCGGGCCCACCAGAACCAACCCCACCGAACACCCGGTGGCCACCACACCCGTGACGATGCCGCGCCGCCGCTGCGTGAACCATAGCGCGACCAAGGTATGGGCGGGGACGTTCGAGCCTGCCGCTCCGACGCCCGACAGGAACCGTCCGCCCAAGGCCTGCGGGTAGTTCGCGGCGAGTCCCGTGATCACCATGCCCAGGCAGGCCAGCAGCAACCCCCCGGCGATGACCCGGCGGGGGCCGAACCGCGAAGCGAGCGCACCTCCCACCAGGGCCATGGCCATGTAGCCGGCCAGGTTGGCGGTGGCCAGACCACCGGCCTGGGTGTTGCTGAGGCTCAGCCCTTCCTGCATCGAAGGCAGGATCGAGGTATAGCTGAAGCGGGAGAGGCCGAGGGCCGCGAAGACGACCAGTGCGGCCGTGCCCAGGATCGCCCATCGGTAGCGGGGGCCGGGACCTGCTGCGGCTTCCATCCACGCCCTTTCGTGTCGGTGGCGCCGGGTGGCGCCCTTCCCCACGAGGGCGCGAAACCTCCGCCTTAGGATACTACGACGGTTTGGCGACCGGGAGTCTGGGTACGTCTGGAGCAACGCAGTGCGAGCCGGTCAGGAGGTCTCGGCCGTGAAGATGATCTGGAAAGGCGCCGTCTCCTTCGGTCTCATCACCATCCCCGTGCGTCTCTATCCCGCCGTCCAGGAGAAGACCGTCGCCTTCCATCAACTCCACGACCGGGACGGTGGCCGTATCTTCTACACCCGGACCTGCTCCTTGTGTGGGGAAGAGGTCCCCTACGACCACGTCGTCCGCGGTTATGAATACGAAAAAGGACGGTACGTCGCTCTGAGCGACCAGGACCTGCTCGCGGTACGGGCCCGCTCCTCTCGTACCATCGACCTTATCCAGTTCGTCGACCTGGCCTCCGTCGACCCCGTCTACTTCCAGAAGCCCTACTACCTGGAGCCGGAGGAAGTGGGCCTGAAGGCGTACCAGTTGCTGCGGCAGGCCATGGAGGCGGCCGGCAAGGTGGCGGTGGGCAAGCTGGCGCTCCACGCCAAGGAGCACCTGGTGAGCATCCGTCCCTACCGAGAGCTGCTCGTGCTCGAGACCATGAACTGGCCCGACGAGATCAGAGAGGCCGGTTTCCCCGTCCTGGCCCAAGAGCCCGGGGTGCGGCCACAGGAGCTGGTGATGGCCAAGACTCTGGTGGAGAGCCTCTCGGCCGAGTGGCGACCGGAGGACCTCCGCGACGAGTACCGGGACGCTCTCCTCACGCTCATCGCTGAGAAGGTGGCCGGACTGCCGGTGGAGGTGGAGGAGGAGCCGGCGCCGGCCGCAGGCCGGCCCGGCGAGGTGGTCGATTTCATGGCCGCTCTGCAGGCCAGCATCGCTGCGGCCAAAGCGCGGACTGCGGGCGGCGGCGCGGGCTGAGAGTGCCCCTTCGGGGCCGCCGGGGTCCTCGTGCGGTCCGCCTCAGCCGCCCCGGCTCAGCGCCGGGTGGCCGCGACGATCAGCAGGACGATCAGCGCGATGAACGCCGCCCCCGCCACGGCGAAGGCGACGACGGGCCAGAGCGGCCAGCCGGAGTCCGCGCCTGCCGTGCCGGCGGACCCGGGATCAGTGCCGTCCGGACTGGCGGTGGAGGGGGGCGGAGAGACGGAAGTCGGGACCTCCGTCGCCGAGGTGGTGTCGAAGCCGATGAGCTCGGCGAAGGGGGCGAACGCAGGGGCCGGGCTCGTGCCGAAGCTCACCTCGGAGATGTAGACTTCCCCGCCGGCGCTCCCGGGATAGACGTCCAGGATCTCGACCCGGGCCCATTCCGCCGTTCCCTCCAGGGGGAACCTCTGCACCGAGGGCTCGTCGGCCAGGGCGAAGGTCTTGGTCGCGCCGTCGGAGAGGGTTACGCGCACCGTCTTCGGCCTGCTGTACTCGCCGAACGACGTCAGGGTGTCGTTCCTGCCGGTCACGATGCGGAACTCCCTGATGTTCCGATCGCCCTCTATCCGCAGCTGCACCCGCGCCTCCTTCCCCTCACCCAGCGCCCAGGCGCTGAGAGGGGACCCGTCGGCTACCTCCCAGCCGGTCATACCGCCCTCGGCGGTGTCATCGGGGAAGACCACGGCCCCGAAAGCAGGGGGTAAGGAGGGCATCGTCTCCGCGCTGAGGAAGGGGGCGGTGAAAGCCAGCATGATATCGTGGTCCTTGGTCGGCTCCAGATCGCGGAACTCCCACAGGTAGGTACGGCCGTCCGGCTTGACGTGCGTCTCGGGGCGGGTGGTCCAGGGCCAGCCCTCCACGGAGCCTGCTTGGCCGGCAGTGACGTCGACCGCCCAGCCGTCGAAGTCGTCCGCCAGACTGTAGCGGACCACGGCCTTGCCGATCGTGCCCGCCCAGGTCGCCCCGGTGTGCAGCCAGTAATCGTGGCGCCCGGCCAGCCCGGTCACCCCGGGGACCTTCATCTCCGGCGGCATGAGCTCCTCGAGGCGGTTGCTCGAGACCCAGGTGGGATTGCTCAAGTAGCTCACGGTGATCATGGTCTCCCCGGTGGGGAAGGTGGCCTGGTGGAGGAAGTAGCCCTGCTCGTCGGTGCCGTCGCCGCCCTCGCCGATGCTGACCGCCAGGGGCATGCCGTTCTGCCAGGCTCGAAAGGAGATGGGGATGGTGCCGTTGCCTTCCGGTCCCACCGGCAGGTAGGGGAAGCCCAGCATGAGGGTCTGCGGTCCTCCGGAGTTCACGAACTTGAAGTCGACGCGGTACTCGGCGAAGCGCCGGTAACAGACGGCTTGGACCGTCTCCGCCTCCAGCCGGATATCGGTACTCTCCAGCGGATAGAGGTCGCCCCCCATGCCTCCGACCGAGGTGTCGTTGGCGAAGGCGGGCGGAGTCGACCCCAGCAGGGACACGGTCGCCGCCAGGGCGACGCCCAGGAGCAGGACGAAGAGAACGAGGAAGGGCGATCCCCGGAGCTTCACGTCTCCTCACCTTTACAGAACGGGTGCCACCAAAGCCAGTATACGCGCAGGCGACCGACTCGCAGGCGTCAGGCCGGGCCCGCGGCCCCCGGTGACCGCCCGCCCTGGCCGAGGACCTCCTGGAGCTCCATGCCCTGAGGCCGCTCCAGCTGATCCATGGTGCACTGGCGGGGATCCTTGTCGGGCCGCCAGCGCTCGAAACGGGTGGCATGGCGGAAGCGGTCTCCGGTGAGCTGGTCGTAGCTCACTTCGATGACGAGAAGCGGCGCCACAGGGACGAAGTCCTCGCCCGGTCCCGCCCCCTTCGCGGGGAGGCCCGCGTCCGCGCTGGCGCGGACGCGGGCCCCGCTCCACCGACTGGGGGCGCCCGGGTGGCGCGCGTGTTCACCGAAACCGGCGGGTGGGCCCAGGCCGGCAGCCTCCGACCCCGGGCGGAGCGACTGGAGGGCCTCCAATAGGGCGGCCGCCTCCCGGTCGGAGAACGAGGAGCAGTGGCCGATGAAGTGAAGCTCGCCGCTGGAGTCGTACAGGCCCAGCAGGAGAGAGCCCACCCGACGGCCATCCTTGTGCAGCCGGTAGCCGCCCACCACGCAGTCCACCGTGCGCCGATGCTTGACCTTGACCATCTCGCGCCGGCCCTCGGCGTAGGGCCTGTCCAGAGCTTTCGCCACGATGCCGTCAAAGCCGGCGGGTTCGAAATCCCGGAACCAACGGCGGGCCGTCTCCAAATCAGTGGTGGCGGGGGAAAGCAGCCAGGGACCGGCCGTGGTCGGCCCGGGGACCACTGCGGCCTGCACCGCGGAGCGGGTGTCCGCCGGACCGGTGAGCCTCACTCCGGTGGGATCCGTGCCGGCGGCGTCCAGCATCGCGGCCAGTCGTTCAAGGGCGGCGCGGCGCTCGCTGAAGGGTCGGTCGCGCAGGTCGCTGCCCTCCAGCGCCAAGAGATCGAACAACACGAGCGAAGCCGGGGTCTCGCGGGCGAGGCGGGCAACCCGGCTCGCGGCGGGATGGACGCGGTTCTGTAGAGCGTCGAAGTCAAGCCTTCCCGCGGTGGCGACGACCACCTCGCCGTCGACGACGGTGCCGGGGGGGAGTTGGGCCAGCGCCGGCCTGAGTTCAGGGAAGTAGCGCAGCAACGGCCTGCCGTTGCGGCTGTCCAGGCGGGGACCGGCGGATGCGGACGCGTCCGCCGCAGGGCTCCACATGACCACCCGGAAGCCGTCCCACTTCGGCTCGTACGACCAGGCGGGTCCGGAGGGGAGTTCGTCCGCCACCCGGGCCTCCATGGGAGCGATGGGCGGGGTGAAGGGCCAGGCGGGCCCGGTGCCGGCGGGCGCGCTCACTTCGAAAGCAGCCCGGTCTGCTCCACCGAGCGGACCCTGATGGCAACTTCGTTCGCCACCGGGCAGTTGTACTGGCAGACCCCGCAGCCTATGCAGCGCTCCGGCACCACGCGGGGGAGCTTGACGCCGGCCTCGTTCTGTCCCGCCGCCTCCCCGGCCCCGCCTCCCCGGGCCTGTCCGGCTCCCCGGCCCTGGCCCCCGGCCCCAGTGGTGAAGATTATGGCCTTCTCGGGGACAGGGCACAGTTCCTGGCACACCAGGCAATCGCGCCCCTCCGACCAGGGAATGCAGGTGTTGTGGTCGATATAGGCGCGGCCGATGACCTTCAGCCGTTTCTCTTCCAGGCTGAGCTGCCGGATGGCCTGGGTAGGGCAGACCTTGCCGCACTCGTTACAGCTCCAGTCGCAGTAGCCGCGGCGATAGTCCATCTGCGGAGTAAAGAAGCCCTCGAGGCCGGCGTCGAAGACCGCCGGCTGGATCACGTTGGTGGGGCAGACCTTCATGCACTGGGCGCACCGCGCGCAGGTGGCCATGAAGTCCAGTTCGCTGCGTGACCCTGGCGGCCGGATGAGGAAGACGTACCGTTGGATGCGCCCCAGACCGGTGAACAGGAAGAAACCGCCCAGGAAGGCCAGCCCGCCGGCCTTGAGGAGGGCCCTGCGGCTGGGGTCGTGCACGTGCTGCTTGCGGGGACGGCGGCCCCAGCGGATGGCTCCGTGGGAGCAGGCGTCCGCACACTCCAGGCCGGCCTCGCAGCGGGAGCAGTCAGTCGATCGCCCGCCGTCGCGCACAGCGTCCATGGGGCAGGCGGCCGTGCAGGCTTCGCACGCGGCGCAGACGTGGTCGTCGATCACGCGGCCATAGAGGGCCCCGCGGCCCACCAGGCCCAGGAGTGCCCCCAACGGGCACAGGTGCCGGCACCACAGACGCCGCTCCACGTATGAGACGGCGAGGATTCCCACGAACATCGCGAACATCACCAGCTGGAGCTTGTAGGCGAGTCCGTTGGCGAAGACCAGACGGCCGGTGAGGACCTCGGTGACCGAGTCGACCCCGCCGCGCAGCGGCGGTGCCTGGTACAGCACGTCACCGGCCAGGCGCAGACCTCTGTCGACCGCCGGATAGACGAGGGTGGTCGCCGTGCGGGTGAAGAGCGACAGGGGGTCGAAGACCAGGAACACGGCACTGCCGAAGAGGATGAGGAAGAGCACCGTCACCAGCACGAAGGACGGCATCTTCCGCAGCACACCCCGGGCCTTGGGCCCGGGATGCCGCTCCTTGCGGGGCCCGAACAGCTCGACCATGAACCCCATTGGGCACACGTAACCGCAGAAGGCCCGCCCGATGAAGAGGGGGCTGAGCAGGACCGGCACCGCCAACAGCAGCTCCCACGTGATCACTCCATTCGCCACCGAGTTGATCGCCAGCAGCGGGTCGGCCAGCAGGAACCCTCCGAGGAAGACGGTCCCCAGGGGCCAGAAGGTCAAGGTCAGGAGGACGAAGAAGGCCACCAAGAAGAAGACCTGGAAGTAGCGGCGGTACCGGTGAAGGCCGCGCCGGCGGCCGGCGGCCCGCCGACGCCCGCCCGCCCCGCGGTCCCGCTCGGCTGTGCTTGCAGGCGCCTCGGTCATCCGCTGCCGGCTGTCGCACCGCCCGACATCAGGCCGTGCCCTCGAAGATGGTGTACTTACCCAGATCGATCGCTCCCAGCCCGCGCCTGTTCGCCTCTACCAGGCTGGGCAGGTCGGAAGGCCGCCAGCCCATGATGGTGCAGCCGTAGGCATCGACCGCCACCGGGCTGGTGCCGGCCACCACGGTCTTGGGCATGGCCACGTCCTTGAGATTCCCGCCGGTGGGTCCGTTGCGGGTGAGGACGCGGTGGGCGTCGAGGATCACCAGGTGCTGCGTCACTCGGGTGTTGACATCGGTGATCTTGGGGGGATAGTCCACATGTATACGGCCCCGAGGATCGCCCATGATGCCCATGAGGTTCTTCATGGCCAGGGTCAACCCGGCCAGGCCGTGGGTCTTGCCGATGGGAACGTTGATGAGGGTGTCGGCCTCGAGGGCGTCGGTCACCAGGGGCCAGGAATCGATGGCCACTCCCTCGGGGATGTCCACCCTCTCGAAATTGCGGTTGCTCAGGTACTTGACGGTGCCACCGGCCTCTTCCACCGCCTGGGCTATTCCCGATTCTTGAAAGGCGGCCCGGGGGCTGCTGGTGGGATAGTCGAGGACCGTCACTTGGGCCGCTCCCGCCTCCAGGCACATGCGCACGATCGCCGCCACCACCAAGGGGTTGGTCGTGGTGGCGTACTCGGGCGGCCTCCCGGTGAGGACGTTGGGCTTGACCACCACCTTGGCGTCCCGCTTGACGAAACGCTCCATGCCGCCCAGGCGGGCCACGGCCTCGCGTACGTTCTTGTCGGGCGTATCGCCTCGGATCACGGCGAGGTCAGGAGGGGAGGGGGCCGTGCCGGGGGTGGTGGAGGTGGAAGTGGAGGTGGCCTCCGGTTGGCTGGAAGAGGTGGTGGCTTTCGGCTCGGTGGTCTCGGGGCCGGTCATCGTGGTGGTGGTTGCCGAGACAGACGGCTGGTCCCCCGCAGTCCTGCCTTGCGACTCCGACCACCGCAGGGCGTGGGCGCAACCCGAGACCGCGGGAGAGACGCCGACCGCGCCGGCCAACAGCAGCCAGCGACCGGTGGAGAGCAGGAAGGTCTTTCGGTCCATGTCCGACATGTCATGACCTTTCTACTAGACGGGCGGGAGAACCATTCCCCTGCCGGCTCCGTCCCAGTTTCGCTTTGTAGGATACTGGATATGGTATGTCCATGAGTGACGGCGGCGAAAAACACATAGGCAGGCGCGCATTCCTGGGACTGGTCGTCGCCGGGGTAGCCGCCCTCCTGCTGGGCAAAGAGGTGGTGCCACGCCTGCCCTCCAGCGGAGGCGCTTCCGAGGGCACCGCCGGCTTCCGCATCAACACAGTGGCGCCCGGCGCCGCCTTCGATCCGGCCACCTGGCGGCTGACCGTGGACGGCTTGGTCCGCCGGCCTCTCGAGCTCACATTCGACCAGTTCAAAGACCTGCCCCAGGTCACCTTCACTCGGGACTTCGTGTGTGTCGAAGGCTGGGGCGTCGAGGACGTGGAGTGGAAGGGGGTCTCGACCAGGGAGATCATGAGGCAGGCCGACATCGACCCGCGGGCCACCCATCTGGTGTTCGAATCGAGCGACGGCGTGTACACCGATTCGCTCACCCTGGAAGAGGCCATGCGCCCTGACAGCATGCTGGCATACCAGGTGAACGGGGAGTTCCTGCCCGCCAAGATGGGCCAGCCTCTTCGCCTCATCCTTCCGGGGAGTTACGCCTACAAGAACGTCAAGTGGGTGATCAGGGTCGAGGCCATCGCGGCCGGGCCGGAAGGCTACCAGGGCTATTGGGAGCAACGTGGCTACCCGGCCGACGCCACCATCTGAGGTTGCGGCCTCCGGCACGGGCGCGCCGCCGCCGGCCGGCGGCGGCGCGTACCAGGCCCCGTCCGGCTCCGTCCCTCCCGAGGGGCGTGGAGGTTTGCTGCAACGGTTCGTTTTGGCCGAGCGGTTGGCCCACTGGCTATATGCCCTGTTCTTCCTCGTCGCGTTCGTCAGTGGGGTGCTGATGTGGCTGCCGGCCACCCGGGAGTGGATGGGGGGGACGCGCTTCACCGTCTCCCGCTACCATGCCGCCATCGGCCTGGCCATGGTCTTGGTCCCCCTGCTGGTCATGGTCGTGCTCGACCGCCGGCGCCTGCGGGCCGACCTCCGCGAAGTGGACCTGTGGGACGGCGACGACCGCCGCTGGTTCGGCCTGGCTCTGCGCGGCTACACGCTGCGCGGACGGGCGATGCCGGCTCAGGGCCGGCTGAACGCCGGACAGAAGGCCAATGTCGTTCTGGTGGCGGCCATGGCCGTGGGCTTCGCGGTCACCGGGGGCATCCTCATGCACAAGGACGGCCTGCCCGCCTGGCTGGTGTCCCGGGCTCTGTGGTTGCACGGGTTCCTGGCCATCGCCTCCGTCGCCCTCTTTCTCGGCCATCTGGCCCACGTGTTCTTGACCAAGCATGGGCGCGTGTACCTGGGCGCGATGGTCAGGGGCACCCTCCCCGAGGGACTGGCCCGGGAGCGTCACCGCCGCTGGTGGGAAGAGATGACCGCGGCGCGGCGGCAAGAGGCCGGTCCACCGGCCGGGGCTGCCGCCACCGGCCTGCCCCTGCCCTCCGGGCAGACTGAGAGCGCCCCACACCCCGACCGGGACGCCCAGGTGTAGTAAGCTACTGATTCTCTGTGATCGGCTGACAGACCAACAAGAAGGGATGTTCCCCATGCAGGCCACTCGCGGCGCCATCGTCTCCCTCAACTACACCCTCAAGGACGACGAGGGCGTGACCATCGATTCCAACGAGGGACGTCCCCCCCTCGTCTATCTCCACGGATACGACAACCTCATCTCCGGTCTGGAAGCAGCCTTGGAGGGCACCTCCGCCGGCTACCGCTCCACGGTGGTCGTCGAGCCCGCCGACGCGTACGGGGAGTTCGACAAAGAGGCGGTCTTCGAGGTCCCTTTGAGCGAGTTCCCGGAGGGCATGCCCCTGGCGCCCGGCCTCCAGCTGGCGGCCGAGACACCTGGCGGGGACATCTCGGTGGTGGTGGTCGAGGTGGGCGAAGAGGCGGTGTTGCTCGACGCCAACCATCCCCTGGCCGGCAAACGGCTGCACTTCGACATCGAGGTGGTCGACGTGCGGGCGGCGTCCGCGGAAGAACTGGAGATGGGATACCCGGAGTGTGGCGTATAGTAGGCGGAGGGCTGTCCGGCCCGGTGGCCGCCGGGTACGACGAGGAGCGGAGACCTTAGTCCATGGCGATCGTTCACACCTCGCGCATAACCATCGTTCGGGAGAACGGGCCCACCCGCAAGGCCACCATCGAGGGCTTCGCCGAACCCATCTACTACGGTGTCCATGGGGGGATCAAGAAGTTCTACAAGGTCGATCCCGAGGTCGAGCACGCGGCCACCCTCGACCACATCGTGGGTGCGGTGGGCGGCTGAATGATGGGCACACTGGCCACGGCGCTGGCCGGCAGGAAGATCCCCACTCACACCGACCGCTATCAAGCCTGTGTCGAGGGGGACGTCGAAGACGTCGACGGGGTATTGCGCATAACCCGCATCCGGGTGGACTACACGCTCAAGGTACCCCGGGGCAAGACCGAGGAGGCTCGCGACGTGTTCGCCGGCTATCTGAAGGGCTGCCCGGCGGCCATGAGTGTCATCGGCTGCATCGAGATCAGCGACAGCCTGGAGATCACCGAGCTGGACGATCGCTGAGAGGGAGACGATGACGCGGTCACGTTGGTCCTTGCCCGCCGTGACGGTAATGCTGGCATGTGCTCTGGCCGCCGTTCTGTCGGTGACGGCCGCCTGTGGCGGCACCCAGACCTCCCTGAACCGGGTCGTTCTCGACAGTGGGCCTATCTTGGGGGTGCAGGAGGCGGGCATATGGGTGTTCAAGGGCATCCCCTACGCTGCGCCACCCGTGGGTGACCTGCGCTGGCGGCCGCCCCAGCCGGTGACCCCTTGGCAGGATGTGCGGCAGTGTGTCGAGCCCGGTCCTTCCTGCCCCCAGCCCGCGGCGGGCGGGGTGTTCTACCTCGACGTGGGCGAAACGGACGAGGATTGCCTGTACCTGAACGTATGGTCTCCGGCCGAGTCGAGCGCAGAGCGGCTCCCCGTCATGGTCTGGATCCACGGGGGCAGTTTCGTCACCGGCTCAGGTTCGATGGCGGTGTATGACGGCGCCAACCTGGCGGCCGAAGGGGTGGTGGTGGTCACCATTAACTACCGGCTGGGGCCGCTGGGGTTCCTCGCCCATCCGGCTCTCGCGGCGGAGTCGGCCGAAGGGACATCGGGTGACTACGGGTTGCTCGACCAGATCGCCGCCCTGCGCTGGGTGCAGAGGAACATCGCCGCCTTCGGAGGCGACCCGGGGCGGGTGACGGTCTTCGGAGAGTCCGCCGGGGCCATCAGTATCCTGGACCTGTTGGTGAGCCCCCTCGCCGAAGGGCTTTTCCAGCGCGCCATCGCCCAGAGCGGCATTCTCCTCGACACGGGCTTCGGGGTGTCGACGGCTGCCGCCAAGGCCCAGGCCGAGGCGGCCGGGGAAGAGTTCGTCAAGAGGCTCGGCGTCGACCCCTCTGGCGACGCGCTCGCCCAGATGCGGGCTCTGAGCGCGGCGGAACTGCTGGCGGCAGGAGGCTCCGGAGAAGATCTCATGGACCAGGGTCTCACCTGGAAACCGGTGGCCGACGGTTACGTGCTATCGGATCTTCCCACCGACCTATGGCTCGCGGGCAGGCAGGCGAAGGTGCCCCTGCTGATCGGGTCCAACGCCGACGAAGGCAACGCCTTCCTGGCCGGCCTGACCGGGTCAACAGACGAATTCCGGCTGCAGATGGGGAGGATCTTCGGCCCCTACGTGGACGAGGCGTTAGCGCTCTATCCGGTCGCGAGCCCGGCCGACATCACCCCGGCCTTCAGCCGCATGCTGACCGAGGTAGGGTTCGCTTCCACCGCCCGTTTCGCGGCCGCCGCCATGAGCGCGGTCGCGCCGGCCTACCTCTACCAGTTCACGCGGGTCCCTCTGGGGAATCCCCTGGGCGCGTTCCACGGGGTTGAGATCCCCTACGTGTTCGGCAACGCCGGCCTGTTCACGGCCCTCGGCGATATACAGCAGGCCGACTACGACCTGTCCGGGGCCATGATGGGCTACTGGGTCCGCTTTGCCGCCACCGGCGACCCCAACGGCGACGGTGCCGTGCCCTGGCCCGAATATGACAGCACCACCGACCGGCATCTGGAGCTGGGCGACACCATCGGCACCAAGGCAGGTCTGTACAAAGAGGCCTGCGACCTGGCCGACCGTATGCGCAAGGGGGAGTAGACCTGGCGCACCGCCTGCTCCACCGCCTCTAGTCGAGGCTGAAGGGCGAACACTCGTCGGTGGTCAGCAGCAGCGCGTCGCGTATGGGAACGTTCCCCGTCCGCCCGGGGTCACCATGTTGACAAGACCACTCCCGTATAATGGGCGGACGCGTAGGGACTTTCGACGAGGCTCGACTGCATGGCTTTCGAACGCATACGCAATCTCCGCCCGGTGAAGCGCTACGGCTCCGAGCGGTACGTGCTCATCTCCCTGGTCACCTTCGCGCTGAGCGTGGTGACCCTCAGGGGTGTTCTTCGCCTCACCGGGTACGCGCAGATCGGCAACGACACAGTCCACATCGCCCACGTTCTGTGGGGTGGGCTGGCCCTGTTCGCGGCTGCTCTGTTGCTGCTCACGGTTGCCAACCGCTGGGCCCTGGTGCTCGGCGCCGTCCTCAGCGGGGGAGGAGTGGGGCTCTTCATCGACGAGGTGGGCAAGTTCGTCACTCAGAGCAACGACTACTTCACCCCGGCGGCGGCCCCCATCATCTACGCTCTGTTCCTGGCCACGGTCCTGGTGTATCTGCGGGTCCGCCGGCCTCCGGGGCGGGACGCCCGCGGAGAGATGTACCGGGCCCTCGAGCAGATGACGGGCGTGCTCGACCGCGAGATGAGCCGGCACGATCTGAACGTCCTGGCCCAGCGGCTGTCGCAGCTGCAGACCACGGCGAAGGACGAGCCGGCCCGGCGCTTGGCTGCGGCCATGGCCGACTATGTGGAGGCGGAGCGGCCTCTCATCGTCGAACCGCCGCCCGGGCGGGTGCAGCTGGTGCTCACGGCCGTGCGGTCCTGGGCCCGCCGAGTGTTCACCCGGCCGCGGCTGCGGGTGTTTCTCATCTTCGCGCTACTGGCGGGAGGAGTGTACGCGGTCCTGGACATGGCCCTGCTGGCGTTCTTGGCCATCGCCCCGGCCTCCTCCGTCACCGAGTTCTTGCGGTCGCTGGTGTCACCGGGGGAGCTCGCCGCCCTCGGTGACAAGATCTGGTTCTCGGTGCGGGCCGTCTTGGAAGGCGGGGTGGGCGCGGCCATGCTGGCCGGTGGCGTCCTCATCGCTCTGCGCCGCGAGGCGAGGGGTCTGAGCATCGCCGTCGCCGCCCTGATCGTCGACCTGACCGTTGTCAATCTGCTGGTGTTCTACCAGGACCAGAACAAGGCGCTCATCGGCACCGCCCTGCAGTACGTCGTGCTCGTGGCGGCCTTCTCCTACAGGCGGATTTACCTGGAAGGCGCGGACGGGGATGCAGGCGAGGCCCGGGCCGCGGCCGCACGCGTCCCGGCCCTCACTCTGCAGGAGGTGGCCTCTGAGGAGACCTCCTTGACGGCGGAGGCGTCATGACCGCGGAGCGGGTCTCGGTCCCGGCCATGAACGATTATTGGACCGACGACCGGGCGCCGGTGGAGTGGACAACCGACCGCATGATCATCGTCTACGGTGTGAGCGGCAAGGACCGGGGAGAGCAGATGCGGCCCACCCATCCCTCCGGGGGTTGAGGTGGCCGCCGCTTCTGCCGCCGCCGCCCGAGGGGCTGCCCCCGACCTGACCGCGGCCCTGCGCCGGGCCCTGGACGACGCCGGGTTCGCCCACCGGCTGGCGGACGTGGCGGTGGCGGACGAGCTGGCCGGAATCCTGGCCGGACTCCAGGAGCGGGGGGAGGTGAGCGCCGAGCTCCTGGAGGAGTACCGGGAGAGTCTGGCCTTCTCCTGCCCGGAAGAGGTGGGGGAGCCGCGGGCCCTAATCGTGGTGGCTGCCCGCTCCCCGGTGGTCAAGCTCCGCTTCGAGTTCGACGACGGCCCCTTCGAGGCGGTCGTGCCGTCTACGTATATCTCCACCTCGATCCGCGAACGGACACTCGAGGTCATGCGGTCGGTGCTCGGCCCGGCCGGATTCCGGGTGGCGCGCTGCCGGCTCCCGGTGAAGCTCCTCGCGGTGCGGACCGGGCTGGCGCAGTACGGCCGCAACAACGTGGCCTACGTGCGCAACATGGGCTCTTTCGTCCGCCTGGACGCGTACTGCACCGACGCCCCTCTCGAGGTGGTGGACCACAGGAGCAAGGGTAGCTGGCGCCTGACCAATTGCCCCCCTTGCCGCAATTGCCACCACGTGTGCCCCACCGGCTGCATCCCCTACGATGGCACCGTGATAGAGGCCACCCGCTGCCTCACCTATCTCAACGAGCACGAAGGCGAATGGCCCGACTGGCTCGATCCCAAGAGCCACAACGCCCTGGTGGGCTGCGTGCGCTGTCAGGAGCTGTGCCCGGCGAACCGGGTCCACCTGCGCATCCCCAAGGTGGTGGCCGAGTTCGACCGTGAAGAGACGGAGTGGATCCTGCGCGACCTGACGCCCGAGCAGCTGCCGGCAGGCGTGCGCGAGAAGCTGCGCCTCCTCGATCTGGACGAGTACTCCCCCGTGCTGGGGCGGAACCTGCGGGCGCTGCGGGCGGCAGGCGCCTAAGGCGGCCTGCCGCCCCACCCTGGGGCCGCGGCCGCGGGGCCGCGGCCGGGCGGCGGGGTCGCCTACGATCCCGCCGCCAGCCGGGCCGCCGCCTTCTTCTCCACCTCTTGGGTCAACGTGTTGGGATCACCCTGCTTGAGCGCCTTGGTGGGGCAGGCCCGCACGCAGGCCGGTTCGAGGCCGGCCTCCAGCCGGACGGCGCACAGGTCGCATTTCTGCATGCGCCCGTCTTTGCCGAAGCGGGGCACCCCGAAGGGGCAGGCGATGGAGCAGCTGTGGCAGCCGATGCAGAGATCGGCGGTGACGACGACGGCGCGGGTGCCGGTATCCCGGGCGATGGCCCCGGTGGGACAGGCCATGATGCAAGGAGCGTCCTCACAGTGCATGCAGGCGAGGGACACGTAGCGCAGCCGGGCCTCCGGGCCTGAGCCGGTCTCGATGGTGAACACCTGGCGCCAGGCGGTGGGTTCGGGGCCGCTCACCTCCAGGTCGTTCTGGTCCATGCAGGCCACGGCGCACGTGAAGCACCCGGTGCAGCGGTCGAGGTCCAAGTAGAAGGCGTGGCTCATCGCGTCACCTCCTGCGCTCCGGCGGTCCCAGGCGCGATCTTCTTGACGGCGCACAGCGAGGCCTTGAAGCCGGGGAAACCGGAGATGGGGTCAAGGTAGTCACCGGACAGCAGGGTGTTGACGTCGGCCTCGGGATAGTCGTGGAACATGTGGGCCACGCCCACGCCGGCCAACTCGGTGATGTTGGCCTTGACCTGAATGGCGCCATAGGGGGTGGACAGCTCGACCAGGTCACCCTGGGCGATGCCGTACTTGCCGGCGTCGATCGGGTTGAGGTCGACCATGGCCTCGCGGCGGAGGCTGCGGGTCCAGGGCAGCCGGAACGTCCGGGAATGGATGAACATGGGCAGGCGGGTGCCGGTGCCCAACACCAGGGGGAATCCCGCGGCCACGTCGGGCGTCGACAGCGGGCTGAGCTTGGGCTCGTTGTAGACCGGCAGACCGTCGATGCCCTCTCGGTCAGCGTGCTTCTCGGTGATGGAGGAGACGAACTCCATCTTGCCGCTCGGGGTGGCGAAACCGTTTTTCTCGTACTTCTTGAAGGTGATGGGGATCGGGTTCGGCACCGGCATCCCGGCAGGATGCTCCCTGATCTGGGCCACGGTCATGCCGCTGGGCGCGAGGATCCAGTCCAGAGCCGCGTCGAAAGCGTCGCCGAAATCGGGAGCGCCGTTGGGCAGGAACCCGCCCAGATCGGCCGGGGGGGTCGCCCCGCCGGCCGCGGCCCCATCGTAGTCCTGGTAAGGCAGTCCCAGCTTCTGGGCCAGGCCGAAGACAATGTCGGTGTCGGAACGGGATTCACCGATGGGTTCGATGACCGGTTTCGTGGCGATGACGTACTTCTGCGGGTATGCCCGCACCTCGCTCCGCTCCACCGAGCTGCAGGCCGGCAGCACGATGTCGGCGTACTTGGCGGTATCGGTGGCGAAGAGGTCGGTGATGCAGATGAAGTCGAGCTTCTGCACGGCTGCGAGCCAATCCTTCGAACCGGGGAACATCCGGTAGTTGACGCCGAAGCCCAGGAAACCCCGCAGCGGGTAGGGATCGCCGCTGTTGATGTGCCGGGGAAGGTCCATGGCCTGGCCCTGATCGATCATCTCGGTCCATACCGGGAAACGTGCGGCTCCCACCCGGGGAGGCAGGTCGCTCCAGGGGCGCGGCATCTTGAAGGCGTGGTCGCGGGAGGGGAAGCCGCCTCCGGGGACCTCGAGCCAGGCCAAGGGCTGGACCACGTTGCCGCCGGGGACGTCGAAGTTGCCGGTAAGCCCCACCAACATGGCCGCCGCCCGCTGGTTCTGCACCCCGTTGGTGTGATGGACGACCGGGGTGGAGCTGGGCATCATGGCGGCCGGCTTGGTGGTGGCGTAGAGCACCGCCGCTTCCCGGATAAGGGCGGCGGGCACGCCGGTGATCTCCTCCGCCCGCTCCAGGGTGAAGGTGGAGGCGTACGCCCGGTACTTGTCGAACCCACGGGTCCATTCGGAGACGAACTCCCGGTCGTAGAGCCCCTCGGAGATGATGACGTTGGCCATGGCCAGCGCGAGGGCGCCGTCGGTACCGGGGCGGAGCTTCAGGTGCAGGTCGGCCAGGGCGGCGATGGGGGAGTTGCGGGGATCGACGACGATGAACTTGACCCCCCGCTCCTTCGCGTCCATGAGCTTGCGGGCGTTGGGGGTCCCGGCCCACAAGGGGTTGCCCGTCCACACGAAGAGCAACTTGGTGTGGGCCAGGTCGGGACCCGCCATCGCTCCGTAGACCAGCCGCCAAGCCATAGCCATGGCCGTGAAGCAGGTGCTCGACTCGGTGCAGTAGTTGGGGGACCCGAAGAGGAAGGCCAGGCGCTGGACGAACGGCCTCATCTGCTTGGGATACCCGCAGTAGAAGACCACCGACTCGGGGCCGCTTTCGGCCTTGAGGCGCTGCAGGTTCTCGGTGACGGTGTCGAGGGCCTCGCTCCAGGAGATGGACACCATCTCACCGGAGCCGCGGGGGCCCACCCGCTTGAGGGGCGTGCGGAGTCTTTCCTCGTGGTATATCCACTGGCGCTGAGCGGCTCCCTTGGCGCAGAGGGTGCCGCCGCTGTGCGGGTTCTCCAGTGTTCCCTCCACCTTGATGATGCGGCCGTCTCTGACATAGCAGTCGAGGCCGCACTGTGTCTGCGGGTCGCAGATCGTGCAGATCGACTTGCGGACCTCGATCCCGGTGGCTTCGCCCGGGATCTTGCCCTTGCTCATCCGTTGAAGCTTGTCCACGTCGCCTCCGTCTCGTTCGTCGCGCCTATCGCGGCTTTCAGCAGGGCCTGCTTGGTGACCCCGGCCGACAGGCAGCAGTCAAGCAGATTGACCCCGGCCAGCCGCCCGTCGAGCCAGACGCGGAACTGGTGAGAGTCGCCTTCGCTGCATACGACCATCGTGTCGTACTCGTTCACACAGCCCACGGCGGCGAACAGCATGCGGCCGACGTGGGTGATGTTGTGCGGCACTCCGCCTCGGTAGACCGAGGGGGCGCCGGCGAGACTGCGTCCCGCGGCCCGCCCTTGGTAGCGGGCGCTCGACCACAGACCGATTATCTCATGCCGTCCCGACAGCAGGTTCTTGCCCTGGGCCACGTCGCCGGCCGCGTAAAGGGTGGGCAGACTCGAACGCATCTGTTCGTCCACCAGGATGCCGTTGCCGGTGGCCACCTGCCCGGGGCGGAGGAACGACAGCGCCGGACGCGTGCCCGTGCAGACCACCACCAGGTCGACGACCTCCTGGGTGGATGACTCATCGCAGGCGGTGCCGCCGGCCCCTCCGGGGTCGGCGGCACCGGGCAGCGCGCCGAAGTCCAGGCGTACACCGGGCCGGCCGGCCTCGGTGACGGCGTCTGTGATCACCCCGGTGAGAGCCGCGCCCAGGCGCAACTCGTAGCCCTCCCCCAAGAGGTGGTCTTCCATGATGCGGGCGCAGTCCGGGTGCGCCGCCAGGGGAAGGATGGATGGCTCCCGCTCCACCAGGGTGACGCCGAGACCCCTCTCGTGCAGCACAGCGGCGATCTTGACCCCGGCGAAAGAGGCCCCGATGACGGCGGCGCGCGGGGCTGCGCCCGCGCGCGCCCCCGCCGGGGCGGCCCCGTCGCCGAGGCCCGCGCTCGCCGACAGCTCGTCCAGGGCCTGCTTGAGTGCGAGCACGCCCGCCAGGTCTTGGATGGTGAACACGCGGCGCCGCGGCGTTCCCGTCTCGTCCGGGGAGGCGCCCGGGGCCAAAGCCTCTCGCAGACCAGGCACCGGCGGCACCGACGGCCGGGCTCCGCTCGCCACCAGACAGCGGTCGTAGTAGTAGGCTTCGCCGTCGGCGGTCACCAGCAGCTGCGCCTCGGCGTCGAGGTCCACCACCGCCCGGCCTAGATGGGCGGTCACCCGGTTGGCCTCGTAGAAGCCGTGCTCGTCCCCGAAGGGGAAGACCCGCTCCAGCGGGATGGCTCCGGAGATGAGATACGTCCCCAGCATGGGGTTGTAGGGGGCATGCCGGTTGTCGGCGAAGAGATGGATGTCTCCGGCATATCCATTGGCGCGCAGAGCCAACACCGCCTCGGCCGCGGCACCTCCGTTCCCGATGATGGCTATGGGCACTCTCACAATCGCTCTCTTTCCACTGCGGCCCCGTCCCTGGTCGCTCTGGCGGGACCTACCTGTCCTTTTTCGCCCCCAAGAACTTCGCGGCCAAGAAAGAAACGACGCTGATGATGACCGCTCCCAAAAGCGCGGCCCAGAAGCCGTCCACCTCGAACCCCAGTCCCAGCCAATTGACCGCTACCCACGAGGCCAGCCAGAGCATCAAGGCATTGATGACCAGCATGAACAGCCCTAGAGTCAACGCGATCAGCCCGCAGGACAGCGCCGCCAGAAGGGGCCGGACGAAGGCGTTCACCAATCCCAGCACGAGGGCCACCAGCGCCACCGTCCACGCGCGATGGGCGCCGGTGACCTGGATGCCGGGGACGACCCAGGCGGCGAAAGCCACGGCTCCTGCGCTTATCGCCCAGCGGACGAGCAGGCGGATGAATCCCTTCACGTCCCTCCGATGTCGCAGGTCCGTTCGCGCCTCGGGCAGAGTAACACGCGACCGGGGGTTTCGATACTATGGCGACTGGTGCGCTCACGACGAGGAGGGGATGATGACCGGCGACGGCGGAGGCGACAGGCCCGCCGGCCTGGTCCAGGCAAGTTCGGTCCAGAGGCGCCCCGTCCTGGTCGAGACCCGGCGCGGGGCCGACGTGCTGGCCGTGACCCTCATGTTCGTGTTCCTCACGGGAGCGGTCACCCTCTCGCTGCTGCCGGTGGTCACCAATGAACTGAGCGCCACCCTCGGTCTCACCGACGCCCAGATCGGCCTGCTGACCACCGTGTTTATGGGCTTCTACGGAGTGGCCGGCATCACCTCCGGAATCGGGGCCGCCCGCTGGGGCGGGCGGCTGATCGCGGTGAGCTGCGGTTGCTTCGTGGCCGGCTCGCTCATCTTCGGCCTGAGCGCGGGCATGGCCGGCTTCTTGGTGGGCCGGGCCATCCAGGGGCTGGGCGGGGGGATGGTCGTCGCCACCTGCAGTCCGGTGCTGGCGCACGCGCTGCCTCCGGCCCGCCTGGGCCGGGCCTGGGGGATCCTGGGCTCGGGTTGGGGATTGGGGACGGTGGCCGCCCTCCTCATCATGCCCAGCATCCAAAGCGCCGGAGGCTACCGAGCCGTGTTCTTGACCACGGCCGCCCTCGGATTCGCGGTGGGAGTGGCCGCGGTGCTGCAGAAACCGGTGCGGGCTTTGCCGGACCACCCGGAGGGGACCACCACGTTCGCCGGCTTGGCCAAGGCCACCGGCGCCGTCATCACCAACCGCAGGGTGGTGATCCTCGGCATCATCAACGCGGCCGCGCTGGCCATCGGAGTAGGCGTGCTTCAGTGGACCCCCCAGTTCCTCCAGGATATCCACGGCTCCACCCAGGCCGTGTCGGTGTATCTGGTGGCCGGGCTGGGAGCCGCTCAGCTGATGGGAAACCCGCTTGGCGCGGGGGCCTCCGCCCGGTGGGGCAAGTATGGGGTGATCGTATGGTCGATCCTCGCCATGGTCATCGCCACCGCCGCTGTGGGCATCTCCCCGGGCGCGGCCGTGGTCTTCGTCCTGGTGTTGCTCTCCGGGTTCTTCAGCATGACCTACTTCCCGGCCATGATCAGCTACCTGCCGGAGGTGGTGGCGAAACCGTGGCAGGTGGGGCCGGCCACGGGTCTGAACACGGCCATGGGGTTCGCCGGGTCGATGATCGCGCCCTGGCTGTTCGGGCTGTTTCTGGATATCGGCGGCAGGTCGCAGGGCGCCTACATCGCCGGATACCTGATGCTGGCGGCCTTCGGGATCGCCGCCTTGGTGGGCATGGTCTTCTTCTGGAGACGGCGCCCTCAGGCGGGCGTGACCCGGTAGCGGGCCACCTGCGGAGGGTCCAGTATCTCCCACCGCCCGGGGGCGCCCATGAGGCGGGCCCCCACCTCGAAGTGCAGCATGGCGATGCCGCAGTCCAGCCGGCGGGAGATGTTGCCGTCCACCCCTCTGCTCGTGGCGGTTATCACCAGTTGGCCAGTCGGCTCTGCCGCCACCGGGGCGAGGCCGATCGCGCCGGGGTCGGTCTCCAGATCGAAGCGCCAGGGCTGCCGGTTGACCGCGGACGGAGCCACCCGGGCCAAGCGGACGCCCTCGGCCGCCCAGGCCGGCCAGGTCTTCTCGTCAAAACCGGGGGCGACGTCCTGCACCGGACGGCGGCTGTGCGCCCCCACCGCCCGTTTCATCACCCGTTCACCCAGGCGGGGAACAGCTTGGGCGTAGCCCAGAGGGGAAACCGCCACCACCCGCTCGTCCCGTTCCAGGGGCACCAGGGTGGAGGCCAGAGAGCGGTCGAAGAAGCCCGCCACCCAGCAGGTCCCCAGGCCCAAGGATGTCGCCTCCAGGACCACCGCCTCGCCCAGATAGCCCACGCTCTCCACTGCGGCGAACGCGGTCTGACTTCCGATCATGACAAGGGCCGAGGGCGCCCCCCGCACCTTGCCGTAGCCGCCGACGATCCCGGTGAACAGGGCCGCCGGGGCGTCCGGCAGCACCACTATGCGGGCCACCCGGGGTTCGGGCAGCGCTTCGCAGAACACGTCCAAACGGTCCAGGAGTCCCCCCTCCACCTGGTGACCGTCATACGTGCGGGCCGAGCGACGCACGACCGCGGCGGCCGCCCACTCGGTCACCGGCATCTCGCCCAAAGCGACAGGGAGCTCTCGCACCGGGGGACCCGGCATCCGGGCCCTAACCTTCCTTGGTGCCCAGCAGCACCTTGCCGATGCTCCAGGCCTCGCCGACGGGCTCGCCCAGAGCCCAGTACATGTTGCCGGGCATGGTGAGGACGAAGGGGCGGAGCTTGAGAGGGTCGATCCTGCCGTCCGTCAGCACGCTCTCGCTCGCGTACACCCCCGCCACCTCGCCGATGAAGAAGAAGTCCTTGGGCAGTTCCACGGTGTGGGTGAGGGTGCACTCCAAGGTGACCGGGCATTGGCGCACCATGGGGGCCGACTCGAGGGCGCCGTGGAAGATCTCGATGTGGGCACTCTTGTCCTCCTGGTAGCCGTGCACGAGGCCGCAGTAGTCGGCCAGGACGGCCTGCTCGACGCTGGGATAGTTGAGGCTGAACTGGCCGCTCTGGATGATGCCCTTGGCTGTGTGCTGCTTCTGGCCCAGGGAGAGGCCCACCAGCGGGGGGTCGGAGTTGAGCTTGGTAACCCAGGCCGCCGTCATGAAGTTGGGCTTGCCGTCGGTGACCGTACCCACGATAAGCACCGGCATGGGGTAGATGTTGAAACTGGTGCCGATGTTCTTCCTGGCCATGAGCCCTCCCTCAGCCCGACGCTTCCCAGCCTGTTCTGTCATGGGCCCTGCGGCCCGGTGACGTCGTTCTTCCCCGCCAGGCCGGAATCGACACCAGGTGGGGCGGGGCGTGGGCAGGCTAGACCGGTTCCTCCGGCAGCGGTCCGGGAGCGGGGGCCGGCGTGACGCCGGGAAGGGCCTTGTCCTCTTGCGGGTGGACCGCGGTCTCCCGCGCGGCCACGGAGGCGGCATGCCTGGCGGCTTGGTCCTGGGGGGAGGTGCCGCGGATCATGACGGCCCCCGCCACCGCGCCCGCCAGCACCACCAGCCCCGCGAACAGCAGGGCCCGGTGCATCCCAGTGGTGAAGGAGAGTTGCACCGCCTTCTGTATGGCGGCGGTATCGATGCCGGGGATGGTAGGCATGCCACTACCTGCGGCCCCCCCGCCCTGCTGGGCCATCTCCACCACCTTCTCGGTGATGAAGGGAGGTAGTTCCAAGGCGTTGAGCGAGGCCCTGACTTCGGAGACGAAGCGTCCCATCACCACCGAGCCCAGAACGGCGATGCCGAACACCCCTCCCACCTGGCGATTGGTGTTGAGGGTGGCCGAGGCCATCCCGGCCCGGGCGGGCGGGACGGTGCTCATCACGGCGGTGGTGATGGGGCTCATCACCAGGCCGGTGCCGATCCCCAGGATGGTCAGCAGCCACCAGTACTCCGAGTAGGGGGTGTCCGCCTGCACCTGGGTGAAGGCGAGGATGGCCGATCCCATCAGGAACATCCCCACCGTCACCGGCATACGGGCCCCGATGCGTCCGACGATACGGCCCGAGACGATGGCCGACACCATGACGGCTAAGGTGGAGGCCAGTTGGCGCACCCCGGCCTCGGTGGGGCTGTAGCCCTGCACGTTCTGCATGAAGAGGCCGAGGAAGAAGACCATCCCGAAGAAACCGAAGCTGACCGCCACCCCCACCAAGTTGGAGCCGAGGAAGGTCAGGTTGCGGAAGAACCCCAGTTGAAGCAGGGGGCTTCTGGTCCGGGCCTCCCAGAAGCCGAAGGCCCCTAACGCGACCAGCCCCACGGTCATGAGCGTGACGATAGTGGGGGACCGCCAGCCGTACGAGTTTGCTT
>CAYNPL010000007.1:0-126611 GCA_964399135.1 uncultured Gaiellales bacterium
CCGGCGAGCGGCTCGCGGAAGGCCGCGAGCCGCCCCCTGGGTCATCATGGGGTAGAGCTGGTACTATTGGGTTGTGGTAATTGGACAAGCCAGTAGACCAAGAGGAGTGACGAGATGGGCGAACGGTTGAAAGGCAAGGTCGCCGTGGTGACCGGCGCCGGCGGCTTGGGGATCGGGCAGGGATGTGCGCTCTGCTTCGCCCGGGAGGGAGCCGACGTGGTGGGCTGCGACGTCGACCAGGTGGGGGCGGATGAGACCCTGGCCCTCGCCAGGGTGGAGGGTCTTTCGTACGAGAGTTACGTCGCCGACCTCACCGACCCGGCGGCCCACGACCGTCTCATGGCCTTTGCGGCGGAGCGTTTCGGCGGTATCGACATCTTGGTCACCGCGGCGGCCTTCGTGGAGTTCGCCCCCATCGAAAAGATGGACTACGAGACTCAGTGGAAGCGGACCCTCCAGGGCGAACTCGACCTCGTGTTTCTCTCCTGCAAAGCTGTGTGGCCGTACATGGTAGAGCGCGGGGGAGGTTCAATCATCAACTTCGCTTCGGCCAACGCCTACGTGGCTCTGCCGGGGGCGGGAGCGGTGGCTCACTGCGCCACCAAGGGTGGGGTGTTCGCCATGACCAAGCAGATAGCTTCGGACGGCGCCCCCTACAACATCCGGGCCAACACCATCTCTCCCGCGCTCATCGTGACCAAGCACACCAAGGAGCGGCTCGACCATGAGCCCGGCTTCAAGGAGCTGGTCCTGCCCGGGTTCATGCTCAAGCGTCTGGGCCGCCCGGAGGACGTGGGCTACGCGGCCGTCTACCTGGCTTCCGACGAATCGAGCTGGGTGACGGCGGCCGACATCAAGGTGGACGGCGGAGCGACCGGATTCTAGGAGGCGACGATGGATCTTCCCCGCATGGAACTCAAGACCGAGTTCCTCTACCGAGCGCACATCGACGTGGAAGGTTTCTATGAGGTAGGCCAGACCTTTCGGGGCCAACGGACCATCGTGCGGGTGAAGGGCGGCTGGTTCGAAGGACCCAAGGTCAAGGGCGAGGTCCTTCCGGGCACGGGCGACTGGTTCATCATGCGCCCGGGCGGGGTGGCCGAAGGTGACGTTCGCGACGCTTACCGCACTCACGACGGATACGTCATCTACGTGTGCTATCGGGGCATCCTCGACATCCCGCCCGCCGTGTGGGAGCGCCTGCACCGGGGCGAGGACGTGCCTTACACGGAATACTACCTGCGGGGACAGCCCATGTTCGAGACGGCGATCGACGGCCCGTACGCGTGGATGAACAACATCATCGCCGTCAGCGTGGGCAAGCAGGAAGCCCTGGGCGTCACCTACGACGTCTACCAGATGCTCTAGACCGAGGCGGCAGGAGGAAACGAACGATGCTCAAGTTCATGCTCGCCGCGAGGCGCAGGCCGGACACCTCCCAGGAGCGGTACTTCTACGAGTGGGGCATCATCCATGTGTCGCTCATGCTGCAGACCCCTTCGGTGATGGACAGCTTCCGCCGCTACGTGCAGCACTACTCCATTAGCGGCGTCAGCGACGAGATGCTGATCTATCCCCTGTCCCCCATGGCCTGGGACAACATGGCCGACCACGTGGTGGACGACTACGAAGCCATCGGCATCCCCTTCAAGGATGAGGACTACCCCAACCGCATGCAGCCTCACAAGTTCGGGGACGACGCCTTCGCCGTCGAACTTCTCGACTGGGAGACTCTCTACGAGGAGCCCGGTTTCTATGCGGGTGGGGTCAAGCTCGTCCACTGGCTGCGCAAACGGCCCGAGCTCTCGTATGAGGACTTCAACTCCGCCTGGCGGGAACACGGGAAGAAGATGCTGGAGACGGTGCCCGCCGGCCTCATCCGCAAGTTGGTCATCGACAAGCACGTGCCCATGGATCCGGCCGTTTTTAGAGGGACCCTGTTCGAGTTCGGCAACGTGGGTCACTACGCGGGGGTGGAGGAGATCTGGTTCCGCACGGTGGACGAGGTGGCCTCTCTGCGGCGCGACCCCGTTCTGTACCAGGCTCTACGTGAGAGCTACGGGACCTTCGTGGCCGGCGACGACACCTTCTCCATGGTGACCACTGAACGGGTGGTGTACGACTTCATCACCCCCGGACATCTCTCGCCGAAGGCGTCGGTGCTCATCCCGGGGACCCTGGAGTATGAGGTCGACAAGCAGGGCTACAAGGGCTGGAACATCCCGGGCTGGGACAAGGACCTGTACTAGGAGCGGGGGCCGGACTCGGTGGGCCGCTCGATGCCCGCCGCGTCCAAGGCCCGCTCCACCAGCACCCTGATCAGCACTATGTGCTCGCGCATGCAGCGGGCGGCGGCTTCAGGGTCGCGGACCCGGATGGCTTCGATGATCTCGGTGTGGGTGTCGTGCACCTGGTGGCGACGCTCTTCCAGGCGGTCCAGCTCGATGGGAGAGAAGAGCTCGCCCCGCACCGTCATCATCGCGCGCTCCAACCGGGGGCTGCGGGCGGCCCGGGCGATGGTCCTGTGTATGTCGACGTCGGAGCGGTAGAGGGAAGCCCAGGCTTGGAGGTGGCGTTCTCCCGCCACCGCTCTCTCCATGGCCTTAAGGTCCTCCTCGGTGCGGCGCTCCGCAGCCAAGGCGGCCAGTCTGGTCTCGACGGTGGTGCGGAACTCGAAGATGTCGTCCAGCTCGCCCACATGCTGGCGCATCCACTGGTTCCAGCAGCGCGCCAGGGAGTCGGCGTCGGCCACGCGGGAGCCGCCCCGCGAGCCGCGGGTGGTGACGATGTAACCGGTGCTCTCGAGGACCTTGAGGGCCAGGCGCAGGGTCATGCGGGAGATGCCGAGCCGCGCGCCCAGGTCGCGCTCGGCGGGCAGCCGGTCGTTGGGACCCAGTTCCCCCGAGAAGATGAGAGCGCGCAGGAAGCGCACCGCGCTGTCGCTCGCGGTCTCGGTGGCGAGGGCTATCTCGATCTCTTCGCTGCGGTCAGGGCTGCTGGTGTCGGGGTCGGCGCTGGTCTGGGCGGGGTGCATCGGCTCTCCCTGAGCTTATGGACTCCTGGGTTGCTCACTATACCAAAGGTGGCCGTGTTGACCAACTTGGTTAATACGTCTAGTATATAGACCAACAAACGATCAGACCAAGGCGGAGGTAATGGCCGCAAAACCAGCGTTCTCCAAGAACATCGAGCAGATCGGCTACCACGACCTCCAGGGCAGACCCTGGTTTCAGATGGCCATGCAGGAGGTCGGCGGTCGCTACTATCTGTACGGAGCGCACTTCAAGCACCCCGGCTGGGCCATCGTCGACGTGACCGAGCCGGCCAGGCCGGAGTATCTCAAGTTCATCCCCGGACCGGACCTGCCCGGGCAGGGCACCCCCAAGATCCAAGTGGCCGGCGGGCTCATGATCACCGCCCTGGGGGGGACGCTACCGCGGTTGCACGGCAGCGACTGGGGCGACCCCTTCGAGCAGGGCGTCATCATCTGGGACGTCAAAGACCCGGTCAACCCCAAGAAGCTCTCCCAGTGGGACTGCGGGGGGATGGGGGGTGTGCACCGCTTCTTCTACGACGGCGGCCGCTACGTCCACCTCTCCGCCACCTGCAAGGGTTTTCGCAACTTCATCTACCGCATCCTCGACATCGTCGACCCCACCAAGCCGGTGGAAGTGGGGCGCTGGTGGATGCCCGATCAATGGCTGGCCGGCCAGATTCAACGGGAGCCCGGTCCCGATTTCGACCCCGAGATGGCCATGCTGGACAGCGCCGTCATGCACGGTCCTGCTTATCCCAAGGGCGACCTCGCCTATGTGAGTTGGGGAGGTGCCGGCATGGTGGTGCTGGACATCTCCGACATCACTCTGCCGCGACTGGTAGGACAGCTGCGGCACCACCCCCCCTTCGCGGGCAAGTTGGCGGGGGCCCGTTGCCACACGGTACTGCCGCTCTCCCAGCGGCCTTACGCCGTCATGACCAGCGAGGGGGAGCGCTACCCGGTTTTCAATGAGGAGATCACCCGCCGCGCGGGGGCTCAGCCCCTCAACTTCATCGGTATGGTCGACATCTCCGACCCCGCCGACCCCACCCTGATCTCGGTGTTCCCCTATCCGGAGATACCTGAAGGTTGGCCCTATCGGAACTTCAACGAGATCCCCGGGGTGGGGGTGGGGCCCTTCGGGCCGCACAACATCCACGAGCCTCACTACCATCCCGCCCTGGAGGATAGGAACGACCGTATCTACTGCTGCTACTTCCACGCCGGACTGCGCGTGTACGACATCACCGACCCCTTCGTACCGCGGGAGATCGCCTACTTCATTCCCCCCGACCCGCCGGAATGGCTTTTTCACGACAAGCAGGGCAACAATATCTTCCCCGGGCCCCGCATCGGCACGGCGGAGGACATCGTGGTGGACAACCGTGGCAATATCTTCATCGACACCTTCCATGACGGTCTCTACGTGCTGCGTTGCACCGTATAGACCGGCTGCCGCTTGACACAAACATTTAAATAGCTATCATATAGACCATTCGGGCAAAATAGGACCGTGGCCGCGCCTGCCGCCGCCGGTCCCTACCAATCGAGGGAGGCCAGCACAGGCATGGACGATCCGCAACGGGCAAAGCAGCCGGTCGACCCCGCCGCTCTTGTCAGCACGGCTGTAGCCGCCGGCAGGTCGGCTCTCGACGAGTTCGAATCCAAGTCCCTCTTCGCCGCCTACGGCATCCCCGTGCCTGCGGGCGCCCTGGCTATGAGCGAGACCGAGGCCGTCCAGGCCGCTGTCGCCATCGGCGGCAGGGTGGTCATGAAGGGCGTGGCCTCTCAGATACACCACAAGACCGAGGCGGGACTGGTGGTGCTCGGCATCGACAGCGCCGACGCCAGCGAGGTCGCCCGGACCTACCGTCTGCTCGAAGAGCGGGCGGCGGGAGCGTTGGAGGCGGTCCTGGTGGAGCAGATGATCGCCGGCAACCGGGAGCTGATGGTGGGCATGAAGCGCGACCGGGCCTTCGGGCCGGTGGTGGCCTTCGGTCTGGGCGGTGTCCTGACCGAGGCCCTCGGCGACGTGGTGCTGGCCGTGGCCCCGGTGGACAGCGCCGACGCCGCCGCTCTGCCCGACCTGATCAAGGCCAACAAGCTGCTCGGCTCCTTCCGCGGTTATCCCCCGGTGGACCGAGCCGCGGTGGCTCAGATCATCCAGGCGATCGGGCGGATGGCGCTGGACCATCCCCAGATCGCCGAGATCGACGTCAACCCGCTCCTTATCGAGGGTGACCGGCCGGTGGCGGCGGACGCCCTGGTCATACTGGGCGAGCCGGCGCCCGAGCCGGCGAAGAGCCGGTTCGTCCCCAACCTCAAAGCGTTGGTCGCCCCGCGTTCCCTCGCCGTCGTGGGTGCTTCGGGCGACGTCACCAAGTGGGGCGGCTCCGCCCTTCGCTCCATCCTCGACGGCGGATACGTCGGCACCATCTATCCGGTCAACCCCAAGGGGGGTGAGTTCTTCGGGCTGCGGGTCTACCCGAGCATCGAAGAACTGCCGGAGGCGCCGGACATGGCCCTCCTGGCCGTGGGCGGCCACCAGATCGTTCCCATGCTCGAGCAGTGCGGCCGCCGAGGCATCCCCGCCGCCATCGCCATCGCCGCCGGCTTCTCCGAGACCGGTGAAAGCGGCGCCGAGGCCGAGCGCGAGATAGCCCGGGTGGCCACCGAGAACGGCGTGACCTTGATGGGTCCCAACTGCCTGGGGATGCTCTCGAACGAGGTCAGCCTCCACGCGGTGGGTTTCGTGGTGCTCCATCCGCCCAAGGGGTCCCTCAGTTTCGTCACCCAGTCGGGGAACGTAGGCACGCAGACCACCACCACCTGCCAGCGCCGGGGCATCGGCATCGACAAGATGCTGAGCGTCGGCAACGAGGCTCAGATCGGGGTGGTCGACGCCATCGACTACCTGCGGGACGACCCCAATACCACCTGCATCATGGCGTACGTGGAGGGCATCGACGACGGGCGCCGCTTCTTGGAGGTGGCCCGCCGCACGACCGCGGTCAAGCCGGTCGTGATTCTGCGGGCGGGGCTGACCGAGTACGGCGGCAGGGCGGCGGCTTCTCATACCGGAGCCATGGCCGGCTCGGCCGCGGTGTGGGAAGCGGCGGCCCGGCAGGCGGGGGTGGTCACCTGCACCAACACGCAGGAAGTGGTCGATATCGCCACCTGCCTGGCCTACAATCCCGTGCCCAGGGGCCGTCGAGTGGCGGTGGTGACCAACGGAGGGGGCGCGGGTGTCATGTGCGCCGACGAAGTGGCCCGCCATGGTTTGCAGCTGGCCGAGTTCCCGCCGGACCTCTACGCTGCCCTGGACGAGATCCTGCCCCCGTTCTGGAGCAAGCAGAACCCGTTGGACATGGTGGCCACGGGCGGCGGCGACGTCGCCCCCCGGGTGCTCAAACTGGTGGCCGAGTGCGAGGCGGTCGACTCAATCGTCGTGCTCTCCTGCTTGGGCGTTCCCAACAGCGGCAGTGAGCAGCGGGCCGTGGGCGCCACCGGGGAATATCTGGACCTCAGTCCCTGGGAGACGGCCTTGATGGAGTTGGTCGCCGACCTCATGGAGACCACCGGCAAGCCGATCATCAACGTGCCCGACCTGCCCATGCAGAAGTCGGTGTTCGATCTCGGCCGGCGCCACCGGCCCATCGTGCTCGGCACTCCCCAGGCGGCGGTGAGGGCGCTCGACAGGATGGAATGGTATGGTGCCTACCGGCGCGCGCACAACCCCCTTTCTTAGGTGGAGGAGATATGACTACCAGCACGGTTGTTGAGACAGAGAAAGCAGTGGAGATCCTATCCGGCAATGAGGCCATCGCCCGGGGCGCCTGGGAAGCCGGAGTCAAGCTGGCGGCGGCATATCCGGGCACGCCCAGTACCGAGATCCTCGAAGAGATGGCCAAGTACAGGGGGGTCTATTCCGAGTGGTCGCCCAATGAGAAGGTGGCCATGGAGGTGGGTATCGGGGCCTCCATGGCGGGCGCCCGGGCCATCGTCTGCATGAAGCACGTGGGTCTGAACGTGGCCGCCGATCCCTTCTTCTCCTCGTCGTACATAGGCCTGGAGGCCGGCTTGGTGGTGGTCTCGGCGGACGACCCCGGTATGCACAGCTCCCAGGATGAGCAGGACAACCGCAACTACGCCAAGTTCGCCCGCGTGCCCCTACTCGAACCGTCCGACAGCGGCGAGGCCAAGGAGTTCATGAAGGCCGCCTTCGCGCTCTCCGAGCGTTTCGACACTCCCGTGCTGTTCCGCACCACCACCCGCACCTCGCATTCCAAGAGCCTGGTAGAGCTGGGCGAGCGGGTGGAGACCGAGCCTGTGGTCAAGCTCAAGCGGGACTGGACCAAGTACACCATGATGCCCCAGAACGCCTTGGCCCGGCATCCCTTGGTGGAAGAGCGCGTGCTCGACCTGGCCGCATACGCGGAAGACTGCCCGTTCAACCGCATCGAGATGGGCGACCCCAGGGTGGGCATCATCACCTCCGGCTCGGCCTACGGCTATACCCGGGAAGCGCTGCCGGGCGCCAGCTATCTGAAACTGGGCCTCACCTTCCCTCTGCCCAAGAAAATGATCGCGGAGTTCCGGTCACGGGTGGAGAAGCTCTATGTGGTGGAGGAGTCGGATCCCTTCCTGGAAGAGGCCATCCGCCTCATGGGCATCAAGATCGACGGGGGCAAGGAGCTCAACACGCTCTTGGGCGAGATCAGCCCCAAGTCGGTGGCCGAGTCGCTGGCGGGTGCCGGTGTGCCCGGGGTCAATCAGGACCTGCTGGTCCCGGTCCGCGCCCCTGAGGCGGATCTGCCGGGCCGGCCTCCCACGCTCTGCCCCGGCTGCTCGCATCGAGGGGTCTTCGCCGTCCTGGCCAAGCTGCGCGTTTTCGTGAGCGGCGACATCGGCTGCTATACCTTGGGCGCCCTCGAGCCCTTCAACGCTGTGCACTGCAGCACCTGTATGGGGGCCAGCATCAGCATGGCCCACGGCATGGCCAAGGTCATGGAGCCTAAGCCCGAGGGGGCCAAGCCCGACCTGCGCAACAAACCGGTCGCCATCATCGGCGACAGCACGTTCTTCCACTCCGGCATCACCTCGCTCCTGGACGTGGCCTGGAACCGGGGTAACACCCTCAACATCATCGTCGACAACTCCACCACCGCCATGACCGGCGGCCAGGAGAACCCGGGCATGGGAAAGACCCTCATGGGCGAGCCCGCTCCTTCCGTGGATATCCCGCTCCTCTGCAAGGCCATCGGCATCGAGCGGGTGACCACCGTCGACCCGTACGACCTGAAAGAAGTGGAACGTGTGCTGCGGGAGGAACTGGCCGCGGACCAAGCCTCGGTGGTGATCTTCAAGGCTCCGTGCGTGCTGGAATACCGCATCAAGTGGGGTCTCTACGAGGTGGATCCCGACCTCTGCACCGGCTGCAAGCGCTGCCTCAAGGCCGGCTGCATGGCCCTCAACCTGATCACCGACGAGAACGGCGACAGCAAAGTGGAGATCAACCCCGAGCAGTGTAACGGCTGCGGCATCTGCGCCCAGATGTGCAATTTCGACGCCATCGTGCGGTCCGAGCCGGTTGAAGGAGGGAAGGCCTGATGACTCGTCCCAAAATCGATATGCTGCTGTCCGGCGTAGGGGGACAGGGGGTGGTCCTGGCCAGCTTCGTGCTCAGCCACGTGGCCATCGCGGAGGGCTACGACGTCAAGCAGAGCGAAGTGCACGGCATGAGCCAGCGGGGCGGCAGCGTGACCAGCCACTTTCGCTTTGGCGAGAAGGTGTGGGCGCCCCTGGTCTCTCCGGGCGCGGCCGACATCCTCATGGCCTTCGAGTCGCTGGAGGCCCTTCGCTACATCCACTGGCTCAAGCCCGGCGGGCTGCTGGTCTACAACTCGCAGCGCATCAACCCGAGCCCGGTGGCGGCGGGCCTGGCCGCTTATCCTGACGAGATAGACGCCCGCATCAAGGCGGCTTGGCCCAACACCCAGTGTCTCAACGCCAATGCCCTGGCCATCAAAGCGGGCACGGTGAAGTCGGCCAACGTCGTGATGTTGGGCGCCGTCTCTCCGGCTCTGCCCTTCGCCCGCGAGACCTGGGAAGCCGTGATAAAGAAGGCGGTTCCGCCCAAGAGCGTGGATGTGAACCTGGAAGCCTTCCGGCTTGGGGTGGAGAGCGCCGCCGTGCAGTCGGGCGCGTGTGTGACCGCAGCCTCGTGAGCCCTCCGGCCTCCGCAGGCCCGGGCCCGCGGACCGGCGAGGCTCAGGGCGCTTCCCTCGGGCTCAGGCCCGACCACGCCGGCATCAGCGTGGCCGACCTGGAAGGCTCTATCGCCTGGTACCGGGACATATTGGGCTTCGAACTTGTCCGGATCGTGGAGATCCCAGGCGGCGAGGGCCGGGTGGCGTTGGTCCGCAGTGGGGACTTCATCCTCGAGCTCTTCTGCGTACCGGGCGCCGCGCCTTTGCCTGCCGAGCGCCGCCATCCCCTCACCGACCTCCAGACGCAGGGGGTCAAGCATGTGGCCTACGCCGTGCCCGACATCAGCGCCCTTATGGAAGACCTAAAAGCCAAAGGGGTGGACGTTGTGTGGGACGTGGTCGTGCACGACGGGTCGCCCTGCGCCTTCGTGCGCGACAACACCGGGAATCTGGTGGAGTTCATCGAGAGGTGACCCTACCCTTTCGCTGATATCGTGCGTCCATATCACGGTATACTGATACCAGCATAGGCGGCCGCGCACTAGCGCGGCCGTTCTGGACTACGGACGAGAGGCGGCGGGTGAGGCTCGACGACGTCAAGAAGGTGGCGGTCATCGGCGCGGGGACCATGGGACCCGGCCTGGCCCAGGTCTTTGCCACCGCAGGCTACCGGGTGACCATGTACTCCCGCACCGTTGAGACTCTCAACAAGGCGATGTCGGTCACCAAGAGCAACCTGGCCACGTTCGTCGAGCAGGGCATGATCGAGGAAGAGGCCGTCCCGGTCGTGCTTTCCCGCATCGTGACCACCCGCTCGCTGGAGGAGGCTGGTGACGAAGCCGACCTCTTGATAGAGACGAGCGCGGAAGACCCCGAGGTCAAGCGGTCTCTTTTTGAGCAGCTCGACCGCATCTGTGCCGAGCGCACCGTCTTCACCAGCAACACCTCGTATCTCAACATCTACGAGCTGATGCCGGCCAGACGGCTGCCGCAGACGGTCATCGCTCACTGGTTCGCCCCGCCGCACATCGTGCCGCTGGTGGAGGTGGTCAAAGGCGAGCGGACGACTCCCGAGACCGTGGAGCTCGTCTGTGCCGTGCTCAAGAAGGTGGACCGGGTCCCCTCCATCATGGAGAAGTTCGTTCCCGGCTTCTGCGTCAACCGGCTGCTGCGTATCATCGGGCGGGAGGTGTTCTTCCTCCTCGACAACGGCTACATGACCCCCGAGCAGCTCGACATCGCCGTCAAGGCCAGCATCATCCCCAGGGCCATGGTCCTGGGCTTCGTTCAGCGCTACGATTTCACCGGGCTCGACCTCAGCTACAACAATCTGCAGAACCCCACTTTCGTCGAGGCGCCTTTGGACAACCAGCCGCGCAGCCTCAAGGAGCGGGTGGAACGAGGCGAGCTGGGGGTCAAGACCGGCAAGGGCTTCTACGATTACAGCGATCGCCCGCTGGAGCAGGTCCTGCGGGAGCGCGACGCCGCCATGCTGAAGGTGTTCGAGCAGGCGAAGGACCTCATCTACAAGCGCATCTGAATCGGGGGCGGGCCGGCCTCCGGGTGGGAAGGAGCGAGACGTGAAACTCCCGGCGGGGAGAGTCATCATCACGGCCGCCTTGAACGGGGCCTTCGTGACCAAGGACATGAACCCCAACGTGCCCGAGCAGCCGGACGAGATCGCCCAAGCCGCGCTCGAATGCTACAACGCCGGGGCTTCCATCGTGCACATCCACGCCCGCGACGAGCAGGGCAAGCCCACCGGCACCCGGGAGAAGTTCGAAGAGATCATGGCCGCGGTCCGCGGCAGATGCGGCGAGATCATCATCCAGTTCTCCACCGGGGGAGGGGCCAACCTCACCATCGAGGAGCGGGTGCGGTGTCTGGAAGCCAAGCCGGAATCAGCGTCGCTCAACATGGGCACGCTCATGCGGCAGACCGGGCCGTACGCGGGGACCCCATTCTCCAACCTTACCAGGGACATCGAGGCCTGGGCGGCCAAGATGAAGGAGCTCGACATCAAGCCGGAAATGGAGTGCTATTCCCAAAGCATGTTCCGGGATGTCAACAACCTCATCGCCAAAGGGCTGGTCAAACCTCCCTACTACGTCAACTTCGTGCTGGGCATGCAGTATCAGGGAGCCATCGAGGCCACCCCCGAGAGCCTCGTCTCGATGATCCAGTTCCTTCCGGCCGACTGCTACTTCAACACCACAGCCACCGCGGCGGCGCAACTGCCCATCACCACCATGGGGATGATCATGGGAGGCGCTATCCGGGTGGGCTTGGAGGACAACATCTATTACTCGAGAGGAGTGTTGGCCCGAAGCAACGCTCAGCTTGTGGAGCGCTCGGTGCGCATTGCCCGGGAGCTCAACCTCGACCCGACCACGCCCGCCGAAGCCAGGCAGATCCTGGGCGTGGTCAAACGCTGACCCAGACAGGGGGAAACAAGACATGGGAGAGAGCATGGACGACGACCTGTTTTCACTCAAGGGCAAGAACGCCGTGGTGGTAGGCGGCGGCGGGGGGATCGGCCGGGGTTTGGCTCAGGGCCTGGTCCGCTACGGGGCCCAGGTCGGTCTGGCCGACATCAACCCCCTAGGGCTGGAGACGGCTACGGCCGAGATTCAGGCGGCCACCGGGGTGGTGGTCAAGCAGTATAGGGTGGACACCGGCCTGGAGAGCAGCGTGGAGGAGTTGGTGGCCAAGGCCGTCGCCGACATGGGACGCATCCACATCCTCATCAACGCCCAGGGCTTCAATGTCAAGGCCCCGGCCACCGAGTTCCCTCTGGCCGACTGGGACAAGCTCTTCGCAGTCAACGTCCGGGGCGTGATGCTGTGCTGCAAGCACTTCGCCGCCCACATGGTCGAGCAGGGCGGAGGCAAGATCATCAACCTGTCCTCCATCCGGGGGGCTCGCGCGGCCCTGGGGGGCAACCTCGCCTACTGCGCCAGCAAGGGGGCGGTGGACATGCTCACCAAACAGCTGGCGGTGGAGCTGGCCTCCAAGAAGGTGCTGGTGAACGCGATCGCGCCCATCATCACCATCACCCCGATGACCGAGGAGCGGGTCAAACGAGAAGCCGACCGCTACGAGAAGATGTTGGTCAACGTGCCCATGGGCCGCATGGGGACCGTCGCCGACCTGGTGGGACCGGCCGTGTTCCTCGCTTCGGCGGCGTCGGACTTCGTGACGGGGACCATCCTGTATCCCGACGGCGGGACCATGGCGTTCGTGTAAGGACCGGCGCCGTCGAGTTCGGCGCCAGGGACACCTGAGGACAACGACAGCCTGCGGGCCGCCAGGCCCGCAGGCTGCACCCGGAGGGCGGGCCCTCGATCCACGCCCACCCCTAAATCGGCAGCTCTTCGTCCGCCGGTAGGTCGAGCACGGCCCAAGGTGTCCCGTGCTTGGTCATCAGCTCCAGGAACGGCGCCGGGTCGATCTGCTCCGGGGCGAACACTCCCGGCCCGGGCACCTGGCCCCTCACGAGCATGATGGCCGCGCAGGCGGCCGGCACCCCCGTCTGCCAGCCTGTGCCCTGCACGCCGTGCTTCTCGTAAGCCTCGTCGTGCGACGTCATCTGGTACATGAAGCGGCGGACCCTTTTGCCCTCGATGGTCCCCTCCGCCAGTGTGCCCACGCACACGGCCCCGTGCATCTTGCCGATGAGGTCCACTGACTTGGGGAGGCGCGACACCAGCAGGTCGAGGGGGCGGAAGCGCGCTCCTTGGAACTCTATCTCGCGGTTGTGATCGAACCCGAGCTTGCGCCACGCGAGCAGCAGGTTGACCCACTCCTGGTCGAGGGCGATGAAGAAGTCGGCATGGCGCAGACCCTTGTCGCTCAGGAAGAGAGGCATCAGCTGCGACTCTTCGTGGTCGACGTTCCAGACCGTGAGTCGGCCCACCGGCTCGGGAAAGGTGAACTCGAACTTCTTGGAGAGTGGACGCCGGCGGATCAGCCTGCCGCTCTCGAAAGCGTGCGGCGGCAGGATGAGGCACTCCTCCACCATCGTGGCGGGCGAGAAGCTGGGCGCGAAATCCACCCCGTCGGCGCTGGAGGCGTCTCCGTCGAGCACGGTCAGGCGCTCGAGCGTATCGAACTGGTCGTAGAGCACACGGGCGAAGACATCGCTTGCCCCGGGGTCGATCCCGAAGAACACAAGGGCGGTGAGTCCCGCGCTTCGGAACTCGTTGTCCAGGGCCAACTCCTCGTCCACGTCGGCGGTACCGACGACGTCCCGCGGTCCGGCGGCGGCCATGTCGACGTAGTGGGTGCCGGTCTCCAAGCATGCTTTCATCACGTCCAGGTTGACCTCGGGGATGAGGGCGTTGATGACCAGGTCGGACTCGCCAAGGGCCGCCCGCAGCGCCCGGCCGTCGAACACGTCGAGCCTGCGGGTGGCCGCCTTACCGGCGGGGAGTCTCGCGGCCACCGCGCGGGCCCGGTCCTCGTCGATATCGGCGAGAAGCACCGAAGTGACTTCAGGGATGCCGGCGATGGTCCGTGCGGTCACCTCTCCCACCGAACCGACTCCCAGCTGGAGAACACGCATGCGAATCACGCTCCTCACGCCAGGGGGCCTAGATTATCGAGAGCAAGAGAGGCCCCTGGGACAGGAGTTCCCAGGGGCCTCTCTGAGCAGACATTCGCCGCCTCGTCGTCGAGGCTTGATACTCGCTGTCTACGTGTCCTGCATGCCCGAGGTCTCGCGAGGCACGAAGCCGTATTCTTCAGACCGGAACACCTCTTCCTTGAGTTCTTCGTCCTTGGCCTTGTAGACCTTGCAGATAAGGCAGGTGAGGTCGGGCGACCCGTACATCGGGTCCAGGTGGTCGTTGCTGGTGAGCACGTTCGGGTTGGAGATCCAGATGCCGTGATAGCCCTCAGCGGGTTCTTCGGGATAGAAACAGTTGGCCGTGGCCATCAGGACGCCCTTCTTGATGCCCGGGAAGGTGCGCAGTTTCTGGCGGACCCGGCCCCGGGGCGACTCGATCCAGACGATGTCACCATCCTCCACCCCGTAGAGCTTGGCCGTCTCCGGATGCAGCTGGCAGGTGGGGAACTCCATGAAGCTGCGCAGCCAGGGGATATTGCGGTACTGCCCCAGGAAGTAGAAGGGCTGCCGGTAGCCGCTGCTCATCACGATGGGGTACTCCTTGAACAGCTCCGGGGTGGAGTAGGGGCTCTCGCCGGGCTCCCGGAACACCGGCAGTCCATCGTAGCCCAGGGACTCCAGGTGCTGGGACCTGAACTCGAACTTGCCAGAGGGAGTGGGGAAGCCGCCCCCTTCTCTCCAGAAGTCGGTCTTGTACTTGTAGTACACCTGATCGGGGCCCCAACAGCCGCTCACCAGCTTCTCGCCGAACTCCTTGAAGGTGAGGGGGCCGCCGTCACTGCCTTTGCCCCTGCGCACCTCATAGTCGAGCATTTGCTCCACGGTGGGCCACCACTTGTCGGGGACCACCCGCCGGCCGATCTCGTTGAAGATCCAGGCGTCGGACTTGGCCTCACCGGGTGGGTCGACCACCCGGTTGTGGGCTTCGATCATGAAACGCGGGTGCATATCGTAGACGTCGTCGATCTCGAGCCAGTGGGCTGCCGGCAGCACGATGTCGGCCGCCTCGGCCATCGGGCCCATGAACTGGTCGGCGTGCGACATGAACTCGACCTTTTCGATGGCCGCCACCACCTCTTTGGTATTGGCCATGTGGACGATCTGCTGGCCGCCCACGCTGAACCAGACCCTGATCGGCGCCTTGCCCGAGTTGATGGCCTTGACCATGGTGTCGGGGTTGCAGGTGCGGGTGGCGCCCATTTTGAAGCGGTCGCCACCGATGATCTTGGCCTTCATCTCGTCGGTGATGGGCAGTTCGAGGTTGAAGTCCTCGATGAGGCCGGTGTCGGGGAGCACCCAGCTGATCATGCTGCCCGGCCGCTCGATGTTGCCGGCCAGGCCCATGAGGCAGGTGATGGCCCGCAGGGTGTGACCGCAGTTGGCCTGCCGCTCGAGCGAGCTGCCCACCTGGATGCAGCCGGGCGTGTCGATGGCCCACATGCGGGCGGCTTCGACCACCTGCTCCTTGGGGATCCAGCAGATGTCGGAGACCTTCTGCGGCGTCCACTCCTTGACCCGCTCCCGCAGATCATCGAAGCCGAAGGTCCACTTCTCGACGAACTCCTTGTCCCAGAGCTCCTCTTCGATGATGACGTTCATCATGCCCAGGGCCAGGGCGCAGTCGGTGCCGGGCCGGGGCTGGATCCAGAGGGTAGCGCGGGTGGAGTAGGCGGTGGCCCGGGGGTCGATAATGATAAGGTTCTTGCAGTAGTCGAGGGAGCGCATAAACCAGTAGGCCATCTCCGAGTCGGCGCTCGATATCTCGAGCTGCTTGGCCCACATGATCTGGGTCTTAGGGAACTCGCCGCCCCAGCCGTGGTAGTCGCAGTAGAGGCGGCCGTACCCGGTGACGAGAGCATAGAGGCCCAGGCGGGGGCTGTGACAGACGTAGCCGGGTGTGATGGCGTTGCCCGTACCCAGGGAGCGGGCGAGGCGCATGGTATAGCGGTTGTAGCCGCGGCCGGTCCCCTGGGAGATGGCGATGCTGTGCGGTCCCGGGTCGGCGATGGCGGCCTTCATCTTCTCGGCGATGGTATCGAGAGCCTCGTCCCACGAGATGCGCTTCCACTTGCCTTGCCCCTTCTTGCCCACCTGCTTCATGGGGTACTTGAGGCGGTAGGGGTTGTCGATGTGCTGGATGCTGGACAGGCCCTTGGCGCACATGGTGCCGCCGGTGAGCGAGTTGGGGTTGCCTTCGATGTGGATGACGACGCCGTCTTCCTTCGTCACCTTGACGCCGCAGCCGCCGTGGCAGCTCTTGCAGGTCGAGTAGACGATCTCTCTGTTGCCGATGATCTCTCTGCTAGGCATAGTGTCTCCTTAGGCAGGTGCCGGCCGCCTAATAGGCCGGCGTCCTGGGGAAGAGGGGCCGATAGATCCCGACCTTGAGCACGCCGTACTTGAGCGAGAATGCGCCGATGGTGTGGCAGACGATGGCGAACACCAACAGTCCGGTGGTGGCTTCTTGGCCGGTGAAGTAGCTGCCCACCGAGATGCCGAAGGGGACGATGATCCCCAAGATGACGATGCCCAACCAGAACACCCAGGCCAGATGCCCGCGGATGAGCTCCCTCACCGAGAGCTCGGCCACGGTGGACTGATAGTTGGCGTTGACAAGGTAGGCCACGATCAGCAGCGAGTTGATGATCAGCATGATCCGGGTGGCCGACTCGGCTGTGGGGATGACCTCCTCGCCGGTGACCAGGCCCACGCCCATGATGAGGGCAAGCCCGTCGGCGACGCCCATCAGTAGGAACACGATGGGCAGCAGGCCCGTGTTCCAGAAGGGGACGCTCTTGCAGTAGCTCATGGCGAACCCACAGTAGATGGACGTCATCACGCAGAACAGGCCGGCGAGCACCATGAAGACGTAGTTGGCCGCCATCACGCCGGAGGTGGCATCGACCACGTCATAGGCGATCAGGCCCTGGAACACCAACTGCACGGCGCCAAAGGCCAGGAAGATCATGGTAAACACGATGCCGCGGGCGAACCAGGACGTCCTCCAGGCCCCGCTGAATGGAGGGAAGCTCTTCCAGAAGCGCCAGGGCTTCCCGAGGTAGAACAAGTGCAGGGGCAACTTGAACACGGCGATCATGATCCAGCCGAAGACACCGCCCCAGAAAGCGGTGACGGCGAATTCCTCTTTGAGGGCGAAGAAGAGCGATACCAGGTACAGGCCGGTGCCTAGGGCCGAGAAGACCTCCGCCAACCAGACAAGAAGGCCCTTACCCTGGATCCACTCGGTCTGAGCCATGGGCTTGACCATCCACTCGTGGGTGACCATCCACTGGCGTGCTGTCCGTGCGTTCATGTGCAGTCCCCCCGGCTACTCGTACTTCTTGGCGAGTTTCGGTTTGCTCGGCTCGTAGACCGTGCTCAGATGCTGGATGTGGCTGCCCGTCTGGGCCTCGATCGGGGCCTTGTTGTCGTTGCCGCCCAACTTGTAGTCGATGTAGAACACCGAGGGGTCGGTGCCGTACTCCGGATGAAGGACGAAGCCGTTCTTCTCGCGGATGAGCTTGGAGACATTGCTGTTGGGGTCGTCCAGATCGCCGAACGTGAGGGCCCGGGCCTGGCAGATGTTCACGCAGGCAGGTGTGGCCTCGCGGTCGATGCCCGGCACCAGCCCCTTGGCCGTGCCGGCATCGATGCGCTCATGGCAGAAGTTGCATTTCTCGGTGGTGCCGCGCTGGTGCCGGTAGAGCTTCTCACCCTTCTTCTCGAAGGCGGTCTTGGGGTAGCCCGGGAAGTAGCCGGGGTCTCTCTTCCTGGACAGGTACGTGCGGTTCTGGTACGGGCACGCGATCACACAGTACCGGCACCCGAAACACTTGTCGGAGTCTATGACGACGATGCCGTCCTCGCGTTTGTGCGAAGCCTGGGTAGGGCAGACGTCAACGCACGGCGCCTCTTTGCACTGGTTGCAGCGGACCGGGTAGGTGGAGACGTCCACCCGGTACCCCTCGTCTGTCTCCACAGCGATGAGCCGTGGCCAGGTGACGCGCAGCGGCAGGAAGTGCTCTATGCGGCAGGCCGCCACACAGGCGTGACACCTCATGCACTTCGCGAGGTTGATGACCATTCCGTATCTCGTCATACCCCCCTCCTCGGAAACAGGTACATGCGGGCAAAGCTCACCTAACGATAGCACATACAACACCTAATAATATCCAGATAACACAGAGTGGAATACCACCCCGGTCTCATGCAGGCCCTGAATACCTCGCCCGCGTCTATCCGGTCCCCGCGGATTCCGGTATGGCAATACCATCTTCATGCTACCATCGGGGCGTCCAGGCAGGCGATCGTTGCCGTCATGGCATGGGGGTGGCACACGAATGGCGAGACCGCGGACCAGAGACGAGCAGAACCAGGCCGGTGCCGGCGAAGGCGCCTTCCTGGTGCGGGCTTTGGCCAAAGGCCTCACCATCCTGGGTCTGTTCGACGCGGAGAACCGCGAGTGGACCCTCGACGAGATCGCGGAACGAGCCGGGCTGCCTCGCATGACGGCTTACCGCATGATCCGGACCATGGAGTCGGCCCGCTACCTGGTGCGCGACCCCGTCACCAACCGCTACCACTTGGGCCCCGCCCTGCTGGCCACCACCTATCTGTCCGAAGGCTACGCCGACCTGGTGGCCATCGCCAAGCCCTACCTGCGCGACCTCACGGAGAAGACCGGGGAGTCGGCCACTCTGGCCGTGGAGGTGGACGGGGTGGCCGTAAGTGTCGACTTGGTCGACACTCACCGCCCCTTCCGGCGGGAAGTGGCGGTGGGGCGCATCATCGGCGACACGGCCAATGCCAACGGCAAGGTGTTCGCGGCCTTCAAGCCGGAGGCAGAGAGGGCGGAGATCCTGGCTCAGCCCCGTCCGCGCATCACGCCCCGCACTATCACCGACCCAGACAAGCTGGCCGAGGAACTCGACAGGGTGGCGCGCGAGGGAGTGGCCTTCGACCTGGAAGAGCGCAACGTGGGCACCTGTGCGGTGGCGGCACCGGTGAGGGACCAGTTGGGCAAGGTCATCGCCGCCATCTCGATCGTGGTTCCCACCGGGAGGTTCGGACCGCAGGAGCGGCAGGGCTATGCCGAGGCGGTAAAGGCCGCCGCCGACTCGCTGTCGGCGTTCCTCGGTTATTCTCGCCGGGAAGAATAGAGACACTCAAGCGCAATCAAGGGGGAGGATCGATGGCCAACGGATACACGGGAAAACTGCTCTTCGTCGACCTGAGCACGGGCGCCATCTCGCAGGAGGAGCCCGGCGATGCCTACTACCGCAAGTGGGTGGGCGGCGCCGGGCTGGCCGCGGCGGTGATCATGGAGCGCACCAAGCCCGGCCTCGACCCGCTGGGCCCCGACAACATGCTGGCGTTCACCACCGGTCCGCTGACCGGGACCGGGGTCTACGGCGGCGGCCGCTACACGGTTGCCTGTAAGTCGCCTCTCACCGGGGCCTGGGCCGACTCCAACTCCGGTGGCACCTGGGGGCCGGAACTCAAGTTCGCCGGCTACGACGGGGTCTTCATCAGCGGGGCGGCCGCCTCCCCCGCCTTCCTGGTCATCGACCGGGGTGAAGCCCGCCTCGTCCCCGCCGATGACGTGTGGGGCAAAGACACCTATGACACCGACGACGCCGTCCAGCAGAAGCTGGGCGACGCCGGGACCTGGACCGTCACCTGCATCGGGCCCGCGGGCGAGAGGCTGTCGCTGCTCGCCGGTATCGTGAACGAGAAGGGGCGGATCGCCGCCCGTTCGGGCGTGGGCGCGGTGATGGGCTCCAAGAAGCTCAAGGCCATCGCCGTGCGCGGGACCAAGGGCGCCCGCGTCGGCGTGGCCGACAAGGAAGGCCTGAAAGCCATCCAGAAGCGCTACGGCGAAGAGCTCAAGAACAGCCGCTTCCACCAGGGATTGACGGCGGCCGGCACCGGAGGGGGCACCAGCTTCCTGGTGAAGATCGGCGACTGCCCGGTGGAGAACTGGAACACCACCGGCACTGACGCCCTCCCCACCGCCTCCAACCTCGACGCGGCCAATATGGACGTCTACAAGCTCAAGGCGTACGGGTGTCACACCTGTCCGGTGCGGTGCGGCGCCCTCATCCAGCTGGACGAAGGACCGTTCGCCACCGACGGCGAGAGCCATCGCCCCGAGTACGAGACGCTGGCGGCCTTCGGTCCCCTCTGCCGCAACGATAACGTGCAGGCTGTGATCAAGGCCAACGAGATCTGCAACCGCTACGGGGTGGACACCATCGGAGTGGGGGGCACCGTCGCCTTCGCCATGGAGTGCTACGAGAAGGGTGTCATCGACAAGAGCGATACCGGTGGGCTGGAGCTCACCTGGGGAAACCCGGAAGCCCTGGTGGAACTGACCCGGCAGATCGCCGCCCGCGAGGGGTACGGCGCCGTCCTGGCCGACGGTGCCAAGTTCGCCGCCGACAGGATCGGAAAGGGCAGCGACGAGTACGCCATGCACGTGGCCGGACGGGCGATCCCCTATCACGACCCACGGCTTGCCCCCAGCATGGGCACGCACTTCATAGCCGACGCTCAGCCGGCCAACCACATGGGTCCCCAGGGCATGGGGGTGCTGGAGCAAGGAGGGTCGCTGGGCTCCCATCCACTTCTCACCTCCGACTCGAGCGAGCTCTTCGGCGACTGGGACAAGAAAGGCGAGCTGTATGCCCGGGGCGGCGCCTTCTACCAACTTCTCAGCTCGGCCGGGCTGTGTGGGCTCTACGCCCAGTTCTACGCCCCGCCGGTGGTGGAGCTGATCGCCCCGGTCACCGGCTGGGACATCGACTGGGACGAAGGCATAGCCATCGGCAAGCGGATCAACACCACCCGGCAGGCTTTCAACAGCCGCGAAGGGGTGGACATGCGAACCTTCCGGCTGCCCAAGCGGTTCCTCAACCCGCTGGCGGCGGGTCCGGCGGCGGGGGTCACGCCGCCGCCTTTCGAGAGCCTCCAGCAGGGCTACTTCGGGGCCATGGGTTGGGACAAGGAGACCGGCGCCCCCAAACAGGAGACTCTGGCCGCTCTGGGCATCGAGTTGGTCTGACGACGCCGGATAGGGCGGTGTAGCCTCAGGGGCCGGGGGGCAACCCTCCGGCCCCTTTCGTCGCCACCTCGGTGGCGGCGCCAGCGGGGGCCTCGGGGCCGGCGGGCGCGCAGGCCGCGCCTGGCCCGGCGCCCGGGCCAGTCTGCGCCGCTGACTCAAGAGCCGACTCCAGCACGGTCTGCACCAGGGAGCGCCACGTGGCCAGAGCGCTGCGCACGTCGACGCTGTCGGGCTCGGCTAGCACCTGCACGGCCAGACCGTCCGTCAAGGCCACCGTCATGGCCGCCAACTCCCGCACCACCGCCGGCGGGTCGCCCGCAGAGTCGCCCCAAAGGGCGCGGGCGTTGATCTCGCGGTAGCCGCGGTAGAGGTCGGCCAGCTGCCGGGCCATGCTGGGGTTCTCCAGGAGCCTCGGCAGGAGGTCGAACAGGAGCCGGTACGCAGCCTCGTCGGCCAGGATCTCCTCCGCCGCGTCTGCCACCGCCGCCACGCGGTCCCTGGTGTCGGAAAGCCCGGAGAGGCGCCGGCGGGTCTGGCCCAGGGTCTGCAGTATCAGGCTGTCGGTCAACGCGATCAGCAGCCCGTTCTTCGACCCGAAGTAATACCGGATGAGGGCCTTGTTCTCGCCGGCCTCCCGTCCGATGGCCTCGACCGTCAGGGAGTTGTAGCCCGAACGGGCAAGCAGCCGGTGGGCCGCGTCGAGCAGGCGCCGGGCGGTGGGAGGCAGGTTCGGTTCGGCTCCGGGCAGCAGCGGCGCCGGCCGGCGCGAGGGAGCCGCGCCGCCGCCGGCGTTGCCGCGAGGTCGCCTCGCCCGGGCCGGAACGCGGCGCGCCTCGGTCGCCTCGGGGTCGGTCACCGGCGGGGCGGCGGATGCGGGACGGGAGCTCTTCGCCACGCTGGCCTCTCCGATCTTAAACGAATGTACAACAACCGTGGGTATGACGCCGACATTGCCATAATGGAGCAATAGGAAGCCTTTTTCAACCAACAGTGGCGACTCTTGACAGTGGGTCGGAGCCCTGCTATATGTGAATTGTTACCCAAGCGATTAAACTGCTCTTGTTGGGTCAACGGCCGGGTGCCAGGGGGGCGGCATGATTGTCGGCGTTCCGAAAGAAGTCAAGAACCACGAGTATCGCGTGGCGATGGTGCCGGCCGGGGTCAAGAGCCTCGTCAGCGACGGGCACGCCGTCATCATCCAGGCTTCGGCCGGGGAGGGCTCGGGCATCTCCGACGCGGAGTATGTGCAGGCGGGAGCGCAGATCCGCTCCTCCGCGGAGGAGGTGTTCGCCGAGGCCGACATGATCGTCAAGGTCAAGGAACCGCTCCCGCAAGAGTACCCACTCCTGCGCAAGGACCAAGTACTTTTCACCTACCTGCATCTGGCTCCCGCCCCCGACCTCACTCGAGCCCTGCTCGAGCGGGAGGTCATCGGGATAGCGTACGAGACGGTGCAGGCGGCCAACGGGTCGCTTCCTCTGCTTACCCCTATGAGCGAGGTGGCGGGCCGTTTGTCCATCCAGGTGGCCGCTCACTGGCTGCAGAAAGAGAACGGAGGCAGCGGCGTGCTGCTGGGCGGCGTGCCCGGCACGGCCCCAGCGAACGTGGCCATTATCGGTGGCGGCACGGTGGGCTTCAACGCGGCCAAGATGGCTCTGGGCATGGGGGCCAACGTCACAATCCTCGACATCAACCTGGACCGCCTGCGGTACCTGGACGACGTTCTGGACGGAAGGCTCACCGTGCTCGCCTCCAACGAGATGAACATAGAGAAGGCGGTGGTGGAGGCCGACGCGGTGATCGGAGCCCTCCTCATCCCCGGAGCCAAGGCCAAGAAGGTCGTCACGAAGGCCCTGATGTCCCGGATGCGCAAAGGGTCGGTGGTGGTGGATGTGGCCATCGACCAAGGAGGTTGCGTGGAGGGAGCCGTACCCACCACCCATCAAGACCCCGTCATCCGCGTCGACGGCATCACCCTCTTCTGCGTGGCCAACATGCCCGGTTGCGTAGCGAGGACCTCCACCTTCGCCCTCACCAACGCCACCTTTCCGTATGTGTCCAAGCTGGCCGGCCTGGGGTGGAGAGAAGCACTCAAAGCCGACCCCGCGCTGGGCGCCGGCCTGAACGTCCTCCAGGGCAGAGTGGTCTGCCAAGCGGTGGCCGAAGGGGTAGGCATGGACTACTGCCCCCCCGACATCTAACATTGCCGCAGCGTCGCCCGCCGGTGGCTTCGACCCGAAAGGATGGGTAGCAGATGATCTCTGAAGCCGAACTCATGGAGTTGTCCTTCCCCGACGCCCCCCAGATGCTGACGACGGTGCCGGGTCCAAGGGTCGAGGCTCTCATGGCCGAGTCGGCCCGCTACGAGGCCTTCACCCGGGGCGGGGGCGGATTCCCGGTGATCCTCGAGCACGGCAAGGGCGCCACGGTCAAGGACGCCGACGGGAACCTCTATATAGATATGGCCGCGGGAGTGGCGGTGAACGCGGTGGGCCGTGGGCACCCCAAAGTGCTCGAAGCCATCCGCCGGCAGAGCGGGGTCATCATGCACACCACCGACATCACCAACCCCAAGCGCATCGAGTTGGCCAAGCGGGTGTCGGAGGTCATGCCCGAGGGACTGCGCGGTGACTGCCACACCTCCTTTTTCCAGGCGGGTTCCGACGCGGTGGAGACGGCCATCAAGTTCTCCCGGCGTCACACCGGTCGCACGCAGATCCTCGCATTCCAGGGTGCTTACCACGGGGTGTGGTGCGGCACCAGCGCCCTTACGACGGGCTACAACTACCGGCACGGCTGGGGGCCGCTCATCGCGGGGGTGCAGCACCTTCCTTACGCTTACTGCTATCGCTGTCCCTTCAACATGACCTATCCCAACTGCGACGTCCAATGCGGCAAGTATGTGGACTACGTGCTCAACACCCCGTACACCGCGGCCGATGACGTAGCGGCGGTCATCGTGGAGTCGCAGCAGGGCGAGGGCGGGTATGTGGCCCCGCCACCGGAGTTCTTCCAGATGATCAAGGCCGCCTGTGAGAAGTACGGCTGCCTCTACGTGGCCGACGAAGTGCAGTCCGGGGCCGGCCGCACCGGCAAGATGTGGTGCATCGAGCATTCGGGGGCCAAGCCCGACATGCTCACCTGGGGCAAGGGCATGGGCGGGGACGTGCCCATGGCTGGTCTCACCTACAAGGCCGAGATCGAGAAGAGCCTGGCCGAAGGATCACAGCCCAGCACGTTCGCCGGGAACGCCTTGGGCTGCGAGGTCTGCCTCACCAACATCGACATCATCACCGACCCGGAGACGGACCTTCTGGGTCGGGCGACCATCCTGGGCGAGGAGATAAAGGGCCGCTTCGTCGATGCCATGCCCAATGTCAAGTGCATCGGCGACGTGCGGGGCCGGGGCCTCATGATCGGGGTGGAGGTGGTGGCCGACCGCACGAGCAAGGAGCCGCTGGCTCCGGACAAGTGCGGCGAGATCGCCATGAAGCTGCTCAACCGGGGCGTCATCATGACCCCCTGTGGCCGATACGGCAACGTGTTCCGGTTCATGCCGCCGCTCACCGTCCCGCGCGAGTACGCCTTCAAGGCCACCGACATCATGATCGACATCCTGCGCGCATACTGAGCGGCGCCGGGCGACCCCAGGGGGAAGGGTGACCGAACCGGCCAAGTGGATATCTGTGGGGGCTCTAGCCGAGGCGTTCAGCCCCGGCAACTACACCCCCACCCCCAGCGGTGACCTGGAAGGCCGAGAGCTGACCCTCTACCTCGAGACCGGTCGTGCCGTCGAGTGCCGCTTCTTGTCGGCCTCGCGGGTCTTCTGGGCGCTGAGCGGGGGGAGCGATTGGGCTGGACCGGCGGACGTGCCCGCGGAAGGCGAGGCCGGCTACTTCGCTCTCCGGGTCCGTGACGGCATCTATTTCGTCGACCTGGTCACCGGGCAGCGACCACCCACCAGCTTGACCCTGCTGCTCGATCTCTCTCAGGGTGTCGCCACTGTCCTTGTCGGCGTGCTGCCCGTCTCTCCAGACGTCGGCCGGTCGCTCCTGGCCCGTATCGCGGCCGGCCAAGAACCGACGGCGGTATCGGCCACTTTCGTGAGCGCCTCGGTGGACGCCCCCTTCACCGCCGGCACCCCGCGCCACCGGCCCACCACCGACCTCGTCGGCCGGCGGGTGGAATACACCTACAGTCCCACCGAGCGCTACGAGCACATCTACCTCAACGAGAATCTCTATACCTGGCACTGCCTGCGGGGGGCGGAAAAGGGCCTGGCCGACACCGACCGCTGCCACTACCTCAAGCTGGGGGAGGACCTCTACCTGTTCGTCTGGAGGGAGAAGATCGTGCCAACCTTGGGTGCGGTGGTGGCCGATTTCCAGGCCATGCGCACCATGGGGAAGATCTTCGGCCATGCCCAGGGCGGCTCGGGCGGGGCGGTGAACTTCGCGGTGGGGGCCCGGGCGAGGCTGGTGAACGTCACTCCTGGAGAGGAGGACAAGCGCGCTTGAGCAGGACTTTTTCCTTCGTGGTACCCTGGAGCGCGCAGAGCTCGCCGTCCGGCAGCGGCGGGGAGCGGCTGGAGGAACACCGACGACAGGTCTTGGGGGGGGAATGAGCCAAGCGCTGGTCACGGGGCTCAACGGGCTTTCCTATGCGTTCATCCTGTTCTTGCTGGCCGCCGGTTTCTCGCTCACGTTTGGGGTGATGGGCGTCCTCAACCTGGCTCACGGCGCCCTCTACATGCTGGGCGCCTACATCGGCCTGGAGATCGTGAGCAGGATGGACGCGTTCTGGCTGGCCATCGTCGTGGCCGCTGGGGGCCTGGCCGTCCTGGGGTTCCTGCTCTACTGGCTGTTCCTCAAGAGACTCTATGGGAGGATACCCGAGCAAGGGGTGCTCACCATTGGGATCGCCATCATGATCGCCAACGTGGTCCTTTGGATCTGGGGGCCGCGGGCGAAGATCATGCAGACCCCCGACGCACTCGCGGGAGTGATCACTGTGGGCGGTCTGAGCTTCCCCATCTACCGGCTCTTCGTGTGCGGTATCGGTCTGCTCGTCTTGGGCCTGCTCTGGTACATCCAGGACAGGACTCGCGCTGGGGCCATCATCCGGGCGGGCATGGACAACAAGGACATGACCGTCAGCCTGGGCATCAACTACGGGATGGTGAGCACGCTGGTGTTCCTGCTCGGTATCGCCCTCGCCGGCGTGGCCGGCGTCATCGGGGCCCCCATCACCGGGGCCTACCCTTCCATGGGTGACAATCTGCTTCTGCTCACCCTGATCGTGGTGGTGGTCGGCGGGACCGGCTACATCCAGGGGACCATGCTGGGGGCGCTCGTCATCGGGCTTCTCGACACCTTCGGGAAGGCCTACATCCCGGGGGTCGCCCTCTTCTTCGCCTGGATTGTCTTTCTGGCCGTCCTTCTGCTCAGACCGAGCGGGCTGATCGGTAGGAAGGTGTTCTGATGGCGCGCCGTCCTCACCTACCGGCCTCCTTTGTCCAGACGGTGCTGCCGATCATCTTGGTCTCGGTCGTCGTCCTGGTGCTGCCGCTGTTCATCCCCAGTTTCGTGTCCAGCCTGGTGACCAAGATGATGATCTTCGGCCTGTTCGGCGTGAGTCTCAACCTCATCTGGGGCTACGCGAACATCCCCAGCTTCGGCCACGCCGCCTTCTTCGGCGTGGGTGCCTACACAGCGGCCGTCATTGTGACCAAGGTCGGACTCTCCAACTTCTGGCTGAGCCTGCTGATCGCCATCATCTTGACCGCGATCGTCGCCGCGATCCTGGGTGTACCTGCCTTCCGGGTGTTCGGAGTGGGGGCAGGGGCCTCCAACCCCATCTACTTCCTCCTGGCCACCATCGCCTTCGGAGAGCTGCTTTCGCGTCTGGCCATCTCCTTGCGGCCACTGACCGGCGGTACCACCGGCCTGTCCGGCATCCCCAATCCGGACATCGGATTCGGGGCCAAGGTGGGCTCGGAGGCGTACTACTACTTGGTCTTCGTGATCTGCGCGATCTGTCTTTTCATCATGTACAGGATCGTCAACTCCCACTACGGCTACGCGCTGCGCGGCATCCATGACAACGAGCGCCGTATGCAGGCTCTGGGTTACAACACCTGGCTCTACAAGTACACTTCCTGGATCATCGCCGCGGTCTTTGGGGGCGTCGCCGGGGCGCTCTTCGCCTACTTCGGGAGTGCGCTCATCCCCAACAACTTCGCCATGGTCCAAAGCGATATCTCTTTCCTGCTGGTCATCCTGGGGGGCACCACCGTCTTCTTCGGGCCTCTCGTCGCTTCTGTTCTCTACGTCGGCATCGAGTATCTGGCCAGCGTCTACATGCCTCAGCGGTGGCCACTAATACTGGGTGCCCTCTTCGTGATAGCGATCATGATGATCCCCTGGACCAACGGCCGGTACCAGGGGCTCGGTCCCGAGGTGCTGCGGCTATGGAAGAAGGCGACCCGTGGCGCTGCTTGAGGCCCGAAATCTCTCCGTCCATTTCGGCGGTCTGGCCGCGGTCAGCAACGTCACGTTCGCCATCGAGCCGGGCGAAAGGCTGGCTTTGATCGGGCCCAACGGGGCGGGCAAGACCACTCTCTTCAACCTGCTCACCGGGCAGCTCAAGCCTTCGGCGGGGAGGGTGATCTTCAAAGGGCAGGACATCACCGACGCCAGAGTCTACGAACGCACTCATCTGGGGATGGCCCGGTCGTTTCAGATCACCAGCCTCTTCCCCTACCAGAGTGTCATGGTCAACGCCATGATCGGCCTGCAGGGCGTGGAGAAAAGCCGGTATCGCCTCTACCGGCCGTTCTTCAAGGACCGGGCTCTCACCGCCGCCGCCCAGGAACTGCTCGAGTCCACCGACCTCTGGGATCTCAAAGACGAGATCGTCAGCTCCCTGGCCTATGGGCAACAGCGGAAACTGGAGATCGCGCTGAGCCTGGCCAGCCGACCGGACCTGCTCCTGCTGGACGAACCGAGCTGTGGTCTGACGGCCGCCGAGAGCGCCGACATCACCAAGAGGATCCGCGATCTGGGCTCGAAGATCACCGTCCTCATGATCGCCCACGACATGGACCTGGTGTTCGGCGTCGCCGAGCGGGTCATCCTGCTTCACTACGGCGAGATCGCCTGCGAAGGGACCTGCGAGGAGATCCGCATCAACCCGATGGTCAGGGAGATCTACATGGGGACCCGCAAACAGTTGGGCGGGGGGCTCTGATCGATGCTCGAGGTCAAAGACATCCACACCTGGTATGGAGACAGCTACATCCTGCAAGGGGTGTCTCTGGAGGTCAAGGACGGCACGGTCGTCGCCCTTCTCGGTCGCAACGGCATGGGAAAGACCACGACCATCCGCTCCATCATGGGGTTGGCTCCTCCTCGCAGAGGGAGCATCGTATTCAACGGGCAGGAACTGGTCGGTCTCCCCTCCTTCAAGATCGCCCGTCTGGGGATAGGGCTGGTCCCGCAGGGCAGGCTCATCTTCTCTTCGCTGTCGGTCCTCGAGAATCTCAAGATGGCCGCGCGCACCAGCGGCAAGAAGGACCCCTGGACTCTGGACAAGGTCTTCGCCATCTTCCCCAAGCTCGCCGAGCGGCGCAAGAACAAGGGGAACCTCTTGAGCGGCGGCGAGCAACAGATGCTCACCATCGGGCGGGCGCTCATGACCAATCCGGATCTGTTGCTCTTCGACGAGCCTTCCGAAGGGCTGGCCCCGGTGGTGGTGGACGAAGTGTTTCGCATCATCGGTGAGCTCAAGGCGGCCGGCGAGTCCATCCTTTTGGTCGAGCAGGACTTCGGCATGGCCATGAGTGTGGCCGACTACGCGTACATTATGAGCAGAGGCACCATCGTGTACGAGTCGACTCCGGACAAGCTCATCGACAACGAGACCGTGAAGGCAACCTATCTGGGCGTGGGAGAGTGAGGACCAGGGAATAAGAAGGGACAAGAGGCAGATATACTCGCCGTGTGAGCAACGGAAGTCTCGATTCGAAGGGGGGAAGGAATGGACAGAAGACTCTTGACAGTAGTAGTGGTACTGATGCTGGGCGTGGCCTTGGTGGTGGCAGCCTGCGGCGAAGCCGAGGAGACCACGACCACAACTGCGGCATCCACAAGCAGCACCGTCGCCGGAGAGCCCATCAAGATCGGTTATGACGAAGGGTTCACCGGCTTCATGGCTTACGACTGCCAGCTGGCCGACCAGGGGATCAAGACGGCACTGGCGATGCTGGACAACCAGTGGGAAGGCCGTCCGCTCCAGTACTTCGCCGAAGACAACGGCTCCGACCCGGTCGTCGCCGTGGACAAGGCCCGCAAGCTGGTGGAGAGCGATAAGATCGACGTCATGATCGGCCCCATCTTCTCGCCTTCGGCGAAGGCAGTGGCCGACTACCTGGCCAAGTCCTCGGGCATACCCGAGATCTCCATTGTGGGGCAGCCCACCGAGAACCTCGAGACCGCCAACGGGCTGGCCTTCATCCACACGGGGTTCTTCGACTCCCACGGCTACTACTTCGGCAAGTACCTGGCGGAGAAGGGCTACAAGACCGCCAACGTCATCAACTATGACGACACGCCCGCCTATGCCCTGACCGCGGGCTTCAAGAAGGCCTTCGTCGAGGAAGGCGGCGGCCAGGTCCTCAGCGAGAACTACGTGCCCCTGGATACGGTCGACTTCAGCTCCTATCTGAGCGCCATGGAGCCGGCCGACGTCACGGTGAACTGGATCTTCGGCAACGGCGCCGTGCCCTTTGTCAAGCAGTTCCACGATTATGGGCTGCAGGGAGCGGTCGCCGTCCCCATGTCCAACAACTTCAGTGACGCGCAGCTGGCTGAGCTCGGTGACATCGCGCTGGGCATGATCGCCTGCGACTACTACGCCTGGACGATCGACAACCCGCTCAACGCCGAGTTCATCGCCGCCTACGAGAAGCTGTTCAACGGGGAGAAGCCCACCCCGCAGGCCTACGGCTCCTGGCAGGGCGTGATGATGTATCTGGAGGCCCTCAAGGCCACCGGCGGGGACACCGATCCCAAGAAGGTCATTCCGGCCATGGCCAACCTGACCATGGACTCGCCCGCGGGCAAGTTCACCATTGTGCCCTTCCAGAGCGCCTACATCGCCAAGCGCGACTTCTTCATCCTCGAGGTGCAGAAGGTGGACGAGGTCCTCACGTGGGTGCCGGTGAAGACCTACGATCAGGTGCTGCTGGGCGATCTCGCCTCGGTAGGGCAGTAGCGCCCTATCCCGTCCGCGGACGGGCGGTAGCGAAACAAAGGCCCCCCGGCGCCTGCGGCGCCGGGGGGCCTTCTCGTGGGCGCGCGGCCGCGCCCCTCCCGCTACTTGGCCAGCGCTATGTCACCCAGGTTGACGTCCTTCTCGGTGGAGATGGCGTCGATGGTCTTGGCGGCGAAACCCGGGGCGGCGATGGTCAGCGAGTAGGTGGCCCCGTCGGCCAGGCCGCGGAACCAGAAGTCCCCGAAGCCGTCGGTGGTCACCGTGTAGGTGGCCCCGTCCGCTCCTTTGAGGGTGCAGGTGGCTCCCTCAATGATCTCCTTCTCCACCGGGTCGTACACCGTGCCAGCGATGAACTTCTTGGGGATGTTCAGGTAGTAGACGCGCGGTTTGGCGCCCAGCTCGGGCCTCATGACCTCAGCCCTGGCGATCTCGGCCGCGAAGTCGGCTTCTTCGCCGAACTTGATGGCCTCGGTGGGGCAGGCGTCGGCGCAGCGGGGCACCGTCCACTCGCCGCCGTCCAGCAGGTGCGCGCAACCGGTGCACTTCTGGGCTAGGTTGAGATCGTCATTGAAGTAGATGGCTTTGTACGGGCAGGCGTCGACGCAGTTCCTACAGCCGGTGCACTTGTCGGTGTCGATGATCACCAGGCCGTCATCCCGCTTGTAAATGGCGCCTTCCACCGGGCAGGCCGGCAGACAGGGCGGCTCATCGCAGTGGTAGCAGGGATTGGCGATGTAGTGCATCTCCACCTTGGGTACGGTGCCGCGGATGTACTCGTCCACCCTCATCCAGAACTGGCCGGTGTCGGGCTGAGGCTTGGCGATGGGCGACCAGTCGTTCCCCACATGCTCGTCTTTGCAGACGAACTGGCAGGCATAGCAGCCCACGCACAGATCGACATCTATCACGAAGACCTTCATCTATGCCTTACCTTTCCTCGATCCAGGCGTCGAATCGCAACCCGGCTCCTGGGTCGTATTGCCGGGCGAAGGCTTCGGGGTAGTCCCTACGCCACGTCTCCCACTCCTCGTTCTTGACCCGCTGCACGTCGACCAGGTAGCCGCTGGTGGCCTGCCCGCAGCAGTTCTTGGAGGTCAACCCGTTGGGGGCGATGGTGTTGATGGCGCCGCCGCGGTCGACCTTCCCCGGGACCAGGGGGTCATGCCGCGCGCCGTGGTCCACGTATACCACGCCCGGTCTGATCCGCTCCCATACCCGGGCGCCCACCAGCACGATGCCGCGCTCGTTGAAGACCTTGACGATGTCGCCGTCTTTGATGTCGCGGGCGGCCGCGTCGACGGGGTTGATCCAGATGGGCTCGTAGCGGTAGCCGTCGAAGCCCAGCACCTTGCCGGTGGGAGTCTCCCGGGCCCAGCTGATGTCGTCACCCTGGGCGTGGGTACGCCAGCGCGGGTGGTTGGACATGAGCAGGAGGGGGAACATGGCGGCGCGCTCGCTGGACAACGCTTCGTCGTGGGTCTCGCCCTTCTCGATCCACTTGGGGAAGGGCGGGCGCTCGTTGTCGCAGGGGAAGTGCTGATGCAGCCGCTCGGAGTAGAACTCCAGCAGGCCGCTGGGGGTCTTCAGTGGGTTGTTCTTGGGGTCCTCGTAGAAGAGGCGGAAGCCGGGCGGGTCCTGCTCCCAGTCCGGGGCGGTCTTGTAGACGTAGGTCTTCTTCTCGTAGAAATCCTCCCAGGTGGTGAGCTTGTCCATCTTCATGGCGTCGAACACGATCTTCTGCAGGTCCCTCGTGCCCAGGCCGCCGGTGAACTCCTCGCCGTAGCCGAGCTTCTCGGCGATGGCGGCTACGATCTCATAGTCGCTCTTCGACTCGCCGATAGGCTTGACCGACTGTTCCTGGATGGACACGCTGGCGAAGTGCGGGCCCTGCCGCACCGTGGTGACGATATCCTCCACCTCGAGGGTGGTGTTGGCCGGTAGGACGATGTCGGCGTAGAGGCACTCGTTCTCCATCCAAGGATGCTGGGCGACGATGCACTCGATGCTGGGGTCCTTGAAGGCCTCGATGGTCCAGTTGCCGTGGTTCCAACAGGTGATCCGGCAGGGGGTGTCGGTCCAGATCATGTGGATGGGTACGCCGCCCTCTTCTTTGGCGATCGGGTAGGTGTAGCGGTCGAATTGCTCCTCGGTCTGGCACTCCTGGCCGCCGCTGCCGTGGAAGACCAACGGGGGCTTGAGGATGGCGTCCTGGATGAGGGTCTTGGGGATGAGCTGCGGACCCCAGGCGTGCACCGTGGTCCAGCAGGGTTTGGTGAGCCGCTCGGGCAGCTCGGGGTTGAAGAAGCGGACGCTGCCCAGCCCTTCCGCCCGGGGCATGCCGAAGTAGGTCATCTGGCACTGATGCACGCCGGGACCGCCCAGGCCCTGCATGCCCAGCATGACGCACTCGAGCCGGCCCGGCTCATGGGAGTACGGACCGCGGAAGGCGGAGCCGCCGAAATAGTGGATGATGGAAGTGGTGTTCTTGGCGAACTGCCGGGCGAGGGCCTTGATGGTCCACTCGGGCACGCCGCACTTCTTGGACGCCCATTCCGGGGTCTTGGGGATGCCTTCCTCGTCTTCCCCCAGGACGTAGGAGGCCACCTTGTCCATGCCCACGGCGTGGGTGGCGACGTACTCCTTGTCCCAGGTGTCTTCCTTGAGCCACACGTAGATGATGGCCAACTGAAGGGCGGCGTCGGTGTTCGGCAGCACTGGGATCCATTTGTCGGCGTGCACCGCGGCCGCGTAGTTGAGGTCGGGACAGATGTACACCTGTTTGATGCCGGCCCGGGTCCAGAACTGGGAGATGCGGCTGGCGTACTGGCCGGTGAAACCCCAGGGCGTGGTCTCCTCGTCGCAGCCCCACTTGAGCACCATGTCGCAGTGCTCGGAGATGTCCTTGATGAGGTTGGCGGCCGGCGACATCATGCCCTGGAACCCCTGACCCCAGACATGCTTGGCTCCCCAGTACCAGCCTTCCCAGCTGTCAGGGTTGCGGACCTGCTGGGTGAAGCCGCCCATCATGTCGAGGAGGCGGGCCTGGTGGCCGTGGGGGGTGTGGATGGTCTTGTTCTCGCCGTGGCCGTCACCCTGGGCTAGGATGGCGAGCGGCCCGTACTCTTTGTGGACACGCCGGATCTCGGAGGCGACGAGGTCGATGGCCTCGTCCCAGGAGATGCGCACGAACTTGCTCTTGCCGCGATTCTGGGTGTTACGCCCGCCCGGGCCCACCGAGCCGGGGGCCCCGGTGGGGTCCCAGTCCACCCGTTTGAGGGGGAACTTGATGCGGTTGGGGGAGAACGTCCGCTTCTTATAGGCCAGCGAGAACGGCGCGGGGAGGGCCTTGCGCAGTGGCATCAAGGTCTCGCCGTTACGCTCTATCTTCCACGGGCGCAGCGATTCGAAGTCGTACTTCCAGTCGTACTTGAACGGCCTGATCCTGATGGCCTTGCCGTCTTTGACGTCGACGAAGCATTCGCCTCCTCCCCCGAGGAGTCCGCCCATCGCCAGGTTCTTGATGGTCGTCTTGTCGATGCTTACGTCGACTTTCTTGCGTTCCTCTTCCGCCATCTCAATCGTCGTCCTTTCGTCTTCCGATGCCCGGTCGGTCAAGCGATGCGTTCAACAGAGAGCCACCCCCTAGTCCTCTCGTACTTCATACAGCTTACTGAGATGCCTGCCTTCCGTTTTGGGCGGTCGTGGCCGCCCGCTGGGAGGTCGTGCCCGGCCATCCCAGGTACGCCGAGAAGGAGGCCGCGGCCTTCTTCACCGCCTCTGTGCATAGGTCCCGTTCCTCCGGACCGAACCGGCCGGTCGGCACCACCACCGATATGGAGGCGACCACCGTTCCCGCCTGGTCGCGCACAGGCGCACCCACCGCGCAGGTGCCCAGATACATGCCCTCCAGGTCGAAGGCCACGTCGTTGCGCGTCACTTCCTCCAGTTCGGCGGCGAGGGCGGCGCGGTCGGTCACCGTATAAGGAGTGCGGGGAGAAAGCGCCTGATCGAGTATCGCCTCCCGCTCCTCCGGTGGTTTGTAAGCCGTAAATAGCTTGCCGTGGACCGAGGCCAGGTCGCCCAGGATGCGCCCGGGGGCGGTCTTGCGTTTGAATGGGCGGGTGGTGTTGATGATGTCCACGCATACGGGGTACCCGTCGATCTCGACCGCCAAGGTCACCGATTCCCCCGTTTCCTTGGTGAGGGCCTCCAGGAAGGGCCGGGCCGCCTCCACCAGGTCCGATTGGTCTTGGGAGACGTAGGTGAGGGCGATGGTGGCCGGGCCCAACCGGTAGCGGTTGGTGGCGGGGTCCCGGACGAGATAGGCCATCGACTCCAGGGTCCGCACCATGCGGTAGACCGTCATGCGGAGAAGCCCGGTCTGCTCCGCCATCTCGTCGATGGTCCACTCTCGGTGGTCCACATCGAAGAGGCTGAGGATGGACAGCCCGCGGGTGAGGGCCCGCACGGAGAACGGGTCGGTCTCCCGAGATTCCTTGGTCGCCGCCATGCCCCCCCTTCCGCGGGGACCTGCCCTCAGGGCCCCGCGCCTTGCAAATCGACTCCGGCTACCCTACGATACTACCAATATTATTCGTCAATATCGAGATATCGCATTGTGTTCCGCCCGGCAAGCTCATCCGATCCGATTGGGGGCTGATGTTTGATGTCTGAGAAGGTCTATACGAACCTCACCAACAGCGGCCCGGTGACCGTTTACGTCAAGGACGGCAAGATAGTCAGGGTCCGTCCTCTGGTGGTCGCCGACGGCGACATGAGGCCCTGGACGATCGAGGCCGGGGGCAAGGAGTACTCGCCCTGGAAGAAGTGCACTCTCTCGCCCTATATCCATGCCGAGCGCCGCCGCATCCACTCCGACGAGCGCATCCGTTATCCCATGAAGCGGGTGGATTTCGACCCCGACGGCGAGCGCAATCCTCAGAACAGGGGTAAGTCGCGCTACGAGCGCATCTCTTGGGAAGAGGCCTCCACTCTGGTGGCCAAGGAACTCATGCGGGTCAAGCAGACCTACGGCGGCTCGGCCATCAGCGGCATCACCTCCTCCCACCACAACTGGGGCATAGTGGGCTACAAGATGGGCCCCTTCGCCCGCTTCATGAACATGATGGAGTTCACTCCGGTGCTGGACAACCCCGACAGCTGGGAGGGGTGGCACTGGGGCGCGAGTCACACCTACGGTTTCTTCTGGCGCCTGGGGATGCCGGAGCCCTACGACATGTTGGGCGACGCCTTGCAGAATGCTGAGATGATCGTCTACTGGTCCAACGACCCCGACAGCACCCGGGGCACCTACTCCGGCCAGGATTCGGCCTTGTGGCGGCAGTGGCTCAAGGAGAAGGGCGTCAAGATGGTGTTCATCGACCCCTTCTACAACTACACCAACGCCGTCATGGGGGGCAAGTGGATCGCCCCGCGCATGGGGACCGACACCGCCGTCGCCATGGCCATCGCCTTCGTGTGGATCACCGAGGACACGTACAACAAGGAGTACGTGGCCGACCGGACCATCGGCTTCGAGAAGTTCAAGCCCTATGTGTTGGGTGAGACCGACGGGATGCCCAAGACCCCGGAATGGGCGGAAGCCGAATCGGGTGTGGACGCCCGGGTCATCCGGACCCTGGCCCGGGAGTGGGCGGCCAAGCGGACCATCCTGTCCGGAGGCTCCCGCGGCGGCGAGGGCGGCGCCTGCCGGACGGCCTACGGTACCGAGTGGGCCCGCATGATGGTGCTGCTACAGGCCATGCAGGGCCTGGGCGCTCCCGGGCGCAGCATCTGGGGCACGACGATGGGGGCCCCCATGTACACCGACCCCTGGTTCCCCAGTTACGGCGAACCCGAGGGCCGGATGTCCAGCGCGACCCGGGTGGCCAAGTATATCCCCCAGAACCCCACTAAGCAGCGCCTGTGGCGCCTGACGGTGCCGGAGGCCATCCTCAACGGCCATGATGAGTGGTACGGCGAAGGCTTCTGCGGCAGGAGCCTGGAGCAGCAGTTCACGCACTTCACCTATCCCATGGAGGGCCACTCCGAGATCAAACTCTGGTACCGGTACGGAGGCTCGTTCATCGGCACCATGAGCGAGACCAACAACTGGGTGCGCATGTATCAGAGCCCCAAGCTGGAGTTCGTGGTCAACCAGGACATCTGGTGGCAGAGCGAGACCCGCATGGCTGATGTCATCCTGCCCGCCTGCACCAACTTCGAGCGGGACGACGTGGGCGAGTGGGCGGCCATCAACGGCTACACCGTGCACGCCAGCTCGGGCTGCAACTACCGGGTGGTGGTGCGCGAGCAGAAGTGCATCGAGCCCCTGTGGGAATCCAAGTCGGACTACCAGATCTTCTCCCTCATAGCCGAAAAGATGGGCCTGCGGGACGAATACACCGACGGCGGCAAGACCGAGGTCGACTGGGTCAAAGGTTTCTTCGACATCTCCGACCTGCCCAAGGAGATCAGCTGGGAGGAGTTCAACACCAAGGGCTACCACATCATCAACGTGCCCGATGACTACAAGCCTACCCCGGGCCTGCGTTGGTTCTACGAGGGGCGCCCCTGCGACACGCCCGACCTGGGCAACCCCAAACGCCTCACCGCGCAGCGGGCTGAACTGGGCACCTTCAGCGGCAAGATCGAGTTCGAGTCGGTCAGCCTCAAGCAGTACTTCCCCGATGACGAGGAACGGCCGGTGGTCCCCCGCTACATCCCGAGCTGGGAGGGGCACCACACCACCGAGTTGTTCGCCAAGTACCCCCTCGCTCTGGTGTCGCCGCACCCGCGGATGTCCTTCCACTGCCACTACGACAAGCACACGGACTGGCTGAACGACATCCCCGCCCACCGGATCAAGAAAGACGGCTACGCCTGGTGGCCGGCCCGCATCAACCCTGAGGACGCGGCCCCGCGGGGCATCAACAACAACGACATCGTGCGGCTCTACAACGACAGAGGCTCGGTGCTCTGCATCGCCGTGGTCACCGGGCGGGTCAGACCCGGTGTCATCCACAGCTACGCTTCGTCCGCTCTGTACGATCCGCTGACTCCGGGTGACCCCAACGCCATCGACAAGGGCGGGTGCGTGAGCATCCTCACCCCGGCGCGGATTATGTCCAAGAACGTCCCCGGCATGACGCCCAACTCGTGCCTCATCGAGATCGAGAAATGGGAGGGCTGAGAGCATGGCACGCTTGAGCCTGCTGATCGACGTCACCAAGTGCAGCGGCTGCCACAACTGCTTCTTGGCCTGCCGCGACGAGTACTACGACAACGACTATTCCCCCTACTCGGCGCCCCAGCCGCTGGAAGGGCAGCACTGGATGCAGATCAAGGAGGTCGAGCGGGGGGGCTATCCCAAGCCCAAGCTCGACTACATCCCCCTGCCCTGTCTGCACTGCGAAGACGCTCCCTGCATCACGGCGGCCGCTGACGAGGCGGTCTACCGGCGTGGGGACGGCATCGTCCTCATCGACCCGGTGAAGGCCAAGGGCCAGAGGGACATCGTCCGGGCCTGTCCCTACCGGGTGATCTTCTGGAACGCGGAGCTGGACATCCCGCAGAAGTGCACCCTGTGCGCGCACCGTCTGGATGAAGGGGAGAAGGAGCCCCGCTGCGTGGAGGCCTGCCCCACCGGCGCCCTGGCCTTCGGCGACATAGACGATCCGAACAGCGATATCTCCAAGCTGATGGCGGAGAAGAACATCGAGGTCTACCATCCCGAGTTCGGGACGTCGCCGCTGGTGAAGTACGTGGGGATCCCCAAGCGGTTCATCGCCGGAGAGGTGGTCCGGGACGACCTGCGCGGCGAGTGCGCCCAGGGGGTGAAGGTCACGCTGCAGGGGGCCGGCGGCACCTGGGAGACGACGACCGACAGCTACGGCGACTTCGAGTTCGAGGGCCTGGAGAAGAACGCGGCCTACACCGTGCGGGTGGAGCTGGCCGGTTACGCGCCGCGGACTTTCGACGTGGTGACCAGCAAGGACGTCGTCCTGGGTGAGATCGTCCTGACCCGCACGTGAGAGACGTCGTCATAGTCAGCGCGGTCCGTACGGCAGGAGGCCGCATCGGGGGCTGCTTCAAGGACGTGCAGCCGGACGATCTGGCCAAGGTCGTCATCTCCGCCGCGGTCCAACGAGCCGGGGTGGACCCCGGCGACGTCGACGAGGTCATCATGGGGCAGGCCAAGCAGAGCGCCGACGCGGCCAATCTGGCCCGCGTCGCCGCTCTCAAAGCCGGTCTGCCCATCGAGGTGCCGGCCTACACGGTGATGCGCCAGTGCGGTTCGGGCCTGCAGGCCGTCAACAGCGCCGCCCAGGCCGTCATGTGCAGTCTGGCCGACATCGTGGTGGCCGGCGGTGTGGAGAGCATGAGCAACGCCCCCTACTACCTACGGGGTGCCCGCTTCGGCTACGGGTCGGGCAACGCCGTCCTGGTCGACTCCAACACCGAGAGCCAGCCTCGTTCGCAACCGGTGGAGGTGTACGGCAACCTGACCATGGGGATGACGGCGGAGAACCTGGCCGTCAAGTACGGCATCAGCCGGGAGGAGCAGGACGCCTTCGCCCTGGCCAGCCAGGAGAAGGCGCTGGCCGCCGTCGCCGAGGGCCGGTTCTTGGAGGAGATCGTGCCGGTGGAAGTACCTCAGAGGAAGGGTCCGCCGCTGTCGGTGGTCACCGACGAGCATCCCCGCGCCACCAGCATGGAGGCGCTCGCTCAGCTGAAGCCGGTGTTCAAGACGGGTGGAACGGTCACCGCCGGCAACTCCTCGGGGCGTAACGACGGGGCTGCCTGCTTGGTGGTCATGGCGGCGGAGGAAGCCCAGCGCCGGGGCCTCGAGCCGATGGCCTTCATCCGCAGCCAGGCGGTCTCGGCGGTGTCGCCCGAGATCATGGGCATCGGGCCGGCGCCGGCCACGCGCAGGGCGCTGGCCGCGGCCGGCCTCGACCTCGCCGACATCGGCCTCATCGAGCTCAACGAGGCCTTCGCCGCTCAGAGTCTGGCCGTGATCAAAGAGCTGGGCCTCGACCAGACCATCGTCAACGTCAACGGCGGCGCCATCGCGCTCGGACATCCGTTGGGCTGTTCGGGCGCGCGTATCCTCACCACCCTGCTCTTCGAGATGAAGCGGCGGGGCACCCGCTACGGGCTTGCTACCATCTGCATAGCCGGTGGGCAGGGCATCGCCACCATCGTGGAGGCAGCCGCCTAGCTCCGCCGGCCCGCGGGCCGCCGGGAGAGAGACCGCATGAACACACATGAATACCAGGCGCGCGAGGTCCTGGCCGGTTACGGCGTGCCCTTCCCACCGGCCAAACTGGCCTTCACCGCCGCCGAGGTGGAACGGGTCGCCCGCGACCTGGGCGGCGCGGTGGTGGTCAAGGCTCAGATCCACGCCGGGGGGCGGGGCAAGGCCGGCGGGGTCAAGCGGGCCGCCTCGGCGGAAGAGGCGCGGGAGTGCGCCCTGGCCCTGCTGGGCAAGTGCATCATGGGCCGGCCGGTGCGCAAGGTCTTGGTGGTCCAGGCCGTTGCTCTCGCTCGGGAGATCTACCTGGGGGCGGTCATCGACCGCGCGGCCCAGACCGTCACCCTGATGGCCAGCGCCACCGGCGGGGTCGATATCGAAGAGGTGGCGCGGACCGCACCCGGGGCGATCGTCAAGGTGGCGGCCGACCCGCTGCTGGGGCTGGCCGACTACCAGGCCCGCGACCTGGCCCGGGCGGTCGGGCTGGCCGGGGAGCAGGTGCGGGTGTTCCAGAGGGTGGCCCGGGGCCTGTACCAAGCCTTCATCGAGTGTGACTGCTCTCTGCTGGAGGTGAATCCGCTGGGGGTGACGACAGGGGGGGAGATAATCGCCCTCGATTCCAAGATGGTCATCGACGACAACGCCCTCTTCCGCCGGCCGGCGCTCGCCGCTCTCCGCGATGTGGACGAGGAAGACCCTGCCGAGGTGGAGGCCCAACGGGTGGGGGTGCAGTACGTCAAGTTGGGCGGCCAGGTGGGCTGCATGGTCAACGGGGCCGGCCTGGCCATGGCCACCATGGACGCCATCAAACTCTTCGGGGGGGAGCCGGCCAACTTCCTTGACATCGGCGGGGGAGCCCGTCCCGATCAGATCGACGCCGCCCTCCGCATCATCCTGCTTGACCCCCACGTGCGGGCGGTCCTCGTCAACATCTTCGGGGGCATCATCCGCTGCGACGTGGTGGCCCAAGCCATAGCCGGCCACATCGCGGGCGGAGGGGTGCGCGTCCCGGTGGTCGCCCGCCTGGTGGGTACCAACGCGGCTGAGGGCCGGGAGATCCTGTCCGGAACCCAAGTGCACCTGGCCGACACCATGGTGGAGGCGGCCGAGAAGGCGGTGGCTCTGGCCGGGATTGTTCTGGCGCCGAGCCGGTCGGGGGCGGCCGGAGGGACGGAGGGGCCGTGAGCATTCTGGTCGACGCCGCCAGCCGCGTCCTGGTACAGAACATCACCGGCCGGGAGGGGAGCCACCAGACCCGGCAGATGCTGGCCTACGGAACCAACATCGTTGCGGGCACGGCGCCGGGCAAGGGCGGTCGGGAGGTGGAAGGCGTCCCTGTCTTCGAATCGGTGCGGGAGGCGGTGGATGCCACCGGGGCGACCGATTCCATCATCTTCGTCCCCGCCGCGTTCGCGCCCGACGCCATCATCGAGGCCGCCGACAACGGCCTGCGCCTGATCGTCTGCATCACCGAAGGGATACCCGTGCTCGACATGGTCAAAGTGTGCGCCCATGTCCGGACCAAAGGCTCCCGCCTACTGGGACCCAACTGCCCGGGTGCCATCAGCCCCGGCTTGTGCAAGCTGGGCATCATGCCGGCGGAGGTGTTCACCCCGGGGCCGGTGGGGCTGGTGTCCCGCAGCGGCACCCTCACCTATGAGGTGGCCCAGCAGCTCACCTCCCTGGGAGTGGGGCAGTCCACGTGCGTGGGCATCGGCGGAGACCCGGTGGTAGGCACCTCTTTCACCGACATCTTGGCCCTCTTTGAGGAAGACCCGGCCACCAAGGTCATCGCCATGATCGGCGAGATCGGGGGCGCGGCCGAAGAGGCGGCGGCCGCCTTCATCGCCGAACGGGTGACCAAGCCGGTGGTGGCCTTCGTGGCCGGCAAAACGGCCCCACCCGGCAGGCGCATGGGTCACGCCGGAGCCATCGTCTCGGCCGGACAGGGCACGGCGGCCGGGAAGATCGCCGCGCTGGAGGCGGCGGGGGTGACCGTCGGCGGGACCATGGAGAAGACCACCGAGGCGGTGGCCGCCATAGCCGCCGGCCTGGGCCTGCGGGGCGGCGCCTGACCAGTGGTGGTGCGCCGGCCGCAGCCGGCTACGGGGCCAGGGAGATACGGGGCGTCTCGGCCGTGAGGTAGTCTATCCGGATACGGCCGCCGCAGAACCGCGCGATCAACTCCGCCACCTCGGCGCAGGCCTCTTCGATCTCCGCCCTGGTGACGGGAGGCAATCCGTCGACGTTGAACTCGATGGCCGTGGTGTCGGGGAGGGTCAGGGTGTGGTTGCCCTGGCGCCAGGTCCAGCGGCGGGTGAGGACGGTGTCGCCTTCGGCGAAGATGACCTCCCCGGGAAGAGGGTGCTCCGTCTGGTCGGAACCGAGGGGGACGAACTCCTCGGTGCCGGTGGCGAACCGTAGCTCGATATCCCCGTTCAACAGGTCGATGGCGTGACCGCCGGCCGGGATGAGGTGGCGCAGCGACATGACGTTGCCGATGTCGACCAGGGCGTTGATGGCGGGGAGCTCGTCGCCCCGCAGGGCCCGTCTGGCCATGGCCTCCACCGACGAGCGGAACTCGGCGGGCTTGGCCCCGAAAGCGCGGTAGGCGTCACGCCAGGCCTTGATGCGGGGCTCCTCGGCGATCTTCTCGAGGTCGACCCGGGCCCGCACCGACGCCTCCGCCTCGCGGAGCATGGCCACCAGCTCTTCCGGAGAGGGGCCGTTCTTGACGTCATGGGCTATGACCACGCCTCGGACGTAGCCGGGGAACCGCTCGAAGATCTCGGGGGCGATGCTGTATTCGAAGTACGGCATGGTTACATCCCTGTCGCTAGGATTGACCGGGTGGCGTCGTTGTCTGACTCGATTCTACAGGCTATGCTCCCCTTCGGCAGGTGGAAGGGAGGAGGCATACGATGCGCATCGAGCTCCCGTGGGGACCGGGACCGGCGACGGTCGAGATCGACGATCGCCGGGTGGCCGGCGTGCTGGGGGCGAACGTAGAGCGGGCGGCCGACCCCGCGGGTGTCCTGCGGGCGGCGCTGACGGCACCCGACTCGGAGTTCGCGTCTTTCTTGGCCGGAGCGCAGTCGCCCTTGCTGGTGGTGGTCAACGACGGCACCCGGCCCACCCCCTCGGCGGAGGTGCTGGGGGTGCTCCGCCCGGGATTGGAGGCGTGGGCGGAGCGACCCGGCCACGAGGTCGGCTTCGCGGTAGCCACCGGCACCCACCGGGCCGCCCTTCCTTTGGAGCTGGAGCGCATCTTCGGGGCCGACTTCTTGGCCGCTCACGGCGCGCGCGTCTTCTCCCACGATGCCAAGGACGAGGCCGGCTTGGTGGAGCTGGGCCGGAGCAGCCGGGGTACTCCCCTCTGGGTCAACAGACGGCTGGCCGAGGCCCGCAGCGTCCTGCTCATCAACTCGGTGGAGCCGCATTACTTCGCCGGCTACACCGGGGGGCGCAAGTCGCTCTTTCCCGGGCTGGCCGGATACCGGACGGTCTGGGCCAACCACAAGTTGTCGATGCAGCCGGGCTCGGAATCCCTGGTCCTCGCCGGGAATCCGGTCCACGAGGACCTGGAGGAAGCGCTCGCCCTGGGCATCGCCGGCAAACAGGTGTACTCAATCCAGTTGGTTCTCGACAAGGATCACCGCATCGGCTTCGCCGCAGCCGGGGATCTGGACCGGACCTTCCGCCGGGCGGTCGCCGTGGCCGACCGGCAGTTCGTCCTCGACATCGAGAGGCCCTACGAGGTGGTGGTCGCCGTCGCGCCGCCCCCCATGGACTGCAACTTCTACCAGACGAACAAGGCCATCCAGGGCGGCGTCCCGGCCGTGAAGGACGGGGGCATCCTGATCGTCCTATCGGAGTGCCCTTTCGGGCTGGGCGAGAACCAGACACTCTATGACATGCTGGCCGCGGCCGGCTCGCCTGCCGAGGCTCTCGAGCGGGCCGACCAGGAGGAGTACCGGCTGGGAGTGCAGCAGGCCACCCGCATCGCCGCCGTGCTGCAAAGGGCTCAGATATGGGCGGTCACGTCGCTGGATGAAGCTCAGGTGCGGGCCATGTTCATGACCCCCTACCGCGATGTCCAGACGGCTGTCGACGCCGCTCTGGAGCAGCAAGGTCCCGCCGCCCAAGTCCTTTTCCTGAAGGAGGCCAGCATCACGGTGCCCCGGGTCCGGATTTCTTGAAATGGCCTAGGCGTTTGGGTATCATGCACGTTCGCCTCCGCGCGGGGTCACGCGTGTGGGGGGGTGCCCGAGTGGCCAAAGGGAGCAGACTGTAAATCTGTCGGCGCAGCCTACGGAGGTTCAAATCCTCCCCCCCCCACCAAGCCGGTCCGCCGGTGGTCGGAACAGAGGCCGGCAGGGGCCGGCCGGATGGGCCTCCATAGCTCAGTTGGCAGAGCACTTCCATGGTAAGGAAGGGGTCCTCGGTTCAAATCCGAGTGGGGGCTCCATGGCGGGGCGGCGTAGCTCAGTCGGTCAGAGCAGCGGAATCATAATCCGCGTGTCAGAGGTTCGAGTCCTCTCGCCGCTACCTCCGTATGTGGTAGCATGCACGGGCGTCAATGACTAGGAAGTGGTGAAGTAATGCGGGTTCGGGTGACGATGGCTTGCCAGGAATGCAAGCGCCGTAATTACACCAGCATGAAGAACAAACGCAACGACCCCGAGCGGATCGAGTTGCGCAAGTACTGCAAGTGGTGCGATACGGTCACCGTCCACAAAGAGACCAAGTAGTCCGGACAACGGAAGGCTGGGTGGGCGTAGGGCAGTAGCTCCAACGGTAGAGCGCCGGTCTCCAAAACCGGATGTTGGGGGTTCGAATCCCTCCTGCCCTGCCACTTCTTCCCCGAGGCCGAACAGAGGCGATGGCAAAGACCGTGAGTGACAAATCAGTGGCTGCGACCAAGGCGCCGGCCCCGGCGGCGAAAGCCCCTGCGCCGGCCTCTTCCTCGCTGCCCGCCAAGGCCCCGGCCAAGAAGTCCACCGGCCTCAAGAACCCGTTCTCTCGTTCGAGCTCGCCCGCCAAGACGGGCACCGCCCCGCGCGGGGCGGTGAGCGCCAAGCCGGTAGGCCGCATCCGCACGTTCTTGCGGGAAGTGCGGATCGAGATGAGCAAGGTCACCTGGCCGCCGCGCAAGGAGTTGATCACCGCCACCGGCGTGGTCATCGTCGCGGTCATCATAGCCGGGGTCTACATCGGCGTGCTCGACTTCATCTGGCAGATCATCGTGCGCGCGGTGGGGCTGGGCTAGGCTGTGGACGAGACTTCCGGCAACAAAGGAGCCGTCGACTCCCTCGATGCCAAGTGGTACGTCATCAACACGTACTCCGGGCACGAGAACAAGGCGCGCACCAACCTGGAGCACCGCATCCAGTCGATGAATCAGGCCCAGTACTTCGCCGAGATAGTCGTCCCCACCGAGCAGGTGGTCGAGACCAAGGGCGGTGAGAAGGTCCAGGTGGAGAAGCGCATCTTCCCCGGCTACCTGCTGGTCAAGATGATCCTCACCGACGACTCTTGGTCGCTGGTCAAGAACACCCCGGGTGTCACCGGGTTCGTGGGCTCCGAGAACAAGCCCACCCCGCTCATGCCCTCGGAGGTCGACCGCATCCTCCACACCACCACCGTCGAGAAGCCCAAGGCCAAGGCGGAGTTCGTGGTGGGCGACCAGGTGCGGGTGGTGAGCGGGCCCCTTACCGATTTCACCGGCGAGGTCTCCGAAGTCAACATCGAACAGAGCAAGCTCAAGGTCATGGTGTCCATCTTCGGGAGGGACACGCCGACCGAGCTGGGCTTCGAGCAGGTCAAGAAGATCTAGGGTCGCTCAGACCGCGGATCCCTATAGAGAGACGGAGAACCAAGGTGGCGAAGAAGGTACGGGCGATAGTCAAGCTGCAGATCGTGGGGGGCAAGGCCAACCCGGCTCCTCCCGTGGGCCCTGCCCTGGGCCAGCACGGCGTCAACATCATGGAGTTCTGCAAGGCCTACAACGCGGCCACCCAGGACAAGATCGACCAGGTGGTGCCGGTCGAGCTGACGGTCTACGAAGACCGCTCCTTCAGTTTCGTGCTCAAGACCGCCCCCGCGGCCGTTCTCATCCGCAACGCCGCCGGCATCGCCAAGGGCGCGGCCAACCCGCGCAAAGAGAAGGTGGGCAAGATCACGCGCGACCAGCTCCGGCAGATCGCCGAGGTCAAGATGCCCGACCTCAACGCCAACGACATCGACGCCGCCATGAACATCCTGGCGGGCACCGCCCGCAGCATGGGGGTCACGGTCGTCGACTGACCCACGGTGACACGCCGGCGCGGCGGCCTGGGGGCCGGCCGCGCCGCGCAAACAGACCCGGCGGGGCGCTCAACCCTCAGGCCGGGACGGAAGGTGGGAGGGCCACGGGGCCCGCTTGACCACCAGGAGGTATGAGACATGAGCAGGGATTCCAAACGCTACCAGGAAGCCAAGAAGGCCATCGAGCCCGGGCGCTTCTACACTCCTCTCGAGGCGGCCAAGCTGCTCAAGAGCCTGGAGACCGCCAACTTCGACGAGACCGTCGAGGTCCACATCAAGCTGGGGGTCAACCCCCGCCACGCCGACCAGCAGGTGCGCGGCACCGTCATGCTGCCCCACGGCACCGGCAAAACCGTCCGGGTGGCCGTGTTCGCCAAGGGCGAGAAGGCCACCGAGGCCGAAGCGGCGGGTGCCGACATCGTGGGCGCGGAGGATCTGGCCGCCCGGGTGGAGGGCGGCATGCTCGACTTCGACGCCGCCATCGCCACCCCCGACATGATGGGCGTGGTGGGCAAGCTGGGCCGGGTGCTCGGCCCCCGCGGGCTCATGCCCAACCCCAAGGCCGGCACCGTCACCTTCGACGTGGGCAAAGCCGTACAGGACATGAAGGCCGGCAAGGTGGAATACCGCACCGATAAGTTCGGGGTGGTCCATCTCATTGTCGGCAAGAAATCGTTCGACGCCGAGAAGCTGGTGGGCAACTACAGCGAGGTGCTGGGCGAGATCGTGCGGGCGAAACCGGCGGCCGCCAAAGGCAAGTACCTGCGCTCCATCACCATGACCACCACCATGGGTCCCGGCGTCCCCCTGGATACCTCCAAGACCCGGGCGCTGCTGGAGGAGGAGGCCTAGGCGCCTCCGGTCTTTCTGCCGGCCTGCGATCTTTGCGGCCGCCGGGCCCCGCGCGCGGGGCCCGGCGGCCGTGCTATACTGCCCCGCGCAAACCCGCCCAAGACAGCTGGTGCCGCCCAGGCGGCAGAAGCGGAGCGGCGGAGAGCCCGCCCCGGTCCCTCGGGGCAGGTTCCCGCAGCGGCCCGCCAGCCGAGGCAGAGCGTGAGCGACATGACGGCCGCACGGCATGCAGTGTCATCGTCCGCCTCTGCTGTCAGAGGCGGACGATTCTTGTTGAAGGAGGTGACACACAGTATGCCGAAACCGAACAAAGTCGACGCCGTCAAGGAGATCACCGCCGATCTCAAGGCCACCGATGTCTACCTCTTCGTAGACTACCGGGGCCTGACCTTCGCGGAGGCCACCGAGTTGCGCAGCCGTCTCCGGAAGGCCGACGCCAGCCTCAAGGTGGTCAAGAACACGCTGGCCAAGATCGCGGCGGCCGATGCGGGGGTGGAAGGCCTGGACGAGCTGCTCCAGGGTCCCACCGCCATCGTCTACTGCCACGGCGATCCCGTCCGGGCCGCGAAGGTGGTCCAAGACTTCATCAAGGAGAAGAAGAAAGCCGCCGTCCGGGGCGGCAAGCTGCAGAGCGCGCTGCTGAAGGCGGGGGAGGTCGAAGCCCTGGCCGCCATGCCCAGTCGCGAGCAACTCATCGCCCAAGTGGTCGGCGCCATCGCCGCGCCGTTGACCGGTCTGGTGAACGTCTTGAACGGTCCCATCCGAGGCCTGGTGGTCGTTCTGGCGCAGGCCGAGGAGAAGAAAGCAAGCGCCGCCTGATCCGGCGCCCGCGGGCGTCCGGCGCAAGAACCCGGCGCAGAATCGTCACTCGAGAAGTACGAAGGAGCTGAACCGAAATGACCCCGCAAGAGATCGTTGAAGAGATCAAGAAGATGACCGTGCTCGACCTCTCCGCCCTGGTCAAGGCGCTGGAAGAGGAGTTCGGCGTGAGCGCCGCTATGCCGATGGCCGTCGCCGCCGCTCCGGCCGGTGGGGCCGCGGCCGCCGCCGTGGAGGAAGAGGAGCAAACCGAGTTCGACGTCATCCTCAAGGCGGCCGGCGAGAAGAAGATCAACGTGATCAAGGAAGTCCGTGCCATCACCGGTCTGGGTCTCAAAGAGGCCAAAGACCTGGTCGACGGCGCCCCCAACCCGGTCAAGCAGGCCATCCCCAAGGCCGAAGCCGAAGAGATCAAGAAGAAGCTGGAAGAAGCCGGCGCCGAGGTGGAGGTCAAGTAGTACCCGCCGCCGCCGGAACCGGGGCGTCCCCGCCCCGGTTCCGGCGGCGGAAGGCAGGCCCGGTCTCCCGCAGACTCCTCGCGGAGTCCAGGAGGCCGGGCTTGCCGTGCATTAACCAATGTGTTATCTTGCACGTTTGCGCGTTGACCCCTGTTCAAAACCCCGGCCATGTGAGGAGTGATCCCCTTTGGGCGAAAGGAAGACTCCCAGACCGCGTAAATCCTTCTCCAAACTCCCCCACATCCTCGACGTTCCCAACCTCATTGCAGTCCAGACCGAATCGTTCGAATGGTTCAAGACCCAGGGTCTCAAAGAGACCATCCAGGACATCAATCCCATCGAGGACTACACCGGTAACTACGCGGTCGAGTTCGGCGACTACGAGTTCAAGGAACCTGCGGTCTCGCTCAAGGAATGCCGGGACAAGGATCAGACCTACGCGGCGCCCCTGTTCATAACCGTCCGTTTCGTCAACCGGGAGTCGGGCGAGATCAGGGAGCAGAACGTCTTCATGGGCGACTTCCCCATGATGACCGAGCAGGGGACCTTCATCATCAACGGCACCGAGCGGGTGATCGTCACTCAGCTGGTGCGGTCTCCCGGCGCTTACGTCATGGCCGCCAAGGACCCCACCAAGCAGGTGCTCATAGCCAACCTCATGCCGGCCCGCGGTTCCTGGCTGGAGTTCGAGATCGACAAGCGCGGCGCCGTGTCGGTGCGCATCGACCGCAAACGCAAGCTGCCGGCCACCGTCTTCCTGCGGGCCCTGGCCGGCATCGACTCGGAGAAGACCAAGGACGACCCCGACCTGCTCTCCAAGGGCACCGACGAGGAGATCCTCGCTCTGTTCGACAACAACCCCTTCATCAAGGCCACCCTGGAGAAGGACTCCGTCCGTTCGGTGGACGAGGCTCTGGTGGAGCTCTTCAAGAAGCAGCGCCCCGGTGAACCGCCCACGCTGGAGGCGAGCCGCAACCTGTTGTGGAACATCTGCTTCGATCCCAAGCGCTACGACCTCACCCGGGTGGGCCGGCACAAGCTGAACGCCCGCCTGGGCCTGGACACCGATCTGGACGTCCGCACCCTCACCAAGGCCGACATCGTGGCTCTGGTGCGGGAGTTGGTGGCCGTGCCCCTGGCCATCGATCACGACAAGCTGCTCGAAGACGCCCGCGACCTGGCCGAGGTGGCGTCCAGCCTGCCCTGGGAAGAGGTGACCAACCGGCTGGATGAGTACGAGCACTTCGGCAACCGCCGCCTGCGCATGGTGGGCGAACTGGTGCAAGAGGCGTTCCGCGTGGGCCTCTACCGAATGGAGCGCGTGGTCCGCGAGCGCATGACCACCGAAGACGTCGAGACCATCACCCCTCAGTCCATCATCAACATCCGTCCAGTGGTGGCCGCCCTCAAGGAGTTCTACGGGAGCTCGCAGCTCTCTCAGTTCATGGACCAGACGAACTCCCTGGCCGGTCTCACCCACCGGCGCCGGCTCTCCGCCTTGGGGGCGGGGGGACTCACCCGGGAGCGGGCTCCCATCGAAGTGCGCGACGTTCATCCCACCCACTACGGGCGCATGTGCCCCATCGAAACCCCGGAAGGTCCCAACATCGGTCTCATCGGCTCGCTTTCGAGCTACGCCACCGTCAACGAGTTCGGCTTCATCCAGACCCCCTACCGCAAGGTGGTCAAGGGGAAGGTCACCGATCAGATCGAGTGGCTGACCGCCTACCAGGAAGAGAAGCACACCATCGCCCAGGCGAACGCCCCGGTCGACCCCAAGACCAAGGTGTTCCTGGAGGACACAGTGCTGGCCCGGGCGCCCGGCGGCGAATACGTGAGCGCGCGCCGGGAGGACATCGACTACATGGACGTGTCACCCCAGCAGATCGTGTCGGTGGCCACCGCGCTGGTGCCGTTCCTCGAGCACAACGATGCCAACCGGGCCCTCATGGGCTCCAACATGCAGCGGCAGGCGGTGCCGCTGTTGGAAGCCGAGGCCCCGCTCATCGGCACCGGCATGGAGTACCGCTCGGCGGTCGACACCGGTGACGTGCTTCTGGCCAAGCGGGGCGGCAAGGTCCGGGGCGTATCGGCCGACCGCATCCTGCTCGAGACCGACGACGGCGACGTCGATTCCTACGACCTGCTCAAGTTCGAGCGCTCCAACCAGGGCACTTTCATCCACCAGAAGCCGGTGGTCGACGTGGGGGACGAGGTGGCCGCGGGCGCTGTGTTGGCCGACGGCGCCTCCACCAAGGACGGCGAGCTGGCTCTGGGCCGCAACCTCTTGGTGGCCTTCATGAGCTGGGAGGGCTACAACTTCGAGGATTCCATCGTCATCAGCGAGCGCCTGGTGAAAGACGACGTGCTCACGTCGGTGCACATCGAGGAGTACGAGGTCGAGGCCCGCTCCACCAAGTTGGGCGATGAGGAGATCACCCGCGACATCCCCAACCGTTCGGAAGACTCCCTGGCCGACCTCGACGAATACGGCATCGTCCGCATCGGGGCCGAGGTCTCGTCGGGCGACCTCCTGGTGGGCAAGATCACGCCCAAGGGCGAGACCGAACTCACCGCCGAAGAGAAACTCATCCGCGCCATCTTCAAGGAGAAGGCCCGGGAGGTGCGCGACACCTCCCTCAAGGTGCCGCACGGGGAGAAGGGCGTGGTCATCGACGTCAAGCAGTTCTCGCGCGAGGCCGGCGACGACCTCTCCCCGGGCGTCAACCGTCTGGTCCGGGTCTACGTGGCCAAGAAGCGCAAGATCGCCGAGGGCGACAAGCTGGCCGGCCGCCACGGTAACAAAGGGGTCATCTCAAAGATAGTCCCCGAAGAGGACATGCCGTTCTTGGAAGACGGCACCCCGGTCGACATCATCCTCAACCCACTGGGCGTGCCGTCCCGCATGAACATCGGCCAGGTGATGGAGACCCACCTGGGCTGGGCCGCTCACCACGGTTTCTACCAGCTCAAGCGCAACAAGAAAAGCATGGAGGGCGACGCCGTCCTCGCGGGCGGCGAACCCAGCCCCGAGGAGCAGCTCGAGCTGGTCAGGCGCTACTACGATGTGGTAGACGCTTCCACCGCGGAAGGTCCGGTCCCCATCTCCACGCCGGTGTTCGACGGGGCCACCCAGGTGGAGGTCGACGAGGCCCTCATCGGCTGGATGTTGGCCCAAGACGAGCGGGTGAAGGCGTGGCGCAAGGCCAATCCGGGTTTGGAGCCGCCTCTGCGTGTCACCATGCCCATCAGCCTCGACAACAACCCGGGCACGCACGTGGCCGGCAAGGTCAAGCTCTACAACGGCCGCACCGGTGAGCCCTACGATCAGAGCATCACCGTGGGTTATATGTACATGCTCAAGCTGCACCATCTGGTGGACGACAAGATCCACGCCCGCTCCACCGGTCCCTATTCGTTGGTGACCCAGCAGCCGCTGGGCGGCAAGGCCCAGTTCGGCGGCCAGCGCTTCGGCGAGATGGAAGTGTGGGCGCTCGAGGCCTACGGCGCCGCCTACACCCTGCAGGAGATGCTCACCATCAAGTCCGACGACACCCAGGGGCGGGTGAAGGCGTACGAGGCCATCGTCAAGGGCGAGAACATTGCCCGGCCGGGGGTGCCCGAGTCGTTCAAGGTGCTGCTCAAAGAGATGCAGTCCCTTGCCCTCGACATCCAAGTGATGAGCGAGGAAGGCGGCGCGCTCGAGGTGGGCGAGGAGGAGGACGACCTGCTCCGGGCCGCCGAGGAGCTGGGCATCGACCTGTCCGCCCGCTACCGGGCTGAGGAACGAGCCGCGGAAGCGGCCTCGGTCCTCACGCCGACGCACACCGGGTCGGAGCTGGACGAGCAGCCCGACGACGAGGAAGAAGCAGACGAGTTCGAGGGTGCGCCCGAGATCGAGACCTTCGCCATCGACATGGGCGACGACCTCGAGGGCATAGAGCTCTCGAGCTTCGTCGACGAAGCGGAATAGGAGCCTTCCGTGATAGACATCAACGAATTCGACGCCATCAGGATAGGCCTCGCTTCGCCGGAGCAGATCAGGGCCTGGTCATCGGGGGAGGTCACCAAGCCCGAGACCATCAACTACAGGACGCTCAAGCCCGAGAAGGACGGCCTCTTCTGCGAACGTATCTTCGGTCCCACCAAGGACTGGGAATGCTACTGCGGTAAATACAAGCGCGTGCGCTACAAGGGCATCATCTGCGAGCGCTGCGGGGTGGAGGTCACCCGGGCCAAGGTGCGCCGCGAGCGCATGGGCCACATCGATCTGGCCGCCCCGGTCAGCCACATCTGGTACTTCAAGGGCGTCCCCAGCCGCATGGGCTACCTGCTCGACATCTCGCCCAAGCAGTTGGAGCGGGTCCTCTACTTCTCCGCTTCCATCGTCACCTTCGTCGACGACGAGAAGCGGCAGCGGGACGCGGGCAAACTGGAAGACCTGGTCCAGGCCGACATCGACAATACCTTCGTCAGCCGGGATGAGCAGAAAGTCAAGATCATGGCTGAGCGCGACAAGCGCGTGTCGGTGCTCTTGGGCAACTCCACGCCCGACGAGGACGACGAGTTCGCCCTCGGTTTCCACGAAGTGCCGCTTTCCGAGTGGACGCAGGAGGAGGTCGAGAAGAAGGCGAGCGAGCTCCGCCTGGACGCCGATACCCGGCTGCGCGAGTTGGAACGCTACGCCGATCAGCAGGCCGCCCGCCTGCGCGAGTTGTGGGCCGCCTTCAAGCAGATCAAGAAGGGCGACATCATCACTGATGAGACCCTCTTCCGGGAGATGAAGGAGAAGTACGGCAGCCCGTTCGGCTACGGGGTGTACTTCCGGGGCGGCATGGGGGCGGAGGCCATCCGCGAGCTGCTCGCCGCGGTCGATCTGGAGACCGAGGCCAAGACCCTGCGCGAGATCATCAGGACTTCCAAGGGCCAGAAGCTGTCCCGGGCGGTCAAGCGCCTCAAGGTGGTCGAGGGCTTCCTGCGCTCCGACAACCGGCCCGAGTGGATGATCCTACAGTGCGTCCCGGTCATCCCGCCGGAGCTGCGGCCCATGGTCCAGCTCGACGGCGGCCGCTTCGCCACCTCCGACCTCAACGACCTCTACCGCCGGGTCATCAACCGCAACAACCGGCTCAAGAGGCTGCTCGACCTGGGGGCTCCCGAGATCATTGTCAACAACGAGAAGCGCATGCTGCAAGAAGCGGTGGACGCGCTTTTTGACAACGGCCGGCGAGGCCGGGCCGTGACCGGCCCGGGCAACCGCCCGCTGAAGTCGCTCTCCGACATGCTCAAAGGCAAGCAAGGCCGCTTCCGCCAGAACCTGCTGGGCAAGCGCGTGGACTACTCCGGCCGTTCGGTCATCGTGGCCGGCCCCGAACTCAAGCTGCACCAGTGCGGCATCCCCAAGACCATGGCCCTGGAGTTGTTCAAGCCCTTCGTCATGAGCCGGCTGGTGGAGCGCAAGCAGGTGCAGAACATCAAGGCGGCCAAGAAGCTGGTGGAGAGCGAGTTCCCCGAGGTGTGGGACATCTTGGAAGAAGTCATCTCCGAGCATCCGGTCATGCTCAACCGGGCCCCGACGCTTCACCGTCTGGGCATCCAGGCCTTCGAGCCGGTCCTCATCGAGGGCAAGGCCATCCAGCTCCACCCGCTGGTGTGCACCGCTTTCAACGCCGACTTCGACGGCGACCAGATGGCCGTGCATCTGCCGCTCTCGGTGGAGGCGCAGGCCGAGGCCCGCATCCTCATGCTGTCCTCCAACAACATCCTGTCTCCGGCTCACGGCCGCCCCATCGCGGTGCCCACGCAGGACATGATCCTAGGCTGCTACTACCTCACCTACTTCGAGGGTCCCGACCTCTCCAAGATCGACCCCTTCGACGTGGCCGCCTTGCAGGCGCTCGAGCCTCGACCGCGCCCCTTTGGCGACGTGGGCGAACTGGAGTATGCCTACGCCGAGAAGGAGATCAACATCCAGGACCCCATCCTGTTCCGCTGGAACGGCGGGCGCCTGCTCACCACGGTGGGTCGGGCCTTCTTCAACTCGGCCGTGGTCGCCTCGCTGGAAGAGTACTTCGGTGAAGCCTGGGAACAGGAGGGGCCGGAGGGCACCGTCCGCAAGGACGACTACGAGTTCCAGAACAAGGTGTTCACCAAGAACGAGATGTCCGCCTTCGTGAGCGACCTGGTGGAGTATTACGGAGCCACCGCCGTCGCCCACCTGCTCGACGTCCTCAAAGACCTGGGCTTCAAGTATGCGAGCGTGGCCGGGGTCACCATCTCCAAGAACGACATCGTGGTGCCGCCCGACAAGGAGGAGATCCTGCAGGGCTACGAGGCCAAGGTCCGGGAGATCCAGAACGCCTACGGGAGAGGGGAGCTCACCGATGTCGAACGGCGGGAGCAGACCACCGATCTGTGGACCGCCGCCACCGAAGAAGTGGCCGATGCCATGGAGAAGAACTTCCGCCGGCTCAACCCGGTCTACATGATGGCCAACTCCGGGGCCCGGGGCTCCTTCAAACAGATCCGCCAGCTGGCCGGCATGAGGGGTCTGATGGCCTCGCCCAAGGGCGAGATCATCGAGCGGCCCATCAAGGCCAACTTCATGGAGGGCCTGGGAGTCCTCGAGTACTTCATCTCCACTCACGGGGCCCGCAAAGGTCTGGCCGACACCGCCCTTCGTACCGCCGACTCCGGCTACCTCACCCGCCGTCTGGTCGACGTGGCCCAGGAAGTGGTCATCCGCGAACGCGATTGCGGCACCACCAGTTCCATCGACATGGCCCTGCGCAAGGGCGACCGGTTGAACGAGCTCCTGCTGGGCCGGGTGCTCGCCCGCGACGTGGCCGACCCAGCCACCGGCGAGGTCGTCTACGCGCGCAACGAGATGCTCAACAAGCGCATGCTCGAGAAGCTGCTCGCCCTCTACCCGGCGGCGGACCACCCCGACTTCAAACTGGACGTCCGCTCGGTGCTGGGCTGCCAGAGCCGCATCGGCGTGTGCCAGCTCTGCTATGGTCGCTCATTGGCCGCCAACGACCTGGTGGCCATCGGCGAAGCGGTGGGTCACATCGCCGCCCAGTCCATCGGCGAGCCGGGTACTCAGCTCACCATGCGGACCTTCCACACTGGCGGCGTGGCCGGCGCCGACATCACCCACGGTCTGCCCCGGGTGGTGGAGTTGTTCGAGGCCCGCAAACCCAAGGGGCAGGCAAAGATCACCCAGTTCGCCGGGATCGTCCACATCGAGGAGTCCGACAAGGCCAAGAAGGTGGTCATCCTCGACGACACCGGCGAGGAGCTGCACAGCTACGCCATCAGCCGGCGGGCCGACCTCATGGTGCGTGAAGGCCAGCGAGTGGAGGCGGGCGACCAGCTCTACAAGGGTTCGCTCAACCCGCACGAGCTGCTGAAGTACCGGGGAGCGGTGGAGACCGCCCGCTACATCGTGAGCGAGGTCCAAGACGTCTACCACAAGCAAGGTGTGCAGATCGACGACAAGCACGTGGAGCTCATCGTCCGCCAGATGACCAAGAAGGTCCTGGTGGAGACGCCCGGCGACACCAGCTTCCTGCCTGGCCGCATGGTCGACCGCCTCATCTTCGACGAGGAGAACGAGCGGGTGGTGGAAGCAGGCGGCGAGCCGGCCACCTGCGAGGACATCATCCTGGGCATCACCAAGGCCTCACTGGCCACGGAGAGTTTCCTTTCGGCGGCCTCCTTCCAGGAGACCACCAAGGTCCTCACCGACGCGGCCTTGGAGGGCAAGGTGGACGAATTGCGCGGCCTCAAGGAGAACGTCATCATCGGCAAGCTGATCCCGGCCGCCACCGGTCTGCGCGCGTACCGCAACATCGAGCTGGTCACCACCGGCATGCCGGCCGAGATGGACATCTTCGGCGATGCGCTGGCGGGACGGCGTGACTCCGGTTACGCCCTCACTCCCGAGCAGCAGTGGGCTCAGCTCACCGGCTCCGCGCATGACGTGGAAGCCTACAACATGCTGGTGGACGACCTCGACCTGCCCACCTACGTCCACTCGGTCCTCAGCCGGGCGGGGATCGAGCGGGTCAGCGACCTCCTCGGGTACACCACCAAGGAGCTCATGGCCATTCCCGGTCTCGGTCAGAAGAGCCTGGAGGAAGTGCGGAACCGCCTGGCCGAGAAGGGTTGGAGCCTGGCCGGCGACGAGCTGGAGGAGGCCGGCGACGAACTCCTGGGAGTGGGCGAGCCTGCCGGCCCGGAAACGGGACTGCTGGGCGGCGACGGTTTCGACGGAGACGGATTCGAAGACGAGTAAGGGGTCCGCGCAGCCGCCCATCTGCTTGCAGGCGTAGCCCGGAGTTGTTATACTTCGCGGCCGCTGCGCGACCGGGCGCATGCTTTTTGCATGCCCACGCGCGGCGGTGGAGGACAAAGACGGCAAGCATCAGCGAGTAACGAACGAGGAGCATTTGTGCCGACGATCAACCAGTTGATCCGCAAGGGCAGGCAGGAACAGTCCAAGAGGACCAAGACCCCGGCCCTCAAAGGTGCGCCGCAGAAGCGAGGCGTGTGCACCCGCGTGTACACCACCACGCCCAAGAAGCCCAACTCGGCCCTGCGGAAGGTGGCGCGCGTGCGGCTGGTCAACGGGATGGAAGTCACCGCCTACATCCCCGGCATCGGGCACAACCTTCAGGAACACTCGGTCGTGCTCATCCGGGGAGGCAGGGTCAAGGACCTGCCCGGCGTCCGCTACAAGATCATCCGCGCGGCTCTCGATGCTGCCGGAGTGGCCAACCGCAAGCAGGGCCGCTCCAAGTACGGCGTCAAGCTGGGCAAGTAGGGGAGAGGAAGGCGCAGCAGAGCCATGTCGAGACGAGTCAAGGCAGCCAAGCGGGACATCCAGCCCGACCCCATCTACCGCAGCCGTCTGGTCACCCAGATCGTCAACCGTATGATGGTCGACGGCAAGAAGTCCACGGCCGAGCACATCATGTACGACGCCATGAACATACTGCGCGAGCGCACCGGCAACGATCCGGCCGGCGTGCTCAAAGAAGCGGTCGAGAACGTGCGCCCGGCCCTCGAAGTGCGGTCCCGCCGGGTCGGGGGCGCCAACTACCAGGTGCCGGTCGAGGTCCCCACCCGCCGCTCGTACACCCTCGCCGTGCGGTGGATCATCACGCACAGCCGGGCCCGCCGCGAGCACAGCATGGCCGAGCGCTTGGCCGGTGAGCTGCTCGACGGCTACAACCGCACCGGCGTCACCATGAAGAAGAAGGAAGATCTCCTCCGCATGGCCGAGGCCAACCGGGCCTTCGCCCACTACCGCTGGTAGGGCGGACCAGACCACAGGACCAGAAAGCAGCACGTGGCACAGGCGACAGCAAATAGATCCGACGCGAAGACGGCCCAGCGGCATCCGCTGGCCATGGTCCGCAACATCGGCATCATGGCTCACATCGATGCCGGCAAGACCACGACCACCGAGCGGATCCTCTACTACACCGGCCGCACCTACAAGATCGGCGAGGTGCACGACGGCGCCGCCGTGATGGACTGGATGGCCCAAGAGCAGGAGCGGGGCATCACCATCACCTCGGCGGCCACCACCTGCGAATGGCGTGATCATCGCATCAACATCATAGACACGCCCGGGCACGTGGACTTCACTATGGAGGTCGAGCGTTCCCTGCGCGTGCTTGACGGCGCTATCGCGCTGTTCTGCTCCGTGGCCGGGGTGGAGCCTCAGTCCGAGACGGTGTGGCGCCAGGCCGACAAGTACCGGGTGCCCCGCATCGCCTTCGTCAACAAGATGGACCGGGTGGGCGCCGACTTCATGCGTGGGGTGCAGATGATGGTCGACCGTCTGCACGCCCGGCCTATCGTGATCCAGTTGCCCCTGGGGCGGGAGGACCAGTTCCGGGGGGTCATCGACCTGGTGCGCATGGTGGCCTACGTCTATGACGACGAGATGGGGGTGGAGTGGGACGAGGTCCCTATCCCCGCCGAGATGCGGGAAAGGGCTGAGATCGAGCGCACCCACATGATCGAACTGCTGGCCGAGCGCGACGACCACCTCATGATGGACTATCTCGAGGGGGAAGAGATCTCGGAAGCGCGGCTGAAGGCCGCCATCCGCCAAGCCACCCTCGACATCGAACTCACCCCCGTGCTCTGCGGGTCGTCATTCAAGAACAAGGGCGTGCAGATGCTGCTCGACGCTATCGTCGACTACCTGCCCTCGCCGCTCGATGTGCCGCCGGTGGAAGGCGTCAATCCCAAGAACGGGGCCGTCATCACCCGCCAAGCCGCCGACGACGAGCCCTTCTCGGCCATCGCCTTCAAGATCATGTCCGATCCCTTCGTGGGCAAGCTCACCTACTTCCGGGTGTACTCGGGCACGCTCAAGGCCGGGTCGTATGTGTACAACTCGAGCAAGGACAAGAAAGAACGGGTAGGCCGCATCCTGCAGATGCATGCCAACCACCGGGAGGACATCACCCAGGTCTTCGCCGGCGATATCGCGGCGGCGGTGGGCCTCAAGGGCACCACCACCGGTGACACCCTGTGCGACGCCGACGCGGCCATCCTGCTCGAGTCCATCGAGTTCCCCGAGCCGGTGATCTTCGTGGCCATCGAGCCCAAGACCAAGGCCGACCAGGACCGCCTCTCCGAGAGCCTGATGAAGCTGGCTGAAGAAGACCCCACCTTCCGGGTGCGCACCGACGAAGAGACCGGCCAGACGATCATCGCCGGCATGGGCGAGCTGCACCTTGAGATCATTGTCGACCGCCTGCTGCGCGAGTTCCGAGTGGACGCCAACGTGGGTCGCCCGCAGGTGGCCTACCGGGAGGGCATCACCAAGGCCGTGCCCAAAGCGGAGGGCCGCTTCGTCCGCCAGACCGGCGGCCGTGGCCAGTACGGCCATGTGGTCATCAAGATGGAGCCCAACCAGTTCGGGGCGGGCTTCACCTTCGAGAACAAGATCGTGGGGGGTGCCATCCCCAAGGAATACATCCCCGCCATCCAGGCGGGCATGCATGAGGCCATGGAGACCGGCGTCCTGGCCGGGTTCCCGGTGGAGGACGTGAAGGTGGAGCTCATCGACGGGTCGTTCCATGAGGTCGACTCCTCCGAGATGGCCTTCAAGATCGCCGGCTCGCTGGCCTTCCGGGAAGCGGCCAAGAAGGCCCACCCCGTGCTGCTCGAGCCCATCGAAGACGTCGAGGTGGTCGTGCCCGAAGAGTACATGGGCGACGTGATGGGCGATCTCAACTCCCGCCGCGGTCACATCGAGGGCATTGAGCCCCGGGCGGGGGCCCAGGTCATCCGGGCCCGGGTGCCGCTGGCGACGATGTTCGGGTATGCTACCGACCTGCGCTCCATGTCGCAGGGCCGGGCGACGTACACCATGCAATTCAGTCACTACGCTGAGGTGCCCAGCACCATCGCGCAGGAAATAATCGCCCAGCAGGGCGGACGGGTAACGAGCGACTGACCGACAAGGGAAACCGGCCGCCTGGCTGCGGTGGCCGCCTGAGAGACTCAGGTAGAAAGGGAGGAACCGTAATGGCGAAGCAGAAGTTTGCACGGACCAAACCGCACGTCAACGTGGGCACCATCGGCCACATCGACCATGGCAAGACCACGCTCACCGCGGCCATCACCAAGTGCCTGCACAACATCAACCCCAACGTCGAGTTTCGCAGTTTCGACTCCATCGACAACGCCCCTGAAGAGCGCGAGCGCGGCATCACCATCGCCACCGCCCACGTCGAGTACGAGACCGAGAAGCGGCACTACGCCCACGTCGACTGCCCGGGGCACGCCGACTACATCAAGAACATGATCACCGGCGCCGCTCAGATGGACGGGGCCATCCTGGTCGTGTCCGCCGCCGACGGTCCCATGCCCCAGACCCGTGAGCACATCCTGCTCGCTCGCCAGGTGGGTGTCCCCTTCATCGTCGTCTATCTGAACAAGGCCGACATGGTCGACGACCCCGAGCTGCTCGAGCTGGTCGAGATGGAAGTGCGGGAGCTGCTGACCGAGTACGAGTTCCCGGGCGACGAGATCCCGGTGGTGGTCGGCTCCGCCCTGCAGGCGCTCGAGCACGGCTGCGGCGACCGCGAGTGCTCGTCCTGCAAGTCCATCTTCGAGCTGGCCGATGCCATCGACAACTACATCCCCGAGCCTGTGCGGGCCATCGACAAGCCCTTCCTCATGCCGATCGAGGACGTGTTCAGCATCCAGGGCCGCGGTACCGTGGTCACCGGGCGCGTGGAGCGCGGTGTGGTCAAGGTGGGCGACCAGGTGGAGATCGTGGGCCTGCATCCCGAGAGCACCAAGACCGTGGCCACCGGCGTCGAGATGTTCCGCAAGCTGCTCGACGAAGGCCGCGCCGGCGACAACATCGGCGTGCTGCTCCGCGGCACCAAGCGGGACGAGGTGGAGCGCGGCATGGTCCTCGCGGCCCCCGGCAGCATCACCCCGCACACCGAGTTCGAGGCTCAGGTCTACGTCCTGTCCCGTGAAGAAGGTGGCCGTCATACCCCGTTCTTCAACGGGTATCGTCCGCAGTTCTACTTCCGCACCACCGACGTGACCGGCGACGTCACCCTGGCGGAGGGCGTGGAGATGGTCATGCCGGGCGACCACACCACCATCAAGGCCAAGCTCATCACCCCCATCGCCATGGACGAGGGTCTCCGCTTCGCCATCCGTGAGGGCGGCCGCACGGTCGGTTCCGGCGCCGTTACCAAGATCATCAAGTAGGAGTCGCTCGGTGGCGCAACAGAAGATACGTATCAGGCTCAAGGCCTACGATCACGAGCTCGTGGACAAGAGCGCGCGGAGCATCGTCGAGACGGCCGAGCGCACCGGCGCCACCATCTCGGGGCCGGTCCCGCTGCCCACGGAGAAGAACGTCTACTGCGTGATCCGCAGCCCGTTCAAGGACAAGGACTCGCGGGAGCATTTCGAGATCAGGACGCACAAGCGCCTCATCGACATCCATCAGCCCACCCCCAAGACGGTGGACTCGCTGATGCGGATGGACCTTCCCGCGGGCGTCGACATTGAGATCAAGTTGTGATGAAGACGCTTCTAGGGACAAAGCTGGGCATGACCCAGTTCTTCAGAGACGACGGCACCGTCGTCCGCTGCACCGTCATCCAGGCCGGGCCCTGCGTGGTCACCCAGAAGAAGACGGTGGAGAAGGACGGCTACGCCGCCACCCAGATCGCCTATGGTGACGTCAAGGCCAAACGCCTCAACAAGCCCCTTCTGGGCCACCTCAAGAAGGCAGGGGTCAGCGGTCCCCTCGTCAAGCGGCACCTCATCGAGGTGCGCGGCGAGGACGAGCTGGCGGTCGGCGACGCCGTCACCGTCGAGGTGTTCGCGGTCGGCGACGAGGTCAAAGTGACGGGCGTCAGCAAGGGCAAGGGCTTCCAGGGCGTCATGAAGCGGCACGGGTTTGCCGGTGGTCCCGGCTACCACGGCGCCCACTTCCATCGGGCCCCCGGCTCTATCGGGGCGTCGGCCGATCCCTCCCGGGTCTTCCCGGGTTCCCGGTTGCCGGGGCAGATGGGCAATGTGCGAGTGACACAGACCGGTCTTACCGTGGTTGCGACAGACCCCGACAAGAACCTGGTGCTGGTCAAGGGCGCGGTCCCGGGGAGCAGAGGCTCCCTGGTCGTGATCAGAGGTTAGACCTATGCCAGTGATAGACAAGATCGACGAGAACGGCACGGTCGTCGGGCAGCACGAGCTGGCCGAAGACCTGGTGCAGGACCAGATCAACGTGGGCCTGCTGCATCAGGTGGTCACGGCCGAGTTGGCCGGGCACCGGCAGGGCACCGCCGCCGCCAAGACCAGGGGCGAGGTGGCGGGCACCACCGCGAAGCAGTGGAGGCAGAAAGGCACGGGCCGGGCCCGCGTGGGCTCCGGCAAAGTAGCGCACTTCACCGGCGGCGGCGTGGCCTTCCCTCCCATCCCGCGCAGCTATGCCCAGAAGGTCAACAAGAAAGTCAGGGCGGCCGCGTTCCGCATGGCTCTGGCCGACCTCGTGGCCGGCGGGACCGTGCGCGTACTCTCGGGCGCCTCCTGGGACGAACCCTCCACCAAGAAGGCCGCCACCATCCTTGACAAGGCCGGGATGGACCGCCCCCTGCTGGTGCTGGTGGGCGGGGACGAGCTCAACGCTCTCAAGAGCTTCCGCAACTTGGCGGGCACCCGGGCTCTGGCCGTGGGTGACGCCGAGGTGCAGGACTATGTCTGGGCCAAGAGCCTCCTTTTCACCGATGCCGCCGTGTCCTTCCTGGAGGGCGGTCTGAGCGAAGGTGGTGAGTCCTGATGGATGCGCGGGAGATCATCATCCGGCCCATCGTCTCGGAGAAGAGCTACCGGGCCATCGACACCAACCGGTATTCGTTCGAAGTCAACTACCGGGCTACCAAGCCCCACATCCGGGCCGCGGTGGAGGAGATCTTCAAGGTCAAGGTCATCGGCGTGCAGACCATCAACGTCAAGCCGAAACCCAAGCGCCGGGGCGCCCACGTGGGCACCACCCGGCGTTGGAAGAAGGCGGTAGTGGAGCTGGCTCCGGGCAACCGGATCGAGTTCTTCGGCGCGACTTAAGACTAGGGGAGCGGTAAGAGAGATATGGCGATAAAGAAGTACAAGCCGACTTCTCCCGGACGCAGGTTCGCGACCACGCCTGCCTTCGATGAGATCACGAGGACCGAACCGGAGAAGTCCCTCACCGTACCGGTGAAGCGCAAGGGCGGCCGCAACAACTACGGCCGCATCACCACCCGCCATCAGGGCGGGGGTCACAAGCGCCTCTACCGGATCATCGATTTCAAGCGCGACAAGGACGGCGTGCCGGGTCGGGTCGACTCCATCGAGTACGATCCCAATCGCAGCTGCCGTATCGCGCTCGTGGTATACGCCGACGGCGACAAGCGCTACATCCTGGCTCCCAACAAGCTGGCGGTTGGCGCCACCATCGAAGCCGGACCGACGGCCGATATCCGGGTGGGGTGCGCTCTTCCGCTGCGCAACATCCCGGTGGGGACCGTGGTCCACAATGTGGAGCTCTACAAGGGCAAGGGCGGGCAGATCGCCCGTTCAGCCGGGTGTTCCGCCCAGGTCATGGCCAAGGAGGGCGATTACGCCATCCTCCGCCTGCCCTCGGGCGAGATGCGCATGATCCACCTGGAGTGCCGGGCCACCGTGGGCGAGATCGGCAACGCCGAGCACGAGAACCTCACCACCGGCAAGGCCGGCCGCAAGCGCTGGATGGGTGTCCGTCCCGGCGTCCGCGGCACCACCATGAACCCGGTGGACCATCCGCACGGCGGGGGAGAGGGCTCCACGCCTCCCGGCCGCAACCCGGTGACTCCGTGGGGCGTGCCCACCCTGGGGCATAAGACCCGCAGCAAGAAGAAACCTTCGAGCAAGTACATCATCAGGCGAGCTGGGAAGGGGAGGTAGTACAGCACCGTGGCACGTTCAAGCAAGAAAGCTCCCTTCGTCGAAGAGCGGCTGATGAAACGGGTCGAGGCCATGAACGAGACCGGCGAGAAGCGCATGCTCAAGACCTGGTCCCGGGCCTCCACCATCTATCCCGAGATGATCGGGCACACCATCGCGGTGCACGACGGCCGCAAGCATGTGCCCATCTATGTCACCGAGAGCATGGTGGGACACCGGCTGGGCGAGTTCGCGCTGACCCGGACCTTCCGCGGCCATGGCGGCAACAAAGAGCGCCGCATGAAGAGGAAGTGACGGCATGGTCAACGCGACAGCCAAATACGTGCGGGTCTCTCCCCGCAAGGCCGGCGACATGGCCCGGCTCATCCGGGGCAAGAAGGTGACCGAGGCCAAGGCCATCCTCGCGCTCAGCCCCCGGGCGGCCGCCAAGCTGGTGGGCAAGGTCCTCGACTCGGCGGTGGCCAACGCCGAGAACAACAACGACATGAGCGCCGACGACCTCTACGTCGTGCAGGCGTACGTGAACGGCGGCCCCACCATCAAGCGGTTCCGGCCGCGGGCGATGGGGCGGGCCAGCCGTATTCGCAAGAGGACCAGTCACATCACGGTGTGCGTCGACGAGAAGAAGGAGTCGTAGCAGGTGGGTCAGAAAGTTCATCCCGGAGGCATGCGGCTCGGCATCATCCATGACTGGAAGGCTCACTGGTACACCGAGAAGAACTTCGCCGGTCTTCTCCATGAGGACCTGGCCATCCGCAAGCACATCCAGAAGAAGATGGGCCACGCCGGGCTGTCCACGATCGTCATCCGCAAGGACACCAACAAGATCGTGATCGACATCCATACCGCCCGGCCCGGCATCGTCATCGGCAAGTCGGGCTCTGAGGTCGACGCGCTGCGGCGGGAGATCCACGACATGACGGGGAAGACCGTCCACGTGAACATCGTGGAGATCAAGCGGCCTGAGCTCGACGCCAACCTGGTGGCCCAGTCCATCGCCGAGCAGCTGGCCAACCGGGTGAGCTTCCGGCGGGCCATGAAGCGGGCCATCACGTCGGCCATGCGCTCGGGGGCTGAAGGCATCAAGGTCAAATCGGGCGGCCGCCTGGGCGGAGCCGAGATGGCGCGCATCGAGGGCTACAGCGAGGGGCGGGTGCCGCTGCACACGCTGCGGGCCGACATCGACTACGGGTTCTGCGAGGCCGACACCACGTTCGGCAAGATCGGCGTGAAGGTGTGGATCAACAAGGGCGAGATCATGCCCGAGGGGTTCGAACAGGGCTCCCGCGGGCAGGCGGAGGCCCGTATAGGGTGACGGCTGCCGGTCTGTAGTCCGGTCCTCCCGCCCGGGATAAGCGACACCCGGGCCCGTGGACAAGAGGATGAAGGGCCTGGAGAAAAACGAGGAATAAGAGATGCTACTACCAAAACGGGTCAAACACCGCAAACAGCACCGGGGGCGCATGGCCGGCAAGGCCAAGGGCCAGACCACGGTCCATTTCGGGGAATACGGCCTACAGGCGCTGGAGCCGGGCTGGATCACCAGCCGGCAGATCGAGGCGGCTCGTATCGCCATGACCCGGAAGATCAAGAGGGGCGGGAAGGTGTGGATCAACATCTTCCCCGATAAGCCCATCACCAAGAAGCCGGCCGAGACCCGCATGGGCTCCGGTAAGGGTTCGCCCGACCAGTGGGTGGCCGTGGTCAAACCCGGCCGGGTGATGTTCGAGCTGGCGGGGGTCTCTGAGGAACTGGCTCGGGAAGCCATCCGGCTGGCTGCGCACAAACTTCCTGTCAAGTGCAGATTCGCGACCAGGGAGGACGGGGGCATTGAAGCCTAAGGATCTCATCGAACTGGGTGACGAAGAATTGGCTCAGCGCCTCAAGCAGTCGCGCGAGGAGCTGTTCAACCTGCGGTTCCAGCATGCGGCCGGCCAACTGGAGAACACCAGCCGGCTCCGCCAGGTGCGCCAGGACATCGCCAGGATCATGACGGTGCAGTCGGCGAGAGAACGGTCGAGGGAGCTCTGATGGCCGAGCAGCAAACCATTAAGCAGCGGGAGCGGCAGGGCGTGGTCGTCTCCGACAAGATGGACAAGACCATCGTCGTACAGGTCAGCGCCGTGCAGCCGCACGCCGATTACAAAAAGGTGGTGCGCCGGACCAGCCGGCTGAAGGCCCACGACGAGAAGAACGAAGCCCGCATCGGCGACACCGTGCTGGTGCGGGAATGCCGGCCGCTTTCGCGGGACAAGACCTGGCGCCTGATCAAGGTGCTCGAGCGGGCCGAATGACCCGCGCGCGGGAGATGGGTGAAAGACGATGATACAGGTGGAGACAAGACTCAAGGTCGCCGATAACACCGGCGCGCGCGAGCTGCTGTGCATCCGCATCAAGGGCGGGTCCAAGCGCCGCTACGCCGGGGTGGGCGACATCATCGTGGGGGCCGTCAAAGAGGCCACGCCGGGCGGCGCCGTGAAGAAGGGCGACGTCGTGCAGGCCGTGGTGGTCCGGGTCAAGAAGGCCTATGGGCGCAAAGACGGCACCTACATCGGCTTCGACGAGAACGCCGCCGTGCTCATAGACCGGCAGATGAACCCGCGGGGCACCCGCATCTTCGGCCCCGTCGGGCGTGAGCTGCGGGAGAAGAACTTCGCGAAGATCGTGTCGCTGGCCCCGGAGGTGCTCTGATGGCCAGGACCGCCGAGCGCAAGAGCTTCCGCATCAAGAAGGGCGACACCGTCGAGGTGATCCAAGGCAAGGAGAGCGGTAAACGCGGCAAGGTCATGCGCGTGCTCGCCTCCGAAGACCGGGTCGTGGTGGAGCGGGTCAACTTCATCAAACGGCACGTGCGGCCCTCGCAGAAGAGGCCGCAGGGCGGCGTGATCGAGTTCGAGGCCGGGCTCCACATCAGTAACGTCAAGTTGGTGTGCCCCAGTTGCGACAAGGCCGTGCGCGTGGGCGTGCGCGCTGAGGGCCCGAACAAGGTCCGCTACTGCAAGAAATGCAACGTCCAGGTGGATAAGGGTTGATGATGGCAGTCCCCAGGCTAAAAGAGAGATACCGCACCGAGATCGTGCCGGCCATGCGTGAGCAGTTCGGTTACAAGAACATCATGCAGGTCCCCCGGATCACCAAGCTGACCCTGAACATGGGCATCGGCGAAGGTACGCACGACGCCAAGGCCATGGAAGAAGCGGCCAACCAACTCGGCCAGATCACCGGGCAGAAGCCCCAGGTGCGCCGGGCCCGCAAGTCGGTGGCCAACTTCAAGCTGAGGGCGGGCATGCCGGTGGGTCTGCGCGTCACCCTGCGGGGCGACCGCATGTACGAGATGCTCGACCGGCTGGTGAGCGTGGCCCTACCTCGCATCCGGGACTTCCAAGGCATCTCCCCCAAGGGCTTCGACGGCCAAGGCAACTACAACCTCGGCCTCAAGGAACAGATCATCTTCCCGGAGATCGACTACGACAAGATCGACAAGATCCGGGGTCTCGACATCGCCATCACCACCACGGCGAAGACCGACGACGAGGGATGGGCGCTCCTCAAGCTGATGGGCATGCCTTTCCGTGAGAGCTGAAGGATAGGAGCAGCAGCGCATGGCAAAGAAATCGATGATCGCTAAGGCGCGGCGCCCGCAGAAGTACACGGTGCGGGCTCATAACCGTTGCCTCCGCTGCGGGCGGCCGCGCGGTTATGTCCGCCGCTTCGGCCTGTGCCGCATCTGTCTCCGTGACCTAGCGCACCAGGGCCTGATCCCCGGTGTCACCAAGTCGAGCTGGTAGGGAGGGGTCATGTCGCACACCGATCCCATCGCCGACATGCTCACCCGCGTGCGGAACGCCAACAAGGCCCTCCACGCCCAGGTCGACATGCCCGCTTCGGCGCTGAAGGTCGAACTGGCCCGCGTGCTGGCCCAGGAGGGCTACATCGCCGGCTACTCGGTGGTGAAAGAGGGCAGCTTCGACAAGCTGGTGATCGACCTCAAGTACACCGACGGCCGCCGTCGGGTCATCTCGGAGGTCAAACGGGTCAGCAAACCGGGCCGCCGCATCTATGCCAAGAAGGACAACCTCCCCAAGGTCTTGGGAGGCCTGGGGACCGCCGTCATCTCCACCTCGCGCGGGCTCATGACCGCGCGCGAGGCTCAGCGGCTGGGTGTCGGCGGCGAAGTCGTCTGTTTCGTCTGGTGATGCCATGTCGAGGATAGGAAGAGCACCCATAACCATCCCCGCCGGCGTCGATGTCACCATCGCCGGGAGCACCGTGGCCGTCAAGGGGCCCAAGGGCAGCCTCTCCATGGAGGTGCACCCCAACATGCAGGTAGCCATCGACGACGGCGTCATGACCATCACCCGGCCCGACGACTCCGGCGTCAACCGTTCCCTGCACGGGCTCACCCGCACGCTGCTCTCTAACATGGTCACCGGAGTGACCACCGGCTTCCAGAAGAAGTTGGAGATCCAGGGAGTGGGCTACCGCGCCTCCAAGAAGGGTGACGACCTGGAGATCCTGGTGGGCTATTCCCATCCGGTGGTGGTGTCGCCGCCGGAGAACATCGAATTCGAGGTCCCTGTGCCCACCCAGATCGTGGTCAGGGGTATCGACAAGCAACGGGTCGGCCAAGTGGCCGCCGAGATCCGCGCCATCCGCAGCCCCGAGCCCTACAAGGGCAAAGGCATCCGCTATGAGGGCGAAGTGGTCCGGCGCAAGGTCGGCAAGCGGGCGTAAGGCAGGAAGAGGACAGAATGAGCATCCAAGAGAAAATGGACCGGGCCAAGGAGCGGCGCGCCCTGCGCGTCCGCAGCAAAGTGCGTGGCACCGCGGAGCGGCCCCGTCTCTCCGTCTTCCGGTCGAACAAAGCGATCTGGGCTCAGGTCATCGACGACCGGACCGGCCGCACCCTGGCCAGCGCGGCCAGCGTGCACGTGACCGAAAAGGGTCTCTCCAAGACCGACCAGGCCGCCAAGGTGGGCCGGTTGCTGGCCGAACGGGCAAAGGCGGCGGGCGTCGAGCGGGTCGTTTTCGATCGAGGGCCGTACCTATATCACGGCCGTGTCAAAGCTCTGGCGGATGGAGCCCGCCAGGGCGGCCTGGACTTCTGAGGGAGAGTGAGGTAGCACTTTGGCGCAGATCAAGGCAGATACGCTCAACCTTCAGGAGAGCGTGATCCATATCAACCGGGTGGCGAAGGTCGTCAAGGGCGGCCGGCGTTTCTCGTTCACGGCGTTGGTCGCGGTGGGCGACGGTGAGAGCACGGTGGGCATCGGCTACGGCAAGGCCAAGGAGGTGCCCCTGGCCATCCAGAAGGCGATAGAGGACGCGCGCAAGAACCTGTTCGTGGTCCCCAAACACGGCACCACCATAACCCATGAGGTGCTGGGCCACTACGGGGCCGGCAAGGTCCTGCTGCGGCCGGCCTCGGCCGGTACCGGCGTCATCGCCGGCGGTGGCGTCCGGGCCTTGCTCGAACTGGGCGGCGTCCACGACGTGCTCACCAAGTGCCTGGGCACCACCAACCCCATCAACATGGTGCGGGCCGCCGAGCAGGGGCTTCGCTCCCTCCGCCGCCCTGAGGACATCGCCTTGCAGCGGGGCAAGACCGTGCGCGAGGTGGTCGGCCGGGCTCCGGTCGAACAGGAGGCGCCGGCCGCGCCGGCCGGGACCGGAGTGTGACGGCATGTTGAAGATCACCCAGGTCAAGAGCCGCATCAACCGCAAGAAAGACCATAAGGCCACGCTCGACGCCCTGGGCCTCACCCGCCTGGGCCAGACGGTCTATCACGAAGATACCCCGGCCATCCGCGGGATGGTCCACAAGGTTTCGTACATGCTCGAGGTGGAAGTGGTTGACATCAAGGACAAAGGATAGAGATGGGAGACATCTTCCTCCATAACCTCCGCCCCGACCCTGGCGCCCGCCGCGGCAAGAAGCGGGTGGGCCGCGGAGAGGGCTCGGGTCTGGGCAAGACCGCCGGCCGGGGCCACAAAGGCTCCAAGCAGCGCTCGGGCGGCCAGATCTCGCCTCGCTACGAGGGCGGTCAGATGCCTCTGCACATGAGGCTGCCCAAACTGCGCGGCCCGCTGGCCAAGACCGCCATGCCCATCGGCCCCTTCCGCACCTACATGACCCCGGTCAACCTCTCCCGCCTGTCGGTCTTCGCGGCGGGCGAGGTGGTCTCTCCCGAGACCTTGCTGGACAAGGGGATCATCAAGAAGGTCGACGAGCGGGTGAAGATCCTCGCCTCGGGCGAGCTGGCTCACGCTCTGACCATCAAGGCCCACGGTTTCAGCGCCGCCGCCGTGGCCAAGATCGAGGCCGCCGGCGGCACGGCCGAGGTCATCTGACCTATCGAGGAGCGGACTGACGAGTTGCGGACTATAGGGGTGAGAGCCTGATGCTGCAATCCTTGCTCAACGCATGGAGACTGCCCGACCTCCGGAAGAAGCTGCTCTTCACGGCCATGATCATCGCCATCTACCGGCTGGGCTGCTACATCCCCGTGCCGGGCGTCGACGTGGACGCCATCAAAGAGGCCATGTTCGGCGGCGGAGGCGTCTTCGACTTCTACAACCTCTTTGCCGGGGGCGGCCTGGAGCGGGTGGCGATCTTCGCCATGGGCATCATGCCCTACATCACGGCTTCCATCATCATGCAGCTGCTCACCATGGTCATCCCTCGCCTGGAGCAGCTCATGAAGGAAGGGGAAGCGGGCCAGAAGAAGGTCAACCAGTACACCCGCTACTTCACGGTGGTGCTGGCTCTCATCGAGGCCATCGGCTTCGTCTTCTTGTTCCGCAGCTATGGAGCCTTCCCCGACGGGCTGACCCCGCTCAACTTCTACCTGATCGTGCTGACGCTCACCGTGGGGACCGCGCTGGTCATGTGGATGGGCGAACTCATCACCCAGCGGGGCATCGGCAACGGCATCTCCCTCATGATCTTCGCCAGCATTGTCTCCCGGCTTCCCAGCGGTCTGGCCAAGCTGTTCACGCTCAACCCGGGGTATTGGGTGCTTATGGGCGTCATCGCCGTGGTCGTGGTGGCGGCCATCATCTACATGACCGAAGGCCAGCGGCGCATCCCGGTGCAGTATGCCAAGCGGGTGGTAGGGCGCAAGGTCTACGGCGGGCAGAGCACCTATCTGCCGCTGCGCATCAACATGGCCGGGGTCATACCGGTGATCTTCGCCTCCTCGGTGCTGCTCTTCCCGGTCACTCTGGCCGAGATGACGCCCTGGGGCTGGACCAAGTCGCTCGCCAGCGCCATCGGTCCGGGGTCTTGGTGGTACCTGGTGGCCGAGGTCGTCCTCATCATCCTCTTCACCTACTTCTACACAGCGGTGCAGTTCAACCCCATCGACCAGGCCGACAACCTCAAGAAGTACGGCGGCTTCATCCCCGGCATCCGTCCGGGCCGCCCCACCGCGGCCTACCTCGACCGGGTGCTCACCCGCATCACCTTTCCCGGGGCGCTGTTCCTGGCGGCCATCGTTCTCTTGCCCACCGCCCTCATCCGCGGCCTCAACATGCCCTTCTATTTCGGGGGCACGTCGCTCTTGATCGTGGTGGGGGTCGCCCTGGACACCATGAAACAGATGGAATCGCAACTTCTCATGCGCCACTACGAGGGCTTCCTCAAGTGACGCCCGGCCGATGACGGAGGAATCCAGACGATGAGCCAGTTCAACCTCGTTCTGTTGGGACCGCCCGGAGCGGGCAAAGGCACCCAAGCCGGCCGCATCGTGGCCGAGTACGGCATCCCCCACATCTCCACCGGCGACATCCTGCGGGCTGCGGTCAAGAACCAGACCGCCATGGGGATCGAGGCCAAGAAGTACATGGACGCCGGCGAACTGGTCCCCGACAGCGTGGTGATCGGCATCGTCAAGGACCGCCTGCAAGAGCCCGACACAGCCAAGGGTTTCCTGATGGACGGCTTCCCCCGCACCATTCCCCAGGCCGAGGCCCTGGACCAGGTCCTGGAAGGGCTCGACCGCGCTATCACCAAGACGCTGGTCATCCTGGTGGACGAGGAAGACCTGGTGCGGCGGCTTACTGGGCGGCGTATCTGTCGCTCGTGCCAGACGCCCTTCCATGTGTTGTTCAACCCTCCCCAGGTCGAGGGGGTCTGTGACAAGTGCGGGGGGGAGCTCTACCAGCGTGACGACGACACCGAGGCCACCGTGCGCAACCGCCTGGAGGTCTACAGCAGGCAGACCGAGCCGCTCATCGAGTACTACGACAAGGCCGGGGTGGTGGCTCGGATCGACGGGGCCAAAGCCCCCGACGCTGTCTATGAGGACATCCGCGAGGCCCTGGGCCCGGCGGAGGCCTGAGGCCGCGGCGGCGGTACCGAAGCGGAGCGGAGAGCGGGCGCGGCGTGATCATACGGAAGTCGGCAGCGGAGATCGAGAAGATGGCCCGGGCGGGCAGGGTGGTCCGGGGGTGTCTGGAGCTGCTGGGCAGCGAGATCAGGCCGGGAGTGACTACGAAAGAGTTGGACGGCTTGGCGGAGAGATACATACGGGCCAACGGCGGCGTGCCGACGTTCAAGGGCTACCGGGGTTTTCCGGGCTCCATCTGTGCCTCCCCCAATGACATGGTGGTGCACGGCATACCCGGCAAGCTCCGCCTGCGCGAAGGTGACATCCTCGGCATCGATGTCGGGGTGACCATGGATGGCTACATCGCCGACGCGGCCATGACGTTCCCGGTAGGGGAGATCTCCGAGGAGGCCCGTCGGCTGCTGCGGGTCACCGAGGAGTCGCTGATGAAGGGCATCGCCCAGTGCCTGGTAGGCAACCGGGTGGGCGACATCTCGCACGCGGTGCAGACCCACGCCGAGGCGCATGGGTTCTCGGTGGTGCAGAGCATGGTCGGCCACGGGGTGGGCAGGGAGATGCACGAGGATCCGCAGGTCCCCAACTTCGGCCCGCCCGGCCAGGGTCCGGAGTTGCGCGAGGGCATGGTCCTCGCCATCGAGCCCATGGTCAACGCGGGCGGTCATCAGGTGGAAGTAGGCGACGACTCCTGGGCCATCTACACCAAAGACGGCAGTCTGTCCGCCCACTTCGAGCACACGGTGGCCATCACCAGGCAGGGCCCGCGCATCCTTACCGATGCTGAAGTACAGGGTGCCTAGCGGGATGGAGGCGTGTGGTAAGATAAGCGGCCGACGTTCAGGCAGGGTGTCCGGGGTGGAGGGACGTGTCTCCTAAAGAAGAAGCCATCGAGCTCGAGGGCGAGGTCACCGAGGCCCTGCCGAACACCATGTTCAGGGTGAAGCTCGACAACGAGCTGGAGATACTGGCCCACATCTCGGGCAAGATGCGGATGAACTACATCCGTATCCTGCCGGGCGACAGGGTCAAGGTGGAGTTGTCGCCGTACGATCTGACCCGGGGTCGGATCACGTACCGGTTCAAGTAGAGAAGGGGCGGAGATGAAAGTCAGAGCGTCGGTCAAACCGATGTGTGAGAAGTGCAAGATAGTGCGGCGGCGCGGCATCGTGCTGGTCATCTGCGAGAACCCGCGCCACAAGCAGCGGCAAGGCTAGGCTAGGCAGGAGTAAGGAATGGCTCGTATCGCTGGTGTCACCCTCCCCCGGGAGAAGCGGATAGAGATCGGTCTCACCTACGTGTACGGGATCGGCCGGTCGATGTCCAACAAGATCCTCTCCGATGTAAAGATCGACCCCGACACGTACGTGAAGGATCTCACCGAGGACGAAGAGATCCGTCTGCGCAGCTACATCGAAGAGAATGTGACGGTCGAGGGTGATCTGCGCCGCGAGCGCAGCCAGAACATCAAGCGGCTGATGGAGATCGGCTGCTACCGGGGCATCCGCCACCGGCGCGGCATGCCGGTGCGAGGCCAGCGCACCAAGACGAACGCACGGGTGCGCAAAGGGCACAAGCCGACCGTGGGCGTCAAGAAGAAGGTGCGGGTCTAGCCCCCCGGCTGCCTCGCAGGATATCTAGGGACGGAGTCAAGGAGATATGCCGAAACCCAAGCGCACAGTCACCGGTCCGCGCGGCCGGCGCCGCAAGGTGCGGAAGAGCATCGCGGTAGGCAACGCCTACATCAAGACGTCGTTCAACAACACGCTGGTGACCCTCACCGACAAAGAGGGCAATGTCATCGCCTGGGCGAGCGCCGGTTCGGCGGGCTTCAAGGGCTCGCGCAAGTCGACGCCGTTCGCGGCCCAGGTCACTGCCGAGCGAGCCGCCCGTGCGGCCATGGAGCACGGCCTGCAGAAGGTCGACTGCTTCGTCAAGGGCCCGGGCAGCGGCCGGGAGACCGCCATCCGGTCTCTCCAGGCCGCCGGCATCGACGTCACCAGTGTCAAGGACGTGACCCCCATCCCTCACAACGGTTGCCGCCCCAAGAAGCGGCGCCGGGTATAGGGGAGGGCGCGCAGTATGGCTAGAGACAGGTCTCCCCAGTGCAAGCAGTGCCGCCGCGAGGGCGAAAAGCTCTTCCTCAAGGGCGAGCGGTGCCTCACCGACAAGTGTGGTGTCGACCGGCGTGCGTACGCGCCCGGTGAGCACGGCCGCGGCAGGCGGCGCAAGCAGTCGGAGTATCTCACCCAGTTGCGGGAGAAGCAGAAGGCCCGCCGCTACTACGGCGTCCTCGAGGGCCAGTTCCGCACCTACTACAAGGTGGCGGCCCGGCAGCCCGGCATCACCGGTGAGAACCTCCTCCGTCTGCTCGAGCTGCGCCTGGACAACGTGGTCTACCGCCTGGGCTTCGGCGCCTCCCGACGGCAGGCCCGGCAGCTGGTGCGGCACGGCCATTTCACCGTCAACGGCCGCAAGGTCAACATCCCCTCGTACCGGGTCAAGCCCGACGATGTCATCACAGCCGTGCTCGACAGCGAGGGCCTCAAGGCGGTCGTCGAGGAGGCCACCGATCTGACAGCGTCCGTGCCCGCCTGGCTGCAGGCCGACCATGACAACATGGTGGGCAAGGTCCTCCGCCTGCCCGAGCGCACTGATATCGACATCCCCATCCAGGAGTCGCTCATCGTCGAGTTGTACTCCAAGTAGTCTGAGGAGGGCCGCTTGTTAGACTTCGCCACCCCGCATAGTACCTATGAACCGGTCGGCGAGAACCGGGGCCGCTTCATCGTAGAGCCGCTGGCCCGCGGCTTCGGGTACACCTTCGGCAACTCGCTGCGGCGGGTGCTGCTGTCCTCCCTTGAGGGGGCGGCCATCTCGACCGTGAAGATCACCGGGGTCGAACACGAGTTCTCCACAGTGCCGCACGTCAAGGAAGACGTCACCGACATCATCCTCAACCTCAAGAAGATCGTGTTCGTACTGCACGGTGAGGCTGACGATCACGAGATCATGCTGCTCAAGGACGGCCCCGGCGAGGTCACTGCCGGCGACATCCAGCTGCCGGCGGCCGTGGAAGTGGTCGATCCTTCGGCTTACATCGCCACCATCGAGGACGGCGGGCGTCTGGAGATGCAGCTCACCGTCCGGCGCGGCCGCGGCTATGCCACCGCCGATGACAACAAGCCTTCCGAGACCATCGTGGGCGTCATCCCTATCGACTCCATCTTCTCTCCGGTGCGGCGGGTCGCGTACAGCGTGGAGCCGGCCCGGGTGGGGCAGCGCACCGACTTCGACAAGCTGATCCTCGAGATCGAGACCAACGGGGCCTTGGAGCCCAAGGCCGCGGTCCACAAGGCCGCCGGCATGCTTCGCGAGGAACTGCTCATCTTCACCGGCGACGGCCAAGAGGAGCGCGAAGACGTGGGGGCCGAGGCCGACGGTGAGGCGGCGGAGGCGCCCACAGGCAGGGCCGGCGCCTACGACGATACCCCCATCGAGGAGCTGGAACTGGGGGTGCGCTCCTACAACTGCCTCAAACGGGAAGGCATCGAGACCATCGGGGATCTCATCGCCAAGTCCGAGCAGGAGCTCATGTGCATCCCCAACTTCGGTCGCAAGAGCATCGAAGAGGTGCGCGAGCGCCTGGAGAAGAACAACCTGACGCTTAAGGGAGAATAGAGTGAGGCACCAGAGGAAAGGAAGAAGGTTCGGCATGCAGCCGAGCCACCGCCGGCAGATGCTGGCGAATCTTGCCTGCTCTGTGCTCGAGCATGGACGCATCAAGACCACCGAAGCCCGGGCCAAAGAGGTCAAGCCCTTGGTGGAGAAGATGATCACCATGGGCAAGGCGGGAGACCTCAATTCGCGGCGCACGGCCATCGCTCAGCTGCGCAACAAGCAGATCTCGTACAAGCTGTTCAACGAGATCGCTCCCCGGTACGCCGACCGGCCGGGCGGCTACACCCGCATCATCCACGTGGGGCCGCGCCCGGGCGACGCGGCGGAGATGGTATACCTGGAACTGGTCTAGGCGCGGGAGCCGGGCGGGCCGGCTGGGCGGACATCGGATCGGCGACTCGGTGCCGGGGCCTCGGCGAGGCCCCGGCACCTTGGCTTTGAAGGCCGGGACGCGTGGGACCGGCCTTGTGCCCGAGCCCACGCGGGCACGGGGGCGACGACGCCGGGAGGTCGACATGGAGCGCAACCACCGCCTGGAGCTGCAGTACGACGGCACCGGTCTGCATGGGTGGGCCAAGCAAGAAGGCCTGCCCACCGTGGAGGCGGCTTTGGAAGAGGCGTTCCGGACGGTGCTCGGCCGGGTGCCCGCGTGGCGGGTGGCGGGGCGTACCGACGCGGGAGTGCATGCGCGCAGGCAGGTGCTGAGCCTGCGACTGCCCGCCGATCTGGACCTGCGCAGGTTGCAGCGGTCGCTCAACGCGCTCACTCCCGCGGGGGTGGCTGTCGTGAAGATCGCGCCCGCGCCGGAGCAATTCGACGCGCGGGCGGACGCCACCAGTCGCACCTACCGCTACTTCCTGTCCACCGGTCCGGTGGTGTCGCCGTTCTGGACCCGATACTGCTGGCATCTGCCGGTCGAGCTCGACTGGGTCTCGATGGAGGCGGCCGCCGCCGCCGCGGCCGGCCGCCACGACTTCACCGCCTTCACTCCCACCGAGACGGAGCACGTCTTCTTCGAGCGGCTGGTGTTGCGCTGCCGCTGGCGGAGGGTCGAGGGCGACTTCCCGGGGTTGCCCCAGCCCCGCCAGCCCGCCGGCTTGCGCTATCTTGAGGTCGAGGCCGAGGCTTTCCTGCGGCATATGGTGCGCACCCTGGTCGGCACCATGGTGGAAGTGGGCAAGGGAGCGATGACCCTCGACTGTTTCGAGCACCTGCTGGCCGGCGCTCCCCGCCAGACCGCCGGTCCTACGGCGCCGCCCCAAGGTCTCGTCCTCTGGGAAGTGAGCTACGGACGGCGCAGACGCTCAGCGTAGACCCTCGACACACAGGGAGGAAGCGACGTGACCACCGGAGATGGACCCCGCATCGAAGTGATCCACACCGCCCGGAACGATCCCAGCTACAACCTGCCGTATGCACCCGCCATGGTGGTCAACGGGGGCCGGCTGCTGTTCACGGCGGCGATGGCCGCCCCCACGTATCACCACCATCCCCATCGCCCGGAGGAGTTCGATCACCTGCCCGATGACCCCGGGGAGCAGGCTCGGATGACCATGGAGCAGCTCAAGGAGATCCTGGCCGCGGCCGGGGGCACCCTGAAGGATGTGGTCTTCGTCACCCGCTACATCAAAGACGTGGCGGCCAACCAGGATGCCATCAACCGGGTCCAGGCCGAGTATTTCGGGGACCACCGGCCGGCAAGCTGCACGGTGGAGGTGGTCCGCCTGGCCACCGACCCCAGACTCAAGCTCGAGATGAGCGTGATCGCTGCTCTGCCCGCGTAGCCTAGCCCTGCCGGAGACCCGGCGGCTCGTCGTGTGAGTGGCCTCTGCCGCGGGGGCAGGCCGTCAGCCCTCCCACTTCTCGATCTCGATCAGACAGGAGTTGGGCGCCTGCCCGGTCGAGGTGGGGGTGATGAAGCGGCTGGAGGTGAGCAAGTTGACACAGCCCGCCTTGTCGGCCGATCGGCCCGGCTCGCCGATGGGCAGGTACTCGCAGCACGACTCATAGGAGTGCACCGTCCCCGGGGGAAGCCGCTCGGTCACCTGGGCGCACAGGATGACCTCGGCCCGGTCGTTGAAGGCCCGGATGAGGTCGCCGTCCTTGATGCCGCGGGCCGCCGCGTCCTTGCTGTTGACGCGCATGATCCAGTAGTGGTGGCCGTCTTCCTTGAGGACCCGGTGGTCTTTGATGTCGTTGCTCCAGGAACCCTTGAGGTCGCCCATGGTGTGGAAGCTGAAGCGGGCGTGCGGGGACACCATCTGCAGCGGGTACTTCTGATAGAGGTCGGTGGTGTGGTGTCCCTCCCAACTGGGGATGTATTGCGGGCCCAGGGCCGGCCGCTCGGGGTCTTCCTCGTCGGTCTGATAGAAGCGGGTGAGACTGCTGGAGACGAACTCGATCTTGCCCGAGGAGGTCTGCAGACCTTTGCGCTGCACCATGTCCCACACGGGAGCGCCGTCCGGGGTGTCCTTGGCTCGGTCCTCGGCGAACCAGCGCAGAGCCGGGGTGTACGGGGTGTCCGCGGGCACCGGGACCACGTAGTAGCCTTTCTCGGCGAACTCGTCCCACGATATCCGCTTGGGCAGGTCGCTGGCGTCGAACATGCGTTTGACCCAATCGAGGTCGGTGTGGCCGCCCTCGGTGTAGATGTCGCCCACGCCCAGGCGATGGGCCAGCGCGGTGAAGATGTCGTAGTCGGACTTGGACTCGCCCAGGGGCTCGATGCACTTCTGCTGGAACACGATGGTGCGATGGTTGCACTGGTCGAACTTGTTGGCGCCGTAGCCGGAGGCGTACGCCCAGTCCCCGATATCCCAGCGCTCGAAGTTGGTGCAGGCCGGGAGGATGATGTCGGCGAAGCGGGCCTCGCCTTCGAACCAGATCGACTGGTTCACCACGAAGTCCACCTTGCCCTCGCGGTAGGCCCGCACATAGCGGTTGGTCTCGGTCATGGTGCCGATGAAGGACCCCCCGTAACGGTAGTACATCTGCACGTGGGGATAGCCGGGAGCCGGGTAGCGGTACTTGGTGAACTGGGACTCAATGGAGCCGCCGCAGAAGCCCTTGGCCCGCCACTCCATGCGCTCGTGGTTCATGGCCTCGGGGATGCGTAGGCGGGAGACGATCTGTCCCTCAGGTGAATGGTGAGGGTTGGAGAAGGTGCCCCCGTTGGGCCACATGCGATGGGCGAGGCGGATACCGGCGGCGGTGCCGCCGATGTCGCCGGAGATGCCGCCTTCCGCGTAGCCGGGGAACCAGAACGAACGGTCGAACGGGCCGCCCGAGGTGGTCGACCAGAGGTTGCGGCCGGGCTTGCCCAGCCCCTGCATGGCCACCAACGCGATCATGGTGCGGGCCCATTCATTGCCGGTGGCCGCCCGGCAGGCTCCGCCCCATCCGCCCATCCCGCCGGCGGCGAGCATGGTCTTCTTGCTGCCCCACTCCCGGGCGAATGCCCGGATCTCCCGAGCGGGGATGCCGGTCTCAACCTCGGCCCACTCCGGGGTCTTGGCCGTGCCGTCGGTCTCGCCCAGCACGTAGGCTTTCCACTCGTCGAAACGGTGGGTGCGCGAGGCCACGTACTCCTTGTCGTAGGTGCCCTCGGTCAGCCACACGAAGGCGATGGCCAGGCCGAAGGCCACGTCGGTTCCCAGCCGGGGAGCGAACCACTTGTCGCCGAAGAGGCCGGCGGTGTGATTGTAGTAGGGATCGATGAAGATCATCTTCATCCCGGCGTCTTTCAGCCACTGGCGGCGGATGGTGCTCTCGAAGGCTCCGTACACGCCTCCCGTGGTCTCCGGGTCGGCCGACCAGAAGACCACCATCTCGCTGTGCTCGAGGGCGTCCCGCAGTAGGTCATACTGCTCGGGGATGCCCAGGCGGTTGCTGAAGCCCCACATGTGGGCCCCGCCCCACTGCCAACCTTCCCAGCTGTCGGGGTTGTGCTCGGCGTAGGTGTAGCCCACCAGGTTCATGAAGCGGTTGTAGGCGCTGAAGCGGTAGCCGATGTTTCCCCACAGATGGTGGGAGCCGGGCGTGGTCATGATGGCGGCCGGTCCCACCTCGCGCTTGAGGCGGATCATCTCGGCGGCCACCATGTCCAGGGCGTCGTCCCAGCTGACGGGCTCGTAGCCCGACTCTCCCCGGTTCTGGATATTGCGCTTGCCGTGCGGGTCGAAGTCCACCCGCTTGAGGGGAGTCAGGATGCGGTTGGGCGCGTATATGGTCGACTTGTGGGCCGCCGTCCAGGGGGAGAGGGTGGTCTTTCGGGGCGGGGTGAACTCGCGTCCTCGGGCCCGTATGGTCCAGGAAGGTCCGTCGCTCTCGTCGAGCTGGAGGGGGATGATGCGGACGATCTTGCCGTCCTCGACGTCCACGTGCACGGGGCCGCCTGTCGTGAGGTTGGTGAGCCGACGAATTCCCGCCATCGTTCCTATCCTTGCTGTGGTTCTGAAGGTCCAGTACGGCCGGTGTGTCTGACTACCGGCCGAAAGTTTGTCAATGCGCTAAACTACCGACTATGCGCTAGTTTGTCAAGGCGGAGCGGGCGCCCGGACCCTCCCGGATGGCGGGCTTTTTCGCCGGAAGCGGAGGCTGTGATACCGTGAGGCCATGGAGGGAGTGGGGTGAGCGAACGGACGCAGAGGCACACGCCTCGCATGACTGCCGACGCCAGGAAGCGGCAGATCGTCGACATCGCCCTCGACCTCATCCAGAAGCACGGGCTCCACGGTGTGACCATGGCTCGGATCGCGGCGGGAGCGGGCATCAGGCAGGCCTCTCTCTATACCCACTTCCAGAGTAGGCAGGAGATCCTGCTGGCGGCCTTGGACGTCATCTACGATCGCATCTACGCCTCGCGCATGACCGCCTCTGACGAGAACACCCTGCAGCGACTGCGCGAGATCTGCGACCACCACATCGAGCTCTGGCGCGGTCTGGGCGAGAAACACCACGCCCACCTGCTGCTGGAGTTCGTGGCGGGCGCCCCCGGCGAGGGACTGCGGGAGACCCTGGCGGCCAAGCATCTGGAGACCCTCAAAGAGTTCATCCAGATCGTCGAGCGCGGCAAACAGGAAGGCAAGATCCCCGCCCACGTCGATTCGGAGCGGGTGGCCTGGTTCATCACCGGCTTCGCCTTCGCGGGTGACGTGTCGCAGACCATGGGGTTCCAGAGATTCCTCGACCCGGAGATCGCCGGTCGCTGGCTCGACGTGATGTTCGCCAGTTTCGTGGCCGAACCGGACACACCCGGCGCAAAGACCGCGGGTGCCCCCTGACAGGTGACCCGGGCCCGGGCTTTCTCGCTTGACACTGCCTGCTTCCCCCACTATTATCTGCGGTCGCGTTTTCTAAGGAGGCAGTGTGAAGACCTATTCGGCGAAACCCGGTGAGGTGCAGCGCAACTGGTGGGTCGTCGACGCCGACGGCAAGAATCTGGGCCGGCTGGCGTCGGAGATCGCCGATGTGCTGCGGGGCAAGAACAAGCCCCAATACACCCCGCACATCGACACCGGGGACTTTGTCGTCGTCGTCAATGCGGAGAAGATAGCGGTCACCGGCGACAAGATGACCAAGAAGGTCTACTACCGGCACTCGGGCCATCCGGGCGGTCTCAAGAGCGAAACCCTCGGCCACCTCATCGAGCGTCGGCCCACCGAAGTGCTGCGCAAGGCGGTCAAGGGCATGATGCCGAAGAACCGGCTGGCGGCCCAGCAACTAGGCAAACTCAAGATCTACGCCGGGCCCAAGCATCCCCATGCCGCCCAGAAGCCGGAGGAGTTCCCATGGCAGCAGTAGTCTACGCGGCGACGGGCAAGCGGAAGACCGCGGTGGCCAGGGTCCGGCTGATGCCGGGCACAGGGAACATCATCGTCAACGGCAAGGATGCCAAGGACTACTTCAACCGCCAGACCCTGATGCTTCTCGTTCGCGCTCCACTGGTCGAGACCGGCACCGAGGCCCGCTACGACGTCGTCGCGCACATCGAGGGTGGCGGCAAGTCCGGGCAGGCCGGGGCCCTCAAGCACGGATTGGCTCGGGCCTTGGTCGAGGCCGATCCCTCGCTCAAGACCGATGTCAAGCGCGCCGGCCATCTGTCGCGCGACGCCCGTATGGTCGAGCGCAAGAAGGCCGGTCTGAAAAAGGCCCGCAAGCGCCCGCAGTTCTCCAAGCGCTAGCCGCGCCGACATCCAGGGGAATCCGAGGCGAGGGAGAATTCTCCCTCGCCTCTTCTCTTGTTCTGAGGAGCGCATGCCGGAGTTACGGGTCGACATAGACGCCATTGGCAGGAACACCGAGGTGGTCGCCGCTCTGCTGCGAGAGCGGGGGCTCGACTTGGTGGCGGTGACAAAGGGGTGCCTGGGCGAGCCCCGCGTCGCCGCGGCCATGCTGGCCGGCGGCGCGGCGGCTTTGGCCGACACCCGCGACCGGAACCTGCGCCGGCTGCGCTCCGCGCTGCCCGCCGCCCAGTTGCACCGCATCCACTTGCCCTCGCTCGCGGAGCCTTTCGAACCGGGGGACGTGACCTATGTGAGCAACGAGGAGGGCGCGGCCGCCGTGGCCGCCCGGGCGGGCTCGGCCGGGCCGCGCCGGGTGATGCTCCAGCTGGAGACCGGCGACGAACGGGAAGGGGTGCCGGCTGAGCGGCTGCTGGAGCTGGCCCGATACGTCGTCTCCGAGCCGCGCCTTTGCCTGGAAGGGGTATCCACCAACTTCGCCTGCTTCTTGGGGTGCGCCGATGGGATCATGGCCTCGGTGGAGGCCGTGGCCGGGGCCGCCGCCGCCCTGCGGGCGGCAGGGCTGCCCGTCCTGCGGGTGTCGGGCGGCAATTCCAGCCTCTTGTGGCTGCTGCGCCGAGGCGTCCGCCTGCCGGCTGAGATCACCGAGGTCCGCTGCGGCGAGGCTCTCCTGCTGGGGCAGGACGCCCTGCAGTACGAGCCCCTGCCGGGATGCCGCACCGATGCCTGTGTCATCAGGGCCGAGGTGCTGGAGGAGTATACTAAGCGGGCCTTCCCGGGGCCGGATGCGCGGTCCGGACCGGGCCCGGGCGGGCGGTCCGCCCGCCGGTTGGTCCTGGGGATCGGACGGCAGGATCTGAGTCTGGGAGCGGTCAGGTTCGTGGAGCCGGGGCTGCGTGAGATCGGGCGATCGGCGGACTATCTGGTGGTGGAGGCGGCCACGGCCGGCGGGTCGGGCGGCGCTGGTCGGGTGGGGTCCCTGGTCGATATGATCCCGGCCTACGAGGCGCTAGTGGCGGCTTGGACGTCCCCGTATGTGGGACTTAAACTCCTAGAGCGTTGAAGGCGGAGCCCACTGACACGGAGGGCGGTCTCTGATGTGTGGCATCATCGGCTACGTGGGCGGCAGACCCTGCCGCGACATCCTGTTCCAGGGGCTGCGCAAGCTGGAATACCGCGGCTACGACTCGGCCGGTATCTCCATCATCTGTGACGGGCAGTTCCGACTGCTCCATTCCGTCGGCAACCTGGACCGCCTCGAGGCCAAACTCGACCGCCTCGACGGCGGCGGCACCGTGGGCATCGCGCACACGCGCTGGGCCACCCATGGCCGTCCGTCTGACGAGAACGCCCACCCCCACACCGACTGCAGCGGCCGTTTCGCCATCGTGCTCAACGGCATCGTCGAGAACTACCTGAGTCTGCGCGCCCTGCTGCGCGAAGAGGGGCACGAGTTCACTTCCGAGACCGACGCCGAGGTGGTGGCGCATCTGATCGAACGGGCCTATGCCGGCTCACTGCGCGACGCCGTGGTGGAGGCGTTCAGGCAGATGGAGGGGCACTTCACCTACTGCGCCATCGCCGTGGACGAGCCCGACGTCATCGTGGCCGTGCGCAAGGAAACCCCTCTGGTGGTGGGTCTGGGCCGAGGGGAGAACTTCGTGGCTTCAGCCGTGCCCGCCTTTCTGGCCGAGACCCGCACAGTGGTCTTCCCCGATGACGGCGAGGTGGTGACTGTCCGCAAGGACGCGGTGGAGATCTTCGGCCTGGATGGACAGCCTATCCTGCGGGAGGCCGAGACGGTCGACTGGGACGAAGAAGCCGCCGAAAAAGCGGGCTACGAGACGTTCATGCTCAAGGAGATCCACGAGCAGCCCACCTCGCTGGCCGACACCCTGGCTGAGCGGGTGGGGGCCGACGGCCGGGTGATCTTGGACGGGCTGGGTCTGGCCCCCGAGGCCATCAGAGCCCTCGAGCAGGTCACCATCGTGGCCTGCGGGACCTCCTATCACGCCGGTCTGGTAGGGAAGTACGCGCTGGAGCGTTGGGCCCGGGTGCCGGTGGAGGTGGAGGTGGCCTCCGAGTTCCGCTACCGCGACCCCGTCATCGGCCCCGCCTGTCTCTGCATTGCCATCAGCCAGTCGGGAGAGACCGCCGACACCCTGGCCGCCATGCGCCTGGCCCGGGAGGCGGGCGCTCACGTGCTGGCCGTGACCAACATCGTGGGTTCGCAGGCTACCCGGGAAGCCCACGGGGTGCTGTTCACCCGGGCCGGTCTGGAGATAGGGGTGGCCGCCACCAAGACTTTCCTCACCCAGGAGATGGCCATGCTGCTTCTCGCGCTCTATCTGGGCGAGCAGCGCGGGCACCTGGGCATCGAAGAGGTGCGGGCGTACACCGAGGAACTGCGGCGCATCCCGGGTCTGCTCCGCGACTACCTGGAGGACGGCGCTGCCGCCCGGGTGGAGGAGGTGGCCAAGAAGCACGCCGGCGGCCGGTTCTTCCTGTGCCTGGGCCGCAACATGAGTCTGCCCGTGGCGCTGGAAGGTGCGCTCAAGCTCAAGGAGATCTCCTACATCCCCACCGACGCCTACGCCGCCGGAGAGATGAAGCACGGGCCTATCGCCCTGCTGGAGGAAGGCTCGCCGGTGTTGGTGGTGGCCACCGACAGCCGGGTCTACGACAAGCTGGTCTCCAACGTGCAGGAGGTGCGGGCGCGGGGGGCGCGGGTCATCGCCGTGGCTTCCGAAGGCAACGAGAGCCTGCTGGAGATGGCCGACGAGATCTTCTATGTGCCCCGCACCGACGAGATGCTGGCCCCCCTTCTTTCCGTTGTGCCGCTGCAGCTCTTCGCCTACTACGTGGCCAAGCACAAGGGTGAGAAGGTCGACCAGCCCCGCAACCTGGCCAAGACCGTCACAGTGGAATAGCGATGGGCGCGCCCGGAGCAGCCCAGCACGGCGCCGGCCCCGGGGACGTTCCGCGGAACCGGCCGGGGGGCGAGGGGCGGGGGACCACGGTTCCCTCGGGGAGCGCCTGGCCGGAGCGCCAAGTCCGGGTGGGCTTCGACCTGGTGGAGGTCGACCGTTTCCGGCGGGCGCTGGACCGGCACCCGGCGCTGGAGGCGCGGCTGTTCACCTCGAGCGAGATCGCCTATTGCCGAGCCCGGGGGACGCCGGAACTGCATCTGGCCGCGCGTTTCGCGGCCAAGGAGGCCGTTGGTAAACTCTTGGGGACCGGCGTGCTCTCCTGGCAGGAGATCGAGGTGCTGTCCGCCGGGCCGGACGGCGGTCCGGCCCGAGTGGTGTTGAGCGGCCGCACCGCTGTGGCGGCGGCGGCCGCCGGCATCGACGCGGCGGCGGTGTCCCTGTCGCACGTGGGTTCGGTGGCGGGCGGGTGTGTGGCCGTGGTCGCGCGGGGGGAGGGAGACATGGACGAGAACGAGGGTGGAACCGAAGCTCTCCTGGGTCTGGAAGACCGGCCGGTGGTGTTCACGCCGGCCCAAGTGCGCGAACTCGACCGGGCGGCGATCGAGGACATCGGGATCCCGGGCCCCGTGCTCATGGAGCGAGCCGCCTTGGGGATCACCGCTTTGGTGCGGGGCCGCTTTCCCGGCCGGCACACTCTGATCGTCTGCGGCCGGGGCAACAACGGGGGGGACGGTCTGGCCGCCGCCCGGCAGTTGCACCTGGCCGGGCATCCGGTGGCCTGCGTGGTGACCGTCTCCTCAACGGGGGAGCTCAGCCCCGATGCCGCCCTCAACTTCGAGGCGGCCCGTAGAGCCGGGGTCAACCTGCGGACGGGCGCCGTGCCTGATTACCTGTGGGAGGAGACCGAGCTGGTGGTGGACTGCCTACTGGGTACGGGGGCCAGCGGGGAGCTGCGGGGCACGGTGGCGGAGTGGGCCGCGCTCATCAACGCCGCGGGGGCCCGGGGCGTCCCCGTGATCGCCTGCGACGTGCCCTCGGGAGTGGACGCCACCACCGGGAGTATCGCTAAGGGGACGGTGGCGGCCGACGTCACCGTCACGTTCCACGCGGCCAAGAGCGGGCTGGTGTGCCCACCCGGGTCGGAGGCCGCGGGAGAGGTGCTGGTGTGGGACATCGGCATCCCCGAGTCGCTCGAACCTGAGCCCGACCTCTGGGTGGTCACCGAGGACGATGTCAACATCCCCGGCAGGCGGGTGGACGACCACAAGTACAAGGCGGGATACGTGGCCGTGCTGGCCGGTTCCCGGGCATACCCGGGAGCCGCCTGGTTGGCGGCGCAGGCGGCGTACCGCACCGGCGCGGGCTATGTCCGCCTGCTTATGGCCCCCGGCGCCGCCGATGCTCTGCGCGGGCGCCTGGTGGAGACGGTCCTGTCGGAAGTGGGCAAGGGCGACGCCATCGACGACGCCGGGCCGGTGTTGGCGGTCGTCGGTGACAGCCGGCTGGGCGCGCTCGTGTGCGGCCCCGGCCTGGGTCGGGAGACGGCGACGGCGACTGCTGTGCGGCGGATCATTCTGGAAAGCACGGTGCCCGCGGTGCTCGATGCCGACGGGCTCTTCGCGTTCGCCGGGTCGGCCGACCTGCTGCGACGGCGCCCGGGCCTGGTGCTCACCCCGCACGTGGGGGAGCTGGCGGCGCTCTTGGGGGTGCCGGTGTCCGAGGTGGCGGCCGCGAGCCTGGCCGCCGCCCGCCGCGCGGCGGCGGCCACCCACCAGGTGATCCTCCTTAAGGGGTCCTCCACCGTCATTGCTCACCCGTCCGGACAGACGCGGGTGGTAGTGCAGGGACCGCCACAGCTCGCCTCCGCCGGCACCGGTGACGTGCTCTCCGGGGTCATCGGGGCCCTGTTGGCCAAGGGTCTGGAACCCTTTGAGGCCGCCTACGCAGGAGCCTGGCTGCACGCCGAAGCGGGCGCGTTGGGCGCCGAGACCGATCCGCAGGGTATCCTGGCGGGTGATCTGGTCGATCTTCTTCCCCTGGTCGTCGCCGACCGCATCTATGAGAGGAGACCTTCGTGGACGACTTGAAGGTGAAGGACATCATGCAGGCCGAGGTCATCGCGGTGGGACCGGATACGACCGTGCGCGAGTTGGCCGACATCCTGGCCGAGAACAAGATCAGCGGGGTGCCGGTCATCGATGAGCAGGGTACCGTCCTCGGCATGGTGAGTGAAGCCGACATCATCGTCCAAGACGCCGATCTCCACTTCCCCTACTACATCCAGTTCCTTGACAGTGTCATCTACGTGCAGAGCTTCCACAAGTTCGAGGAGCGGTTCAAGAAGGCGTTCGGGACGAAGGTCGGGGAGATCATGAGCACCGAGGTGGTGGCCATCTCACCGGACGCGTCGGTGCGGCAGGCGGCCACTCTGATGGCAGACCGGGGCGTCAACCGGCTGCCGGTGACGGAGATGGGCGATCCCAGCGGCCGGCTGCTCGGTATCGTCACCCGCGGTGACATCGTCCGGGCCATCGCCGAGCGGGACTAGGGGAACGGGGGAACATGTCCAAGAAGGAGACACGGAGAGCGGCCAGGCAGGCCTATCCCAAGGCCAAGAGTGGTGCGGCCGCCAAGGGGAGCGGGGGCAAGGGCAAAGGCGGGGGCAAGAGTGCCGTGGCCAAGGACGCCTCCGGCAGGCCGCTCCGCCCCCCCACTCTCAAGCGCGCCGCCATCCAGGGCGCCATCCTCGCGGTCCTCTACTTCGTGGTCATCGAGTTCCTGTGGGTGCAGAAGGACGCCAGCGGGGCGAGGACCTCCAACACTTTGACCTCTGTCATCATCGCTCTGGCCGGCTTCGTCATCTACACCGGCATCGCCTACGCTGTCGACAAATACACCTATCAGCGCAAGCTGCGGAAGAGCAAGGGCGCCGCGAAGTAGGCGCGGTTGGGCGGGCCCGGGAGGGCGAACACCACCGAGGGCAAGACGATGCTGCAGACCGTAGCCGACATCCTGCGCAGCCGGGCTGTCTCGGGCTGGCTCGTGGGCGGGAGCGTCCGTGACCGGGAGCTGGGCCGGCCTTCCCCCGACCTCGACCTGGTGGTGGCGGCGGACCCGGCGGCGGTGGCGAAGGACATCGCCCGAGCCTTCGGGAGCCCTTGGTTCACGTTGTCGGAGCGGCACGGAGCTTACCGGGTGATAGGCCCAGAGGGCCACATCGACGTGGCCGCGGTGCGAGGAACGGGGATCCTCGACGACCTCGCGCAGCGGGACTTCACCGTGAACGCCATGGCGGTGGCGGTGGAGGGCGGAGACCTCATCGACCCGCACAGCGGCCTCGCTCATCTGCGGGAGGGACGGCTGGTGGCGGTGTCGGAGCACATCTTCACCGACGACCCCCTTCGCTTGATGCGGGCCGCGCGCTTCTGCCATGTGCTCGGCCTCGCCCTTGACCCGGCGCTGGCTGCGGCTGCGCGCGCGCAGGCTCCGCTGCTCGCGCGGGCCGCCCCCGAGCGGGTGGCCGTGGAGATGGTACTCACCTTGGCCGCCGGCCGCGCCGGCGATGCCGCGCGGCTGTGGGCGGATCTGGGGTTGCTCCAGGTGGTGCTGCTGGGGCCGGCGGGCACGAACGCCGGTGGCCCGGCCGGCACCACCGAGCCGGGCGCCGTGCCGGCCGATGCAGCCACGCCCGGCGGTGCCCAGTGGGATCTTCAGCCGGTCCTCAGCCTGCTTGACCGGCTTGAGGCGATCCTCGCCGGCCCCGCCGCCTGGTTCCCCGAGGCGGCCGAGGCTCTGGCGGCACGGCTGGCGGAACCGGTCGACGGCGCGATGGAACGGCCTGTGGCTTTGCGCCTGGCCGGCATGGTGTGGGGCACGGCACCGGCGCAGATCACGGCGGTGGGGAGCCGTCTGCACTTCTCGAGCGCGATGAACTCTCTCCTCGCGAGAGTGGCCCACATGGGCGGCGACCGCGGGACCCCACCTCCCGCACCAGTGAGTCCGGCGCGCCCCGGCCGCCCGGCAATACTCTACCTGTGGGCGGCGGCGCCCTGGGAGCCAGAGGTGATCGTGCTGGCGACGGCGGCGGAGGCGGCGGGTGGAGCCGCCGACGAGGGTCAGGCTGCGCCTTCCGGCTCCGCCCGCGCATTGATGGCTCTGTGGGCCTGCCGGGCGTCGGGCGGCGTCCCGCCGCTGCCGGTGGACGGTGAGACGCTGATGCGAGAGTTGGGCCTGGTTCCGAGCCCGAGGCTGGGCGCGGCTCTGCGGGCGGCTCGGCTGGCCTGGGAAGCCGGAGAGGCAACCGAGAGGGACCACGCACTCGCGGCCGCGCGGGAGGCGGCGGTCGCGGTCAACCCACATCAAGGCGGCGAGTAGGTCCACCGCCGCCTGGGGCTACGCCCAGGACCAGGATCGCGTGTCAGATGATGCCCTCGACCCCCAGCCGCCTGAATGCCCGCTGGTAGGTCTCTTCTTTTCGGTCGGTATGACCGGGCAGGGTCCAGGGCATCTCGTTCATGTTCCGCAAGACCCTGTCGATGTGATGCCAGGGGAGGATGACGATCGGCAGACCGGGAGGATAGAGCTTGTACATCTTCATCCCGTAACACACCCCGGTCCAGACGGTGTTGATGTTCCCGCTCACGAATGGGTACGTGAACATCCAGTTGCAGCCCATCACGTACGTCATGTGACTGATGATCATGTCGCCCGTATCCCACTGGGTGGCCCTCAGCACCCGCTCACCCTGGTCCATGTTGTCACAGCCGAGGATCAGCAGGTCCGGGTCGAAGGTCAACTTGTCCAGGGGAGCGTAGCCGGTCGCATACGTCGACCCGGCGGCGAGGACGCTCACGTGGTTATAGACCCGCCGGTTGGGGCGCTCGTCGGCGTAGATGTCGAAGGGCGGGCCGATCCGGCCGCCGGCAGCCAGGGGGGTCAGTTCGCCGTGGCCGGACAAGAAGATCCCCGGCTCGCAGTACTGATTGTCAGCTGTAGCGTAGAACGCCCTTCCTTTCTGGGCCTCAAGAAGCATTTGACACCATGCCAGCTTGCCTTCGAGTTGCTCAAGCCCTAAGCCTTCCAGGTCACCCTCGACGTTGAAGAACTTGAAGCCGACAGGAGCGTACTTGAATTCGAACTTGTCCAGGATTGCGAAATCGTGCGGTTTCAGTCTGTGCCTTGTCTCCCAATGCAGCTCGCCCATGAGGCATTCCTTTCTGCCGGACCAGCCATCCGCCCCTGCACCGTAGCAGAGCGCTCCTGGGCTGCCAAGACGCGCCGGGCCGAGGATGCCCGCCCTTCGGTGCGCTGCCTTCGGTCACGGCTGTTCGGGTCGTGTGGGCCCCGACTTTGCCTTCGCCCCCTCGTCGGCCTCGGCCAGGCTCTTGATTCTGCACAGGGAGTGGTTCCAGAGCACGTCATGCGCGTACCCGGGGAAGACCAGGCGGAACAGCGTCCACCCAAGCCTGCCCAGGCTGCCGCGTCCCTGGGGGAAGTCGAACCCCACGTAGATGGTCAGCAGACTCACTCCGGGCTTCGCCGGCGCCACATCGAACGCAAACGTGCCTCCCCGGCCAAAGCCGTCCAGGATGCGGTAGAGTAGGTAGCGGCCCGGTACCACTCTCTCCAGCCGGACAGCGAACGACACCAGCCCCCGTCTACGTGGGGGCTTCGCTGCCTCGTCAGACCGGCCCAGGACAGGGACGTCGTAGCGGATGGTTGTCCCCACCTGGTTGGGGGAGCCGCCGGTCCGGTGGACCCTCAGGAAGCGGGGGGCGAAATACTCCCGGTCCGGATCGCCGAAGGCTCCAAGGTGCCGGAAGATGGCCTCCGCTTCGGCTCGTATGCGGATGGAGTACATCCGTTCCATCTGTGGTGAGCGGGCGGGGGGTTCCCGGCCCTGGACGGCGAACAACTCCCGGCGCTTGCGGGCCACCTCCTCAAGGGGGACCCCGGTGGGATATCGGCCCACGCCTGTCCAGTCAAGGCCGAAGAACTGTTCGGTCAGCTTGTTCCGGATGGTTGCCAGCAGCCCTCCGGTCACTATCAGCCACCACGAGGCTGGGTGCAACATGCCCAGCAGGATGCTGCGATAGCTGTCGTCACCACTGGCGGTACGCCACAGGACGCCGGCGAGCCGCCGTCTATCGTGGGGCCTGGTCTTCCTCTCGGTGAGGAGCGCCTGGTAGAGGACCCTACTCAGGGCCGGGTGGGCGAACACCCCGCTGCTGAGCAAGAACACGGCGCGACCGTAGCGGTTGTCGGCGTGGAAGCGGTCGATGACCGGGGCGTACCAGCGCCCTAGGCTCTTGCCGTCGATGCCCTTCTCCACAATGCAGTCCACAAGCGCGGCGGTGGTCACGAAGGCCGAGTACAGCCCGTCCTTGTAGAGGCGAGAGACGGCCATGTCGCCAGCCAGAGCCACTCGGGAAGCGAACGGCCTGCGGGCGGCGCCTATGGTCATGTTGGGGTGGCAAGAGCAGGCCGCGCGAAGCCGGACGTCGGGGGGGAGCAGACGTTGGATGTGGGGCAGTTCAACGAACCGCTGGACGATCCGGGGCAGTTCCGCCGGCCCGGCTCGGTCGACAGCCTTGCCCACCAGGACAATGGTGATCCACTTGTCTTTGGGGATGAGCGAGGACATCTCGATGCGGAGGTCTTTGGAGCCGTACTGAGCGAAATGGACTTCACCCTCGAGCGCGCGCAGCGACCTGCCGTCCTCCGCCTCCATCTCGACGATCACGGTCTGACGTACTCTCGGCGGCCGCAACCCTGGGATCATGTCTTGTAGGGACTGAAAGAGAGGGTCCATCGCCGGAGCCAGGCCCGGCCGTCGGTTCACGCCTGCCGTGAACACGGCGAAATCGGCCTCGATGGTCTGTTCAGAGGCCCCCACCGCGGTCCGGTACGAAACAATCGGTCTGCCCGCGGGTGAGTAGCGCGCCGCGGTGACCTCGGCCGATATCACTTGGGCGCCCTCGTCGGCCGCGGTACGCAGGAGGAAGGTATCGAAGTTCGTGAAGCGACCCTCTCGCTGCCGGGGCCGGGAACCGCGGAACACCGAGAGCATCTCCCGTCCCTCCGGTATGGGAAGCTGGATGCTCTTCCAGTCTCCGTGCACGATGACCTCAGTGGCTCGGCCCTCGACCACTTCGGACGGCAGTTCGAGGCCGTTCTCGCGCAAGGTGTCGGCCAGCCGGGGCGAGATGCCGCCCGCGCAGTAGTTGCAGCCCTCCCAGGTGCAGAATCCAACAGGCTGGTAGAAGCAGATCTCGGTCTTCTTCTCCAGGATGATCACCTCCACCGACCGGCCGAGCCGGCGGGCGGTCCGGAGCATCCGGATGGCGAAGAACGACCCGGCTGGGCCCCCGCCTACCACCACGATGGTCGCGGGATCGGGCAAGGTGAGAAGGCCTTCGCGGCTGCCGGCATGTGGTCGCCCGGCGGTGCGGGCTGCAACCGTGTCAGCGTCGCCCCCCCTGGCCCCGCCGGCCGGAGCGACTCCGACTGGTGTCGTCTGCAGAGCGCTCATGTGCGCTGTTCCCTTCGAAGACAGGTGTCCAGCAAGGTACCCCAGAGCGCGGTAGTCTAGCCCGGGCGTGGTATCATACTGTGCCTTTTGGGCGAATCACCCGGGTCCGTGTCACTGGAGGCACCTTGAAGGACGGCATACATCCCAACTATGTAGAGAGCAAAGTCATCTGCTCGTGCGGCTCGACATTCACCACCCGCTCGACGCTTCCCGAGATCAAGGTCGAGGTCTGTTCTGCCTGTCATCCGTTCTACACGGGCAAGCAGAAACTGGTCGACACCGCCGGCCGGGTAGAGAGGTTCAACAGGAAGTACCGGCGGCCCGAAAAGGCCAAGTAGGTCTTGCCGGCCGTGTCTGCCGAGCTCAAGGTCACGCTGCTCCAGCACACCCCTTTGCCCGAACGGGCGGTCGCGTCCGCGGGGAGGCTCTGCTACGCGCCCGTGAGCGCGGCCGAGCTCAAAGAGGCCATGAGCGACGACGATGTGCGCCGCCTGGTCCGGGGGCTGGTCAGGTCGGGCCATCACAGCGCGCTCGAGCACGCCACCTTCACCTTCGCCATCGACGGAGTATCCCGGGCCTGCACCCACCAGCTGGTGCGGCACCGGATGGCCTCCTACAGCCAGCAGTCCCAGCGCTACGTCCGCTTCGCCTCCGAGGGTGATTTCGTCATGCCTCCGCATATCGCGAAGTCGCCCCAGGCCAGGGCGGTGTTCCTGGAGGCCATGGAGAACGCCCGCAAGGCCTACGAACGGCTGGTGGAGATAGGCCAGGCCGAGGGGCGGGGGAACGAGTCGGTATTCGAGGACGCCCGTTTCGTGCTGCCCAACGCCGCCGAGACCAAGATCGTGGTGACCATGAACGCCCGTGAGTTGCGCCACTTCTTCGCGGTCCGCTGCTGCCGCCGCGCGCAGTGGGAGATCAACCGCTTGGCTTGGACCATGCGTGGACTGGTGCTGGCCGCGGCACCGCTGCTGTTCGAGGAGACCGGCCCCGGTTGCATGACCGGCGGCTGCCCCGAAGGCAAGATGACGTGCGGCAATCCCTATTCCGAAGAAGAGGTCATGGCCATGGACCTCGTCCGGTCTGCTGCGGTATCAGCCTGACCATGACCGAGCGCGCGGACAGCGCCGATCCCAAGATCGACGCCGAGCCGGAGGTCGCAGCCGACGCCACTGACTGCAGGCGGGGCCACACCTTCGGTGGCCAGGCGGTCATCGAGGGTGTCATGATGCGGGGCAGGCATTCCTGGGGGGTGGCGGTGCGCCGGCCCTCGGGCGGAATCGCGCGCAAGTCGTATCCACTGCCTCCGGCCGGTTCGCGCCATCGGCTGCTCAAGTGGCCGGTCATACGGGGAGTGGTCGCTCTCTACGAGTCCATGAGCCTCGGCATCAAGGCCCTGGGCATCTCGGCCAACATCGGGCTGGAAAGTGCCGGGGAGGGCGAATCGAATGACGGCGAGGCTGCGACTGTCTCGCCCACGGCGGTCGAGAGCGCGCTGCTCGGCGGGGTGGGCACGCCGGTTCCCGAGCCCGAGATGCCGGAGGAGCCGCCCGCCTTCGGCTGGAAACAACTGGCCGTGACCGTCAGCGTGGCGGTGGGGATGGCGGTGGCTCTGTTTATCGTGGTGCCCCTGGTGGTGGTCAAACAGTTCGAGGAGACCTTCGCCAATCCGTTCCTCTTCAACTTCGTGGAAGGGGTCATCCGGATCGCCATCTTCCTGCTCTACATCGTCGGCATCTCCTTGATCCCCGACCTTCGCCGGGTGTTCATGTATCACGGGGCCGAGCACAAGGTCATCCATGCCTACGAGTCGTGCGGCCGGGCCGATGCCGAGTACGCCAAACGGTTCCCCACCCTACACCCTCGTTGCGGCACGGGGTTCCTACTCCTGGTGATGGTGATCTCGGTGTTCGTCTTCGCGTTCGTGGGCAAACCGAGCCTGCCCTGGCTGGTGTTCTCGCGTATCGTGGGGATTCCCCTAATCATCGGCCTCGCCTACGAGATCGGCATCAAATGGGCGGGGACGCACGCCGACGGCGTGTTCGCCCGCATCCTGCTGTGGCCCGGCATCCAGTTGCAGCGTCTCACCACCCGGGAACCGACCCCCGACCAGCTGGAAGTGGCGGCGGCCGCGCTCGAAGAGGTCATGCTGGCCGACGCGGCTGAGGCCGACATCGACGAACCCTCCTTGGTGATGGCATGATCGATCGGCTGGCAGCCGAGATCGAAGAGAAGTACGCGGCGCTGACCGAGGACCTGGCCGACCCGGATATCCTGCGCGACCAGGCCCGTTACGCGGAGCTGTCCAAAGCGCACGCCGATCTGGAGGAGGCCTACCGGCTGGCGGTGGACTACCGGCAGACCCGGACCGCCCTGGCCGAAGCGGAGGCCATGCTGGCGGAGGGTGGCCTCGATCCGGACATGAAGGAGTACCTGGCCGAGGAGAAGGCCGCCGCTCGGGAGAAGCTGGAGCGTCTGGAGCAGGAGCTGCGCCTGGCCGTGCTTGAGAAGGACCCGCGCGACGAGAAGAACGCCATCGTGGAGATTCGGGCCGGGGCCGGGGGCGACGAAGCCTCCCTCTTCGCGGCCGAGCTTCAGCGAATGATCATGCGCTATGCCGAGCGCATGCGTTTCAAGACCGGTGTCCTCTCCACCACCGAAGGAGCCTTGGGCGGGGTCAAGGAGGTGGTGTTCGAGGTCAAGGGCCGAGGAGCCTACGGCGCCCTCAAGTATGAGTCCGGCGTCCACCGGGTGCAGCGGGTGCCGGTGACCGAGTCCACCGGGCGCATCCACACGTCCACCGCCACTGTGGCCGTGCTGCCCGAAGTGGAAGAGGTCGAGATCAACATCGACCCCAACGACGTACGCGTGGACGTGTACCGGTCGACCGGACCGGGCGGACAGTCCGTCAACACCACCGATTCCGCGGTGCGGCTCACCCATATCCCCTCCGGCTTGGTGGTCTCCTGCCAGGACGAGAAATCCCAGTTGCAGAACAAGGAGCGGGCCTTCCGCATCCTGCGGGCGCGCCTCTACGACCTGGCTCAGGCGGAGCAGGACGCTCAGCTCGCCGCCCAGCGGCGCAGCCAAGTGGGAACGGGCGACCGGGCTCAGAAGATCCGTACTTACAACTTCCCCCAGGGCCGGGTGACCGACCACCGGGTGGGGCTGACCTCCCATCGCCTGGAGGCCATCCTGCAGGGCGAGTTGGACGAGTTCACAGAGGCCCTGCAGGCGCACGAGCGGGCGGAGCAGCTGGCCGCGGCCGAGATCTGACCGGGGCCGGGCAGGCGGCCGGCACAGCCACCGCGGAGGCGCGTCTCATGCAAGCTTGGACCATCGGCCGACTGCTCGACAAGGTCACGCCGTATCTGAGCGGCAAGGGTTCCGCCTCTCCCCGCCTGGACGCGGAGCTGCTTCTGGCCGAGGTCCTCGGGCTGGAGCGCATCGACCTCTACACCCAGCACGAGCGGCCGCTGACAGAGGCGGAACTGGGAGCCTACCGGGCGCTGGTGGCCCGGCGGGCGGCCCACGAACCGGTGGCCTACATCCTGGGGCGGGCCTACTTCCGGCACCTGTGCCTGGAGGTGACCCCGGTGGTCCTTATCCCTCGGCCTGAGACCGAAGAACTGGTCGAGGTGGCCCTTGAGACTCTGCGCCGGCGGCCGCCCTGGGGCGGGCTGCCGGCCGGCGCCCCCGGCGCGGGCGGCGCTTCCGTGCACTCCCCCGCCGCGGGCCCTGCTTCCCCCGGCCCGCCGGCCCCGGTGGTGGCCGACGTGGGCACCGGAACCGGCGCCATCGCCCTCAGCCTGGCCCAGGAGGCGGGTGTGCGGGTCCTGGCGACCGAGCGGAGCGCCGACGCCCTGGCGGTGGCGGCGAAGAACGCCGCCCGCTTGGGTCTGGCCGGACTGGTCGAGTTCCGGCAAACGGATCTTCTGGAGGGAGTCGCGTCCGCTGGTCTCCGTCTGGTGGTCAGCAACCCGCCCTACCTCACCGAAGAAGATCTGGCCGCCGTGGCTCCCGACGTGCGTGACTTCGAGCCCCTGGCGGCTCTCGATGGCGGCGCCGACGGGCTCGATGTGTACCGTCGGCTCGTCCCTCAAGCCGGCCGGGCTCTGGGACCGGGGGGCACCCTTCTGCTCGAAGTGGGCCACACCCAGGCGACGGCCGTGGAGGCCGTCGCCTGGGAGGCGGGCTTCGCCGTGGTGGCCGTGCACAAAGATCTTTCTCGCAAAGACCGCATCGTAGCGGCGACCCGGCCCGGGGCGCACGTTCTCGACCTGGCCGCGCTGGATGCCGCCGCCGTCGGGGCCCTGCGCCAGGCCTTGGCCGCCGGCGCGGTCATCGGCGTGCCCACCGACACGGTGTACGGGCTGGCCGCCCGCTGGGACTCGCCGGTCGGGGTACGGCGCGTCTTCGCGGCCAAGGGCCGCGCGCCCGAGCAGCCGTTGGCCGTCTTGTTCCCCTCGGTGGCCGCGGTCAAGAAAGCGCTGCCCGACCTCCACCCCCGGGCGGCCGCTGTGCTCGGTGCCCTGCTGCCCGGGCCGTATACCTTCGTGGTAGCCACTGCGAGCGAGCGCCCGCCTCAGGTGGGCACACCCGACTCCCTGGGGGTCCGCGTGCCCGGTCACGGTCCCCTGCTCGACTTCCTCCAGGCTCTCGACGTGCCTCTGGCCGCGACGAGCGCCAACCGCAGCGGACTCCCCGACCCGACCAGCCTAGCCGACGTCGATGCCGATGTGCTGGCGCAGTGCTCGGCGGCCCTGGCGCCGCCCGCCCAGGGGCGGGGCGGCGCCAGGGCCGCCGGAGCGGTGGGGGTCGCCTCCACCGTGGTCGACCTGCGGCCGCTGGCCGCGGGAGCCGCCGCTGTGGTCCTGCGCGAGGGAGCGGTGCCGGCCGCCGAGGTCCTCGCTCGCATCGCGGAGGTGGACTAGGTGGGCCCTCCGACCGCGCCGCCGGCCGGGACGCCCCGACCCATCTGCTATCCTTGGACCCTGTTTCACGATGAGGAGGCGACCCGATTGAGCAACGTTCCCCGCGCGGCGAGTTACGCCGACCTACCCCTTGAGCAGGTCGACCCCGTCATCCACCGGCTGATCAGCCGGGAACTCGCTCGCCAGCAGCACAACATCGAACTCATCGCTTCCGAGAACTTCACTCCCGTCCCCGTCCTCCAGGCCATGGGCAGCGTGCTCACCAACAAGTACGCTGAGGGTTATCCCAGCGCCCGCTACTACGGGGGCTGTGAAGTTGTCGATGAGGTGGAGCAGGTGGCCATCGAGCGGGCCAAGGCCCTGTTCGGAGCCGAGCATGCCAATGTTCAGCCTCATTCCGGCTCTACCGCCAACCAGGCGGTCTACTGGGCCACCCTCGAGCCGGGCGACCGGGTCCTGTCGATGACGCTCGCCCATGGCGGCCACCTCTCCCACGGGCTCCCGGTGAACTTCTCGGGCAGGGGATACGCCTTCTTCCATTACGGGGTCGACCGCCGGACCGGCCTCCTCGACATGGACGAGGTATTGGCTCAGGCCCGCAGGCACCGGCCCAAGCTGATCGTGGTGGGGGCCAGCGCCTATCCGCGAACGCTGGACTTCGCCGCCTTTCGCCGGGTGGCCGATGATGTGGGGGCCGAGCTGATGGCCGACATCGCCCACATCGCCGGGCTGGTCGCCGGGGGGGCGCATCCCTCCCCCTTCCCCTACTGCGATTGGGTCACCACCACCACCCACAAGACCCTGGCCGGTCCCCGGGGGGGCGCCTGCTTCTGCCGGGCCGGGTCGGCGGCCAAGCTCGACAAGGCCGTGTTCCCCGGGCTGCAGGGCGGTCCCCTCGAACACATCATCGCCGGCAAGGCCGTCTGTTTCCTGCTGGCCTCCACCGAGGAGTTCAAGGCCAAGCAGCGGCTCACCGTGCAGAACACCAAGGTCTTGGCCGAAGAGCTGTTGGCCGGCGGTCTGAAGCTGGTCTCGGGGGGGACCGACAACCACCTGTTGCTGGTGGATTTCTCCGGTACCGAGATGACCGGCCGCCGGGCCCAGGAGCTGCTCGATCGGGTCGGCATCACCGCGAACAAGAACGTCGTGCCCTACGACGAACGGCCGCCCACGGTCACGTCCGGGCTTCGTCTGGGCACGCCGGCCATGACCACCCGGGGCTTCGGCCCGGAGGAGATGAGAGAGGTGGCCCGCATCATCGTGGAGACCCTGTCGGTGGAGCCCACCGAGGCCAATCTCGACCGCCTCCTCGCCCGCAGCCGGGCGCTGACCGGAGCCTTCCCCCTGTACCGCACCTTGGAAGCCTGATGGCCACGCCGAGCGACCTGCCCCCGCAGGACACCCGTCCCAGCTGGGAGGAGTACTTCATGGAGATCGCCCGGGTGGTGGCCACCCGGTCCACCTGCCTGCGACGCCACGTGGGCGCGGTGTTGGTGAAGAACAAACAGATCCTGGCCACCGGCTACAACGGCGTGCCGCGCGGCATACGCCATTGTGTGGAGCGGGGGTGCCTCCGCGATCAACTGGGCATACCCTCGGGCGAGCGCCAGGAGTTGTGCCGGGGCCTGCACGCCGAACAGAACGCCATCATCCAAGCGGCCTATCACGGGGTAGCCATCAACGGCGCCGAGCTCTATTGCACGCTGCAGCCGTGCATCACCTGCGCCAAGACGCTCATCAACGCCGGTGTGGTCGCGGTCCACTACTGTGGCGTCTACCCCGACGCGCTGTCTCTCGAACTGTTCGAGGAGGCGGGCACCCGGCTGGTGAAGATGGACTAGCCCGGCCGCCCCGGCGGCCCCAGAGCGGCCTGCGGCCCGCGGGACCCCGGCAGGTCGCGGAGCGCTCTCTTTCAAGACCGGCTGCTGATATCGGCATCCCAGCAAGTGTCATTGAAATATCACAACGGGTTGTTATAGTGGCGAGGCCGACAGAAGTGGCGGGCACCGTGATACTCTTCAGTGGTGTCGACTGCTCGGGGGGGCAGACCGGCCGGCGGAACAGGTTGAGTCGACAGGGAGGACGTTCTGGGGCTGACCCTCGCATCGGTCGCCGTGGGGCTGGCGCTTGCCGCAGCGTATCACTTTCTTGCCATGAGGCTGCAGGGGCGCATGGCTCGTCGCGGCTCCGCCATGGCGCCTCTGTACGCCGTCCTGGGGTTCATCGTGCGTCTGGCTGTCTTCGCCGCCATCCTTGTCATGTTGGGCTTGTGGACACCTCTCAACATCGCCGCGGTCGGCATAGCGTTCGTGGGTCTTTTCACCATCTTGAACGGGTGGTCTTTGTACAGTTTGATGTCGAAGCGCAGGGGCGCGCCGCCTTCAGCCGGCGCGGGCGCATGAACTGAGTCCCGCGGATGCTGTCCGAAGAGGCCGGAAGCAAGATCGTAGAGGCTCTGCACGAACTCAACGTGCAGCCCATAGTCGAGATCCCGAAGGTGGGGCCGTTCGATTTCTCCATCAGCAACGTCGTCATCTATATGTGGGTGTCGGCGGTCGTCGTGTTCGCCTTCTTCTATATCGTGGCGCGGAGGCTGCGAAAAGAACCGGACGGGCTGCAGATCGTGGCGGAGATCCTGCTCAACTTCGCCACGGGGCACCTCACCGGACAGATAGGGGAGAAGGGCAAGAAGTACTACTACCTCATCCTCACCCTGTTCTGCTACATCATGATCACGAACCTGATCGGCCTCATCCCCAAGCCCATCGCCCTGAAGCCCGCCGTGCCCACGGCCAACATCAACGTGACCTTCGGCCTGGCCATGGTGGTGTTCTTCGTCACGCAGTACCAGGGATTCCACCGCCACGGGGCCAAGGGCTACGTGAAGTCATGGCTGGCGCCCCCGGGACTGCCCAAGCTCCTCGCCCCCGTCCTCAGCGGCATCCTCTTCCTGGTCCACCTCATGGGCGAGTTCTTCAAACCGCTCTCGCTGTCAGTCCGACTTTTCGGCAACACCATCGCCGGGCACCTGATCATCCTGGTCATGCTGGGGCTCATGCTCCAATATGCCAGCGCCATCGTCATCATCCCAGCAGGCCTGTTCATCGTGATCATCATGCTCTTCGAGGTGTTCGTGGCTTTCATCCAGGCCTATATCTTCTCCGTTCTCTCGGTCGTGTACATCGAATCAGCCATCTACGCCGGACACTAGCCCAATCCCGGAGCAAGGAGGACTTTCACAATGGCATTCGACGCAGAAGCAGCCGCCAAACTCGCCGCAGGTATCGGCATGGGGCTGGCGACGATCGGCCCGGGCATCGGCATCGGTCTCTTGACCGGCCGCACCTCGGAAGCCATCGCCCGGCAGCCGGAAGCCTCGGGCGACATCCGGACCGCCTTCATCATCGGTCTGGCTCTGGCCGAGGCGCTGGCCCTGTACGCCTTCGTCATCGCGATCATCCTGCTGTTCCTCTGAGAGCGGCCGGCATCCCGCGGATCAGACAGGCATGCAGATATTCGAGATAGATCCAGGGCTGTTCGTCTGGTCGGTCATCACCTTCCTGGCGTTGGTGGGTCTGCTCTACAAGTTCGCTTTCAATCCGCTCATGCGGATGCAGAAGGCGCGGCAGGCCGAGATCCACCAGGCCATCCACGAGGCCGAGACGCTGCGGGACGAGGCCCATGAGCTCCTCGCCAACTACAAGCAGCAGTTGGCCGAGGCCCGTCAGGAGGCGGAGGCCATAGTGGATCGGGCCCGCAAGGCGGGCGAGGCCACCAAGGCCGAGGTCTTGGAGGAAGCCCGGCTGCAGGCCGAGGCCACTTTGGCCAAGGCCCGCCAGCAGATCGAACGCGACACCAACCAGGCCCTCCAGAGGATCCGGGAAGAGGTGGCCGACCTGACCGTGGCCGCCACCGAGAAGGTGGCCCGTTCCAGCCTGTCGCCGGAGGACCAACTGCGCCTCATCCAAGAGGCCATCAACGAGATCGACCTGAGCAAGGTCAGCGAGAACTAGAAGGCGGCGTTGAGCGAGAACAGGATCGCACGGGTGTACGCGACCGCTCTCTACCAGGCGGCGGAGGAGTCCGGCCGGCTGGAGGAGGTGCGGCGGGATCTGGGCGAGTTCGTCCAGGCCGTCGAAGCCTCTCCCGAACTGCGGCAGTTCCTCGCCACCGAAGACGTCTCCGACGCGCGCAAGAAGGCGGTCTTGCTCGAGCTCACCGAGGGGGGAGAAGAGCAGGTGCGCAATCTGCTGCGCCTCCTAGTGGACAAGAACCGGGAGACCGAACTCACTGCCATCTACCGGGCCTTCGTGAACCTTCTGGAGCAGGCTCAGGGTATAGTGCACGTCGAGGTGGTCACCGCCGTCCCGCTCCCGCCTGCGCTCCGGGAGGCCCTCCGCAGCAAGATCGAGTCCTCGCTCGACAAGACCGTCGAGCTCACACTTACCGTCGACAAGGAGATCCTAGGTGGGCTCCGGCTACGCATCGGCGACAGGGTGGCCGATGCCAGCGTGCGTCACCGGCTGGAGCGACTCCGCGAACTGTTGATAAGCCCTGTGGCTAGTTTGGAGGGTTCAGTTGAAGCTGCGTCCTGAGGAGATCACCAGCGTCCTTAAGTCCCGCATCCAGCGCTATGAGGCGGGGATCGACTTCCAAGAGGTGGGCACGGTCGTCCAAGTTGGAGACGGTGTGGCCCGCATCCAGGGTCTCGAGAACGCGGTGGCCTCCGAGATGCTTGAGCTTCCCCATGACGTCATGGGCTTGGTGCTCAACCTCGAGGAGGACAGCATCGGGGCCGTGCTGATGGGGGAGGACACCCTCATCAAGGAGGGCGACCAGGTCAAGCGGACCGGGCGGGTCATCCAGGTGCCGGTAGGGGAGGCGCTCATCGGCCGGGTGGTCAACCCCCTGGGTGTGCCGCTGGACGACAAGGGCCCGGTGGAGACCACGGCGTACCGCCCGGTGGAGTTCAAAGCGCCCGGCGTCATCCGCCGCCAGCCGGTGAAGGAGCCGCTCCAGACCGGCATCAAGGCCATCGACTCCATGATCCCTATCGGGCGGGGTCAGCGCGAGCTCATCATCGGGGACCGCGGCACCGGAAAGACGGCCATCGCCCTCGACACCATCATCAATCAGAAGGGCCAGGACGTCATCTGCATCTATGTGGCCATCGGCCAGAAGGCCTCCACGGTGGCCGGCCTAGTGGCCCGGCTCGAGGAGTACGGAGCGATGGACTACACCATCGTCATCATGGCCCCTGCCTCCACCTCGGCCCCCATGCGCTACATAGCCCCCTACGCCGGCTGTGCCATGGGTGAGTACTTCACCTACTCGGGGCGGCATGCCCTCTGCATCTACGACGACCTCACCAAGCACGCGGACGCCTACCGGCAGATGTCGCTGCTGCTGCGTCGCCCCCCGGGGCGCGAAGCCTTCCCCGGCGATATCTTCTACCTCCACAGCCGCCTGCTTGAGCGCGCCTGCAAGTTGAGCGACAAAGAGGGGGGCGGATCGCTCACCGCCCTGCCGGTGATCGAGACCCAGGCCGGGGACGTCTCCGCCTACATCCCCACCAACGTCATCTCCATCACCGACGGGCAGATCTTCCTGGAAAGCGACCTGTTCTACTCCGGCATCCGGCCCGCCATCAACGTAGGCATCTCGGTGTCGAGGGTGGGGGGGAACGCTCAGATCAAGGCCATGAAGAAGGTGGCCGGGTCTTTGCGCCTGGACCTCTCTCAGTTCAGGGAGCTTGAGGCCTTCGCCAAGTTCGGCTCCGAGCTCGACCAGGAGACCCAGAAGGCCCTGGCCCGGGGCGAACGGCTGGTGGCCTCCCTCAACCAACCCCAGTTCGTGCCCTGGCCGGTCCAAGACCAGGTGATGATCATCTTCGCCGCCACCCAAGGCTACGCCGACGACATACCGGTGGCCGAGATCTCCCGCTTCAACACCGACATGCGGAACTACCTCAACACCCAGTACCCGGAGATCGGGGCGGCCATCGCCGACAGCAAGGACCTGTCCGCCGAGACCGAGGCCAAGCTGCGGGCGGCGATACTCGCCTTCAAAGAGACCTGGCTGGCCGAGCTGGCGATCCTCTGAGGACCGATGCCCTCTCAACGAGACATACGCCGCCGGATCGTCTCGGTCCATAACACGCGGAAGATCACCAAGGCCATGGAGATGGTGGCTGCGGCGCGCCTGCGGCGCGCCCAGCTCCGCATCGAGTCCACCCGGCCCTACGCCCTCAACATGCTCGAGTTCATCGGGCAGCTGGTGCGCTACCTGCAGGTCGACCCCAACGAGTACCCGCTGCTGAAGGAGCACAAAGAGGTCAAGCGGGTGGCCGTCATCGCTCTCACCGCCGACCGGGGGATGTGTGGGGCCTTCAACTCCAACATCATGCGCCGGGCCTTCGAGCGCGTGGATTCCTACCATGCGCAGGGCATCGAGTGCGACCTGGTCTTATTGGGGCGCAAAGGCTTCAGCACCGCCCGCTTCCAGGGCTACAAAGTGGACAAGGCCTATCTGGACGTGACCGAGCGCACCGCCTTCCTGGAGGCTCAGGCCATAACCAACGGCGTCATCTGGCGCTATTCCGACGGGGCCATCGATCGGGTCCACCTGGTGTACAACCGCTTCAAGAGCCCCATGGAACAGTACGTGACCGACCAGGTGATCCTGCCCATCCAAGAGGAACTGACCACGCTCTATTGCCCGCCCGACGCCTGCGAGCACATGGACTTCCTTTTCGATCCCTCAGCGGAGGAGATCCTGGCCGACCTTCTGCCTTCCTATGTGGAGATCTCGGTCTACCGGGCCATCCTGGAGGGCATGGCCAGTGAGCACGGCGCCCGGATGACCGCCATGCGCGCCGCGTCGGAGGCGGCCACCGAGATGATCGACGACCTGACCCTGGCGATGAACCGGGTGCGGCAGGCCTCCATCACCCAGGAGATCCTGGAAGTGGTCGCCGGGGCCGACGCCCTGTCCGGATAGGAGAAAGGACACCAAGAGGCGATGAACAAAGGCAAGATCGTGGAGATCATCGGGCCGGTGCTCGACGTGGAGTTCACCGACGTGTTGCCGGGCATCTACAATGCGCTCGAGATCGATGTGCAGACCGGGTCGGGACGGATCCGCTTGGTAGCCGAGGTGCAGCAGCACTTGGGTGACAACAAGGTGCGGGCGGTAGCCATGGACTCCACCGACGGCCTGGCCCGGGGCATGGAGGTCACCGACACGGGGCAGCCCATCACGGTCCCTGTGGGTGAGCCCACTCTTGGTCGCCTCTTCAACCTGCTGGGCGATCCCATCGATGAGGGCGCCCCCATTCCGGCCGACGTGGAGCGCTGGCCCATTCACCGGCCCGCTCCCGCCTTCGAGGACCTGGAGCCCACCACTGAGGTGCTGGAGACCGGCATCAAGGTCATCGATCTGCTCGCCCCCTACGTCAAGGGGGGCAAGGTGGGCCTGTTCGGCGGCGCCGGTGTGGGCAAGACGGTGGTGATCCTCGAACTCATCCACAGCATCGCCACCCATCACGGCGGCATCTCCGTCTTCAGCGGCGTGGGCGAACGCACGCGCGAGGGCAACGACCTCTACCTGGAGATGAGCGAGTCGGGCGTCATCGGCAAGACGGCCATGGTGTTTGGCCAGATGAACGAGCCTCCGGGCGCCCGTCTGCGGGTGGGTCTGTCGGCTCTGACCATGGCCGAGTATTTCCGCGACGTCATGGGTCAGGACGTCCTTCTGTTCATCGACAACATCTTCCGCTTCGTCCAGGCCGGCTCCGAAGTGTCGGCCCTCTTGGGCAGGATGCCCTCGGCCGTGGGCTATCAGCCCACCCTCACCTCGGAAATGGGCGAGCTGCAGGAGCGTATCACGTCCACCCGGCGAGGCTCGGTCACGTCGGTGCAGGCCATCTACGTGCCGGCCGACGACCTCACCGACCCGGCACCGGCCAACACGTTCGCCCACCTCGACGCCACCACGGTGCTGAGCCGCGCCATCACCGAGATGGGCATCTACCCGGCGGTAGACCCGCTGGACTCCACCAGCCGGGCTCTTTCGCGCCAGGTGGTGGGCGACGAGCACTACGAGGTGGCCACCAGAGTGCAGGAGATCCTCCAGCGCTACAAGGACCTGCGCGACATCATCGCCATCCTGGGTATGGACGAGCTCTCCGACGAAGACAAGGTGACCGTGCGCCGGGCCCGCAGGATCCAGCAGTTCCTGTCGCAGCCGTTTTTCGTGGCCGAGCAGTTCACCGGGATGCCGGGCCGCTTCGTGCCCCTGAAGGAGACGGTGCGGAGCTTCAAGGAGATCGTGGAGGGCAAGCACGACGATCTGCCGGAGCAGGCCTTCAAGTACAAGGGCAGCATCGACGATGTGCTGGAGGCGGTCCGGAAGGGGCAGGTGGCCGCCGAGGCGGCGGCCGAACCGGCCGCGCAGACCGCCGGCGCATAGGGGACCATCGTGGCCGGCGAAGAGAGCGAACGCCTGCGCCTGGAACTGGTCGCCCCCTCGGGACCGGTCTACGGCGGCGAAGTGGAGATGGTGGTGGTGCCGGTGGTCACCGGCGAGGTAGGCATCCTCCCCCGCCACGCTCCTTTTGTGGCTCAGCTCAGCATCGGCCGGTTGCGCGCTCTGGCGCCTGATGGGGGATGGCTCAATTTCGCGGTGGCCGAGGGGTTCGTCAAGGTGCAGTTCGACAAGGTCATCGTCTTGGCCGACGCTGCCGAGAAGGCCGAAGACATCGACGTCGAGCGGGCGCAGCGTTCCATCGAGCGGGCCCTCGAGCGGCTGGAGATGTATCACAACGGTACTGTGCCCGAAGACGACCACGTGGACCCCTACCGGGAGCAAATGGCTCTCAAGCGGGGGCGCAACCGCATCAAAGTGGCGGAGATGGCCTGATCCTATGACACCTGTACCGGAAGAGCCGCGCCTCCTGATTCGGGGCGGCCGGCGGATATCGGGGCAGGTCGCGGTCTCGGGGGCCAAGAACTCGGCCCTCAAGCTCATGGCCGCGTCGCTGCTTGCCTCCGGCACCAGCGTACTGCGCAACGTCCCCGACATCCAAGACGTGCACACCATGCGGGAAGTGCTCGAGCACCTGGGGGCCGTGGTCGAGTTCGCCGATGGGACCATGACGGTGGACACCCGCGCCGTCCAGTCTCAGGTCGCCCCCTACGAGCTGGTGCAGCGCATGCGGGCCTCCATCCAGATCATGGGTCCGTTGGTGGCCCGCTTCGGCCGGGCCAAGGTGGCTATGCCGGGCGGCTGCAACCTGGGACCGCGCAAGATCGACATCCACCTGCGCGGTATCGCCGAGATGGGGGCCACCGTCCGTACCGACCACGGCTTCGTAGAGGTCACCGCTTCACGGCTCCATGCCACCGACATGTTCCTCGACTATCCCAGCGTGGGCGCCACCGAGAACCTGCTGATGGCCGCCGTGCTGGCCGAGGGTACCACCACTCTCGAGAACGTGGCCCGGGAGCCCGAGATTGTCGACCTCTGCAAGTTCCTGATCAGCATGGGGGCCGACATCGAGGGCGCCGGCAGTTCGACCATCCGGGTGAACGGGGTCACCGAGATGCATCCGGCCGAGCACACCGTTCTGGGCGACCGCATCGAGGCGGGGACGTTCCTCATCATGGGCGCCGTCACCGGTGGAGAGGTGGAGGTGGTCGGCATCAGCCCGCATGTGCTCGATCTGTTCCTTTCGAAGCTCCGGGCCGTGGGAGTGCAGGTGCAAGAGGGGCCCCGCTCGATCAAGGCCGCGGGAGACCCCTCCACCTACGTGGGGGTGGACGTGGCCACTCTGCCCTACCCCGGGTTCCCCACCGACCTGCAGGCCCAGATGATGGTGCTCCTCTCCCTGGCTAAAGGCGTGTCGATGGTCACCGAGAACGTGTTCGAGAACCGTTTCGGGTTCGTTGACGAGCTGGTGCGCCTGGGGGCCGACATCAGGGTGGACGGGAACCATGCGGTGGTAGGCGGAGGTCGAGCGTTGACCGGGGCCATCGTGCGCTGCCCCGACCTGCGGGCGGGTGCGGCCTTGGCCATCGCCGGCCTGGTGGCGGAAGGATGCACCGAGCTGCGCGAGGTCCAGCACATCGACCGGGGTTACGAGCGCCTGGAGGACAAACTGCGATCGCTGGGCGCCGACGTGGAGCGGGTCTACGGTCCTCCCTCGGACGCCTGCTGACCCTTTTTGGCCGGCGGGGCGGGCGGAGGGTAGAATCTCCCTCCATCGGAGCCAGGCGAAGAGGTCTTTAGGAAGCGTGAGCACGAAGAAGCCGTACACGGTGCATGAGGTACAGGGGCGCCCCGCCGCGGCCGCCTCCGCTGACGACCGGCCCGGGGGTGGACGGCCCGGACGGCGGTGGACCCGGGTGGCCTTGTGGGGGGGGCTTGGGTTCATCGTCTTGCTCGCGGTGGTGGCCGGCGGTTCGTATCTCTGGTTCCGAGCGGAGGTGGCCGGGGCCAACAAGCGGGTCTCGGAGGAGGTGCGGGCGGCGCTCGCGGCCACCCCCACCAGCGACCCTGCCGCACAGACTGAAGACACGGCGCCGCCCTCTGGCATGAACCTACTCCTCCTGGGCTCCGACCGCCGGGAGGATGATGACCAAGAGTTCGGCCGCTCCGACACCATCATGGTGGTGCATGTCGACCCCGACCGAGACTATCTGTCCGTGCTCTCCCTCCCTCGGGACCTGCGGGTGGAGATCGCCGGCCACGGCGCCAACAAGCTCAACACGGCCTACGGCTACGGGGGGCCGGCTCTGACCATCAAGACCGTGGAAGCGCTCACCGGTCTCGACATCGATCACTACCTGGAGATCGGCTTCGCCGCCTTCGAAGACCTGACCGACTCCCTGGGCGGCGTCTATATCGATGTTGACCGGACCTATTACAACGACAACACCGAGTGGGAGAACATCGACATACCCGCGGGGTACCAGTTGTTGAACGGCGCCGATGCCCTCGACTACGTGCGCTTCCGCCACGACCGCAACGCCGACCTGGGGCGGATGGCCCGGCAGCAGCGCTTTCTGGCCTCCGTCCGCGAGCAGGCAATGGGCTGGAACCTGCCCTTCAAGCTGCCCGGCCTCGTCTCCGCCCTCTTCGACAACGTCGTCACCGATCTGAGCGCCAACGACGTGCTCAAGCTGGCCTACTGGGGTGTGCGCTTGAACGGCGACCGCATCCGGCAGATCACCGTGATGGGGGAGACGGAGGTGATCGACAGCACCTCGTTCGTGATTCTGGAAGAGGGTGCTCTCGAGAAGGCGGTGACCACGCTTCTGACCGCGCCCGACGAGGAGGCAGGCGCGTCCACCAACGGCACCGTCACGGTGTCGCCCGGGTCCACCGCCATAGATCCTCGTGTGCCGGCCGGGGCCACTCCCGCCGGCATCCCCGACGCCGCCGTCTGGCGCCAGGTGGCCGACATGGTCTCGTTCCCGGTGCAGGCCCCGTCCTACATTCCGGATACTTTCGCGTACGTGGGGCGGGTCCCCAGCGAAGGGCCGACCTATGCCATCCAGGTGGACGGCGGCACTGAGCCGGCCTTCCGGATGATGTACCAGAGGACGACTGAAGAGGGAATCCATACCGACAACTACATGGGCATCACCGAGACCACCTGGACCGAGGCTCCCGCCGCCGGCAAAGGACGAGAGGTCGAGCGCAACGGCACCGTCTTCACTGTCGTGGGCACCCACGGCAAAGTGGAGCGGGTCTGGTGGAAGGCCGACGGGGTCCTCTACTGGGTGTCCAACACGGTGACGTACTTCCTCAGCGAGGAAGAGATGTTGGCCGTGGCCGAGTCCATGATCCCCATCCCCCCGGGATGAAGGTCTTCGTCGGGCCGCGGACCGATCCTCTCCCCGGTGGGAGCGTGATGGAAGCTGCCCGCCGGCTGGCCGGGCGGGAGGGAACGGTGGTTTCTCTGCGCCAACTGGGAGTGCGCGACCTGGGGCGACTGCTGAGCACCGCCGAGATAGCCCTGCTGCGGCAGGCCTTCGGGCGGGAAGAGCCGGTGATCGGATACGTCTGCCGGGGAGCGACCGTGGGTGGCGAGGCGGGGGCGCCGCCTCGCGGCCTGGGCCCGGAGCCGCAGGTCGGCGCCGCGCCCCTCCTGGCCGTAGCGGTGACCGACCACGCCGACCTGACCTGGCGGTCGGTCCTGGCGGGGCCGAACGACGAGGCCGTGGGTCCGCGTTTCCCCAGCCTCACCGGCGTCTACGCCCCCGACGTCGTCGTCGACCGGCTGAGCGGGGCCGAGGGTATGATATGCAGGCGCGGGGTGGTGGGCGGAGTGCGCGACGACGGCGCCCTCCGCGGGTTCGAAGCCTTGATGGCCGCGGACCAGGGATGGCCGGCCGTGAGCGCCGAGCTGGTCGCGCCGGTGGTGGTGGCGGCTCACATGGGGCTGCGCGTCGCCGCGGTGGTGGTGGAGCTTTCTTAGGGTGCACAAGACAAGCGAAGGAGACGAGCGGTGGTAGAGCACGACGTGAAGGACAGGGGTCTGGCCTCGGCCGGAGTGCTGCGGATCGAATGGGCCGAGAAGGAGATGCCGGTGCTGGCCCTCATCCGGGAGCGCTTCGCCAGAGAGAAGCCGCTCCAGGGCGTGCGCATAGGGGCGTGCCTGCACGTCACCAGCGAGACCGCCAGCCTCATGCGTACCCTTCAGGCCGGTGGGGCCGAGGTGGCCCTGTGCGCCTCCAACCCGCTCTCCACGCAGGACGACGTGGCGGCGGCGCTGGTGGTGGAGTACGGCATCCGCACCTTCGCCATCAAGGGGGAGGATCGCGACACCTACTACCGTCACATCCAGAGTGTCATCGACTTCCGCCCCCAGATCACCATGGACGACGGGGCCGACGTGGTGGGTCTGCTGCACACCGAGCGTACCGACGCGGCGGCCGGGGTCATCGGGGGCACCGAGGAGACCACCACCGGGGTCATCCGCCTCAAGTCCATGGAGCAGGAGGGCGTGCTCCGCTACCCCATCGTGGCGGTGAACGCGGCCATGACCAAGCACATGTTCGACAACCGCTACGGCACCGGCCAGTCCACCGTGGACGGCATCATCCGGGCCACCAACCGCATGATCGCCGGCAAAGTGTTCGTGGTGGCCGGGTACGGTTGGTGCGGGCGCGGGGTGGCCATGCGGGCCAAAGGCCACGGGGCCGACGTGGTGATCCTCGAGGTCGATCCCCTGCGGGCGCTCGAGGCCATCATGGACGGTTTCCGGGTCATGCCCATGGCCCAGGTGGCCCCCATAGGCGACATCTTCGTGACCGCCACCGGCGACATCCACGTGATCCGCAAGGAGCACTTCGAAGTCATGAAGGACGGGGCGATCGTGGCCAACTCCGGCCACTTCAACGTCGAGATTGACATCCCCGCTCTAGAGGCGATGTCGGTGTCGCGGCGCCAAGTGCGCGAGTTCGTGGAGGAGTTCACGCTGGCCGGTGGCGTCAACATCTATCTGCTGGGCGAAGGGCGGCTCATCAACCTGGCCGCCGCCGAGGGCCATCCCTCCAGCGTCATGGACATGAGCTTCGCCAACCAGGCTCTGGCCACCGAGTACATGGTCAAGAACGCGGCCTCGCTCGAGAAGAAGGTCTACGACGTACCGGCGGAGATGGACGCCGAGATCGCCCGCCTCAAACTGGCGGCCCTCGGTGTCGGTATCGACGTCCTCACCCCCGAGCAGGTGGAGTACCTGGCCAGCTGGCACATGGGGACGTAGGCCGTGGCCGGAGTCGACAACATCCGGCCCGTCCTGTGGGTCGACGGGGCGGTGGTGCTCATCGACCAGCGCCGGCTGCCCCTGGAAGAGGTCTACGTGCGCTGCTCCACCTGGCAGGAGGTGGCGGCGCGCATCTGCGACATGACCGTCCGGGGCGCCCCCGCGCTGGGGGTGACGACCGCAATGGGGATGGTTCTGGCCGCGCGCGCCGCCCTGCAGGAGAGCGGCGGCGACCCCGGACGTTTCGGGGCCGCGCTCCAAGCTGCATCCAAGGGCCTATTCGAAACGCGTCCCACCGCTTATAACCTGCCCTGGGCGCTCAAGGAGATGGAGCGCATCTGGGACCAGGACGGTCTGGACCCGGCGGAGATCACCGCCGCCATGGAGCGGCGGGCGATCGCCATCTTCGAAGACGACCTGGCCTCGTGCCGGGCCATCGGGGAGTACGGAGCGGACCTCATCAGGGAGGAGCGGCCGGTGATATTGACGCACTGCAACGCGGGAGCCTTGGCCACCGCCGGCTACGGCACCGCCTTGGGGGTCATCCGCTCGGTCCACGCCCGCAACCCCCGCCTGCACGTGCTGGCCGACGAGACCAGGCCGCTGCTGCAGGGTGCCCGTCTGACCGCCTGGGAACTCACCCGGGAGGGCATCTCCGTAGAGCTCATCACCGATAACATGGCGGGGTGGTTTATGCGCAAGGGCGTCGTCACCCACGTGGTGGTGGGGGCGGACCGCATTACGGCCAACGGTGATGTGGCTAACAAGATCGGCACCTACACGGTGGCGGTCCTGGCACGCGAGCACGGCATCCCGTTCTATGTGGCCGCCCCCTTCTCCACGGTGGACCGGTCACTGCCCGACGGCAACGCCATCCCCATTGAGGAGCGAGACGGGTCCGAGGTGACTGGGTTCGGCGGGGTGCGCTGGGCGCCTCAGGGTGTACGGGTGCGGAACCCCGCCTTCGACGTCACCCCAGCGGCTTATGTCACCGCCATCGTCACCGAGCGGGGCGTCGCCTTCCCCCCTTACCGCGACAGCCTGGAGAGACTGGAACGATCGGGGAGGACGTGATGAGGGTCATGATCATGGCTGCCGGCAAGGGCACCCGCCTGCGGCCGCTCACAGATCTTATGCCCAAGCCCCTCGTCCCCATCGCCAACCGGCCCGCGCTTCACCACATCCTGCATCTGCTGAAGCGGCACGGCTTCCGCGAGGTGATCATGAACCTTCACCACATGCCCGATGCGATCACCGGCTCTTTCGGCGACGGGTCGGCCGTGGGGATGGACATCCGCTACTCCTATGAGCCCGAACTCTTGGGCACGGCAGGCGGCGTCAAGAACAACGAGGACTTCTTAGGGGGAGACACCTTCCTGGTTGTGAGCGGCGACGCTCTCACCGACATCGATCTCACCGGTCTCGTGGCCGCCCACCGGCGCACGGGTTCACTCGCCACCATCGCCGTCAAGGAGGTGGGCGACCCCAGCCTCTACGGGGTGCTGGTGGTGGACGACGACCAGCGGGTGGTGGGTTTTCAGGAGAAACCCACCCGGGAGGAGGCCCGCTCCCGCCTCTGCAACTGCGGCATCTACGTGTTCGAGCCCGAGGTGTTCGCGCATATCCTGCCCGGGCGGTTCGACGACTTCGGCAGCAGGGTCTTCCCCGATCTTCTGCGCGGGCACGTGCCGTTCCACGCCTACGCCGTCGAGAGCTACTGGAGCGATGTGGGGAACCTGGCGGAGTTCGTGCGCGGCAACGCCGACGCGCTCACCGGCCGGGTGGAGGTAGAGATGCCCGGCACCGAGGTGCGGCCGGGCGTGTGGGTGGAAGAAGGGGCGGTGGTGGCCGCCTCGGCGCGTATCGAGCCACCGGTGGTGCTCGGCCGGGACTGCCGGGTCGGCGGCGAGGCCGTCATCGAGGGCCCCACGGTGATCGGGGACGGTTGCCGGGTAGGCGAGGGAGCCCACGTGGTGCGCGGCCTGTTGATGGCCGGCTCCTCGTTGGGCCCGGGAGCGATGGTGGTCGACGGCATCCTGGCCCAGAGGGCGGGATCTCAGCCGGCGTGAGCGGCCGGCCCCCGCTCGGGCAGCAAGACGGCGCCGGGGCGGCGGTCCTCGGCCCGGCCGGCCTCGCTGGTCTGGCCCAGTGGTGGCGCGACTCGGTGGCGGAGCCGCTGCTATCGGTCCTCTTTCCGCCGCGCTGCGTGGGCTGCGGCGATTTCGAGACCCATCTGTGCGCTCGTTGCAGGCAGTCACTGGTCGCCATCGGCGCGGACGCCTGCCCTCGCTGCGGCGAGCCGGGGCCGCGACCGTTGGTCGGCGGCCGCTGCTCGCACTGCATGGCTCGAGAGGTGGCCTATGCGGGTTCGCGCAGCGCGTCCGTGCATGCCGGAGCGGCGCGCCGCCTGGTGGTGGAGTTCAAGTCGGGGGGGCAGCCGGTACTGGCCCGGACGATGGCGGCCTTGGCCGGCGAAGCGTTCGGAGAGGTGGTGGCGGTGGTGGGGCCGCCTGAGCGCGTGCTCGTCACCTGGGTGCCCTGCCACCCCGCCGCCCGGCGCAGGCGAGGCTACAACCAGGCGGAGTTGCTGGCGCGGGCCCTGGCTGCGGGTGTGCCGGGCCTGGCTTCGGCGGGCCTGGTGCGCAAGACCACGCCCACCCGCCACCAGAAGGCGCTCGGCCGGGCCGGGCGGCAGAGCAACCTTCGAGGGGCCTTCGCTCTCGACGAGCGCGCCGCCGCCCGGCTGTCTCCACCACCGGCGGGGTTGGTGCTGGTCGACGACGTATATACCACCGGCGCGACGGCCCACGAGGTGTCCTTGGTGCTGAGTTCGGGTATGGGTCTACCAGTCCATGTCTTCACGTTCTCTCGGGCCGTCTCGGGATCGCTGGAGGGGCACGACTGAGGGAGGGATGTGGTATCGTTCACCATTCTGCAGTAGGGTCGCCGGCACCGACAAGACGGTGCGACAGGATGAAGCGAAGACGAGTTCAAGGAGCAGGACCGGCGTGAATCTCACGGTCAAAGGCAGGAATCTGGTTCTCACCGACGCGATCGGCGCTTACGCTGAGGAGAAGATGGGGAGGTTGGCCAAGTATCTCGCCAACGGCGCGCGTTGCGAAGTAGAACTGTGGACCGAGAAGAACCCGAGCATCGCCGACAACCAGGTGGTGGAAGCGACGATCTTCACCAAGGGGCCGGTCATCCGGGCCCGGGAAGCGTCGCCCGATATCTACGCGTCCATCGACCTGGTGTTTGCCAAGCTTGAGCGCCAGGTCAAGAAGTATCGGGGCAAGCTGGTGTCCCGCTCGCAGGGCGCGCACAAAGAGGCTCTGGCTGCCGAAGGCTTCCAGGTGGGCGAAGAGGCCGAAGAGTTGGAGGAGGAGAGCCCGGCTCCGCGTATTGTCAAGACCAAGCAGTTCATGGTCAAGCCGATGACGCCGGAGGAGGCCGCACTCCAACTGGAGCTGGTGGGGCACGACTTCTTCGTGTTCACCAACTCCGAATCCGGCGAGACCGCAGTGGTATACCGCCGTCGCGACGGCAACTACGGTCTCATCGAGGCCCAGGGCTGAGATCTGCCCGGGGCCGGTCGCCGGTCCCGTCCGGTCCTTCAAGTAGTGGACGCGATCGATGATCAAGGTCGTTGACAAGGTCCTTCGCTTCGGCGAAGGCAAGAAGCTGAGACTGCTGGAAGAGGCGGTGGCGAGCGTGGCCGCCCACGAGCCTGCTGTCGCCGCCCTCTCCGATTCCGCTCTCCGCCAGAAGACGGTGGAGTTCAAAGAGCGCCTCTCTCGGGGGGAGACCCTCGACGAGCTCCTGCCCGAAGCCTTCGCCGTCGTGCGGGAGGCCGCCCGGCGCACCACGGGGATGCGCCCCTTCGACGTGCAGGTCATGGGCGCGGTGGTGTTACACCAAGGTTCCATCGCCGAGATGAAGACCGGCGAGGGAAAGACGCTGGTGGCCACCATGCCCGTCTACCTCAACGCGCTCACGGGACGCGGGGTGCACGTGGTGACGGTCAACGACTACCTGGCGGGCCGCGATGCCGCTTGGATGGGCCCCGTCCACGAGTTCCTGGGCCTGACCGTAGCCGCTCTACAGAACAGCATGGAGGCGGCTGAACGCCGGCAGGCGTACCTAGCCGACGTGACCTACGGCACCAACACCGAGTTCGGCTTCGACTACCTGCGGGACAACATGGTCCTCCGGGCCGAGCAGCAGGTGCAGCGCGGTCACTACTACTGCATCGTGGACGAGGTGGACTCCATCCTCATCGACGAGGCCCGTACTCCCCTCATCATCTCCGGCCCGGGCGAGCGGGCCGCCAAGGTCTACTACGATTTCGCCCGCATCGCCCGCCGGCTCAAGCCCGGGGAAGACGAGGACTACGAGGTCGACGAGAAGAAGCGCACCGTGGCCATCACCGAGAAGGGGCTGGCCAAGGTCGAGCGGGAACTAGGCATCGACAACATCTACGAGGACCTTTCCGGCCAGCTCGTCAACCATCTGATGCAGGCCCTGCGGGCGGCCGCTCTCTTCAAACGCGACGTCGACTACCTGGTGCAGGATGGCGAGGTCAAGATCATCGACGAGTTCACCGGGCGCATCCTGGAGGGCCGGCGCTACTCCGAAGGTCTCCACCAGGCCATCGAGGCCCGGGAAGGCGTCAAGATCAAAGAGGAGAACCAGACCCTCGCCACCATCACCCTGCAGAACTACTTCCGCCTGTACGAGAAGATCGCCGGCATGACCGGCACCGCCGCCACCGAGGCCGACGAGTTCCGCGAGATTTACAAGATGGAAGTGGTGGTCATCCCCACCAACGAGCCGATGATCCGCGACGACCGCAACGACCTCATCTTCAAGACCGAGAAGGCCAAGTTCAAGGCCGCCGCCGACATCATCGCCGATTGCCATCAGCGGGGACAGCCCGTGCTGGTGGGCACCATCTCGGTGGAGAAGTCGGAGCGCCTGTCTGAGATGCTCAAGCGGCGGGGGATCCCCCACGAGGTCCTCAACGCCAAGTACCACGCTAAAGAAGCGGCCATCGTGGCCCAGGCGGGGCAGCCGGGGGTGGTCACCATCGCCACCAACATGGCCGGCCGCGGTACCGACATCAAGCTGGGGGAGGGCGTGGTCGAGGCGGGCGGTCTCTTCGTGCTCGGCACCGAGCGGCATGAGGCCCGCCGGGTCGACAACCAGCTGCGCGGCCGCTCCGGTCGCCAGGGCGACCCCGGCGTCAGCCAGTTCGTCATCTCCCTCGAGGACGACCTGCTCCGCATCTTCGGAGGCGAGCGCATCCACCGCCTCATGGACCGGCTTGGCATCGAGGAGGACGTCCCCATCGAGCACAGCCTCATCTCCCGCTCGGTGGAGAGCGCGCAGAAGAAGGTGGAGGAGCAGAACTTCCAGATCCGCAAGCGCGTGCTTGAGTACGACGACGTCATGAACAAGCAGCGCGAGGTCATCTACGGCCAGCGCCAGCGCATTCTCAGCGGTGACGACCTGCGGGAAGACGTCCTCGGCATCGTGGAGCGGGTCCTGCGCGAGCAGGTGGCCATGTTCACCGACTCCTCCCGGTACCCCGAGGAGTGGGACCTGGAGGAGATGTTGCTTACGCTGCGCAACTTCTTCCCCACCACTTTGACCTTGGAGAAGATCGGCGACCCGGCGGAGCTCGACGCCGAGACCCTGGCCGACATGGTGGTGGAAGACGCGAGGAAGCTCTACGAGGCCAAGGAGGCGCGTTTCGGCGCCGAGGAGATGAGTCAGCTCGCCAACTGGGTCCTCCTCCGCACCATGGACTCCAAGTGGCGCGACCACCTGTATGAGATGGACTATCTCCGCGAAGGCATCGGGCTGCGGGCCCTGGCCCAGCGGGACCCCCTGGTGGAGTACAAGAACGAGGGGTTCAAGCTGTTCCAGGAGATGATGGACTCCATCCAGTCCGACTTTGTCCGCTACCTCTACCACCTGGAGATCGTCCAGCCGGAGCAGCCGGCCGAGGCAGCTCCGGCCCGGCAACTGGCCTATTCCGGCGGCGGAGACAGCAGCCTGGCTCAGAACTTCGCCGGCGCAGCAGCAGCCGCCCGGCAGTCCGCCCCTCTCACCGACAGTTCGGCGGAAGCCTACGAGGCAGCTCAGACCGCCACCCGCACCGTGGTGGCCCCGCGCAGCGTGAGCAAGGTGGGGCGCAACGACCCTTGTCCTTGCGGAAGCGGCAAGAAATACAAGAAATGCTGCGGGTCGTAGGCCCGGGCACGGGCCCGGACCGGACGGGTGAGGTCGCCGCCCGGCGCCCGTTGGGCTATACTGCGCGGTCAGATGGCTGAGAAGACAGAGAAACAAAGCCCCTCCCTTGCCGAGTATCGAGAGCTCCTCACCGTGTTCCGCGAGAAGCTCCTGTGGGTAAGGGAGTATCTTTGACCCCGATTCGCTCGAGCGTGACATCGCCGCGCTGGAAGAGGCCATGCGCGCCCCCGACTTCTGGGACGATCAAGATCACGCCCAGGACTTGAGCACGCGCTACAGCCGTCTGCGCAGCCGCCTGGAGGACTACCGGCGACTGGCCTCCCAAGTGGACGACCTCGAGACCCTGCTCGACATGGCCGTCGAGGATACCGGCGGCGAAGACATCCCCGAGGAGTTGACCGAGGAGGTGGAGCGGCTGGCGTCTCAGGTGGGTGCAGCGCTTGAGCACCTGGAGGAGCAGCGGCTCTTCACGGGGGAGTTCGACGCCGGTGACGCCATCGTCAGTATCCACCCGGGGGCGGGCGGCACCGAGAGCCAGGATTGGGCGGAGATGCTCCTGCGCATGTATCTGCGCTGGGCGCAGGCGCGCGGGTTCTCCATCGAGCTCAACGAAGCCAGCGAAGGCGACGAGGCCGGCATCAAGAGCGTCACCTTCACGGTGCACGGCGAGAACGCCTACGGTCTACTCTCCACCGAGCGTGGCGTCCACCGGCTGGTCCGCATCTCCCCCTTCGACGCCGCCAGCCGCCGGCACACCTCGTTCGCCTCGGTCGATGTCACTCCCCTGATCGACGGCGAGGTGGAACTCGACATCGACGAGAAGGATCTGAGGGTGGAGACCTACCGCTCGTCCGGGGCCGGGGGCCAACACGTGAACAAGACCGACTCGGCTGTGCGTATCACCCATATCCCCACCAAGACGGTGGTCCAGTGCCAGAACGAGCGCTCACAGATCCAGAACCGGGAGACGGCCATGCGCATGCTGCGCAGCAAGCTGCTCCTGCTCGAACACGAGAAGCGGGAGCAGGAGATGGCCCGGGAGAAGGGGGAACAGAAAGAGATCGCCTGGGGCAGCCAGATCCGTTCGTATGTGCTGGCCCCCTACACTCTCGTCAAGGACCATCGGACCAATTTCGAGAAAGGCAACGTCGAAGCGGTACTCGACGGTGCCATCGACGATTTCATCCGCGAGTACGTTTGGCAGCGGTCCACGGGTAAGCTCGGCGCCCGTCCGGCCTGACCGGCCGGGGGCATCTGCGGAGCAGCGATCGGGAGGTATCCGGCAGGCCCCGCAGAATAGAGTCGGGGTGCCCCGACACGGAGGTCATGAGCAGCACGTGATCAAGTTCGAAGATGTAACGAAGATCTACCCTCCCAGCACCGTCGGTCTGGAGAGGGTCACACTTCACATTGAAAAGGGCGAGTTCGTCTTCTTGGTGGGCCCGTCCGGTTCCGGCAAATCCACGTTCATACGCCTGCTCATCCGCGAGATCGAGCCCGACCGGGGCCGAGTCAGCGTGGGCGGCCGCGACCTGGCCACGCTCCGTAGCTGGAAGGTCCCCTATCTGCGGCGCAACATCGGCTGCGTCTTCCAGGACTTCAAGCTCCTGCCCAACAAGACGGCCTTCGAGAACGTCATGTACGCGCTCATCGTGACGGGCAACGCCACCGGGGCATCCAAGAAGAAGGCCACCGAGATCCTTTCGCTGGTGGGGCTGGGCCACAAGGCCGACAGCTACCCCAACGAGCTTTCCGGGGGCGAGCAGCAGCGCGTCTCCATCGCACGCGCCTTCGTCAACCATCCGCCCCTCCTCATCGCCGACGAGCCCACCGGGAACCTCGACCCCGAAACGTCCATGGGCATCATGCAGTTGCTGTACCGCATCAACAAGACGGGGACGACCGTGCTGATGGCCACACACGACCGGGAGATGGTCGACCGCATGCGCCGCCGGGTGATCGCGCTCGACGAGGGGAGAGTGGTACGGGACCAGAAACGAGGCGGCTATGGGGAGGATTAGCTTCTTTCTCACAGAGGCCTTCGGGTCGCTACGGCGCAACTACTTCATGACCGTGGCCGCTCTGGTGACGGTCTTCCTCTCCATCGTTGTGCTGGGCGGTGTCCTGGTGTTCGTGTACACCACCGACGCCCTCCTCAAGGAGGTGGAACAGAAGGTCGAGATAACCGTGTATCTCAAAACCGACCCCGATCCGGACATGGACGAGGTCGAGGCCATGCAGACCGAGATCCTGAGCTGGCCCGAGGTCAAGAGCTCGATGTTCGTCAGCAAGGCGGACGCGCTCGAGCGATTGAAGGAGGACTTCAAGGACAATCCCGAGATTCTGGAGGGTCTGACCGGCAACCCGCTGCCGGCCTCGTTCGAGATCGCCCTTGTCGACCCGCAGTCGGTCGATATCGTGGCCGCCCGTTTTGAAGGCGACCCCATCGTGGACGAGGTCCGCTACGGGAAGGAGATCGCCGACAAGCTGTTCAGCTTCACTTCCCAGGCCAGGAACTTCCTGGTCATCTTCATCGTCCTCCTGGGCATCGTGTCCATTCTGCTCATCTCCAACACCATCAGGCTCTCCATCTTCGCGCGCAAGCGCGAGGTTGAGATCATGAAACTGGTGGGCGCCACCAACTGGTTCATCCGCTGGCCTTTCCTAATCGAAGGGGTGGCGGTGGGCTTCGGCGGGGCGCTCATCGCTGTGTTGGTGGTGCTGCTTCTCAACAGCTTCCTGGTGGGCAAGATCCGGGACGGCATGCCCTTCATGGCGGTGCCGCTCGATGCGGTGCCCTATCTCTTCTTGAGCGTGGTCCTGTTGGCCGTGGGCGTGGTCATCGGCGCCCTGGGCTCGTTCATAGGCCTGCGGCGGTTCCTCAAGGTCTGAGCGATGCCGCACAGCGTCAAGGTCGCGTTCCTCGTCGTCGGTGGGCTGGTAGCCGCCCTCCTCCTCATCGCGGGGGGCTTTCTTCTGGGCATCAGTCCCGATGTGGGGGGAGCCGTCCGTGACCTTTCGCCGGATGTCGTGGCGGACGGTTCATCGAGCGAGGACTTCGCGCTTCAGAAGGAGGTCTTCGACCGGCTGGACCAGACGTTCTATCGGCCCGTCGACCCGGACGTCCTTGAGCAGGCGGCCATCGACGGAATGGTGGCCGGACTCGAAGACCCCTACACCGTCTACTTGGACCCCGAGGAATACGCGGCCTTCCGGGCAGACACCGCAGGCTCCTACTCGGGGGTCGGCATGGTGGTGGAGATGAAGGACAAGCTGGTGACCATCGTCTCCACCTTCAAGGGCAGCCCGGCCGAACAGGCGGGCATCACGTCGGGAGACATCATCCTCGCCGTCGACGGTGAGTCGGTGGCGGGCAAGAGCCTGGACGAAGTGGTGGGCGCCATCAAGGGCGAAGAAGGCACCACCGTGGTGCTCGATATCTACCGGCCGCTGCTAACCACCACGACCACCACGGAAACCAGCGGCAGTACCGGGACCACCGCCACCACCGAGGCCGGCGAGGCCGACATCTCCAATCTGCCCGTGGGAGGGGTGACCACCACCTACACCCTTACCCGCAAGACCATCGCCATCCCGGTCACCGAGACCGAGGTCCTCAGGGCGGCCGACGGCAAGAAAGTCGCGCACGTACAATTCTTCACCTTCTCCCAGGGGTCTGCCGCCAAGCTGCGCTCTGAGGTGCAGAAGGCGGTGGAGGTGGACAAGGTGGACGCCATCATCCTCGACCTGCGCAGCAATGGGGGCGGCCTGCTGGACGAGGCGGTGGCGGTGGCCAGCATCTTCATCCCCTCGGGGGTCATCGTGAGCACCGAGGGGCTTCACTCGCCCGAACAGGTCTACGAAGCGAGCGGCCAGGCCTACGCCGCTGTCCCTCTCTACGTGTTGACCGATCCCTACACCGCCAGCGCCTCCGAGATCGTGGCCGGCGCCCTTCAGGACCACCAGCGGGCGACCCTGCTGGGAGAGACCACGTTCGGCAAGGGTCTGGTGCAGAGCATCTCCGGGCTGTCCAACTCGGGGGCGCTCAAGGTGACCACCGCCGTCTACTTGACCCCCAACGGCCGCGACATCAATCAGACCGGCATCACCCCGGATGTCGTGGCTCCCGACGACCCCCTCACAGACGAAGTAGACGAGACGGTCGAGGCGGCGCTCAAGCTCATCGCCGGCGGCTCTCCCGTCGCGGGCGGGGCCGACTGAGCCTTCCCGGTGGCTGGGTTCCGCCCCCGCTTCTTTGTGGATCTTCCCTCGCCGGCCGGGGCTTCAGCCGTCTTGGGGCGGGGGGGCGATGACCTCACCGGCCTGACCGTGCCCCTCAGCGAGGAGGACTCCCATCACGCCGTCCGGGTGCTGAGACTTGCCCCGGGTGACAAGTGCGAGGTGGTGGTGGGGGCCGCCGTTTACGCGGCCGCAGTGGTTGAGGAGGCGGTCCCGCTGAAGGTCCGTCTGGACGAGCGCCTGCAAGGCGAGGCCGCCGGCGCGGCCTACCGGATGCAGGTCGGCCTGGTTCAGGACATCGACCGGCCGGCGCTCGTTGACGTCGTGATCGAGAAGGGTACCGAGGTGGGGGCGAGCTTCTTCCTTCTGCTGCCCTCCGCCCGCCCGTCCCGAGTCGCGGCCTCGGCTGCTGCAAGCCGCCTGCTGCGGTGGGAGCGGATCGCCCGGGAGGCGGCCAAGCAGAGCAAGCAGGTAGTGATACCGAGGTTAGAGGCGTGCGCCTCGATCGACGCGGCCCTCGCGACCCTCGAAGCGCGGGGAGCTCGGTCGATCGTGCTCGACCCGGGAGCTCCCCAGCGGCTGGACCAACTGCTGAGGCCGACTGCGACTCCGCGCTCCCCTGGCCCTCGAGGCGCGGAGGAGGCGGCCGGTCTTGCTCTTTGGGTGGGGTCCGAAGGGGGCTGGACCGACCAAGAGCGCGAGCGCTTTTCGAACGCGGGCCTGGCGACGGCGCGTCTGGGCCGAAGTGTGCTACGCACTGAGACGGCCGGGCCGGTGGCGGTGGCGGTGGCCCGGCTAGCCCTGGGGGATTGGTAGTATAATCAGCCGCCATGGATGATTGCATCTTCTGCAGGATCGCCGGCGGGCAGATCCCCAGCGAGTTCGTGCTGGAAGACGAGCGTTTCGTCGCGTTCCGCGACATCGCACCAAAGGCTCCTCAGCACATCCTGGTCATCCCCCGCGAGCACATCGTCTCGCTCAACGACCTCGACACCTGGCGGCAATGCGAGGGCCACGATCTCCTGCGCTTCATCGTACAGGTGGCTCGGCGGGTGGGGGTGGCCGAGAGCGGCTACCGAGTCCTCACCAACGTGGGCGTCGACGCCGGCCAGGAGGTGCAGCACCTCCACTTCCATCTGCTTGGCGGGCAGGACCTGGGTGACTTCCGGTGAGCGTGCTAACCGAGCTCCAGGAGCAGATCAAGGAGGCCATGAAGGCGGGCGACAAGGAGCGCGTCTCCGCGCTCCGCATGGTGGTGTGTGAGCTGCAGAACGAGGCCAAACGGACTCGGACCCAACTCGACGAAGCGAGCGAACTGGCTGTCCTTCGGCGGGAGCTGAAACGCCGGGAGGAGTCCATCGAAGCGTTCCGGGCCGGGGGCCGTGAGGACCTGGCTGAACACGAAGAGTTCGCCGCGCGCCTCATCGAGGACCTGTTGCCCGAGCAGATGGGCGAGGCCGAACTCTCCGCCCTCATCGAGAAGGTGGTGGTCGAGACGGGAGCGAGCTCAGGCAAGGACATGGGCAAGGTCATGGCCGCCGTGATGGCCCAGGGTGGGGTCCGGGTCGACGGCAAGCTCGCGTCGCGCTTGGTCAAGGAGCGTCTATCGGCGTGAAGCGGACGCGGCCGAACCAACAGGGGGTCGCGGACGGTCAGAGGGGGAGGGGCGGCGTGAGCGCCGAGTACTTCACCAAGCAGATCGATCTGGACAACCGCGTCGCGGCGCTGCTCGTGGGCGAGCACGACAGTCACCTCCGTACCCTGGAGAGTCTCCTCACCTGCGATATCACTCTGCGCGGCAACCAGCTGACGCTCGACGGCGAGGCGGCTGAGGTCGAGAGGGGTGAAGCCCTTGTGGGCGAGCTGGTGGCCCTGCTGGGAGCGGGGCAGAGTTTGGACCGGTCGACCCTGGAACTGGCGGCGTCGCTCAGCACGGGGCGCAAGGACTGGACCCGCGACCTCGGCAACATCGTGGGCGACGTCATCTTGGAACACCGCGGTCGCCGGATCAGACCAAAGACGGTCAACCAGAAGGCCTACGTCGACGCCATCCGGGCAAACACCATCACCTTCGGCATCGGCCCCGCAGGCACGGGCAAGACCTACTTGGCGATGGCCATGGCCACCTCGGCCCTGCTGAGCGGCGCGGTCAACCGCATCATCCTCACGCGGCCGGCGGTGGAGGCGGGGGAGAAACTGGGGTTCTTGCCCGGCGGTCTGATGGAGAAGGTCGACCCTTACCTGCGCCCCCTCTTCGATGCCCTCTACGACATGATGGATACCGACCGGCTGACGGAACACCTGCAGCGGGGCACCATCGAGGTGGCGCCGCTCGCCTACATGCGGGGGCGCACGCTGAACGACTCCTTGATCATCCTGGACGAAGCCCAGAACACCAGCCCCGAGCAGATGAAGATGTTCCTCACCCGTCTGGGCTTCGGGGCCCGCATGATCGTCACCGGCGATATCACTCAGATCGACCTGCCTCGGGGTCAGCACTCGGGCTTGGTCAACGTGCGGGAGGTGCTGGCCGGCATCCCCGATATCGCCTTCGTCTATTTCGACAGCCAGGACGTGGTGCGGCACAAGCTCGTGCAGGAGATCGTATCCGCCTACAAGCTCTACGGTGACAAGCACCAGCCCGCCCGCAGGGCGGCGACCCGGAGCCCGGGGCGGAAGCGGCGCGACCCGTCCGGTCCGGCCGCGCCAACGGACTGACGGCTGCCGGGCCCCATGGACGAATACCGCTTTCTGCTGCGCGAGCGCTTGGCGGACCTCCGCGACTGGATCGACAAGCGCAACCGGGTGCGCTTCGAGTTGGTGCTCTTGGCCTGCCTGGCCGTGGGTCTCACGGTGATCATTTCCACGGCCTACCTGCCTGCCCTGCGCGGCTTCGCCGAGGGCGAGCCCGCTCCGCGCACCGTGGTGGCGGCCCGGTCGGTGACCGCCCTCGACGCAGAAGCGACCGCGGCCTTGCGCGAACGGGTGGCTCAACTGGTCGAGCCCGTCTACCGGGCCGACCCGGAAGCGCTGCCGGCGGCCACCGCCGCCCTGGAGAGCTTTCTGCGGGAAGCCGGGAGGCTGAGGGCGGAGGTGGCGGCCGGCAAGGCTGTTGCCGAGGCTATACAGGAACTGGGGGCGGCGGCCCCGCCGAGCGCGAGCGCCGCCGCCCTCACCTACGTCCTGACCGCCGACGGGGCCGCCTACGACAGACTGCAGCGGCAGATCCTCGGGGCGCTCACCACCGTCTACTACGACCGCATCACCGAAGAGTCCCTAGACGCGGCCCTGCAGACTCTGCGCTCGGTCGCCGACTCACTCGCTGTGTCCCCCCAGGCCGCCGATGCCCTCTATCTGATCGCGGCGGGCTACGTCCGCCCCAATCAAGTGGTCGACGAGGAGCAGACCAGGTCGCGCCGGGAAGCGGCGATGAAGCAGGTGGCGCCGGTGCTGGTCAGCGTGCGCGAGGGCGAGACGGTGGTGCAGCAAGGCGAGACCGTCACGGCGCAGGACCTGGTGCTCGTCGAGGCCCTCGGTCTGACCGGGCCCCGCTCCGGCTACAAGGTCTACCTGGGCATCTTCTTCCTCGTGCTGCTCGAGACGGCCGTCTTCTCCCGCCTGCTCAGCCGGTTCAACAAGGGTGGCCATCTGGAGAACAACATGCTGCTGGCCCTGGTCACCCTGATGCTGGCGGGGACGGCGGTGGCCCGGCTGCTCATCATCGAGCCGCTCTCCCCCTACATCATCCCCGTGGCCGCGATGGGGATGGTGGTGGCCGTGATCCTGAACGCCCGCAGCGCCCTGCTGCTGGTGACCCTGTCCGCCATCAACATCGGGCTGCTCACCGACCTCGACATGCGCTTCGCCCTGGTCGGGCTCGTCGTGGGGGCGCTTTCGCTCTACCTGGTCTCGCGGGTGACCCAGCGGGCCGCTCTGCTGGGTGCGGGCCTGGCCACCATGGTCCTGGCCTTCGTGACGATCTTCTTCGTCGAGACCTTCAAGGAGGCGTCCTTCGGTGACGCCCTGACCCAAAGCCTGTGGGGTCTCGCCAACGGGGCCCTGGCGGGCGTGCTCACCGTCATCCTCTTGCTGATACTGGACAGCGTCTTCAATCTGACCACGCCCCTCCGCCTGCTCGAACTGGCCAATCCCGCCCAGCCGCTGCTCAAGAAGATGCTGCAGGTGGCGCCGGGCACGTACAACCACAGCATCCAGATGGGGAACCTGGCCGAAGCGGCGGCGGAGGCGATCGGCGCCGATCCTCTGCTGGCCCGCGTGGGTGCCTACTACCACGACATCGGCAAGACGGTGCGGCCGGAGTACTTCGTGGAGAACCAGATCTACGTGGAGAACCCGCATAACCGGCTCAACCCCAACCTGTCCAAGCTCGCCATCACCGCTCACGTGCGCGACGGTGAACATCTGGCCAGGCTGTACGGGCTGCCCCAGCCGGTGGTCGACATCATCAAACAGCATCACGGGACCTCGGTTCTTGCCTACTTTTACCACAAGGCGCTGGAGGAATCCGCCGACCAGGTGTACGAAGAGAGCTACCGTTACGAGGAGCAGAAACCCCGTTCCAAGGAAGCGGCCATCATCATGCTGGCCGACGGGGTGGAAGCGGCCGTGCGGGCCATGCAGAACCCCACCCGCCGCAAGATCCAAGGAGTCATCCAGGAGATCATCAAACAGAAGGTCGAGGACGGCCAGCTGGATGAGTCAGACCTCACCCAGGGTGACCTGCACAAGATCCAAGAATCCTTCGATGCCAGCCTGCGCGGCTTGGTGGGCCACCGCATCAGCTATCCCGACCGGGACGGCCAGCAGGAACGCAAGCGGCCGGCCGGACGGGGGACGCCTCCGAGCGCTGCCCTGCTGAGGGAGGGCGGGCAGGGCGCTGGGCCCGCCGAGGAGAAGCCGGCGGATCCGGTCGAGACGGGGCGGGGGGAGGAGCCCGCGGACGGATGACGGTACCCCTGGTGGAGGTGGTGGATCACACGGGCCTCATGGCAGACCCTGATGCTGTGGTACGGCTGGTACAGGCGGTCCTGGAGGCGGAGGGGGCGGACGGGGCCGTCTCGGTAGCGTTCGTGGGAGAGGATGAGATCTCCGGCCTGAACGGGCGTTACCGGGGGGTCCCTCAAGCGACCGATGTGCTGGCGTTCGCGGCGGAGCCGGCCGAGGCGCCCTGGCCGGGGGAGGCCTGCGAACTGGGAGAGGTCGTGGTATGCCCGCAGGTGGTGCTCCGTTACGCCCGGGAGGAAGGCTGCCCGGCCGCGGCGCAACTCGGCTGGACCTTG
>CAYNPL010000008.1:0-120590 GCA_964399135.1 uncultured Gaiellales bacterium
GAGACCAGGAAGTAGGAGTCGGCTGTGGACATGGCCGCAGCCAGCACCCCGACAAAGGCCAACCCGAGCAGGCCGGTGGGCAGATACTCGCCCAGAACAGCGAACAGGGCTTCGTTGGGTTCCACGTCCGGGATGATGGCGAGCCCGATGGCGGCCGCGCCGATGATTCCAAGGAAGGTGACGCACCAATCGAACGACAGCCACATGGGAACGCCGGCGGCGAACGCCTTCTTGATCTCCTTAGGGCTAGCGGAGGCGAAGATCCGCTGGAAGAAGGCGGGCTCGGCCAGGACCGCCAGGGCCGTGATCGAGTAGGCGATCAGGGTCCACGTGGTCAGGTAGCCGGCCCCTGGGCTGAAGTAATAGCCTACGTCCTCCTCCCCTGTGAAGGCCTGCAGTCCCTCGACGATCTTGTCGAAGCCGCCGATGGCATGCCAAGCCAGGATCACGCCGATCCCCACGGTGATCATCATCACGCAGAACTGGATGAAGTCGGTCATGATGACCGCCCACAGGCCGCCGGTATAGGTGTATATGAGCACGATGGCGGCGCCGATGAGCACACCCACCCAGAAAGGCCAGCCCGTCACCAGGTGGATGAGGAAGCCGATGCCCATCATCTCCATGGTGTTGGTCGAGTAGATGAACGCCGCGAGAGAGGTCGTGACCCCGGCGGTCTTGCCGTACTTCGCGAACGAGATGTCCTGCATAGTCGTCCCGTCGGGCCAGCGCTTCTTGAACTGAGGAGACAAGAAGGCCATGACCACGTAGAGGACGGTGTAGGGGAGCGAATAGGCGAAGAATGCGGAGACCCCCTCGAAATACCCTATCTCAGAGGTCCCGAAGAGAGTGTCAAGACCGTAGAAAGTGGATACGAGCGTACCGACGAGCAGCGGGGCGGGGATACCGCGTCCGGCCATGAAGTAGTCATCGAAGCCGGCCTTCTTGCGGGAGAAGTAGAAGCCCAGGTAGAGCATCCCCCCCACGTAGACGACGACGATGAGCCAGTCCACCCAGTGCAGAGAGACCACGACATCGCTTTCCATGCGGCAGACCCCCTTCTCGAGCATCCCATCCATGACCGGACGACTGCTGAGGCGGCAAGAGCGCATGGCCCCCACGACGGGTGCACCGGCACCCGTGCCGTCCTGGCCGACGGATCCGACGGTCTCTATCAGACACCATCGAGGTGCTAATAGCAAGAGTGGGAAACCGGCAGGTCAGGCCCGGGCTTGGGCCCCGAGCGCGGCGAGGCCCGGCGAAGCCCGCCGTGGCCCGCCGTGGCCCGCCCACCCGTGGCAGGGCTCGGCCTCAGGTGGAGCGCAACCCGCGGAAAGCCGCCAGGGCCCGAGCCCGAGCCTCGGCGTGGTCGACGATGGGGGTCAGGGAATCGGCTGCTCGGGGATCAGCGCCTGGGCTCGCGGCCGGTACCGACCAGCGGCGGACGTACACGCCTTCCGGGTCGAACCGCCGCGCCTGCAGCACGGGGTTGTAGACACGGAAGTAGGGCGCGGCGTCTGGTCCGCACCCGGCCGTCCACTGCCAGCCCAAGGTGTTGTTGGCCAAGTCGGCGTCCACCAGGTGGTCCCAGAACCAGGACGCGCCCCGCTGCCACGGAACGAGCAGGTCCTTGGTGAGAAAGGAGGCGACGACCATGCGGACCCGGTTGTGCATCCACCCCTCGGTCGCCAGCTGGCGCATCCCGGCGTCCACCAGAGGGAACCCGGTCTTGCCCGCCTGCCAGGCCGCCAGGCCGTCGGGGTCGTCCGCCCAGGGAAAGCGTGCGAACTCCGGCCGGAACGGCTCGGTGGGCGTCTCCGGGAAATGGTAGAGGAGGTAGTGGGCGAACTCCCGCCACCCCAATTGGCGCAAGAAGGCAGCAGCGCCCTCGCCGAGCCCGCCACCTCCGGCCGCATGGTCGTGCACGGCGTGCCACACCTGCCGAGGCCCGATGTCCCCGAAGTGCAGATGAGGGGACAGCCGGGAGACACCCTCCACGCCGGGAAGGTCCCGGCCGGTCTGGTATCCCGCCAGCGCCTCGGCCAGGAATCTCTTGAGCCGCGCCTGGGCTCCGGCTTCGCCCGGCTCCCAAGGAGCGGCGTCCTTGACGCTGGGGCTCCCGCCGGGGCCGTCTGCCTGCTCCAGGGCCGTGGACAGCGGCGAGGGAGAGGCCTGGGCCGCGGCGGTGGGAACGCCCAAGTGACCGCCCCCGACTCCGACCCCCACCAGCTGCGGCGGCGGGCTTTCCGGGCGCGACGGTTCCGGCAGGGCCAGGCAGCTGCGCCAGAAGGCCCCGAACTGGACAAAAGGGCGTCCCGACCGGCTTCGATGGGACTCCGGCTCGAACAAGAGAGCCGCCTCGAAGCTGCGCGTTGCTACGGCCTCCCGGCGAAGTGCGGCCTCCACCTGCCCTTCCAGCCTGCGCGCATAGGGTTCGTACAGGCGGTTCCAAACCACTTCGGCCGCCCCCTGCTGAGCGGCGAGCCGGGGAAGGACGTCCTCCGGATCGCCCCCGAGGAGGAGGAGGGGCACCTCGCGGGCCGCGAGGTCCGCCGCCAAACGCTGCAGTGACATCCGCAGCCACCAGCGGCCCGCCTCGCCCGTGGCCCAGGGATCACGACGTTCCCACTCGGTCAAGAACACAGGGACGACCCTGCCGCCGCGAGCGGCGTGCTCCAGAGCGGGATTGTCGGCCAGGCGCAGATCCCGCCGGAACCACACGATGGTCGTCTTGGTGAGCATCCCGCCCTCCTCCCCGCGTTGCCACCAATGTCCATTCTAACCGCGACGCTCCGACTTTCTCCGCGTCCGCTATCATCATGACATGGACGCAGCCCGGCCCCCATACGAGCGTCCTGCCCAGCGCAGCGCGGCGCGCAGGGTCCGCGCCAGCCGCAAGGTCTACGCTCGCCGCAGAGCAGCCGCGCTGGTGGCCACCCTGGCTGTGATCGGCGCCATCGTCTTCGGCGCGTACAGTCTGGCTACTCGCGGCACAGGAGACTTCGAGCCCTTTGCCGGCTCCGGGGCGATGGCCTTGACCGGGATCACCATCCCTGTGAACCTACCCCCCGAGCAGCTGGTGGTAGAGTCCCATCCCGAGGCAGCCGCCCTTGCCGTCACGCTCCAGGACGGCACCACCATGACCGGTACCACGCCGTTCGCAGCGCCGGTGCCGGGTGGCTTGATCCAGATCGCCGTGACCAAAGACGGGTACAACACCGCCGTGCGCGAGGTCAAGCTCGACCGAACGCAGTCGCTCGAGGTGTGGCTCGACCCCGAGGGCCTTCTCCACGAGAGCGTGGTTCGCTTCAAGTGCGGTCCCCAGCCGAAACAGGTGGCCTTCAGTCCCGACGGGGCCGAACTGTGGGTCAGCCTCTTGGGCGGCAAGGGAGTGCAGGTGTTCGACCCCCTCACCGGCGAGAAACTGGGCCAGGTGGACATGGGAGGCAAGGAAGCCGTCGAGCTCATCTTCACCCGAGATGGCAGCACCGTATACGCCAGCCAGATGTCCACTTCGACCATCTGGGAGATCGACCGGGCGGCGCGGAAGGTCACGCGCCACTTCAAGGCGGGAGGCAGTTGGACCAAGGTCCTCGCGCTCTCTCCGGATGAGAAGACGCTCTATGCCTCCAACTGGGTGAGCGACAGCATCTCCGAGATCGACCTCGTCGCCGGGAAGTTCGTGCGCCGTCTGAACACGGTCACCACTCCGCGGGGCCTATACATCACCCCGGACGGCCGGCGCCTCTTTGTGGCCGGCTTCGAGAACGGGGACATCCAGCGCATCGACCTGGCGACGGGTGAGAAGAAGACCTTGATCAAGACAGGCGGGGCCATGCGGCACATGGTGGGAGACGACGCCAAGGGCCTGCTTTACGCGGGGGACTTCTCCACCAACGAGATCTACGTGGTCGACCTGGCCACCGAGCAGGTCACGGTGCTGGGCGATACCGACGCCCGGCCCAACACCATCGACCTCACCCCCGACGGCAAGGTCCTCTACATCTCGAACCGGGGCAAGGACAACCCCAAGAGCTACTTCATCCCGGGCCCGGAATGGGGCTCGGTGCTGGCGATGGACGCTTCCACCGGCCGTATCCTCGACGCCATCGTGGGCGGCAACCAGTGCACCGGGCTGGATGTGTCCCCCGACGGCACCTTGCTGGCATTCTCAGACTTCCTGGACGACACCATCCGCGTGTATCGCATCCCTCCATACGAGACGCTCGCCACCGGAGACGGCGGGCGGTTCGACGAGCATCTGGTGGAGATCAAGAAAGACTGACGCCACCGGGACTCTCCCGCTACAGCCGGCCTTCGGCCCGCAGCTTCTTGACCTCCGCCAGCACAGCGGCCGCATGGCCCTTGGCGGTCACTCGTTGGTAGGCCCGCAGGATGGTGCCCTCGCGGGAGATGATCACGGTGTCACGCTCGTGCGAGCTCTCCGGTCCCCCCTTGAGCGTGCCGTAGGCGACGCCGATGGCCCGGTCGTGATCGCTGGCGAAGGGCACGCGCAGACCGTACTTGTCCCGGAACTTCTGTAGCCGGGGTACGGGGTCGACCGACGCACCCACGACCTTGACTCCCAGTTCGGCGAACTCCGGCAACAACTGGTCGAACTCGACCGCCTCCGTGGTTCATCCAGGCGTAAGTGCCCGTGGAAAGAAATACAACACTACCGGGGCCGCGGCCAGAAGCTCAGCCAGGTCGACCTCCCCGTCACTGCCCTGAGTCCTGAAAAGCGGCGCCTTGTCGCCTTCGGCCAGCATCCTCCTCCTCCTTTCGTGATGGCCGGGCGACCGGGCACCGGGTCACCCGGCCGTCCGCCACCTACCCCTCCATCAGGTCCGCGAACCGCCGGAACAGGTAGTGGCTGTCGTGCGGTCCCGGGCCCGCCTCCGGATGGTACTGCACCGAATAGGCGGGAAGGTCCAGCAGCCGCAGCCCCTCCACGGTGCCGTCGTTCAGGTTCAAATGGGTGATCTGGGCAGGTCCGCGGGCCGTGTCGACGATCATCGCGTCGGAGCTGAGCCCACTGACCCCGCCTTCACCCACCACAGCTCCCCGTTCGAGGGCGTCCCTGACCACCGGCGGGGGTTCCACCGCGAAGCCGTGATTCTGGCTGGTAATCTCGACCCGCCCGGTAAGGTAGTCACGGACCGGGTGGTTGAGGCCACGGTGGCCGAACTTGAGCTTGTAGGTGGGGAAGCCGAGAGCCAGCGCCAGCAGCTGATGGCCCAGACAGATACCGAAGACCGGCACCTCGCCCAAGAGCCTGCCGACCGTCTCGACCGCGTAGCCCACGGCCGCCGGGTCTCCCGGTCCGTTGGAGAGGAACACACCGTCCGGCCCGAGGGCCAGAGTCTGCTCGGCCGTCCAGTGGGCCGGAACGACGGTCACCCGGCACCCAACCGCGACCAGGTTGCGCAGGATGCTCCGCTTCATCCCGAAGTCGTAGGCGACGACCCGGTACCGAGGCTCGGGAGCACCTACGGGACGAGGCCATTCATAGGGTTCCCGGCAGGTGACGGCGGAGGCCAGGTCCCGGCCCGACATGCTGGGGAAGTCGCGGGCGGCGGCGAGCAGGTCGTTGACGCGCAGGCCGGGTCCTGCGGCCACACATCCGGTCATCGCCCCCCGCTCCCGGATGTGGCGGGTGAGGGCCCGGGTATCCACGCCGCCCACTCCCACCACCCCCCGTTCGGTGAGCCAATCCACCCAGCCCCCCGGGCAGGTGGCGTTCCAGGCGGTGTTCTTGACCTCACGGACGATGACCGCGCGGGAGTGGACCTCGGACGATTCCAGCAGATGGTCGGCCACCCCGTAGTTCCCGATCAGGGGGTAGGTGAAGACCACCATCTGCCCGTGGTAGGAGGGGTCGGTGACTATCTCCTGATAGCCGGTCATGCCGGTGTTGAAGACCACTTCGCCCAGCACCTGCCCAGGGGCTGCGAAGCCGAACCCGGTATAGACGGTGCCGTCGTCCAGCACGACGTATCCGGGCACGTCACCCCGATACATCAGGCCTCCCCGCGGGCGCGCGCGAAGCGGCGCGCCCCATCCACCACCGTCAGCCGTATGCGGCCGGTGAAGGTCTCCCCCAGGAAGGCGCAGTTGCGGCTCTTGCCACGGAGCGCCGCCGGCGTCACCTGCCAGACCTCCTCGGCATCGAAGACGCAGAAGTCGGCGGGGGCGCCCGCCGTCAGGCGCGACGCCTCCAGCCCCAGCACCCGGCAGGGCGCGGCCGACATCGCCTCCACCAGCCGGGCCAAGCTGACCCTTCCTGTCAGTACGAGCCCGGAGTAGAGACCGGCGAAGGCGGTCTCCAGGCCGGTGCTGCCCCAAGCGGCCTCCTCGATGGGGACCTCCTTCTCTTGAGGGGCGTGGGGAGCGTGATCGGTGCCCACGCAATCGATGGTCCCGTCGGCCAGCGCGTCCACCAGGGCGTCGCGGTCGGCTTCAGACCCCAGCGGCGGATTGACCTTGAGGTTCTGGTCGAACGAGCTCAGCCGTTCGTCGGTGAGCAGAAGATGCAGAGGGGTGGCCTCGGCGGTGACAGGCAGGCCCTCGCTCTTGGCCGCCCGCAGCAGCCGCACGCTGCCGGCCACGGAAAGGTGCTGGAAGTGCACCGCCGGCACCGGGCCAGGGGGGTTCGCGCCCGCAGCGTGGCGGGCGGCCCCGGCTTCGCCGCGGGCCGCCCCCAGTCGGGCCTCCTCCGCTACTGCATAGCGGATCAGCTCGAGATCGCGGGCCAGAGGGCCTGATTCGCACACAGAGGGGATGCCCCGCAGTCCCAGGCGGGCGCTCCACTTGCCCTCCCGCATGACTCCGTCCACCGAAAGGCTCTTGTTCTCCAGGTGCAGAAGGAGAGGACGCCTCATCCCCCGGGTGTAGCGCAGAGCGTGCAGGAGCAGGTCGGCGTCGGCCACCGGCCTGCCGTCATCGGCGAAGCCCACCACACCGGCGTCGGCCAGCTCGTGCATCTCGGCCAGTTCCTCGCCCTTGAGGCCCTTGCTGACCGCTCCCACCTGCCCCACCCGCACCGCGGCCACCGTGGCCGCCTGTTCCAACACCCAGGCCGCCACCGGCCCGGAGTCGACCACCGGGTCGGTGTTGGCCATGCCCACGATGGTGGTGTAGCCTCCCGCGGCCGCCGCTCTTGACCCGGTGGCCAGATCTTCCTTGTATTCGAAGCCCGGCGTCCGAAGATGCACGTGCGGATCCACCAGCCCGGGAAAGACCCAGCATCCGGCCAGGTCGTCCAGGATCTCGGCGCCCCGTGGCCGGGGCGCCCCCACGCCTATCGCCGCTATCCTCCCCTCTTCGACCACCAGGTCGCCCACCAGGTCCAGTCCTTCCGCAGGGTCGAAGAGGTGGACCGAAGGGAGTATGAATCGTTCGGGTGGGAGAGCGCGGCAGGCGATTCTAGGCGGGGAGGGACGCGGGGTAAGGTCCATCCAGGTTCCTTTCGGTCTCACGGGACTCGTTTAAAGGCCATCCCATGGTATCGCGGACGGACGCGACGGTCCAGCCGGGTGAGGCCGATCGACGCCGAGCGGTCAGAGGTCCGCCGGTCCCACCTCTCCGTCGAGCCAAGCCGGCAGCAGACCCCAAGCCGCCCGCAACTGACGACGATGCAGCGCGCACTCGGGGTCGTGGCTCCCCAAAAGAGCCCAGAATCGGGCGGAGTGGCTCGCTTCCACGGTGTGGCAGAGCTCGTGGAGAAGCACGTGGTCGACCACCGCCGGAGGCAGGAACAGGAGTTTGGCGTTGAGAGAAAGCGTCCCCCGTCGGGAACAACTGGCCCAGCGGGTCCGTTGCTGCCGGACCGACACCCGCCGGTAGGAGAAGCCATTGTCTGCGGCCACCTGCGCCAAGCGGGAGGCGAGCGCCTCCCGGGCCCGCCGGCGAAGCCAGCGCAGCAAGGCGAGGCGGGCCGCCTCGGTGTCGCCCTGAGCGGCGGTGACCACCAGCAGGTCTCTCCGCGGTCGCGCTGTCGCTGCAGCCCGAGAGTTCTTCGCCGGCTCCGCGATCCAACGGTACTCCACCGTCCACTCCTCCCCCACCGCCGACAAGAGGATGCGACGGGGAAGCCGGGGCGGCGTCGGGTCCGACCGGTGCCCCCGCGCCTCCATCCGGCCCTGGGAACGGCCCAGCCACTCCCTCTTCGACTCGACGATAGCCGGTATCCGCCGCCGGTCGAATCCACGGGGCACGACCACCACCAGGCCGTCGCGCGGGCTGAGGACGAGGCGCACACATCGGGCCCGGTCGCTCACCCGCACAGAGTAAGTGGGCGTGGCCTCATCCGCCGTCTCGTAGGCAAGGGACATCTTGGCAGGCCGCCCGCAGGAAGCCGCGCCCGGTCTATCGCTCTCCGCGGACACGCGGGAGGCTACCCGACCAATCGGGCGCTGAGCCGGATCTCGGGGACAGCAGCCAAAGCTTTGGAAACGGGGCAGGCCTTCTTAGCCTCTTCGGCCAGGGCCTGAAAGTCAGCCTCGGCCACCCCCGGCACCTCCGCCTCACATTCCAGGTCGATCCTGTTGATGGTCGGGCCCGCTCCTAGATGGACGCTGGCGCTGGTAGCTATCCGGGCGGGGGCGAAGCCCTTGTCCGTCAGCAGTGCCGCCAAGAACATCGAGAAACAGCCGGCATGGGCCGCCCCGATCAGCTCTTCCGGGTTGGTGCCCGCTCCCTCCTCGAAGCGGGACGCGAACGTGTACGGCCCTTCATACAGGCCGCTCGCTAGGCGCAACCTGCCGCCACCCTCCTTGAGGGTCCCCCGCCACACCGCTTCCGATCTCCGTACCGGCATCGCGATACCTCCCGTCGTGTGTTCGACAGCCGCTCAGACGTGGACGTCGTAGAGATCGAGAATCTCGTTCGAGTCGGCAACAGGCGCACTGATGGGCAGGTTGGGTCCGCCGCTGACCCCGGTGACCGTGCGGGCGCCGGTGGCCGCGAGCGCCTCCCGGTCGATGACGCCCAAGTCGTAGGGGGTCTCGACGTCGTAGGTCATCTCGGCCTGCTGCTTGAGGATCTTCCACCGGGTGGCCACGTGCCGCTGGGCTTTGCGCCACAACATCTCGGCGGCGTCCGGCGCGAACTTCTTGAGCATGCTGTAGCGGTTCTCCGTGGACACGAACTCTTCCACAGGCAGGGTGAGACCGCGGGAGTCGATCTGGAGCGGGTTCTTGCCCTGCTCGGCCAGGCGGGGGTCGAAGCGGTAGAGGAACCACGAGCCCGATTCCACCGCGGCCTTCTGGTGCTCATAGCCCTTGCGCATGTCGAAGCCCATGCTGATGCAGTGCGAGTAGGCGATGATGAGGCTGGGACCGTCGTAGGACTCGGCTTCCACGAAGGCCCGCAGGGTCTGGGAATCGGAGTAGCCCATGGCCACCTGGGCCACGTAGATGTTGCCGTAGGTCATGGCGATGGCGCCCAGGTCCTTCTTGCCGATGGTCTTGCCCCCGGCGGCGAAGAGAGCCACGGAGCCCATGGGCGTGGCCTTGGAGCACTGGCCGCCGGTGTTCGAATACATCTGCGTGTTGAGGACCAGCAGATTGATGTTGCGCTGCGAGGCCAGCACGTGGTCCAGACCCCCGTAGCCGATGTCGAAGGCCCAACCGTCGCCCCCTATGCCCCAGACGCTCTTCTTGACCAGGTAGTCCGCCACCCCCAGGAGCCGGGCGCAGCGGATGTCGGTGCACCCCTGGTCCAGGTCCGCCTGCACGATGGCCTTGAGCTGGGCCACTCGCTCACGTTGGGCTGCGATCTCAGCCTCGTTCTCCTGTTTGCAGGCGAGGATAGCGTCAGCCAGCTCGGCACCGATCAGGAGATCGCGCAGGTCCGCCACCAATTCCCGGGCGAACTCGGTCTGCTTGTCCACGGTCAGCCGCAGACCGTAGCTGAACTCAGCCGCGTCCTCGAACAGGGAGTTGTTCCAGGTGGGACCGCGGCCGTCCTGGTTCTGGGCATACGGTGTGGTGGGGAGATTGCCGCCGTAGATGCTGGAGCAGCCGGTGGCGTTGCCGATGAGGAGCCTATCCCCCACCAGTTGGGTGAGGAGCTTGATATAGGGGGTCTCCCCGCAGCCGGCGCAGGCCCCGCAGTATTCGAACAGGGGCCGCAGCAACTGGCTGCCCTTGACCGTGTTGACCCGGACCCGGGTGCGGTCAGGATCGGGGATCCCAAGGAAGAAGCGGTAGTTGTCTCGCTCAGGAGCCCGCAAGGGGGGCTGGAAGGCCATGTTGATGGCTCGGCGGGTGGGGTCGGTCTTGTCTCTCCCCGGGCATATCTCCACACACTCCCCGCAGCCGGTGCAGTCCTCGGGGGCCACCTGGACCGTCCACTTGAGCCCGGCGTGCTCCTTACCCTTGGCGTCGACCGACTTGAAAGTCGTGGGGGCATCGACCAGGAGGGAGGGGCTGTAGACCTTGGTGCGGATGGTGGCATGGGGGCAGTGGAAGGAGCACTTGCCGCACTGGATGCACAAGTCCGGCTCCCACACCGGGATCTCGAGCGCGATGTTGCGCTTCTCCCAGCGGGTGGTGTCGGTGGGCCACACCCCGTCGTCGGGGATGGCCGACACCGGCAGGGTGTCGCCCAGGCCGGCCATGATGGTGGCGGTGACCTCTTTGAGGAACTCCGGCGCCTCCTCCGGCACCTGCGGCGGCTTGTGGAAGGTGCTGGTCACCGTATCCGGCACCGGTATCTCGTGCAGGTTGGCGATGGCCTGGTCGACGGCGTTGTAGTTCATCTGCACCACGGCGTCCCCGCGCTTGCCGTAGGTCTTCTTGATGGTGTCCTTGATGGCCGCCACCGCCTGCTCCGGCGGGATGATCCCCGAGAGGTAGAAGAAGCAGGTCTGCATGATGGTGTTGATGCGCCCGCCCATGCCCGTCTCTTTGGCCACCTGATAGGCGTTGATGGCGTAGACCTTGAGCCCCAGCTCGATGATGCGGGCCTGGCTCTCATAGGGCAGGCGGTCCCACACCTCCTCGGCGGGGAAGGGGCAGTTGAGCAGATAGGTGGCCCCCGGCCGCGCGTAGAGCAGGGTCTTGTAGCGCTCCAGGAACGACCACACATGGCAGGCCACGAAATCGGCCTTGCCCACCAGATAGGCGGAGCGGATGGGCTGGGGGCCGAAGCGGAGGTGGCTCACGGTGAGCACCCCGGCCTTCTTGGAGTCGTAGACGAAATAGCCCTGGACGTAGTTGTCGGTGTCTTCGCCGATGATCTTGATGGAGTTCTTGTTGGCCCCCACGGTGCCGTCGGAGCCGAGCCCGTAGAAGATGGCCCGGTAGACACCCTCCGGCTCGGTGGCGAAGGCGGGGTCGTATTCGAGGCTCAGGTGGGTGAGGTCGTCGTTGATACCGACCGTGAAGTGCCTCTTGGGGTCGGCCTTGGCGGCTTCATCGAACACGGCCTTGACCATGGCCGGGGTGAACTCCTTGCTGGAGAGGCCGTAGCGGCCTCCGATCACCCGGACCGGCCGGCCCGACTCGGCCACGGCGTTCACCACGTCGAGGTAGAGCGGCTCTCCGGCCGAGCCCGGCTCCTTGGTGCGGTCGAGCACGGCCAAGGTCTTGACCGTCTGCGGGAGCGCGGCCGCGAAGTGCTCCACCGAGAACGGCCGGTAGAGGCGGACCTTGAGCACGCCCACCTTCTCCCCCCGGGCCGCCAGATAGTCCACCGCCTCGTGCACCGTCTCGCAGCCGGAGCCCATGAGGACGATCACCCGTTCGGCGTCGGGAGCGCCGTGGTAGTCGAACAGGTGATAGCCCCGGCCGGTGAGAGAGGAGAAGCGGTCCATGTAATCCTGGACGATGGCGGGGGTGGCGAGGTAGTAGCGATTGACCGATTCGCGGCCCTGGAAGTAGACGTCGGGGTTCTGGCTGGTGCCGCGTAGCGTAGGCCGATCGGGGGTCATGGCCCGAGCCCGGTGGGCAAGGACGTACTCCTCGTCGATCATGGCCCGCATGGTCGCTTCGTCGAGGAGCGCGAACTTCTGCACCTCATGCGAGGTCCGGAACCCATCGCAGAAATGGATGAACGGCACCCGGCTCTTGAGGGTGGCGGCGGAGCCGACGAGGGCCAAATCATGGGCTTCCTGGACAGACGACGATGCCAGCAGCGCGAAACCGGTCTGCCTCACGGCCATGACGTCTTGGTGGTCCCCGAAGATGGACAGGCCCTGGGCGGCGATCGAACGGGCGGTCACGTGCCAGCAGGTGGGCGTGAGCTCACCGGCGATCTTGTACATGTTGGGGATCATGAGCAGGAGCCCCTGGGAAGCCGTGAATGTGGTGGAGAGCGAACCGGCCTGCAGCGCCCCGTGCACGGCGGCGGCGGCCCCGGCCTCGGACTGCATCTCCACCACCAGGGGCACGGTCCCCCACAGGTTCTTCTTACCGGCGGCCGACCAGGCGTCGGCATGTTCGGCTATCGGCGACGAAGGCGTGATCGGATAGATGGCGATGACTTCGTTGACCTTGTGGGCGACGTGGGCGATGGCTTCGGTGCCCTCCATGACTGCCATAGTGCTTCCCATCACGGCTTCCTCCGGACCAAAGTCGTGGGCGTCAGAATCGACGCTGCTCTCGCCCCGCCAGAATATAGAATCTAAATTCTATAGTCAATGGCTGGGACGGCCGGGGCCTGCCCCGCGCTCCGATGATTCCCCACTCCCCGGTTCGGGAAACCGCACCAGACCGCTTAGGCCGCCGGCTCCTCGCTCAGGCTGCCCGCCAAGCACTGGTACAGAATGGCCATGCGCACGGCCAGCCCTGACTCCACCTGATGCAGGATGAGTGAGCGCTCGTCATCGGCCAGATCGGCCGACAGTTCCACTCCCCGGTTGATGGGGCCGGGATGCATCACCCGCTGCTCCGGTCTCACCTTGTGGGGGGAGAGGCCCCACACCCGGCTGTATTCGCGCAGCGTGGGGACCGGAGGGACCTTGCCCTTGGCCCGCTCCAGCTGCATGCGCAGGAGGTAGATGATATCGACGTCTTCCAGGGCGGCCAGGTCGTGGTAGACGGGGACGTCCCAGTGTTCGATGCCCGGAGGCATCAGGGTGGGTGGGCCGACCAGCCGCACCTCGATGCCCATCTTGCGGAAGCCGAACAGGTCGGAGCGGGCCACCCGGCTGCGCAGGATATCGCCGACGATGGCCACCTTGAGCCCTTCCATCCTGCCGTAGACCCGGCGGATGCTGTAGAGGTCGAGCAGGCACTGGGTGGGGTGCTCGCCCGTCCCGTCTCCGGCGTTGACCACCGAGGCGTTGGTATACCGGGTGGCCATCCGCGAAGCGCCCACCTGGGGGTGCCGCATCACGATGATGTCGGGCCGGTAGCTTTCCAGGGTGAGGATGGTGTCCTTGAGGCTCTCCCCTTTGGAGACGCTGGACGAAGAGCCCTTGATGTTGATCACGTCGGCGGACAGCCGCTTGCCCGCCAGCTCGAACGACGATTGGGTCCGCGTGGACGCCTCCAGAAAGACGTTGATGACCGTCCGGCCCCGCAGGGTGGGGACTTTCTTGATGGGCCGGGAGGCGACCTCCAAGAAGCCGTCGCTCAGCCGGAAGAGGTTGTCGATGTCGGCTGCGCTGAGATCGTCGATGGAGATGAGGTGCATGTCGCCACCCTTTCGGCCTCACTGGACGCGTTTAAAAGGTTCGTCTGCCCCCCGATTGTATCGCGCGCGGCTCCCCCGGTCACTCTTCGATGACCACCTCGTCGTGGCCGTCGGTCTCGGTGAGGTGGACCACCACGTCTTCAGTGCGGCTGGTGGGGACGTTCTTGCCCACGAAATCGGGGCGAATGGGCAGATCGCGGTGGCCCCTGTCCACCAGTACGGCCAGGCGCACGGAGAGCGGGCGCCCGTAGTCGAAGAGGGCGTCGATAGCCGCCCGGATGGTCCGCCCCGTGTAGAGGACGTCGTCCACCAGGACGATGGTCTTGTCGTTGACATCGAAGGGCAACTCGGTGGAGTGGACCTTAGGTTGCTCGTACTGGCCCCCGACCCGCGTATCCAGGTCGTCCCGATAGAACGTGATATCGATGGCGCCCGTGGGAGGCCTGACCGAGTAGAAGGACTCCAGCAGCCCAGCCAGCCGGGCAGCCAGCTCCACCCCTCTTCGCTGGATGCCCACCAGGGCCACCGTGCCCAGGTCGGGGACCTGCTCCGCGATCTCGTGCGTCATCCGGGCCAGGGTGCGCGCGACTTGGTCCTCATCCATGAGGATCTTCGATCTACCGCCCTGCGCGCCGTCCTTGCCATCCACGATCCCGGACCTCCTTTCCGCCTGCCTCGGACCCACCCTCTCTGTACGCTACCCGGGGGCGTGGGCCCCGTCAAGGCGTCCGCATGACGCCCAGAGCGGCCGTGACCACGTTCTCAGCGGTGATCCCCAGCTCCCGATATAGGACCCGCGCCGGGGCGGAAGCGCCGAAACGGTCGATGCCCACGACGGCTCCTCCCGCGCCCACGTAGCGCTCCCAGCCGAAAGGCGAGGCGGCCTCCACCGCCACCCTGGCCGTGACCTCCGTTGGGAGCACCGCTTCCCGGTAGGAGGCATCCTGCGCTTCGAACAACTCCCAACTGGGCAGCGCCACCACTCTCACTCGGATTCCCCGCCCGCGCAGGACCTCGGCTGCGGCCAAGGCGATCTCGACCTCCGAGCCGGTGCCGATGAGGATGACGTCGGGGCCACCCGATTCCTCCCGCCGGAGGACGTAGCCTCCTCGTGACAGCCCCTCGGCGGGGGCGAGAACGGCCCGGTCGAGCACGGGTAGATTCTGCCGGGTCAGCACTAGAGCGGTGGGTCCGTGGCGCCGCTCCAAGGCCACCCGCCAAGCCACGGCCGTCTCGTTGGCGTCGGAGGGCCGGATGACCACCAGGCCGGGCATGGCCCGGAGCGAGGCCAGGTGCTCAATGGGCTGGTGGGTGGGGCCATCTTCCCCCAAGCCGATGCTGTCGTGGGTGAAGACGTAGATCACCGGGAAGCCCGACAATGCCGCCAGCCTGATGGCGGGGCGCATGTAGTCGGTGAACACGAAGAAGGTGCCCCCGAAGGGGAACAGACCCCCATGGGCGGCCAGGCCGTTCAGGATCCCTCCCATGGCATGCTCACGCACGCCGAAGCGGAGGTTCCGCCCTCCCGGCGTGCCGGCCTGGAAGTCACCCAGCCCCTCCAGGTAGGTGTTGTTTGAAGGAGCCAGGTCGGCGGAACCCCCCACCAGGGTGGGGATCACACGGGCCAGAGCGTTCAGCGCCCGGCCCGACGCCGAACGGGTGGCCACGTTCTCCCCCGCGGCGAAGGCCGGCAGCGCCGCCTCCCATCCCTGCGGCAACCTGCCTTCGAGAGCGGCCTGTAGCCTTTGAGCCAGGTCGGGATGAGCCTCTTGGTAGCGAGCGAACGCCTCCCGCCAGCGCGCGTGCGCCTGCGCTCCTGCGGCCGCCACCTGCGCGTACTGGCGGCGCACCCGCTCGGGGACTGCGAAGGAGAGATCGGCCGGCCAGCCCAGAGCCTGTTTGGTGAGCTCGACCTCTTCCACACCGAGCGGCGCCCCGTGTGACTCAGCTGTGCCCGCCTTGTGGGGGCTGCCGTAGCCGATGACGGTACGGACCTTGATGAGCGAGGGCCTGGACGTCTCGGCCCGGGCGCGGGCGAGGGCGGCGTCGATGGCGGCCAAGTCGTTGCCGTCGGCCACCGTGAGCACCTGCCAGCCGTAGGCCTCAAAGCGTCCGGCCACGTCTTCAGTGAAGGCCAGATCGGTAGGACCTTCGATGGAGACGCGGTTGTCGTCGTAGAGGTAGATGAGCTTGCCCAACCCCAGGTGCCCGGCCAAGGAGGCCGCCTCCGCCGCCACCCCCTCCATGAGATCGCCGTCGCCGGCGATGCCGTACGTGAAGTGGTCGACGACCCGGTGTCCCGGCCGGTTGAAGGTGGCGGCCAAGAAGGCTTCGGCGATGGCCATGCCCACGCTGTTGGAGAGGCCGGCCCCCAGCGGTCCCGTGGTGGTCTCCACCCCCGGAGTCAGCCCGTACTCCGGATGCCCGGGTGTGCGGCTGCCCCACTGCCGGAACACCTGCAACTCCTCCAAGCCGAGCCCGAACCCCGCCAGGTGGAGGAGCGCGTACAGCAGCATCGACCCGTGGCCGGCGCTGAGCACGAAGCGATCCCGGTCCGGCCAGTGGGGAGTGGTGGGGTCGAAGCGGAGATGCCGGGTCCACAGCACGTGGGCCATGGGAGCGGCACCCAGCGGCATGCCGGGATGGCCGGAGTTGGCTCTCTGCACCCCGTCGATGGCGAGCGTGCGGATGGTCGCCACCGCCAGCTCGTCCAGGTCCCAGCCCTCAGCCAGCTTCTCGGGGAACGCATCGGCCATATGACTACCTCCTCGCGACGGTCGCTCCAGCAGCTCAAAGAAGGATGGGCCAACCCATCCGCTCCGCCTCCGCCAGCAGACCCGGTCGCGGCCGCACCGCCACAGGATGGCCCACCGAGCGCAGCAGGGGGAGGTCGGTGTCGTGATCGGCGTAGGCCCAGCAGTCGGCGGGGTCGGCCCCCCAGCCGGCTATGAATTCGCCGGCGACCCTGGCCTTCTCGGCGGCGTAGGGCGTGGGCCCGCTCAGCCGCCCCGTGTACCGCCCATCCACCACTTCACACGGTGCTCCGGCGAAGTGACGCACTCCCAGGCGTGCGCACAGAGTCTTGACCAGGGGATCGAGCGCCGCCGACACCACCACCACCCGGTCGCCTTCGGCAAGATGTTCGGCCAACGCGGCGGCGGCGGCTGGATGCAGGCGGGGCATCATCTCTTCGTCGGTGAAGCGGGCCATGAGCCGGTCGACCTCCTCCACGCTCAGACCACTGAACATCTGGGCTCCTTTCTGCCGGGAGGCCTCCGTCACCTTGACCAACCGGGCCTTGTAGGCCAGGAACCAGAGTGCCGTCCCCAGCAGGAAGAGCTGGCTCACCACCCCGTGCCGGCGCAGGAACTTGACCAGCATCACCTGAGTCTGGCCCGCCACCAGGGTGCCGTCGAGGTCGAAGACGGCGACCGACGCCGGGGCCGGCTGCCGGTCGGGGCCCAGACCGGGGGGCCGGCCGCTCAGCGGACCGGTCACCCGGTCCGCTGAGCGGCCGGCAGGGGTGTCGATGGAAGCAGCCACGGTCTCAGCAGTCTACCATCCGCCTAGGACCGCGCCTCCTCCCGCAACCCCCTCAGAGCGGCGGCCAGTGCTTCCGGGAGCGGGCTCTCGAATTCCAGGTGCTCCCCCGTCACCGGGTGAACGAAGGCGAGCCTGTGACTGTGCAAGAACTGCCGGCCGAGACCAAGGGGGTCGCGCCGTCCGTAGAGCGGGTCGCCCGCCACCGGATGACCGATAGCCAGAAAGTGGACGCGGATCTGATGGGTGCGTCCGGTCTCCAAACGGGCCTCCACCAGGGTGAAGGCGTTCAACCGCTCGACCACGACGAAGTGCGTGCGGGCCTCCCGCGCCCCCACCCCTCCGACGGTCATCGTCTTGCGCCGCCCGGGGTCCCGCCCCACCGGAGCCTCGATGGTGCCGCTTGCGGCCCTGAAACCCCCGTGGACCAGAGCCAGATAGCGCCGGTCGACCGCCCGCCGGCGCATGAGCCCCACCAGGGCCCGGTGGACCTCCTCGTTCTTCGCCACCACCAAGAGGCCGCTGGTGTCCTTGTCCAGGCGGTGGACCACCCCCGGGCGGTACTCTTCACCCCCGGCCAAGCCGTGTCCCAGCAGAGCGTGCACCAAGGTCCCGGCTGAGTGCCCTCGCGACGGATGCACCGCCATGCCTGCCGGTTTGTCGACCACCAGAAGCCAATCGTCTTCGAAGACCACGGGCACGGCTATCGGCTCCGGCGTGAGCGGAGACGCACTGCCGGAGGGGATGTCCACCGTGACTGTCTGGCCGGCCGTGAGCGGGCGGCTCTTCAGAGCGGGCGCGCCGTCGACCAGCACGGTCCCGGCCTTGATGAGAGCGGCGGCCCGTGAGCGGCTGCCCACCTCCGCCCTCCTGCCCAGGAACACGTCGAGACGATCGCCGGCCTCTCCCGGGAGGACGGGCAGTTCGAGATGGACGGCGCCCGCGCCGCCCGGCCGCCGGTCCACTACTGGGAGGCCGGGGTCTTTCGTCCGGCCGTGTAGACCCGCGCCGCCTCCACCATCAGCCCGAGAAAGACGATAACGATGCCCACCACGATGAACACGTCCGCCAGGTTGAAGTTGGGCCACACGGGGAACTTCATGAAATCGGTCACGTGACCGTCACCGGTGACACGCTGGACGACGTTGCCCACGCTGCCCCCGATGATCATCCCTCCGCCGATGGCGGCCAGCAACCAGCGGCGCTCCATGAACACATACACCAAGACCACGGCGATGGCGACCGCGTTGGCCACCAGGATTAGCCACCACTGGTCATGGAGAAGACCGAAGGCCACGCCGCTGTTGGCGGTCCGCTGCCAAGAGAAGAACGGCAGCACCTCGATGACCTCGCCCAGCACCAAGCGCTGCTCGGCCAAAGACTTGGTCCACAGGTCGAGAGCCGCCGCCGCCGCGGCTATGACGACCAGAAGCCCCCACTTGGGAAGCGCCTTCCCCCCGCCGCGGCCGGCCGGGGCGGTGCCCCCGGAAACGGGCGGGCCGCTCTGAGCGGGCGGGCCGTTCTCAGTCCCCCGGCCGGCGACCATCAGCGACCGCGCTCCGCGCGGCGTTTGCAGTCGATACACAGGGTAGCGAAGGGAGCCACCTGCAGACGCTCGTCGCCGATGGGACGGCCGCACTTGTCGCAGGTGCCGTAGCTGCCGGTCTCAAGCTTCTTCAGGGCGCGGTCGATCTGCGCAATGGCCGCCCGGGCGTTCTCCTCCAACGTGAGGTCGATCTCCCGGTCGAGCGTCACAGCCGCCGTCTCCGCCATATGCTGGTCGTAGGGGCTCTCCTCGGAGGAATCGGAAAGCGACTCTGAGAGGTCCGCTTCGAGCTCCTCGATCTCGCGCCCGAGCCGTTCACGCTCGGCCAGGAGCTTCGCTTTCAGGGCCTCAAGATCCATGGTCCTGTCCTTTGTCCGCCGAACCGCCGCCTTTGAGCAGTTCGTCCAGTCTGTCCCGCAACTCGGCCTCCTCGATGCCAGAGAAGGCTACCACCTTGTCCCGCCCGCTGTGGCCGCTCTGGATGCGGACGTTGCCCGCCCCGACACCCAGCCACTCGCCCAAAGCCTCCACCAGCAGCTCGTTCGCCCTGCCCCGCTCAGGCGGAGCTCCCACTGCCACCTTGAGCCGGTCGCCATAGAGCCCGCGCACCGCCGTCCGGGCGGCCCCGGGGGCCACCCGTATCCCCAGCAAGAGCCGGCCGTTCTTCGCCTGGATGGACGGGAGCTCAGGCGGGGACCCGGTCACCCCTCGGTCACCACTCGAAATCGCGGGCCTTCTTCTTGGCGGCGTCCGGGTCGAGGAACACGTCCTCAGCCTCTTCCAGCCTGCGCCCGAAGAAGAAGCCTGCTTCGAGCCCCTCCCGCTGAGGAGGCTGGTCGACCTTCCGCTCTGCCTGGGCCCGTTGCACCCGCAGCCGCGCCTCCGCCTGCGCCCGCTCCGCCTGCTCGCGAGCCTCGGCCTCGGCGCTATCGAACTCTGCGAAGGCCGATGGCGGTGGGGAGGGCTCCGCCGCAGGGGCGGCCGCCACGGCTTCAGACGACGCCGCCACTGCGTCCGCCTCGGCCGCCGCCGGCGCGGACGGAGCCGCCGCCGGCCCGGCCGCCGGGATCACCGAGGGGACTTCGGCGGCGCTGTCGAGCGGTGCGGCACCGGAGGCCGCCGGGGCTTCGGACCCGGGCGCGACCACTCCCTCCAGCGCCGCGGGCTCCCGTGCCGTCACACTGATGGGCGCTTCGTTCAGCAGCTTGAGGTGCCCTTCCAACAGCGATCTGAACTTGAAGCGGAAGTCTTCTTCCAGGTGCTTGAGCTGGATGAGCGCCTGCTGGACCTGTTGGGTCTCCTTGTAGGAATCGCTGACGATGTCCCGCGCTTTGAGCTCGGCGTCGCGGAGGATGAGCTCGCTCTCCTTGCGCGCGTTGGCCTTGGTCTCGTCGGCCTGGAGCTGGGCCGTGATCAGCGTCTTCTCGAGGGCCTCTCGTATCTGAGCGTGCCCGGCCATCTGCTCTTCCAGCCGCTGGATGCGGTCCTGGAGCTCGATGTTCTCCTGAAACAGACGCTCGAACTCATCGGCGACCTCGTCGAGGAAGACGTCCACCTCCTCGTCGGCGTAGCCTCTCATGGATCGTTTGAATTCCTTACGCCGGATATCGAGAGGCGTGACCTTCACTTGTCTCTCCCTTCGCTGCACGATGCCCCGCCGCCGGATAGACACCCCAGTCTGTCACACACTATTCAATCACGCGGGGCCCGCCCGCGTCTCGCCCTCTCTCTGGCGGTCGCGCCGCTTGCTCGACGGCGCGGATGAACGCCCCCCGCACTCCGGCGTCTTCCAGCACGGAAAGCCCGGCGATGGTGGTGCCGCCGGGAGAGGCCACCTGGTCCTTGAGGTCGGCTGGAGAGCCCGGATGGTCCTGGAGCAGGAGCGCCGTGGCCAAGGCCGTCTGGCGCACAAGGGGGCGGGCGATCTCGGGAGGTAGACCGGCCTCCACCGCCCCTTCTTCCATGCCCTCCAGGGCAAGGGCGAGAAAGCCCGCTCCCGCTGGGACCACCCCGCCGACGGCATCGAGTTCCCCCTCACTCATCACCTCCACCGTGCCCACCAAGGCGAGCAGGCGGGTGAGGGCTTTGACCAGGGCCGGATCGATCCCCGGCTCGGGCGTGAGAACGAGCGTATCCTCGCCCTGCGGGACACCGGCGCTGACCAGGAGACGGCACAGCGCCGGCCCGGGCCCCAGCGCCGAGCGCAGCTCAGCCAGGGACACACCGGTCAGACCGGAGACGAGCAGGCTGCAGTGCCCCGCCGGCGGCATGAACGATCGCAGCGCCTCCAGGGCGTCGGTGTGCTCTCCCAACACGATCGCGATGTCCGCGTGGGAGGAGGGCTGCTGCAGCACGGCAAGACCGGAGTCGGAGGCCGAGACGGCCATCAGGGCCTGCGCCAGGGCGCCGGCGCGGACGGTGCCCGAGGGGCCGGTGCCGGCCACCACGGCGACCGTATAGCTCGATCGACCCGGTCGGGGAGCGCGCGCCATGGTGTCTCCCTGGGGAACGACGCTAGTATTGGTTGAAGAATCCCTTCTCCAGCAGGCGCTGGCGCTCCTCCGCGGACACTTCGACATTCTTGGGCGTGAGCAGGAAGACCTTGTCGGCCACCCGCTGCATACCCCCGTCGAGGGCGTAGGTGAGGCCGCTGGCGAAGTCGATGAGCCGTTTGGCCAGATCGGTCTCGCTCTGCTGCAGGTTGAGGATGACGGGGATGTCGCTCTTGAACTTGTCGGCGATCACCTGGGCGTCGTTGAAGTTCTTCGGCACCACCAGGTGCACCCGCACCGGCGGCTGCTCGGCCGCACTCGGCACGGCTCGGACCGGGGAGGTGCGGGGCGGAGGCGGACTCGAGCGCGAAGACTGGCCGCGATAGTCGTCGTCGGAGAAGATGTCATCGAAGTCGGAGGACTGACGCCGCCGGCTGCCGCCCTGCTCTATCCTGCGCACGTTGGCCCGCTGCCGGTAGGTCGACTCCAGGTCGGGCTGCGGCGCGGACAAGTCATCCTCGTCGTCGTAGTAGTCGTCCTCGTCCGCCAGACCGAAGTACACGAGGGTCTTGTGCCAGATGCCACCAGCCATCCCATCCTCCTTACGCATCGGAGAGAAGCGCGCTGCCCAGCCTGACGATGGTCGCGCCTTCCTCTACGGCCACTTCGTAGTCGTTGCTCATCCCCATGGAGAGTTCGGAGAGCTCGTAGCGACCGGTGAAGACCGCGGCCAAGCGGTCACGGAGCTCGCGCAGCTCCCGGAAGAGCGGCCGGACCGACTCGGGATCGTTCACCAGGGGGGCCATCATCATGAGCCCAGTGAACCGCACCCGTCGACAGGCCGCCGCACGCTCCAAGAAGGTCTCAGCGGCCGCGGGGAGCATACCATACTTGCTTTCTTCCCCACTCACGTTGACCTCCAGCAGCACCCGGACCTCCTCCGTAGCCCTCTTCTCCAGCTCTTCCACCAGCGACATCGACTCCACCGAATGGATCAGGGAAACGTAGGGCAAGACCTGCCTGACCTTGCGGCTCTGCAGGTGCCCGATGAAGTGGAACTCGAAGGCTTCGTGCCAACGGGCCCATTTCTCCCCTAGTCCTTCTGCCCTGTTCTCCCCCACGAGGCGGATTCCTGCTGCGGCCAAAGCAGCCATACCGTCCACGTCGACGTATTTCGAGGCCACCAGCAGCCGGGGAGGCTGGTCGCGCCCACTCCGGGCGCACGCGGCAGCGATGCGGACCTGTACCCGCTCCAGGTTGGCGCGCACGCTCTCGGCCGTGACGCTCATGCCGCCTCCATCCAAGCGATGCAGGCGTGGCGCCCGGTCAAGGGACCCTCTTTGCGGTAGGAGTAGAAGAGGTCGTTGTGGCACACGGTGCACAGCCGGGGGTTGGCCACCCGGTCCCGCGGTACCCCTATCTCCGCCGCCGCCTGCTCGACCGCCGCCCACAGGTCCACCCGGAGAGCCTCGTCCGGTCCGGCCGGCCGGCGCACCACGCCGGGCCCGAAGCGTTCGAGAAAGGCGGCGGCCACTTGCTCCCCCACCGTGAAGCAGCACGGTCCGATGCTGGGGCCCAGCACGACCGCCGCGGGCGGACCGATCATCGCCCGTCCCGCTTCTTGGACGATCCCGGCCACGATGCCCCGCCAGCCCGCGTGGGCCACAGCCAGGTCGACCTCTCCGTAGAGGACCACGGGCACACAGTCGGCGAAGAGAAGAGCGGCCGCCAACCCTTCATCCAGCAAGGGGTGAAGGGTCAGCCCGTCACAAGCGGCGTCTGGATCACCCGCCACGTATTCAGCCGCCCCCGCCACCCGCAGGCCGTGGACCTGCAACGGACTCACCAGACGACGGCCGATTGACCGGGCGATCCGCTCCCGATTGTCCGGAGCCGCGGGATCGTGGCCGCCGCGGGCATCCAGGTTGAGCGAGGCGTATCCGCCCCGGCTGCCGCCCCCCAGGCGAGTGGTGAAGACCGACCTGAACGGCCGGGGCAAGCGGGCCTCGATCACGGGGACGCCTTCAAGGGTCCGCACTTCGAAGCGGAACCGCGCCCGGGGGTCGATGCGCGCGGCCAGCGCCGCCGCAATCGGGTCGGCGCCTTCATGAACGGATGAGGGGATGATCAGTCCTTGCCTCTGAGGAAGCGGGGGATATCGAGCACGTCTTCGTCCATGTCGAAGGACTCCACCTTCTTGCCGAGGAGGTCGGCCGCCGGAGTGACCGGCCGTTCGATCGACCTGTCCGCCTCGGCCTCGGCCCGACGGAGCCGGTCGAAGCCGGTGGCTATGACGATGACCCGCATCTGGTCGCCGAGAGACTCGTCGATGACGGCGCCGAAGATGACGTTGGCCTCGGTGTCGGCGGCCTTGGAGATGATCTCCGCCGCCTCGTTGACCTCGAACAGGCCCATGTCCGGTCCGCCGCTGATGTTGAGCAGGATGCCGGTGGCGCCCTCGATGGATGATTCGAGCAGGGGCGACGAGATAGCCGACTTGGCCGCCTCCACCCCCCTGTTCTCCCCGCTGGCGACGCCGATGCCCATGAGGGCCGAACCCGCGCTGCGCATGATGGTGCGCACATCGGCGAAGTCGAGGTTTATCAGCCCCGGTACCGTGATGAGGTCGGTGATGCCCTGCACCCCCTGGCGCAGCACGTCGTCGGCGACTTTGAAGGCCTCGATGATGGACGTCCGCTTCTCCACCACCTGGAGCAGCCGGTCGTTGGGGATGATGATAAGGGTGTCGACCTTCTTGGCCAGGGCCTCGATGCCGGCCTCGGCCTGGCTGGCGCGCTTGCGCCCCTCGAAGCTGAACGGCTTGGTGACCACCCCCACGGTGAGAGCGCCCAGCTCCCGGGCGATCTCAGCGATGACCGGGGCACCGCCGGTGCCGGTCCCCCCGCCCTTGCCGGCCGTGACGAACACCATGTCGGCCCCTTTGAGCACTTCGCGGATCTCATCGCGACTCTCCTCCGCGGCGGCCCGCCCCACTTCGGGATTGGCCCCCGCTCCCAGGCCCCGGGTGATCTTGCCGCCGATATGGAGCTTGACGTCCGCGTCACACATCAGCAGCGCCTGGGCGTCGGTGTTCACCGCGATGAACTCCACACCTTTGAGGCCGGCGTCCACCATCCGGTTTACAGCGTTGGTGCCGCCGCCCCCGACCCCCACGACCTTGATCACGGCGAGGTAGCTGGATCCCGTGTCGCTCATAGTCCCTGAACCTCCAAGATCATCCGATCACAGGACTCCAACTCGAGCCTTCGGAGGAAGCCCTCTATCGTCACTTGACTCTGCGGCAGACCCTCGGCCCTGGACGGGCGTCCCCGACCGGGTCTGTTCTTCGACAGTACGCTTCTTTGCTGCACATTCCTGCAACCGGCACGATATCATTTTCATTCCGCCTTGACAGCCACCCGGTCGGCGGCGCTCGCGTCGACGTATTCGATCCGCCGGCCATCCCTCAAGTACCGCTCGACAAGCTCGGCGGATACCATCAACTTCTGGTCGAGGTCTGTGGGTATTCCCAGCCGGATCTCCATCCCGTCCTGAAAACGGACCACCACTTCGCCCCCCGGTGACACCAGGATTTGATCCGTCTCCGGCAGCCGGCCCGCCAGTACCGGCGCCTCCAGCAGCAGCGCCACCGGCAGTGCCGCCACCACAGCGGCGGGGGCAGTGTCCCCCGCCGTGGCAGAGGTCTCCGACCCGGTCACGACAAGAGGCAGGGCCGTTCCGCTCCCTCCGGGCGCCTCCTCCAGCCAGGTGCCGTCCTCGGCCACCAGCCACACGCTTCGGGCCGCGGTCTGGACCCGGGCGGCGGGTAGACGCTCCACCACCCGCACCTCCAGGCCGTGGGGGAACGCCCGGTAGACCTGGGCCGTTTGGACGTAGGGCAGGCGTTCGAGGGCCTCTTCCAGCGTTGCCGTCGACAGAGCCAGCAGGTTGGCGCCCACCGCGGAGGAGACGGCTTGCGATATCTGGGCGGGGGTGACGTGCTCGGTGGCATTCGCCGTGACCGTCCTCACGGCGAAGACGTCGGACGAGCGTGACCAGAGGAACAGGGCCGCCGCCGCCACCACCAGCACCACCAGAAAGACGGCCCCCGCACGATGCCGGCCCCGTTCGCGGCTGACCGAGCGCCGCCGGGCCCGCAGTCTCCTATCCATCGGGGCCCGAGGGCTGAGGGCGCCGCTCCTCGGCAGTCTCCCAGGGGAACGTGCCGCCCAGCAGCTTCACCTCCGGCTCGAGCACTATCCCGCTCATGCGTTCGACTCCCTGCCTCATGATGGCCATCAGGGCCAGCACGTCCGCGGTGGTGGCGTCGCCCAGATTGACCAAGAAGTTGCCGTGCACGCTGGATATTTCGGCACCTCCCCGCCGCACTCCTTTGAGCCCGGCGGCTTCGACCAGCCGGCCAGCGTGCTGGCCCGGAGGGTTCTTGAAGGCACTGCCGAAGGTGCGCACCGAACGCGGTTGCTTCTGCCGCCGCTGGCGGAGATATGAGCGCTGGCAGGCCAGGCAGGTGTCACGGTCCCCTCGCTGCAGAGCGAGACGGACGGTGGTGACGATGGCTCGATCGGGAAGCCGGCAGAACCGATAGCCCCACTCCATGTCGCACGCGGCCACCCAGCCGGCCCCAGAACCGGTGACCACCTCCACCTCCCGCACCACGTCCCGCAGGCACCAACCGTAGGCGCCGGCGTTCATGGCCACCGCGCCTCCCACCGTGCCGGGGATCCCGCAGGCGTGCTCCATGCCGGTGAGTCCGGCCTCCGCCGCCACCGCGGCCAGCCGGGCCAAGTAAACACCCGCCCCCACAGTGAGGACGACCGGTGACCCCGCAGAGTCCGCCTCCTTCGGCGCGCCGGCAGCCGCCGGCAGACCGTCCACGTACTGGAAGCCTTCACCCAGCTTGATGACGACGCCGTCGTAGCCCTTGTCGGCCACCAGCAGGTTCGACCCCGCGCCCAGGCAGAACCAGTCCGCCCGCCGCTGGTCGAGGACGGCAAGGACCGCGGCCAGAGCGGGCACGTCCTCCACCGTCACCAGCAACCCGGCTTTGCCCCCAGTGGCGATGGTGGTGAAGGGGGCCAGGGGCGCGTTCGCCCACAGCCGGACCCCGGGAAGGCCGCGCAAGGCCGCAGAAAGCTCGGACATGGGATCCACTACCGCTCCGCCCCTAAGCCAGGGCCAGGAAGCGCTCACCGACCCTGTTCACGTCACCGGCACCCAGGGTCAGGACCAGGTCGCCCGGGCAGGCGAAAGTGCTCAAATAGTCGACGATGGAACCCAGCCGGGGCAGGTAGATCACCGGCTTGCTCTTGTCGAGCCGCAGGATGCCGTCGACGATGAGTTTGCCGCTGACCCCAGGCTTGGGATCTTCCCGGGCGCCGTAGACGTCGGTGACCACCGCCACGTCGGCCTCCAGCAGCGCTTCGGCGAACTCGTTATGCAGGAACTCGGTGCGCGAGTAAAGGTGAGGCTGGAAGACGGCGATGACCCGGGACCAATCGCCCTCCCGGGCTGCCGTGAGCGTCGCCTTGAGCTCGGTGGGGTGGTGAGCGTAGTCGTCGACCACCGTTACCCCGTCCCGCCTGCCTTTGAACTGGAACCTCCTCACGGCCCCGCTGAAAGACTGGAGGACGGGAACGATCTGCTCGGAGGGTGCGCCCAGCTCGGTGAGGACAGCGAAGCAGGCCAACGCGTTCAGCACGTTGTGCCGCCCCGGGACCCGCAGTGTCACCCGGGCGAGCCGCTGCCGGTCCCGCCACACTTCGAAACTGTTCCCCGGCGACCTAGCCACCACGGCCTGCGCCTGGTAGTCCGCCCCCGGCCCGATACCGTACGAGCGGGTACGGCAGGGAGCCTGCGCGGCCAGGACCCGCACGCGGTGGTCTTCGGCACAGTAGACGAGCAGGCCGTCAGGGGGAAGGTCGCCGACGAAGGCCCGAAAGACCTCCTGGACATCTTCCACATGCAGATAGTGGCTGTGGTGATCGAGCTCGATGTTGGTGAGCACCGCGATCTTCGGTTTGAGGAGGAGCAGAGAGCCATCCGACTCGTCCGCCTCGCACACCACCAACTCACCTTCGCCGTGGCGGGCGTTCGACCCCATGTCGTTGAGCTCACCGCCTACCAGGAAGGTGGGATCATGGCCGGCCTCCACCAGGACCTGGCTGATCATGGAAGTGGTGGTGGTCTTGCCGTGGGTGCCGCAGACCGCCAGTCCGCGGCCGGACTGCATGAGCCAGGCCAGAGCCTGGGCCCGCTTCACCACCATAATGCCGCGGCGGCGGGCCTCCTGCAGTTCCACGTTGTGGGCCGGGATGGCCGACGAGATGACCACCACATCGGGGGAGTCGAGATTGGCCGCTCTGTGGCCGATGCTGACGGGGATGCCCGCCTCCTCGAGCAGACTGACGTAGCGGGAGGGCTTGAGGTCGGACCCGGTCACCCTGAAGCCCCGCTTGTGCAACACCAGGGCTATCCCGCTCATGCCCGCCCCCCCGATCCCGACGAAATGGAAGCTGCGCAGCCACTCGGGAGCGAGGACGGCCGCCGTGGGCGCGCAGCCCGCGGCGGCGCTGGTGCTGGGGGGAGTGATGTCGTTCAGTGTGGGCTCAGTCATGGTCTTTCCCTGCCGAGGCGGCCACCAATTCTACTACGATGTCGGCGATGCGGTCCGCCGCGTCAGGCCGGGCCAGGCTGAGGGCCGCCTCCTTCATGCCTGCGCTCACCCGGGGATCGAGAAGCCGGGCGACCGCCTCTTCCATCCGGTCGGGGGTCAGTTCGGCGTCGGCGATGGTCATCGCCGCCCCTGCCTCAGCCACGGCCCGCGCGTTCTTGGTCTGATGGTCGCCCGCGGCGTAGGGGTACGGCACCAGCAGCGACGGCACCCCCCGGGCCAGGATCTCAGCGATCGACCCGCCGGCCCGGCCGACCACGGCGTCGGCCGCGGCCAGCGCCAGAGGGAAGTCGTCCAGGAAGGGGAAGACCTGGTAGTCAGGGTTCGCCCCCGGCTCGGCGAGCGCAGCTTGCGCCGCGGCGTATTCCCGTTCTCCGGTGACGTGCAGTATCTGGAAGGGTGTGGGAACGTGAGCGAAGGCCTGGAGGGCGGCGTGGTTCAGGGAATGCGCACCCAGGCTTCCGCCGAAGACCAGCAGCACCGGCCGGCCGCCGTCCAGGCCGAAGCGGACCAGTCCCTCTTCCCGGGTGGCCGCCAGCAGAGCAGGCCGGAGCGGCCTCCCTGTATGAACGAACTTATGCCCTCTCCGCCCGGCATCGGGGAACGACAGGCACACCCTGTCCACCACTCGGCTGAGGATCCGGTTGGTCCACCCCATGTGCGCGTCCATCTCCACCACGGCGGCCGGGATGCGCAACACGGCCGCTTCCGCCAGCACGGGCCCTGAGGCGTAGGCGCCGAAACCCACCACGCAGTGGGGACGGTTCCGGCGCAGGAGGCTCCAGGCATCGACACCCGCGACCGGCAGCGAGCCCAGGGTCCGCAGGGTGGTGAACCCCAGCCGCCGCTCGAACCCGCGGATGCGGACGAAGGAGAAGGGATACCCGGCCGCCGGCACCAGCCGGGCTTCCATGCCCCGGCGGGTGCCGCAGAAGGCCACTTCGTGGCCGCGCGCCGCCAGGACGTCAGCGAGCGCCAAGGCGGGCACCACGTGCCCGGCCGTCCCACCGCCGGCGATCAAGATGCGTGACATTGTCGTACCTCTGCACTCGAGACGGCTCCGGTCCGGCCGGCATCCGCCGGGCCACGGAAAGTACCAGGCCCACCGCTGCCAGCATGACCAGGAGACTGTTGCGCCCATAGCTGATGAAGGGCAGGGGGACCCCCGTCAGGGGTAGGGCGCCGATGACCCCGCCGATGTTGACGATCGCCTGGAGGACCACCAGCATGCCACAACCCGCGATCAGGTACTTCCCCATGGGATCGCTGCATCTACGCGCCAAGCGCCAGCAGGCCGCCGCAAAGATCCCGAACAGGATGATGACGGCACCCGCCCCGACCAACCCGAACTCTTCGCCCAGGATGGCGTAGATCATGTCGGTGTGGGCCTTGGGCAGATACTGGTACTTCTGGACGCTCTGCCCGGGACCGACGCCCAGCCAGCCGCCCCTCCCCAGGGCGACCAACGACTGGTTCAGCTGGAAGGCGGAATCATAAGGGTCGGCGGAGGGATGGAGGAAGGACAGCACCCTGCTCAACCGTTCGCTGTTGACCAAGGTCAGCCCCAGCACGGCCGCGGCGCCCGCAGCGGCCACCGCCAGCCATTGTGGGCTGCGCATCCCCCCGATCCAGAGCATCCCCATGAAGAGGCCGGCGATGATGACCGCGGTGCCGAGATCGCCCTCCCAAAACACCAGCCCGCACATCATGAGGCTGAGCACCCCGAACGGCCACACGTACGACCAGAAGCGCCTACCGGCCGCCCGCGGGCTGGAGAGAAGGTGCGCCCCCAGAAGGACCACGGCCAGCTTGGCGAACTCGGAGGGCTGGAACGACAACGCTCCCAGACCGATCCAGCTCTCGGAGCCGCCTTCGCTCCACGCCACTCCAGGGACATGCACGACGAACAGCGAGAGCATGACCGCTCCGAAGAACACGAGCGAGGGCACCCGCAGTCTGCGATAGTCGGCCCGGGCCAGCAGCACAAGCAGCACCACCCCCACCAGGGCCGCGATCGCCTGGTCGCGCAGATAGACATACCTGCCCCCGTCCCCTGCGCCTACCGAGGTCGAAACCGACAGCATCATGCAAAGACCGCCGACAAGCAGCAGGGTCATCGACACCCACACCAGGTGGAGCGAGACATCGCGGGGGGCGGGGCGGCGGCGCGCCGGGCGCGGCCGCCGCCCCGGCTCGTCACCCTGGCCTTCTTCGGGCGGAGGCAGCCGGCGCGAGGCGGTGGCCGAAGTCATGACGCCCTCCCGGCCAGATCCGCGACCAGGGACCGGAAATGCTCACCGCGCCGCTCGAAGTCCTGGTATTGATCGAAGCTGGCGCAGGCCGGAGCCAGCAGCACCACATCGCCGGGCAGAGCCGCACCGGCCGCGCACTGGACGGCACGCTCGAGGTCCCCGCACGAGTGCACCGGGGGAAGCCCGCTGAGACCCTCTTCGTCGCGCACGCGGGCGAACGCCTCGGCGATGAGGGGAGCAGCCTCGCCGATGAGATAAACGGCCCGGCACCCGTCGGCGCAACGGCGGGCGATGGGACGGTAATCCGAGGCCTTGTCCCGTCCTCCCAGGATCAGGTGGGTTCTTTCCGGGTATGCGTTCAATGCCGTAAGGGTGGCCTCCACATTGGTCGCCTTGCTGTCGTTGACATACGTCACGCCGGCTACCGTTCCTGCCCGCTCCAACCTGTGGGCCACACCCGGGAAGGTGCGCAGCCCCTCGGCGATGGCGGTCCGATCGAGACCGCGGGCGACGGCGGCCGTGGCCGCGGCCAGGCAGTTCTCCAGGTTGTGAGGGCCGGGCAACTGGATGTCGCCGACCGGAAGGAGGCGACGCCCGTCGAGATGCAGATATCCGTCCTCCACCCACGAACGGAGGGACTCCCCCTGATCCTGCCGGACAGCCTGCCCCGGGCTGGGATACGACGCAGGAGGTCGGAGCGAGAAATACCATACTCGGGGACCATCGCCGCGCGCGGCCAGGGACCTCCCCACAGCGGCCACCGCTTGGTCGGCCAGGTTGAGCACCGCCACCTCTTCTGGCCCTTGATTCGCGAACAGGTTGGCCTTGCACGCGAGGTATCGCTCCATGCTCCCATGACGGTCGAGGTGGTCGGGCGTCAGGTTGAGAAAGACGCCGACGACCGGGCGGAAGCGGTCGATGTCCTCCAACTGGAAGCTGGACACTTCCACCACGAGCTCCTCTTCCGGCCCGGCGATGCCGGCGACGGAAGTCACGGCCACCCCGATGTTGCCCAGCACCCGCACCGGGCGCCCGGCCGTCTGGAAAAGATGGCCGAGCAGCGCGGTGGTGGTGGTCTTGCCGTTGGTACCGGTGATGGCGTTGAACGGGTTGGGAATGAGGGCGTAGGCAAGCTCCAGCTCACTCCACACCGGCACGCCGCGCTCCCGGGCCATCACCACGGGGGCGGCCTCCCCCGGTATGCCGGGGCTCTTTATCACCAGGTCGGGCTGAGGCCAGGCCTTTCCTAGGTCGGCCTCCAGCATGAAACCCACCCCGGCGGCGAGAGCGGCCTCCACGCCCACCAGAGAATCGCTGCTTCGCCTATCACTCAAGGTCACGTTCAGCTTGAGGGCAGCAAGGGCAGTGGCGGCCCCGATCCCGGACCGGCTGCCTCCTAGAACCAGCACGCGGCTCACTCCCCCGGGCAGCCCTCGGGGTGGCGTTGCCGCGGCCTCCCTCTTTACCGGCTCGTCAGGCGCAGTCATGTCCGCCTCACAGGGTCATGTTCCGCAGGTAGTACAGAGTGAACCCGGCCCCCGCCAGGATCGACGCGATGATCCAAAAGCGCACGATGATCTTGGTCTCCGACCACCCCCGCAGTTCGAAGTGGTGATGGATGGGGGTCATGAGAAAAACCCGGCGATGAAAGACCCGGAAGCTGAAGACCTGGATCATCACGCTGACGGCTTCGACCACGAAGAGACCACCGATCAGCAACAGTAGGACCTCCATGCCGGTGACCATGGCCATACCGGCCAAAGCCGCCCCCAGAGCGAGCGACCCGGTGTCTCCCATGAACACCGCCGCCGGGTGAGAGTTGTACCAGAGGAAGCCCACGGACGCCCCGGTCAGACAGGAAGCCAGGATGGCCAAGTCGGTCTGGCCCCGCAGAAAGGCGATGCCGGCGTAGGCGAAGAGAGCCACCGCCGCTGTGCCGGCGGCGAGGCCGTCCAAGCCGTCGGTCAGATTCACGGCGTTGGAGAAGCCTGCGATCAGCAGGAAGGCGAAGATGTAGTAGGCCCAGCCGATGTCGAGCGCCCCCCGCGCGAGCGGCACGGTCAGTCTGGTGTCAACGCCGGCGTAGCGCAGACCAAGGAACACCGCCACCGCCACCAGCACCGCCTGCATGAGCAGTTTGGCCCTGGCGTTAAGGCCCAGTGAACGCTGCCTCCACTTGGAGACAAGGTCGTCCGCCAGTCCGATCAGCCCCGAGCCGCAGGCGAGGATGATGACGATCAGGCTGGGCCAGTACCTATGGCCGAAGACGAGGTAGGGGATGAGCGCGGCTACCAGGATGAGCAAGCCGCCCATGGTCGGAGTGCCCTGTTTGGCGCTGTGCCGTTCGGGCGTGAGCTCGCGCACGTTCTGGCCGATGCCCCGCTTCTGCAGCCAGCGGATGTAGCGGGGTCCGGCCAGCATGGCGATTACGAGCGCCACCAGGGTAGCCGCCAGGATGGTGATCATACCGACGGCTCCCCTTCCGCCGCCGGAGCCCAGCGTCCGCGCCCCGCTTCCTCCACTATCGCGTTCACCATGGTCTCCAGTCCCACGCTGCGTGATGCTTTCACCAAGACGACGTCCCCCGGCTGTAGTGCGGCCAACACCGGAGAGATTTCTGCGGCCGAACCGACATGTCCTGCCGGCCGGCCTCCAGCGTTCTGGCGGAAACCCTCCACGGTGGCCTCGGACAGCGGTCCCACTCCCCAAAGGGCAGCCACCCCGGCTTCAGCGGCGTGTCCGCCCACCCGTCGGTGGAACAGCCGCTCCTCGGGGCCTAGCTCGAGCATGTCCCCCAGCACCGCGACCGCCCTCCCGCCGGTCGCGGCCGCCACCCGGACCAGGTTGTCGAGGGCCGCCTCCACCGCGGCCGGGTTGGCATTGTAGGTGTCGTCGATCACACTCAGGCCGGGTAATCGCAGCAGCTGCCCGCGGCCACGACTCATCCGCGCCCGCAGGAACCCGGGCAGACAGTCCGCCGGCGGCAGCCCGGCCGCATAGCAGGCCGCGACCGCCGCGGCCACGTTCTCCACGGTGTGCCGGGGGACCGGGCCGGTCTCTATCTGGGCTTCACCCTCGGGCCAGCGGACACTCAGCACGACCGGGCCGGTCTCCCCCACCTGTCCCACCACAGCGGACACGTCCGCACCCGCGCAGTCGGTCCCCACTCCGAAGCGGACGGCCCGGCAGCCCGCCGCGTCGATATGTCCCCGCAAGAGGCCGCAGTCCCAAGGTACCACCGCCACCCCGCCCGGCCGCAGCTCACACAAAAGCTCAGCCTTAGCCTCAGCGATACCCTCAAGGCTCCCTAGCAACTCGAGGTGGACTGGATGGATGTTCGTGATCACCCCCACGTCCGGTTCGGCCACTCGGGCCAGCGCGGCTATCTGCCCGCGGCCGCGCATCCCCATCTCCACCACGACGGCCTCGGTCGAGGGCTCCATCGTCAGCAAGGTGAGCGCCACCCCGATCTCGTTGTTTTGGTTGGACTCGGTCATCACCACCCGGCGCACTTCAGCCACCATCGCCGCCAGGATGTCTTTCGTGCTGGTCTTGCCCGCGCTGCCGGTGACGGCGAACACTGTGGCCCCGGACTTGCGCCTGACCTCCCGGGCCAGCCCCCAAAGCGCGGACAACGTGTTCTCGACCACATACACAGGGGCGCCCACATCCAGGCCCGCGGGTCCGCTCCCGCCCGCCGGTCCGCTCCCGCCCGCCTGCCGCCGCTCCCACGCCTCTCGCTCCACCACGATCCCCGCCGCCCCGGCAGAAAGGGCGGCGGCTAAGAAATCATGACCGTTGAAACGTTCCCCGCGCAGAGCTACGAACACATCCCCCGGCTTGACCGTCCGGCTATCGATGCTCACCCCTGCCACCGCTTCCTTGAGCAGCGAGGAGCCGAGAGCACGGCCGGCCTCTTCGGGGGTCAGGGTGATCATCAGGTCTGCAACCTCCCGGCAGCGGTCCCACCCCCACCGCGCCGGCCGTGAGCCTCCAGGACGGCGCGAGCCACCTGGCGGTCGTCGAAGGGCACCGTCTTGTCGGCGAACTCCTGCCCGGACTCATGCCCTTTGCCCAGGATCATCACCACATCTCCCTCCCGCGCCCCGGCTACAGCCTCGGCGATGGCGAGGCGGCGATCGGGTTGGACTTTGGCCCCGGCGGGCGACCGCAGACCGGCGAGGATGTCGGCGATGATGGCGAGAGGATCCTCGGTCCGCGGATTGTCTGAGGTCACGATGACGATATCGGCGTGTGTTTCCGCTTCCCGGCCCATGAGGGGTCGCTTGGTCTTGTCACGGTCCCCCCCGCACCCTACCACCGCGATCAGCCGCCCTTTGGTGAACTCCCGCGCGGTCTGCAGCACGTTACGCACAGAGTCGGGCGTATGGGCATAGTCGACCAGCACCAGGAATCCCTGGCCCGCGTCGACCGGTTCCATCCTGCCTGGAACCCCGGGGAAGTCGCGCAGGGCCGCGAGCATCCCCTCCAGGTCGACTCCCAGACCGATGCCGATCCCCAGCGCGGTCAGCGTGTTCGCCACGTTGAAAGCTCCCACCAGCCGCGTGGCCACGGGGAGGCGGACTTCGGGGCCGAGTTGACCGCGCGTTCCCCGCTCACTTAGCATGCCTTCGACTCCGCCGCCGGCCCTGAGCCTTTCCAGTGCGGCCCCCCGCAGCAGCAAAGTCCCTTGGGTCCCGCTCGGGGTCACCGTGAAATCGCTCCACTCCAGGTCGGCGGGGCCTCCTGTGGCTGCGCCTCCGGCAGTGGAGATGCCCAGAAGGCGGTCCCGCCCGCACATCGCGGCTATGCGGCGGCCGTAGGGGTCGTCCAGATTGACCACCGCGGCCGGGCGGCCGGCCGTGAACTCAGGCTCCACGAAGAGTCTGGCCTTGGCCGCGAAGTAGTCCTCCAAGGTGGTGTGGTAGTCGAGATGATCTTGGGTCAGGTTGGTGAACGCCACGGCCCGGAAGCGAAGGCCCCGCACCCGCCCCAAGTCCAGCGCGTGGGAGGAGACCTCCATCACGGCCGCCTTGTCCCCCGCATCCACCATGCTGGCGAAATCCCGCTGTATGTCCAGAGCCTCCGGCGTCGTGCGGCCTGCGGGGAGGATCCGCCCGCCGATGCGCCGTTCGACGGTACCCATGAGGCCGGCCCGCAGACCGCTGTGGTCGAGAAGGTGGGCGACCAGGAAGGCTGTCGTAGTCTTGCCGTTCGTCCCCGTGATGCCGACGGTCAGCAGACGTCGGCTGGGGTGGCCGTAGAAAGCGGCGGCGACCGGGCCCATGGCCTGCCGCACCGAGGGCACCACGGCTTGAGGCACCGGCAGGTCGAGTTCGCGCTCCACGCAGAGAGCGGCCGCTCCCCGCGCGACCGCGTCGGGAGCGAAGTCATGGCCGTCCCGCACGAAGCCGGGCACGCAGAAGAACAGAGCGCCGGGTCCGGCCTCGTTACTGCGGTAGGTGAGCGCGGAGATGTCGACGTCGGCCGCGCCCGCCGGCCGCCAGCCCTCGACACCGGCGAAAAGGTCACTGAGTCTCACAGGTCGGGATTCTACCATCGAGGGCGCCACTTCCGGCGCGAGCCGTTCCGGCCCGCCCTACTGCACCGTGGCGGGGGCCACACCGAGACGCCTGAGGGCGAAGTCGGCGATCTTGGCGAACACCGGCGCGGCCACCCGGGCTCCGGACGTCTCCTTGGTGGGCTCGTCCACCATCACCAAGATGACCAGGCGGGGGTCCTCTGCAGGCACCATCCCGACGAAGGAGGCCATCACGCGCTCGTGGGAGTAGCCTCCTGACTCGGGCTTCTGGGCCGTCCCCGTCTTTCCGGCCACCACATACCCTTGTAGGCGGGCCTGCCGGCCGGTGCCGTCCTCGACGGTGACTCTGAGCATCTCGCGCAGTTGGGCCGCTACCTGTGGACTGACCACCCGGCGGGTCCAGGGGGTCGTCGTCCCTCGCGCCAAGTGCGGCTGCACCAGCACTCCGTCGTTCGCGACTGCCGCGTATGCGGCAGCCAACTGTAGAGGAGTGACCGCGACGCCCTGGCCCATGGGCACGTTGGCGATGGTGACCCCATTCCATTTCGCGGGCGGCAGCATCTGACCCTTGGCCTCTCCGGGGAAATCGATCCCGAGTTTCGTGGTGAAGCCGAACCTGCGAATCATTTCCACCAGCCGCTCCTTGCCCACCTCTCTACCGAGCGTCACGGCGCCGATGTTGGACGATTGGGCCAGGATCTGGGTGACGGTGAGCTCGCGGACCTCCGGCACGTCACCCTCGGCTTCGTGGATGGTCCTGTCGTAAACGACCATCTCCTTGGCCAGGGTGAAGGTGGTGTCGGGCCGGACCAAGCCGGCGTCCAAGGCGGCGGCCACCACCACCATCTTGAAGGTCGATCCCGGCTCATACTGGTCGGTCACGGCCCAGTTGCGCCGGTCCTCGTCACTGACCTGGGGCGCAGCGAAATCGTTGGAATCGAAGACCGGGGTGTTCGCGAGGGCGAGGATCTCCCCGCTGTCGGGTTCGATGACCACGGCGCAGGCTTTCTTCGCCCCATGTTCTTCGACCGCCGCGGCCAGGGCCTTTTCGGCTTCGAACTGGAGTTCGGAGTCGATGGTGAGCGTCAGGGACGTGCCGGGCCGGACCTCCTTCGTCGACACGGTCGACAGGCGGTTCCCCGAGAGGTCACTGACGATCCGCATCTCGCCTGCGTCGCCAGCCAACTCCGCGTCATAGTAGAGCTCCACGCCTTCGATCCCCCTGTAGTCGTCGCCCCCGACGAACCCTAGGAGTTGGGGGGCCAGCGCGCCCTTCGGATACACCCGTTTCGGCTCGGAGAGCACGCCGATGCCTCTGATCTTGAGCTTGCGCACCTTGTCCCCGACGACTGGCTCCACCTTGCGGGCGAGGTAGCGGAAGCCGCTGTCACTGGTCAGCTTGACCAGCAGACTCTGCTTGGACACCCCCAGGATGGGCGCCAGCGCCGCCGCCACCCCAGGTGCGTCCTCCGCCATGATCTGCCTGGGGTTCGCGTAGACGCTGGCCATGATCCGTGAGATCGCCAGCGGATCCCCGTTTCGGTCGTAGATGGTGCCTCGAGGGGCCGCCAACTCGACGGTACGGACATGCTGGTCCTCGGCCTTCTCTTGGAGCACCGGAGCGGCCACTACTTGCACGTAGAAGGCCCGTGCCAGCAGCGCGGCGAGGAAGAGCAAGGCGAAGCCCATGAACAGCGCCAGACGCCTATTGGTCGGGCTCATGCTCATCGGACTGCCAGAGTCGTACCACCCTCCGTGGCAGTCGCCGACCGGCCCGGTGCCACGTAGCTGACGTCCTCGGCCGGCCCCAGTCCCAGCCGAGCGGCCTGCTCCGCCACGCGGTCCGGCGCCGACAGCGCCGATATCTTCGAAGCCAGAGCGGTGTTGTCGGCAGTAAGAGCCCTCTCCTTGGCCTCAGCCCTCCCGACCGCGGACTCGATATCGGTAACGGCCGAGCTGACGAGCATAGGGCTGATGACGGCCACACCGAGAAGAGCGGCGGCGAAGACCAGGGCGAGCGCTATGAGCGGCCAGCGCGGGCGGCGCCGGGTCACTACCTTTAGCTTTGGTGGAGCTTGAGTCGTCCCATGCTCTAGGGCAGGTTGAGGCTGCCGGGCGGTGGCCTCCCGACCGTAGTACCGGCTGGAGCGCACCCGCACGCTCGTCCGCGTGGCGCTGCGCACGGCGGCCGGCGTGGGGATCAGGTCGGCCTCCCAGGCTTCCATCCAGGCAGAGCGGGACCGCGTGGCCATCACAGCTTCCTTAGGGCCCGGAGTCGGGCCGAGCTCGACCGGGGGTTGAGTTCCACTTCCCGAGGACTGGGAGCGACGGCTCGGGGGGTGAGCACCTTGCCTGTGGCTACCCCGCCGCAGACGCACACCGGGAATTCCGGCGGGCAGGCGCAGGCGCGAGCCTTGCCGGCGAAGAACTCCTTCACCATGCGGTCTTCCAGAGAGTGGAAGCTAATGACCGCCATGATCCCCCCCGGTTCCAGCAGCGCGAAGGCGGCAGGCAGAGCCCGCTCGAGACTGTCGAGCTCGCCGTTGACCTCGATGCGCAAGGCCTGGAAGACCCGGCGGGCCGGGTTGCCGGCGCCGAAGCGGGCGGGGGTGGGGATAGCGGCTTTGATGGTGTCGACCAGATCGGAGGTCCGCGAGTAGGGGGTCGACGAGCGCCGCCGCACGATGGCCCGGGCGATTCGGCCGGAATACCGTTCCTCGCCGTAGCGGCCGAACAGGCGGGCCAGGTCACGCTCGGCCCAGGTGTTGATGATATCGGCGGCGGTGACCGGGGCAGTGGGATCCATCCTCATGTCAAGAGGGGCGTCGAAGTTGTAGCTGAAGCCCCGCTCGATGGTGTCGATTTGCATGCTGCTGACCCCGAGGTCCATGTAGATGTGGGTGAAGGCCTGCCCCTCGTCAAGCAGCGTGACCAGGCCGTCCGCGAAATCGCCGGCAAGGAACTGCGAAGGACAGCGCAGCTTCTGGGCGAGCTCCACGTAGTACCCCTCGGCGACCGGGTCCCGGTCGCAGGCCACTAGGAGCCCTCCGGGACCAAGGGAGGCTGCGACGGCCGCAGCATGCCCGCCGGCGCCGAACGTGCAGTCGACCACCCGGCTGTCCGCCTTGACCTCGAGAATGCCGAGCAACTCCTGGGTCAATACCGGGACGTGCGCCATCTCCATCTCCGTGAGGAAAGAGGCCGCCACACTAGGCATCCCCGCCTCCCTTTTCCTTCTCCAAGGCGGCCAGGGTCTCCGGGTCCCATATCTCCAGATGCGTCCGGTTACCGATGATGGTCACTTTGCCCGACAACCCCAGCTCCTTGATCCTTTTCGCCGGGATCAGCACCCGGCCTTGGGCGTCGGGTTCCACGAAGTCCTGGTTCTTGTAGATGAGGCGGGTACGCCAACTGTCGGCTTCGTTCTCGAACGTGTTGAGAGGTTCTATGAAGCGAGCGTCGTATTCACCCCATGCGTCGGGGTGATAGACCCGGACACAGGGCTCTTTGTCCTGGAAGCGGACGAGGACAGCACCGTGCCGGAAGTACTCTCTATAGCGCGCGGGAAGAGTGACCCTCCCTTTGGGATCCAAGGCGTGATCGAAGGTGCCTGACAGCAATGGTCGTTGCATAGTCCCCACTTTAAACCACTTCTTGACACATTGCAACACAATCTTACACGCCGGGGGGTCGGAATCCTCCTTTCGCCGGCGATAGAGAGTCGCCGCATGGTTATGCATTGAATAGCCCATATTCTGCTATTGCAGCATTTGTTGCATGAACGGGCGAACCCTGGCCGCGGCGGCCTCAGAAGCGGACCGTAGGCTGACAGGGGTTACGCGCGGCGCAGCGGAGCGTACTCCAGAAGCAGGCGCTTCTGCTCGCCCAGCCCGGCAAAGAACACCCGGACGATCCCGCCTGGTTCCACTCCCAGGACCACGCCTTCGCCGAACTTGGCGTGGAGCACCTTGTCCCCCGGCGCGAAGCCGCCTTCGCTCTGGGCGGTCCTCGGTGACGGCTCCGGTCGGGAGTGCGCGCCCACGGTCGCGGGGGCGGGGGCCGGACGCGATCCCTCCCATCCGTAGGACCGCCGGCCGTACCTGCCTCCGTCCGCATGGGCGACGCCCCGGTACTCGAACAGTCGCTCCGGTATCTCCCTCAGGAAGCGGCTGGGTAGTCGGTAGCCGGCTCCGCCGTGCAGGGCTCGGGAACGGGCATGTGACAGATAGAGGCGGTCCCGGGCCCGGGTGATGCCCACGTAGCACAGCCGTCGCTCTTCCTCCAGCCGCTGCTCGTCGAGCGACCTAGAATGAGGGCACAGCCCCTCCTCCATCCCCGTTATGAACACCACCGGGAACTCGAGTCCTTTGGCGTTGTGCAGAGTCATGAGGGTCACGACCGGTTCGCCCTCCCTGATACTGTCGGCGTCCGCGTACAAGCTGATCTCCTGCAGGAACTCGGCCAGACTCCCCTGGGGGTTCATGCGGTCGTACTCCTCCGCCACCGCCACGAACTCCTCCAGGTTCTCCAAGCGCCCCTCGGCCTCGAGAGTCCTCTCCGCTTTGAGCGAAGCCGCCAGGCCGCTCTGTTCCAGGACCAGGCGGACGATGTCGGCCACCCGGACGGGCTCCACCATGCCCGCCGCTTCGGCCCAGCACTGGAATCCTTCGCCCAGCCGCAGGCAGGCAGCCGCAGCCGCCGGGGTCATACCCGCCACCTGCGCGGCCAAGAGGAGGCTGTCCCGCAGCGGCACCTCCTTCTCGGCGGCCAGTGCCTGCAGACGTCCGATAGCCACCTCACCGAGGCCCCGGCGCGGCGTGTTGATGATCCGCAAGAGCGACACGTCATCGACGGCGTTCAGGGTGACCCGCAGATAGGCGAGCAGGTCTTTGATCTCGGCCCGCTGATAGAACTTCGTGCCCCCCACCACCCGATAGGCGACGCCTTGGCGCACCAGCATGTCCTCCAGCACCCGGGATTGGGCGTTGACCCGGTAGAAGACGGCCAGGTCGGAGGCGGGCCGCTCCCGAAGCAGCCGCACGATCTCTTCGCACACCAGCCGGGCTTCTTCGTGCTCGTCCCGGCACTCATAGACCACCACCGGCTCGCCCAGGCCCCGCTCGGTCCACAGCTTCTTGGGCTTCCGTCCGCGGTTGTGCGAGACAAGAGCGTTGGCTGCGTCGAGGATGGTGCCGTAGGAGCGATAGTTCTGCTCCAGCTTGACCACTTTGGCCTCGGGGAAGTCGTCCTCGAAACTGAGGATGTTTCGGATATCCGCCCCCCGCCAAGAGTAGACCGACTGGTCGTCGTCCCCCACCACAGTGACCTGCCGATGCTCTTCGGTCAGCAGCCTCACCAGCAGGTACTGAGCCCGGTTGGTGTCCTGGTATTCGTCCACCAGGACGTGCCGGAAGAGATCACGGTAGTAGGCCAGCCTTTCCGGGAAAAGACGTAGGACGTCGACGGTCCGCAGCAACAGATCGTCGAAGTCCATGGCATTGACCTCGAGCAGCCGGGTCTGGTACCGCCGGTAGACGGCGGCGACCGCATCGTGATAGCCGGATTGCCACGGGTCCCCGGCCGGCACCTGGTCCGGCCCGCCGCCGGAGATACCTCCCCGGGCGAACTCGTCGACGTCGATAGACCTGTTCTTGGCGTCGGAGATGAGGCTCTGGACGGCACGAGGGGGAAATCGCTTGACGTCTAGGCGCAGATCCTCCAGGCAGTGCTTGACCAGGCGGGTGGAGTCGTCCTCGTCGTATATGGAGAAACTGCTCCGGTAACCGAGCAGGGGCGCGTCGTGACGCAGGATGCGGGCGCAGGCGGAGTGGAAGGTGCTCACCCACGTCCAGTACGAGGAGGCGCCCAGGAGGCGGCCGACCCGCTCCTTCATCTCCCCCGCCGCCTTGTTGGTGAAGGTGATGGCCAGGGTCTGGTGAGGCCGGACCTGCCCGCTCTGGATGAGATAGGCCAGTCTGTAGGTGAGGACCCGGGTCTTGCCCGAACCGGCGCCCGCCAACACCAAGAGAGGCCCGCCCGGATGGAAGACGGCTTCGCGCTGCTGCTCGTTCAGATCTTGAGCGAGCCGCGCTGAGAGGGAGTCAGGCATCGACGGCGCCATCAAACCTCACCGGGCCGTGGACTTCCCCGGAGGTCATCGGAGGCCGTAGAAGGCCGGAGGCGGCCGCAGTTCCCAACCCCGGGCCTCGCCGCCGGGCCGCCTTGGTCCCCCTTCTCACCGCCCCGCCTCCCTACCGGCCATTCCCTCCTCCTGGCCCGCCCCGGCAGGACCCGCTCCGCTCTCCAGGAGCTCGTTCATGCTCCCGCTGCGAAACCCCTGCAGATCAAGGGTGACGTACTTGAATCCCAACTCGCGCAGGTGGTCGACGATGGCACGCCGCACCGGTGCTCCAGCCGCCCGCGAGATCTCGCTCTCCCCCACCTCCACCCGGGCCAGAGGACCGTGATGGCGCACCCGCACCTGCGCGAAGCCGAGACCGCGCAAGAGCCGCTCACCCGATCCCACCATGCGCAGTGCCTCGGCGGTGATGACCTCACCGTAGGGGAACCGCGAGGCCAGACAGGGAGACGAGGGCAGGTCCCATTGAGGCACACCCAGACGCTTGGCCAGGGCGCGGACATCATCCTTGCCTAGACCGGCCTCCAGCAAGGGGCTGCGGACGCCCAGGGCTGCGGCCGCCCGCATCCCCGGCCGATAGTCGCCCCTGTCGTCACTGTTGGCTCCGTCGACCACCACGGCTAGGCCCTCCTCGGCCGCCACTGCCAGCAGCTTCTCGTACATGGCGCTCCGGCACAGGAAGCAGCGCTCCGGGGGATTGGCGGCGAACCCGGGTACCGACAGTTCGCTGGTGGTGATGACCCGATGGCGAGCCCCCAGGCGCGCGGCCGCCGCGCGGGCCGCGCCCAGCTCCTCCTCGGTGTGGACGTCGCCATGCGCGGTGACCGCCAGGACCTTATCCGCGCCCAGTTCATCCAGTGCCACCGTCAGCAGGACAGTCGAGTCCACGCCGCCGGAGAAAGCCACCAGCACGGAGCCCATGTCCCTCAGTGACGCCCGCAGCCCCGAGTCTCCTGTCACGTTCTCCCCCCTTCCCGACCCGACCCACAGCACACGCAGGCCGGGTCACGGGGGAGATCCAGGCGTTCGCAGCTGGGCTCCCAGATGTCCACCACCAGTAACCGGCGGCTACGAGCCGTCGGGTCCACGATGAGCTTGATCACCTCGTTCGCCTCTACGCTGGCGATGACCGCCACCATGGTGCCCAGCACTCCGGCGACATCGGCGGTGGGTGATTGCTCCCGGCTGGGCAGCTCGCGCACGAAGCAGCGAAGACAGGGGCCGTCCCCAGGAACGATGGTCATGGACATGCCGCTGGTGGCGATGACCCCCCCATACACCCAGGGGGTGCCTGTCCGCACCGAGTAGTCGTTGATCGCGAAGCGGGTAGGGAAGTTGTCGGTCCCGTCCACCAGCACGTCCAACCCTCCGGCGAACGATGAGATGTTGCCTGCATCCATATCGGTCACCACCGCCTCCACAGTGACAGCACTGTTGGCCCGCCGCAGGTGGCGGGCGGCGGCCTCAGCCTTGGGGATGCGGCCGGCGACATCGTCCTCGGTGTACAGCATCTGCCTGTGCAGGTTATGAAGCTCCGGGTAGTCCCTGTCGGCGATACGAAGCAGTCCGACTCCGGCGCGCACCAGATGGTTGGCGATGACCGAACCGAGAGCGCCGCAGCCCACCAGTCCGACCTTGGCGGCCCTCAGCCTCTCCTGGCCCTCACGCCCTATCTGCGGCACCAGCATCTGCCGGCTGTACCGGTAGAGCGGGTCGTCCGGATCGGCCATCCCTCACTCCTCCGACGGGAAGTCTTTGCCCAGCACCACCACCACCCGACCGGCCGCGAGAGACCGGTCTCTCAGAACCGTGCCCACTCCCAGGCTCCGCTGGACCACCTCGGCCTGCAGCACGACATCGGGCGCAGCCAGGATCCGGGTGGAGGCCACGTCCGGGAACCCCTCAGCGTTCCTTGCCGGCCGGAAGTCGTAACCCAGACCGGCCAGCAATTGGTTCGCCAGCTCGGTCACCCCGGCTACGCCCGACCCGTTCTGGAGCTCGACCACCACCGGGGTGTCCGCATCCACCCCCGCCAGCGCGGCCTTGGCCCGAGAGAGGTCGGGCTCGAGGTATTGACCGGCCTCTCCCTCCCCGGCCATCACCCCGGCCACGGCGGCACCCGACCAGGCGCTTCCCGCCGTCGCCTGCAGCACCGCGTCCAGCACGGTCTGGAACGGGCCGGCCTCACCACTCAGAAGGTCCTCCTCCCACGGACGGCCTCCTCCCTGGGAACCGGCCTGGGTGAGCAGCAGCGCCAACACCGCCGCCACCCGACCGGCATCACCGCCCCGAAGCTCGAGCCCGGCAGGCGGCAGCCCGCCGCCGGCTCCTTCCAGGACGGTCCGCAGCCCCGCCCACTCCACCCAGGCGGAGGCCGCCACCGGGACGCCCAGGGCCGAGCTCACCGCTCCGGCCAGGGCCTGACCGGCGCTACCGTCTCCGCCGCTGCCGGTCCCGCCGGCAGCAGCGATGGCGGCCACAGTGGAGAATCTGTCGCCGTCCCTCAGGAGCGCGACCCCGGGAATGCCAAGGACGACGCCGCCCTTCGGCCCAGAGTACAAGAGAAAGGCCGCGACGGTCGTGCCGCCTTGGCGCACCACCAGCAGTCCGCTTCCCCCATTCGTCGGCGGAGCGGCCGTCAAGGCGGTGGACCCGGCCGGCGAACCCTCGCTGCCGGACCCCCCCAGGAAGGTGAAGAGGAGGGCCGCAGCCACGACCACGACCACGGTGGGGACGAGCACGTACAGAAGACGGGTGGCTCGCTCCCGCCGGCGGGCCAGCCGCCGGGCCGAGCGCCGCTCAGAGCGCGAGTGGTAGGCCGCGACGATGCGGCGCTCGCCGCCCGGCGGGGGCCCTTCCCCTGTGGGAGGCTCACTCATGGGCGCTGCAGTTCCCGGCGCCCGGTCGCTCTTCACCGGCGGCGTCCGCCTCCGCCCGTCCCGCTGCCGCCGGGCCCGCGGCATACAGACCGTTCTTCTCGATGAACTGCGCCACCGCCTCCGGGACCAGATAGCGTACCGGCCGGCCTGCCGCCAAACGTTCCCTGATCAGGCTGGACGAGATGGCGAGTGCAGGGATCTCCATGACCTCCACCCGAGCCTCAGCCCCGGGCCCGACCAGGCCCGCTCCCAGACGGTCGAGCACCGCCGCCAAGCGGGAGAGGTCGTAGCCGGGCCGGGTAGCCGCGATGAGAGTACACAGATCGAGCAGGCGGCTGGGCTCCTTCCAGGTGAGGATGTCCAGCACGGCATCGGCCCCGGTGATGAAGAAGATACGACTGCCGGGTCCCAGCGCGGCGGCCAAAGTCTCCAGGGTGTCCACGGTGTAACACATCCCGGGACGGTCGATCTCCAGGCGGGAGACGGAGAAGCGGGGATGCGAAGCGGTGGCCAGGACCGTCATCAGATAGCGCAGCTCGGCGGGAGCCAGCCGCCTCTTCTTGTGGGGCGGGGTCCCGGATACCATGAAGACGACCTCGTCCAGCCCGAACTGCAGAAGCGCCTCCTGGCCGGTGACCAGGTGGGCCAGGTGGATGGGGTCGAAGGCGCCCCCCATGACTCCCAGCCGGATGCCGGAATGGCCGCGCAAACGCGAGATGAGAGCGTCTTCGCCCACGACTCTTCCTAACCCGCCGCCGCGCCGATCAGCGGACGTGGCCCGCACCCACCACCACGTACTTGGTGGTGGTCAGTTCTTTCAGGGCGAGAGGGCCACGGGCGTGCAGCTTCTGGGTGGAGATGCCGATCTCGGCCCCCAGACCGTAGACCCCGCCGTCGGTGAAACGGGTGGAGGCATTGATGTAGACGGCGGCGGCATCCACGATCTGCGCGAAGCGGCGGGCCGCCTCCAGATCGCGCGTCACTATGGCCTCCGAATGACCGGTGCCGTAGCGGGCGATATGGTCGGCCGCCTCCTCCAGCCCGTCCACCACTTTGACCGCCATCTCCAGATCCAGGAACTCGGTGGCGTAGTGTTTCTCGGTCGCGCGCAGCAGGCGGGGCTCGGTCTCCCCCACGACCTCGCGGGTGCGGGCGTCCACGTAGAGTTTGACCTTCCGCTCCTGCAGCGCTTTCACCACCGCCGGGAGAAAGGTCTCGGCCACAGCCTCGTGCACCAGCAACGTCTCGGCCGCGTTACAGACACCGGGACGCTGGCACTTGGCGTTGACGGTGATCTCCAGAGCCTGCTTGAGATCGGCGCTCTCGTCCACGTAGACGTGGCAGTTCCCCCCGGCCGCGTAGATGACCGGCACCTTCGAGTGCTCCAGCAGGAAGTCCTTGAGGGCTTCCCCTCCGCGCGGGATGACGAGATCGATCTCGCCCCGCAGTTGCAGCAGATCGATCAGCACCGCCCGGTCCCGGCTGGCTACGAACTGGATGGCCTCTCCGGGCAGACCGGCCTCCAAAGCGGCCCCTGTGATCACTTCGGCCAGGATGCGGTTGGACCGGTAAGCGTCGCTGCCGCCACGCAGGATCACGGCGTTGCCCGTCTTGAGACAGAGGGCGGCTGCGTCCACGGTGACATTAGGCCGCGCCTCGTACACAACCGCGATGACCCCGAAGGGGACCCTCACCTTCTCGATCTCCAGACCTTCCGGAGTGCGCCATCCGCCCACTATCTCGCCGATGGGGTCGGGCAAGGCGGCGATGTCGCGCAGGCTGCGGGCGATGCCGGCCAGCCGCTCCTCATCCAGCAACAGCCGATCGATCAGGGCGGGCGACAGCCCGTTCCTGCGGCCCTCGGCCACATCCTCCACGTTCTCAAGCAAGATCTCCCCAGACCGCCGGTCGAGAGCGTCGGCCATGGCGATGAGGGCCCGGTTCTTCTCAGCGGTGCTGGCCAGCGCCAGCCGCCTCGAGGCCCGCTTGGCGAGGGTCGCCATCTCCTTCGTCTTCAAGTCGCCTCCTGTTCTAACAGACCAATACCAGATAGTCCCGATGGACCGCCTCGGGCGAGGCTTGGGGCAGCACCTCCGCCACCTGGGCGCTCTTCAAGCCCTTCACCCGGTCCAGTTCTTCCCGGGAGTAGCTGACCAGACCCTTGGCCAGCTCCACTCCTTCGCAATCGACCACCATGACCGCGTCCCCGGCGGCAAAATCACCTGTGACCCCGGTCACGCCCACCGGCAGCAGGCTGCCCTTGCCCCGCAAGGCCCGAGCCGCCCCGGCATCCACCACCACCGTGCCCCGGGCCGGTTTGCCGTACAGCAGCCACAGTTTGTAGTCGGGCAGGCCCAGGGGACGGGGCGGGAAACGCGTCCCGATGTCCGTTCCGTCCAGGCAGGCGTGCAGCACACCTGGGCGATCACCTCGGGCTATGATGGTCTCCACGCCGCCGCTGGTGGCTACCCGGGCGCTGTTGATCTTGCTGGCCATGCCCCCGGAACCCAGCGGCCCGATGGCACCGACGCGTACGCACTCCAGCTCCCCGGGATCCTCCACTCTCGTGATGAGTCTCGCCTCCGGATCATCCCGGGGATCGGCCGTGTAGAGACCGTCGGTATCGGTCAGAAGGACGAGCAGGTCGGCTTTGACCAGCAGGGCCACCTGAGCGGCCAGCGCATCGTTGTCGCCGAAACAGAGTTCGTCGGTGGACGTCGTGTCGTTCTCGTTGATGATGGGGACGACCTTCCATTCCAGCAGACGGTTGAGGGTGTTGCGGGCGTTCAGATACTGAGCCCGGGCAGCCACGTCGAAGGCGGTCAGCAAGACCTGGGCGGTGATCACGTGCTCGTGGGCGAAAAGCTCGGTGTAGATGTGGAAGAGGTGACCCTGGCCCACGGCCGCCGCCGCCTGCAGGTCGACCACCGCAGTGGGGCGGCGTCTGCGTCTGAGGACGCCCATGCCCGACGACACCGCTCCCGACGACACCAGGAGCATCCGGTGGCCCTCGGCGTGCAGCTCGCACACTTCGGCCACCAGACCGGCCACGGGCGCCAGCCGGAACGTCCCCCGCTCGTTGGTGAGGGTGCTCGATCCGATCTTGACCACTACCGTCTTGCCCACTGGCTTGTTCACCTCTTGCTCACACCTTTACTGGAACTCGAACGCGTACCCCTCGATGTCCACATCGTCGCCAGGCTGCGCACCCAGGGCCCGTAGGGCCGCATACACCCCCAGCCGGTCGAGCCGCTCTCCAAGATAACGGATAGCTTCTTCATCGGTCAGATCAAACCTGCTCACCAGCCGCTTCACAGCCCGGCCTTCCACGACGAAGCCATCGGGGCCGCGCCGCGCCGAGAAGGCCCGGGCCCGGGCGCCCTGCGGCCGATAGGTCACGTGCCGCCCCCCTTCGCCGACCTCCACCACCGTGCCGACGGAGCCTGCGTCGACGGAGCCCGCGCCGACGGGCAGCTCTTCCCCCGGGGCGACAGCCGCCTCACCGACGGCAGCGGCGGCGCCGGCGGTCAGCCTGCGTAGCAGCGGGCCCACCCAGGACAGCAGCGCGGGCAGGCCCGCCCCCGTGGCGGCCGAGACCGGCCAGACCAGCTGCCGCGCCGCGGGCATGTCCTCGTCCAGCAGATACGTGAAGGCGGGGTGCCCCTCGTTGCGCAGCCGCTCTACCTCGGCGGTGAAGGCGTTAGTCCAGGTGGCGACCGCAGCCGCCGGCACGGCATCGATCTTGTTGAGGAGCACGACCTGGGGCTTCCCGGCCAGGTGGGCGGCATGGGCGTCCAGCTCGCCCAAGATGGTGCGGAACCCCTCGAGAGGTTCTACCCCGTAGTAGCCGGTGATGTCGACAACGTGCATCAAGAGCTGGCATCTCTCCAGATGAGCGAGGAATTCGTGACCCAGGCCCACCCCTTCGCTGGCCCCTTCCAGCAGGCCAGGCACATCAGCCAGGGTGAACACATCTCCTTCGCCCGACCAGTCGACCACCCCCAGCATGGGCTCCACGGTAGTGAAGGGATAGTCGGCCACTTTGGGCTTGGCGTTGGACAGCCGCCGCAAGAGGGAGGACTTACCCGCATTGGGAAGACCCGCCAGTCCGGCGTCCGCCATCAGTTTGAGGGAGAGCTCAAGCCACATGCTCTCCGCCTCCTCCCCCAGCTCGGCGAACTTGGGCGCCTGCCGCACGGAGTTGACGAAGCGGGCGTTGCCGCGCCCGCCGGCGCCGCCGCGGGCGACCACCACCCGCTGACCCGGCTCTACCATGTCGGCGACCAGCCGGCCGTCGATCCGGACCTGGGTACCCAGCGGCACCGGAATGGGCGCGCTCTCCCCGTTGGCGCCGTGCTTGCGCGCTCCCGCTCCCGGACGACCGGAGCCCGCCTTGAAGTGGACCTTGAAGGTGAAGGTCTGCAGGTCGCGCAGTTGCGGGTCGGCCAGCAGGACTACGTCGCCGCCCCGGCCCCCGTCGCCGCCGTCAGGTCCGCCTCGGGGGACGTGCATCTCCCTGCGGAACGAGACGCAACCGTCCCCGCCCCTGCCGGCCGCCACGTGGATCTTTGCGTGATCGAAAAACATGGACGGCCCCGGGTAGAGGCGAGCCCGGCCGCAGACGGGCCGCCGCCGCTACTCAGTGGTGATGCTTACGACCCGCCCCGCCTTGCCGGTGGTGAAGACCACCTTGCCGGCGGCGGTGGCGAACAGGGTGTCGTCGGAGCCGATGCCCACGTTGGCGCCCGGGCGGAACCGGGTGCCGCGCTGACGCACGAGTATGGCGCCGGCCTTCACGGTCTCGCCGGCGAACGCTTTGACACCCAGACGCTGAGCGTTAGAGTCGCGGCCGTTACGGGAACTGCCGCCGCCCTTCTTGTGAGCCATGCCCCGTTCCTTCCTACGCTATCTTCTGCACCTCGAGGCGGGTGAGGCCCGAGCGGAAGCCGGTCTTCTTGCGCCAGCCCCGTTTGGGCTTGAACCTCGAGATCGTGATCTTCGGTCCGCGGAAGTGCTCGACCACGGTGGCCGTCACCTTCGCTTCTTTGCCGTCGGCAGCCAACCGGACATCGCCGCCATCGGCGACGAGGAGCGACCGCAGCTCGACGGTCGACCCTTCAGCGGCATCGAGGCGGTCGACGACGACCTCCCGTCCTTCTTCCACCCGGTACTGCTTACCGCCGACTTCGACGATGGCGAACATCCCTACTCCTAGCATTTTCACATCCGACAGCAGCGGCCGGCTGTATGGCGGCCGCGAGCAAGGCAGTATAGCAGGAGCGCAGCCGCGCTGCCACTAGTCAGGGACGACCTCCAGGTGCCCCAGAGGCACACTCCCAGCCGCGTGCTCCAGGAGCACACGCCGCCCTGTCTCCGCCTCCAGCCGGGGCAGCGGCGGCCGGGGACCCGCGGCCAGGAGGGCGGCCATGCGCGGGTGGACTTCCACCCGCACCACCGGCAGCGTGGTCGCGGCCAGCAAAGCGCGCAGGTCCCGCTCCAGCCGGATGAGGGCCGACTCCTCCGAGACCACCCGTCCGTAGCCGTGGCACTCCGGGCAGGTGGTGGTCATGATCTCCCGCAACCCTTGGGTGACGTTCTGCCGGGTCATCTCCACCAACCCCAGGGGGGAGAGTTCGACCACGTAGGTCTTGGTCCGATCTTGGGCCAGCTCCGCTTCCAGGGTGGTCAGCACCGCCTCCCGGTTCGTACGGGAGGCCATGTCGATGAAGTCGATCACGATGATCCCGCCGATGTCGCGCAGGCGGAGTTGGCGAACGATCTCCCGGCAAGCTTCCAGGTTCGTGCGAAGAATGGTGTCTTCCAGGAACCTCCTACCCACGTAGCGCCCCGTGTTGACGTCGATGACCGTCATGGCCTCGGTGTGGTCGATGACGATATAGCCGCCGGAGGGCAAGCCGACCCGCCTGGCGAGAGCGCGCGACATCTCGTTCTCCAGACCGAACCTCTCAAAGAGCTGCCGGGGTTCTTCGTGCTTCTCCAGCTTGTCGACCAGATCCGGAGCGATCGCGCGCAGGTAGTTGTGGATGCGGCGATACAGCTCGTCGTCGTCGACGATGACGGCGCCGAACTCGGGGCCGAGCACGTCGCGCACCGCACGGAGGGCCAATTCAGCCTCGGTATGGACCACGCAAGGGGCAGCACTCTCCTGAGCTCGGCGGTCGATCTGGCCCCACACCCGTTCGAGAAAGCGAAGGTCCCGCTCCAAGGCCTCCCTATCGGCTCCTTCGGCGGCTGTGCGAATGATGAGCCCGCCCTTGTCGGGCTTAATCTCGCGGCACAGAGCGCGTAGACGCTCCCTCTCGCCGTCGTCCAGGCGCCGGGACACGCCCGAAGCCTTTGACCGAGGCAGGTAGACCAGGTACCGTCCGGCCAGGCCGAGCTCGGTAGTGAGCCGGGGTCCCTTGCCGCCCATGGCGTCGCGGGTGACCTGCACCAGCAGGTCCTTGCCCGCTTGCAGCATGTTGCCGATCTTGCGCGTCCGGCCGGGTCTAAGCTCGGGGTCGACCACCTCGTCCACACAGAGGAAACCGTTGCGTTCCAGACCGATGTCGACGAAAGCGGCGTCCATTCCGGGGAGGACGTTCTCCACCCTGCCCTTGTAGATGTTGCCCACCAGCGAACGGCGCCCCGGGCGTTCCAGGTAGAGCTCGGCCAAGCGCCCCTCCTCCAGGAGGGCTACCCGCGTCTCCAAGGGGTCCCGAGACACGATGAGCCGCTTCACTTCACCTCGTTTCCGTCGTCAGGTGTATACCGGTGCGCGTGATCCCGGCGATCTCCAGCGCTAGGTCGCCCACCATGCCCAACGCCCGCACCACCGACTCCGGACGCGCCGTCCCTGCCGGCGTCACCGCCGCCCGGAAGCGCAACCGCCACAAGCCCTCCCCCGCCGCCTCTATCTCCAGGTCTTCCACGTACCTTTTGACGTCGACTTGCCGGACCCTGCCTTCCCGCACGTGTTCCACCAAGATCTGGACGGCGCGCGCAAAGCGGCGCGCCGCCTCCTCCAGCCTGATCCCGTCCCCCGGCCGCGCAGCACCCGCTTCGTCCCCAGCCTGCTTCACCACGACCTCGTACGAGGCTCCGGCCACCTGCGCGGCCACCCAACGTCCCTGCGGGCGCCGCTCCAGACTCGTCAGCGTCATGTGGCCGGGAAGGCTGCGGGCAAGACGGTGAGCGAAACCGGGCGGCGGCTCCTCGGCCAACTCGAACTCGCACCACTCCGCGGTGGACTCCACTCCCACCGCCAGCGGCAGAGCCAGACTCAGGAGGGCCTTGGGGCGCATGCCTGCCGAGAGGGCCGGTCTGCCTCCCGCTCGCCTCACCGCCCGGCGAAAGACCTCGGTCCTATCCAGATGCCCCAGGAAGCGTCCCCGCCCGCGGACGCTGAATCCGGCCAAGTAACGATACCCGGCCGCCGGCCGGGCCGCGGCGGCCGCCTCGTTGCCCTCCCCCCGCGTGGTTCCACCGCCGGGCGGCGCCGCGTCCACCCGTGGCTCCCATGAGCCCACAGCGGCCAGGTCGTTACCCGGAGGGTGGTCGCACGCCCCACAGGCGGAACACCCCGACCAGCGGCAGTCGGCGGTGACGGCCCCGCCGGCAGCCGCCTGCCACTCCGACCACAAGAAGGCCTTGTCCACCACGCCGTCGATGATATCCCAGGGCAGCCGCCGGTCCGGCGCCAGATCCTCTGTCGCCAAGGCCTCGATGGAGAGGCCCGCGCCGGTAAAGGCCTCTCTCCAGACCTGCGGCCTGAACTGCTCGGTCCACGAGTCGAAGCGGGCGCCCTTCCTCCAGGCTTCCTCGATGACCTCGCCCAGGCTCTCACCCCCCCGGGAGAGAGCGGCTTCCAGGTAGCTCTTGCCCACATCGGGCATCGCCAGCTTGATGCCTGACTTCCGCAAACGTGTGTACAGCAGCTCCCGGCGCCGCAGCAGGGTCTCCCGGTCGGCCATCCCTTTCCACTGGAACGGGGTGAAAGGTTTGGGTACGAAGTAGTTGACGCTCACGTTGAGCTGCAGCCGCCCGGCCCTGCTGCCCAGCGCCCGCCGCCCCTCCTCCCTGATACGCAGGCAGAGTTCCGCCAGTGCGGCCACGTCGTCGTCCTCTTCCAGCGGCAGGCCGATCATGAAGTACAACTTAAGGGTGGTGCGCCCTCCCCGGAACGCCTCCTCCGCCGCCGCCAGCACATCGTCCTCGCTGACGTTCTTGTTGATGACGTCGCGCATGCGCTGGCTTCCGGCTTCCGGGGCCAGTGTCAGCGACGGCCCCGTGGGCGAGGCCAGATGCGCGAGCCGCACCGCCGCCGAGTCCACGCGCAGGGAGGGCAGAGACACCCTCACGTCCGGGTGGGCCGCAGCTGCGCCCACCAGCACCTCTTCCAGGGCGGAGTAATCCGTGGTCGAAAGCGAGGCGAAGGCCAGTTCCTGGTGCCCGCTCGCCGTCAGCACCTCCCCCGCCAGAGCCAGGACCGACTGCGGGGTGCGCTCCCGCACCGGCCGGTACCACATGCCCGCCTGGCAGAAGCGGCATCCCCTGGTGCAGCCCCTCATCACCTCCACCCAGGCCCGGTCGTGCACCCCCGCGGTCAACGGCACCAGGCACTCTGAAGGATAGGGTGCCCCTTCCAGGCGGGGCAGCACCCGGCGTCGCACGCGCCCGCTCATGCCCGGCACGAAGACCCCTTGCAGGCGGCTCAGACGGCGCTTGCGCTCGTCCCGAGCCGCCCCCTCCTTCTTGGCCCGGGTCAGTTCTCCCAGGATCTCGGGCCAGACCTCCTCCCCATCCCCCACGGCGATAGCGTCGAAGAACCGGCTCATGGGCAGGAAGTTGGCGCAGGCAGGTCCCCCTCCCACCACCAGAGGATCGGCCTCACCCCGCAACCCGGCTCGGAACGCGACGCCGGCCAGGTCGAGCAGCTCAAGGACGCTGGTGAAGTGCAACTCGTGCTGCAAGGTCACGGCGAGCACATCCGCCGTGGCCACGGGCGTCCACGATTCGAGGGTCAGCAGGGGGACGTTCTTCCGCCTCATCGCTTCGGCCGCGTCCACCCACGGCAGATACACGCGTTCGCACTCCACTCCGGGGACGTTCGCAGCCAGGTGATACAGGATCTGGATGGCCTGATTGGAGATGCCGATCTCGTAGGTGTCGGGGAAACCCAGCACCACCCGCAGCGCGGCCGGGTCCCCGCTGAAGCCCGGGCCGGAACCGGGCTCGTCGCCTATGAGCCGGGCCGGTTGCCGGATGCCGGCCAGGATCTCTTCGAAGCGGCGCTGGAGCGAGAGGGCGGTCACCGCCTCATGGAGTCGGCTAGGGCCAGGAGCTTGCTGGTGGATGCGGGGGCGCCCCGTTCGAAGTATTCGATGGCAGCCAGGCCCATCCCGATGGTCGCGGTGTAACCGGTGACCCCCTTGACAACCCAGCCCACACCCGGGACGGAGCGGACCAGCCTCCGGGCCAGACCACGAAAGCCGAAGCCCAGACCGACTAAAGCCGCCAACTCCACCATCCGTTCGGTGTCGAGCGACTCCGCATAGATGGCGGCGATATCGAGCAACATCTTGGCTTGGTTCAAGGTCATGGCCGGCATGTCGGCCCCGGGGATGAAGAAGATCAGACCGATGAGCGCGTTCTGACCGGCTGTGCGGTAGACCACGCGCCGGGCCGCGGCCTCTCTCAGGGCCGGGTATCGCCGGCCCAGTGCCACCAGATGGTCGCCCGCCATCTCGGCACACAGGCGGAACAGTCCACGCCAGCCGGCCGGCGAGTCGGCGAACGACAGCCGTGCGGCCTGGGGGAACAGGCGGGTGACCCGGCCGGTGGCCCCAGCACCCTCGTCCACAGCGATGATGACCGGGCCCCGCGAAGCAACCGCCCGCACGGCGGCCATGCCCAGCCCCTCCTCGAGTCCCCGCGCCAACAAGACGAGCAACTCCCCGGGCGCGAAATCCGCAGCGGCCAAAGCGGAGATGCTCCCCACGTAGGTGGCGGGGATGGTGCCTCCTACTGAGAACTCCTCTTTAGCCCGCTCGACGAGGTCCGCGTCGCCCGCCAGCACGAGCGCGGCGGCCTTGTCGGCGTTGAGCAGGGCGTCTTTCCAGGCCTCGAGGCTCTTGGACAGGTGCAACGACAGCTTGGACACTCCGAGCCTCCCCAGATCCGTGCGCAAAAGCTCCTACCGGGTCTGACCGGCCACCGAACGAACGTGGATGCTCTGCAGAAAGCCGATCGCCATCAAGAATACTACCAGGGCGCTGCTGCCGAAGCTCACGAAGGGAAGGGGGATCCCGGTGACCGGCATGATGCCGATGGTCATGCCCACGTTCACGAACACCTGGAAGACGAGGACGCCCGCCACGCCCGAGGCGATCATGCGCCCGTAGAGGTCCACCGAGAGCCGCGCGATTCGGAAGGCTCGCCAGATCACCACAAGGAACAGCCCGAGGAGGAGAAGCGCTCCCATGAAGCCCAGCTCCTCCCCGATCACCGCGAAGATGAAGTCGGTATGGTGGGCCGGCAGGAAGTTGAGGTGGGTCTGGGTGCCCTGCAGATAGCCTTTGCCGGTGAACATGCCGCTGCCGACAGCGATCTTGCTCTGTGTGAGCTGATAGCCGAAACCGGTGGGGTCGCTCTCCGGATTGAGGAACATGGTCAGCCGTTTGAGCTGGTAGTCCCTCAGCACGCTCACACCCAATGCGGGCAGCACCCGCAGCACCATGACTACCCCCACCACCCCCGCCCCGGCCAGTATCCCCAGATGAGGAAGACGGATGCCCCACACCACCAGCATGGTCAGCAGGATGGCTCCGAACACCAGGGCGGTACCCAGATCGGGCTGGAGGAAGACGAGCACGCTGGGCACGAACACATAGAGCACAGCGACGACCACGAAGCGGAAGCGGTGCCGCAGCTCCGCGCCTTCGGCCAACACTCCGCCCAAAGACAGGATCAGCAGCAGCTTGGCCAATTCCGAGGTCTGCAGCCTGAAGAAAGGTAGCTCGATCCAGCGGTTCGCCCCCACCTCTTCACTGCCCGAACCGATGATCAGGGTCAGGACCAAGACCACTAGGGTGGCTCCGTAGATGGACATGCGCCAGCGCTGCAGCCAGCGGTAATTGGACAGACTGATCATGATCAGGAACACGAAACCCAGCACCAGGCCGATGCCCTGCGAGCGCACGTAGAAATAGGGCGTGGAGATGTTGGTGTCGGCATGAGTGGCCGAGTACAACATCAGGAGACCGTAGATGACCAGCGCGACGGTGGCCCCCATCAGTATCCAGTCCAAGCTCCGCAGGTACTGGCCCAGAGAGAACCCCAGCGGCTGCCGTCGCTCGGCGGTCTTCTGCAGGATGTTGAGCGGAGGGTTCACGTCCGTCTACTCAGTCACCGGGATGATCTGGGCGCCGCCGCTCTCGGTGTGGAAGTAGGCCTCCAGAACGCGACGGACCACCGGGGCGGCCACCGAGCTGCCGTGACCGCCCTGCTCGATGAGGGCGACCACCACTATCTCCGGCACCCGGGTGGGATCAGCGGGGGCGTAGGCCATGAACAGGGCGTAGTCGTCATCAGGCTTTTTCTCGGCGGTCCCGGTCTTGCCGGCCACGGGGATGGGGAAACCTTCGAAGGCCGCGCACGCTGTGCCGTGGGCGTCTTGTGTGACCAGGGTCATGCCGTTCTTGATAACGTCCAAGATGGCCTGATTGATGCCCAACTGCGACCGCTGTTCGCTCTCGAACTGGTGGATCACGTTGCCCGACGCGTCCTTGATCTGGAACCCCAGGTGGGGCACCCACACCGTGCCTCCGTTGGCGAAGGCGGCCAGCGCCACCGCCATCTGCATGGGAGTGACCAAGAGGTCACCCTGCCCGATGGCTAGGTTGATCTCGTCCCCGGTCTTCCAGAGCCTGTCCTCGGCGGTCTCGCCGTTCTCACGCTTCCAATACTTGTCGGGCACGCGGGTCTGCGTAGTCTCACCGGGCAGATCGATCCCGGTGGTCTGCCCGAAGCCGAAGCGCCTGACCCCGTCCTGGAGCACCGGGCTCGGTTGCTGGTACAGCAGGTTCCCCAGGTTGTAGAAGTAAACGTCGCAGGACTCCACGATGGCCTTGGTCAGGTTGACTCCGGGACCGTGGCCCTGTTTGAGCCAGTCCTTCCAGGTCTGCTGCGCCGCCGAGTACTTGCCGTTGCAGTCGAAAGTCGATTCAGGCGTGATGAGACCGGCGTTCAGAGCCGCCGCCGCCACGAAGGGCTTGAAGGTGGAGCCCGCGGGATACAGGCCGTTGATGGCCCTGTTGAAGAGCGGGTGATGCGCCTGTTCGGCCGTCAACTCGGAATACTTCTGCTTGGTCATGCCGCCGACCCACAGAGAGGGGTCGTAGTCCGGGTACGAAGCCAAGGCCAGGACCTCGCCGGTACGCGGGTCTAAAGCCACCACCGCCCCCCCGGCCGCGTTGACGAACTTATCCTCGTGCGCCCGCTGGATACCTTCCACCAGCGCGTTCTCGACGGCCTCCTGGAGGTCGATGTCAATGGTAAGGACGAGATTCGCCCCCGGCGTGGGGGGCACATCCTCCAAGAACTGCTTGGGCCGACCGGCGGCGTCCACCTCCACGGTTTTCCAGCCGTCGGTGCCTCGCAGGAAGGAGTCGTACGTCCTCTCCACTCCGTCCTTCCCGATATGCGCCCCTGCCTTGAGGGTGGCGAACTCTTCCCGCTCCAGGTCGTTCTGGGAGATCTCGCCCACGTAGCCGAGCACGTGGGTGGCCAAGGACTTGAAGGGATACCGGCGCAGAAAAGCCTTCTCCACCTGCACTCCGGGGTATTCGTTACTGTGCTCCTTCAGATAGGCGACCACCGTGTTCTCGGGTACGTCTTCCTTTATGGTGTAGGTGACGTAGGGGTCTTTCTTGGCTTTTTCATAGGCCTTGAGTAGCTCCGACTCGGGCACGTCCAAGATCATGGAGAGTCCGCTGATCTCCTCGGCGAACTCTTGCGGATTCTTCTTGGGGTCCCACATGTCCATGGTCAGGATGCCCACACTCAGGCCGGCTCGGTTCTCCACCAGGATCTTGCCGTTGCGGTCGTAGATGACGCCGCGTGAGGCCTCCACCGTCACTTCGCGCAGGCGGTTGTCGGCCGCCACGGCGACGTACGAGTCCCCGGAGAGGATCTGCAGGAACCACAGGCGGAAGGTCACCACTCCGAACAGAGTGAAGGCGATGATGAGGAGCACCCCGATCCTGATGCCGACAAACGAGTCGTCCTCCGGTGCGCGCTTCTTCTTGGCCGGCTCCAGGATCATGACGCACTCCCTTTGGGGGCGGCCGGTTGCACTCGGGCCGGTGGCAGCAACCGGAGCCGCACGAGGAAGACATACAGGGGGGCGGCGATCAGGCCGTCCAGGACGGCCTCGGGCAGCATCTGGATGCCCACCATGGTGAAGAAGGCCGCCCGCGGGCCCATGGTGAACTCGAACAGACCGAAGACAAACTGGGCCAGGAACGAAGACACCCCGGCGATGAGGGCCACACTCCAGGGACTGGACACGGCGAGCCGGGCGGCCGCCATCCCCACGAAGTAGCCAGTGAGTACGTACACCAGGGCCCGAATGCCCAGGGGTTGGAAATAGGCGATATCAGCCGCCAGGCCGGCGAAAAAGCCGAAGACGGCGGCCTCCAGCGAGCCTCTCGTCACCGCCACCAGGACGGTGAGGATGAGGAAGAGGTCGGCCGTCACCCCCAGGACACTCACCTGCGAGACGACCAGCACCTGCAGCAGGACGGCGATCAACAAGACCACGGCCACTTTCCCGATGACGATGACGCGCTCGCGATCCATCTATCGACCCAGCGTACTCTGCACGGGGACCAGCAACACCATCACTTCTTCGAGCACCCTGAAGTCCACAAAGGGCTGCACTTCGATCTCTTTGAATATGTTGACATCTTCCTCACCTACGTTGGCGACTATGCCGATGGGGATGTCCTGCGGGTAGACCCCCCCGTAGCCGGAGGTCACCACCACCCGCTTGGGATCGACGCTGATGTCCCGGTCGACGTAATCCATGGTCAGCCGCCCCGTCAGCGAACCCTCCACTATCCCTTCGGCCCGTGACCCCTGTATCTTCGCGGCCACGCTCGACCCGGCGTCGGTTATGAGCAGCACCTTCGCCGTGTAAGGAGTCACCGCGATGACCTTCCCCACCAGGCCCTTCCCCGCCAGTGTCTCGCCGGCCACGGGCGTAGCCCCCACCACGGCCTGGTCCACCTCCAGCCCGTCGGTGGACCCTTTGTCAATCTGGATCCACGCCTGCCAGCGGGTGGGAGACTTCCCGGTCACGTGCGCGACCACGAATTCGGTCCCTTCGGGGAAGCTGCCCTTGTCGCGAAAGTCGAGCAATGCACGCAGACGCTGGTTCTCCTCGGCCTGTTCCTGCAGCTTCACGGCCTCACCCTGCAACAACTGCAGTTCCTCAGCAAGACGCTCCGCCTCCTTGTGGGCCGACCACAGGGTCCGGATCCATTCGTAGCCGTCCTGGAAAGGTTGGGCGGCTCGAGCCCCGAAGGATTGCAGGGGCGAGAGCAGGCCGGCGGCGGCCTGCTGCACCGCGTGGACCGGGCCGGACTCGGTCTCACGGAAGGACACCGTCAGGATGGCCAGCGAGGCAATTATGAGGACGACGAAGACGAACCGCCGCCACGCTACCTTGTTCCGCGGCATATATGACCTCCGCTACCTAGTAGCGGCGTCTTTTCACCCTCTGCGAGCTCCGGTACAGCGTATCGAACTCCTCCAGCGAGCGGCCCGAACCGACGGCCACGCAGGTGAGCGGGGACTCGGCCAGGTTGACCGGCATCTGAGTCTCCTCGCGCACGCGCTCGCACATGCCCCGCAACAACGAGCCGCCGCCGGCCAGCATGATCCCCCGGTCCATGATGTCGGAGGCCAGCTCCGGGGGGGTCTTGTCGAGAGTGGACTTGATGGCATCGACGATAGCCGCCACCGGCTCGGCGATGGCCTCCCTGACCTCCTCTGAGGAGATGACCAGGTTCTTGGGAAGCCCGGTGACCAGGTCGCGCCCGCGGATCTCGGCTTCTTCCTCATGCTCCAAGGGGTAGGCGGAGCCGATCTCCAGTTTGAGCTCCTCAGCCGTCTGACTGCCGATCATCAGCTTATATTCCTTCTTGATGTAGGCGATTATCGCCTCGTCGAGTTCGTCGCCGCCGATGCGGATGGACTGGGCGACGACGATACCGGCGAGGGAGATCACGGCCACCTCGCTCGTGCCTCCTCCGATATCGACGATCATACTGCCGGTGGGTTCCCCGACGGGCAGCCCGGCCCCGATGGCCGCCGCCATCGGCTCCTCGATGAGGTAAGCGGCGCGCGCACCGGCGCTGATGGTGGCTTCCTCCACCGCCCGCCGCTCGACCCCGGTGACCCCTGACGGCACGCATACCACCACGCGCGGGTGAGCCCAGCGGTTCTGGTGGACCCGTTGGATGAAGTGTCGCAGCATCTGCTCGGTCACGTCGAAGTCGGCGATGACCCCGTCCTTGAGCGGCCGGATGGCCGTGATGGTCCCCGGGGTGCGCCCCAGCATGCGCTTGGCGTCGGCCCCCACGGCGAGGACCTCACCCGTGCGGGAGTCGATGGCGACCACGGAAGGTTCGGAAAGCACGATACCCCGCCCCCGCAGGTAGACGAGGGTGGTGGCGGTACCCAGGTCGACGGCCATGTCGCGGCCGGCGAAGCCGGTGATGAACTCGGTGAAGGCTATCTCACTACCTCCATGTCGGCGGCTGACGACAGGCCGGCGACTGCAAATGTCCCGGTATTATACCCACTCCCGTCCCAGCAGGTCGAAACCGGCCTCCCGCAGCAGCCGGGCCAGCAGACACAGGGGCAGCCCCACCACGTTGCTGTACTCGCCCTCTATGCCCGAGACGAAGGTGGCGGCGAGACCCTGGACGGCGTAGCCGCCGGCCTTGCCCACCCACTCCCTCGAGGCGACGTAGGCGGCGACCGCCCGCTCGTCCAGAGGCAGGAAGGTCACGGCGGTCACCGCATGAGCGATCCAGACCCGTCCCACCGGCGGGACTGGAAGAACGGCGTCCGCTCCCGGCCGGGCCTGGTCACACCCTCCCGTCCGCGCCAGGGCCACCCCCGACACCACCTGGTGAGTCCGCCCCGCCAACGCCCGAAGCATCCCGGCCGCCTCGACCGCCGACGCCGGCTTGCCCAAGACACTGTCCTCCACACTGACGACCGTGTCGGTCCCCAGGATGAACGCCCCGGGCGGGGCGTCGGCCGGAACCGAAGCCGCCCGTACCTTGGCCAAGGCATTGCCCTCGGCCAGAGCGGCCGCGGACCCACCCGCGAGCGTCTCCTCCACCTCCGCCGAGACGACCTCGTACGGCACCCCCAGCTCCCGCAGCAGCGAATGGCGCCGGGGTGACTGTGAGGCCAGATAGAGCCGGAAGTCGGAGGGATAGGGGGGCAGGTGCGCCAAGGGAGAGCCCGCTAGACCGTCAGTTCCCCGCCTTCTGGGAAGAAGATGGCGATCTCGCGCTCGGCGCTGGCCAGACTGTCGGCGCTGTGGACGACGTTGCGGCGCATGTCAAGCCCGAAGTCGCCGCGCACCGTGCCGGGAGCTGCCTCCAGGGGGTTCGTGGCGCCCATCATCCGCCGCACCACGCTCACCGCCGAGGGGCCTTCGACGACCATGGCGAACACCGGGCCGGAGGTGATGTGGTCGACCAGGAGTTCGTAGAAGTCCTTGCCTTGATGCTCGGCGTAGTGGCGGGCCGCCATCTCCCGGGTGACCATCAGCATGCGGGCCACCTTGATGGTGAGTCCCCGCCGTTCCATGCGACTGATGACCTCTCCCACCAGCCCGCGCGCGACCGCGCTCGGTTTGACCAGCACCAGCGTACGTTCTGTCTCCACAGGTCCCTCCAGGGCGTCAGGCGCGATATCGCGCGGTTAGGACAAGGATGGCTGTTTGGCGTCGGTGAGTCCGGCCGGGCCCTGGTCGATGAAACCGGCGGTACTGCCGACCGCTGGTTCCACCGGGGGAGGGACCCGGCGCGCGCTGACATCACGCCCGCAGTAAGGGCAGAGTTTCCAGCCCGGCTCCAACACCCGGTCGCAGTAGGCGCAGGCACTGCGGAGCGGCCTCCGACAGTTGGGGCAGGCCAGGTAGTCAGGCTTGACGATGCCGCCGCAGGATGGGCAGGCGCGCAAGGTGTGAAGCTCCTGCTCCATGGCCCGCATCTCCAGCTCGCGCTCCCGGGCTTCGGCGAGGTACTCGGCGGGCCGGAGGATGGCGTACACCAGAGTGCCCATGTAGGGGAGCACCAAGGAGGTGAGCACCGCCACCGCGACGATGATGGGGTCGTCGATGCGCTTGCGCGCGTCTTTGAAGGTCCAGAAGACAAGGACCAGCCACAGGACCACCAGACAGAACAAGAAGATGTACAGCGCGAGCATCCACAGCGGGGAGCCGATGATCTTGTTGATGGTCTCGAAGAGATCGTCCATGCGGAGCTCCTAGATCAGCACGCGCGCGAGCACGTAACCGAGGGTAAAGAATACCACGACGATTATGAGCAACACGAGCAGGGTGATGAACACAGGAGACCCTGCTTTTTTGCCCTTTTTCTCGACTGCCACAGACTAGTTCAACTCCCGCTTGAGGTCGGATATCAGAGTGAACGAACCGGTCACCAGCACCACTTGGTTGGACGTGGCCAGCCGGTAGGCGCTGACCATCGCCGACCGCGGATCGGGATCGACGAACACTTCCGGCCCTCTGCCTAGACTGGAGATGAGGGCGGCCAGTTCCTCGGCGGGCAGAGCGCGCGGACTGGCCGATTGCGTCGCGAAGATGATGTCGCACCGCGGAGCCAAGTGTTCCGCCATCTCCAACGCCTCTTTGTCCTTGAGGATCGACACCACCGCGATCAGCCTCCGCCGCTCCAGGATCTGATCGAGCGAGCGCATCGTCTCCTCCATGCCCTGCGGGTTGTGGGAGCCGTCGAAGATGCAGAGGGGCTGGGTGCTGATGATCTCCAGCCGTCCGGGAACGACGGTAGAACCCAGGGCTTGGCGTACGAGGTGGCCGTCAAGCTCCCCCTCGTTGAAGAGCTCGACCGCTCCCACAGCCACTGCCGCGTTGGCCCGCTGGTAGCTGCCTAGGACGCGGAGGCGCACGTCGGTGTAGCAGCCGTACAAGCCGAAGACGTCGAAGGCCTCTTGTCGAGGCTCGGCCAGCACCACCAGTTCCTCACCCAAGAAATGGCAGCGGGCGGCGCGCTCCGCGCAGATCTCTCTCAGTTCGGCCTTGAGACCGGGCTCGAGTGCGCCCGCGACCACCCGGCCGCCGCGCGGTATCACCGCCGCCTTCTCTTTGAGGATGGCGGAGGTCGTGTCCCCCAGGAGCTCGGTGTGCTCCAAGCCGATGCTGGTCAGCACCTGGACCTCCGAAGAGATCACCGCCGTGGCGTCCAGACGGCCCCCCAGACCGGCCTCGATGACCGCGACCTCGCAGCCCTTCTCTTTGAAGTAGAGGAAGGCGGCGGCGGTCAGGACCTCGAACTGGGTGAGTGACTCCCCGGGGGCGAAGGTCCGCTCCACCTCCTCGATGACGGGACGGATACGGGCGACCAGCCCGCAGAACTCCTCCTCGGTGGAGGCCACGCCGTCCACCATCTGCCGCTCGGCCAGGCTGATCAGGTGCGGTGACACGTACGCCCCCACTCGGAGGCCTTGGGCCTGCAGCAAGGCGGCGATGAACCGCGTGGTCGAGCTCTTGCCGTTCGTCCCCACCACGTGGATGGTCCGATAGGTCTTGTGCGGCGACCCCAAAGCCTCCACCAGCTTGGTGACCCGCTCCAGACCCAGGCGAGTGCCCAGGCGCTCGAGGCCGTCGACGTAGGCCCAGACCTCGCGGTAGTCGCAGGCGGGAGCGCTCACCGTGCGCCTGCCTCGATGGCGGGCATCTCCCCGCCCACTCGTTCTTGGTACTGCCGCCGCACCTCGGCCAGGGTGGCTTCCGCCGCGGCCAGCCGATCTCGTTCTTCCTGCACCACCTGCTCGGGCGCCTTGGCCAGAAAGCCCTGATTGCCCAACTTGCCCCGAGCCTTGGCCGCCTCCGCCTGGGCCTTGCGGGCCTTGTTGAGCAATCTCTCCCGCTCCCGGTCCACGTCCACCAGACCGGCGAGCGCCAGTAGGGCCCGCACCCCCGGACCCTCCACCGAGGCCCACCGGCCGTCGCCGCCGGGAGCGGAGCCCGCCGCGATTTCACAGCCGGACAGTTGCGTGAACGCTTTGGACTCCCCCAAGATCGCGGCCGCCGCCCCCGGGATGGACTCCTCCACCCAGACCTTACCCTCGGTGTCCCGAGGCAGACCGAGCTCCTCCCGGGTCGAGCGCAGACCGGCCACCACCGCCATGAAGCCTTCCATCGCCATCTCGGCGGCGGGGTCACTCCAGCCGGGGTCCGCTTCGAGGTAGCTGGAATCGAACAGGCTGGCCGGCCGGTCTCCCCCGCTCACCTGTGGCAGATAGCCGTAGATCTCCTCGGTCACGAAGGGCATGAGGGGATGAAGGAGCGCCATCACCTGTTCCAAGAGGACGAGAAGATTGCCGCTCACCTGCAGCCGTTCGGCCTCGTCTTCGCTGTATAGCCGCACCTTGGCCATCTCCAGATACCAGTCGCACAGCTCGTTCCAGACGAACCGGTAGAGAGTGCGGGCCACGTCGTCGAACTCGTAGCTCTCGTACAGCCGCGCCGTCTCTTCGCCGACCGCGGCCATCCGGCTGAAGATCCAGCGGTCGGCCGGAGTGGCCCGCTCCACCCGAGGCTCAGCCTGCGGGTGAGCCCCCTGCAACACCAGGCGGGAAGCGTTCCAGATCTTGTTGGCGAAGTTGCGGCCCATCTCGATGCGCTCGGGGCTGAAGCGAACATCCTGGACTGAGCTCATGTAGGCCAGCCCGAAGCGGGTGGCGTCGGCCCCGTAGTCGGCGATCAACTCCAGGGGGTCCACCCCCGTCCCCAAGCTCTTGCTCATGCGCCGCCCGTCGGCGGCCAGCACGGTCGGGTGGATGATGACGTCCCTAAAGGGTACGTCTCCCATGAACTCCAGGCCCATCATGATCATGCGGGCCACCCATAGGTAGATGATGTCCCGCGCGGTCGACAGGACGTCCGTGGGATAGAAGGCCCGCAGACGGTCGGTCTGCTCCGGCCAACCCAGGGTGGCGAAGGGCCACAGTTGGGAGCTGAACCAGGTATCGAGGACGTCCTCCTCCTGCCGCACCGGCCCGCCGCAGTTCTCGCACCCTGCGGGAGCCGTCTCGGCCACGGTGATGTGGTCGCACTCTTCGCAGAAGTAGGCGGGGATCCGGTGTCCCCACCATAGTTGCCGGCTGACACACCACGGCCGGATGCTCCGCATCCAGTCCAGGTACACCTCGCCCCAGCGGGCGGGCCAGAAGCGGACCCGGCCTTCTTCCACGGCGGCGATGGCGGGAGCGGCCAACCGTTTCATGTCCATGAACCACTGCAGTGACAGCAGGGGCTCGATGGTCGTCCCGCACCGATAACAGGTGCCGACCGCGTGGTTGTAGTCCTCCGCCTTGACGAAGAGACCTTCCTCCTGCAGCCGGGCCAGCACCGCCTCTCGCGCCTCCGCGGCGGGCAGACCCACGAACTCGCCGGCTTCAGCGGTCATCAACCCGTTCAGACCGATGACGGAGAGGCTGGGCAGGCCGTGGCGCATGCCGATCTCCCAGTCGTCGGGGTCGTGCCCAGGCGTTATCTTGAGAGCGCCGGTGCCGAAACCGATGTCCACATGCTCGTCGGCGATGATGGGTACTTCCCGGCCGACCAGGGGGACCACGGCGGTGCCTCCCACGAACCGGCCGTAGCGGGGGTCCTTGGGATTGACGGCCACCGCGGTGTCTCCCAGGATCGTCTCGGGCCGGGTGGTGGCGACGGTCAACGCCTCGTTGGACCCGGCGATCGGGTACCTGACGTAGTAGAGCTTGGCCGCCCGGTCTTCGTGCTCCACCTCCAGGTCGGAGATGGCCGATCCGCAGCGGACGCACCAGTTGACCAGGTAGACGTCGCGGTAGATGTCGCCCTGTCGGTAGAGGTCGACGAACACCTTGGCCACAGCCTTCTGATAGGCCTCGTCCATGGTGAAGCGTTCGCCCTCATAGTCGCAGGCGCAGCCCAGCCGCTTTAGCTGGTGGATGATGGTGGAACCGTACTCTTCCCGCCACTTCCACACCCGCTCTTCGAACGCCTTGCGACCCAGGTCCTCCTTGCGCAGCCCCTCCGCCGCCAGCTGTCCTTCCACCTTGTTCTGGGTGGCGATGCCGGCATGGTCGGTCCCCAGTATCCAAAGGGTGTTGCGGCCGCGCAGATGCTGGTAGCGGATGAGGATGTCCTGGATGGTGTCGTTGAGGGCGTGCCCCATGTGGAGCGACCCGGTGACGTTGGGCGGGGGGATGGCGATGACGAAGGCGGGCCGGGGATCGTCGGGCGCGGCCCGGAAGGCCGAGCGATCCAGCCAGCGCTTCATCAACCGTTCTTCCACCTCGTGCGGCGCGTAGCGGGCCGCCATGTTCGCCGCCGTCACCTCGGCTCCGCTCCTTCTGGCCGCCCGGCCACACCCAGCAGGGCGTGCGGCAGCACCTGGATGAAGTTCTCCACGTAGATGATGTCGAGGTCCCTCTTCAGCTCGGCCGGGAGTTCATGGACCTCCGGGCGGACGGTGGCCGGCAGCACCACCGTCTCCACCCCCTCCCGCAGAGCGGCCAGCAGTTTCTCCTTGAGACCTCCCACCGGCAGCACCTGCCCGGTGAGGGTGATCTCTCCGGAAAGGGCCACCTTGGGTATCACCGGCACCTGCACCAGAGCCGACAGGAGCGCCGTCGCCACCGCGATGCCGGCCGAGGGCCCTTCCTTGGGCACCCCGCCTTCGGGGAAGTGCATACGCACCTCGAGCGCGGAGAGGAGTTCGTGGTCGGACGGCTGCCCCGGCTCGCACTCGATCGCTTTGGACTCAGGCCGGAAGCCGGGCTCCGGTCCTCCCGGGTCGATCATGCGCCCTGCGGGGCGGCGGGAGTCACCGGCAGCGGGCACGGGCCCGCCCTCGTCGCCCGAATCGGGCTGCTGATAGTTGTCCAGCAGGTAGGCGCGGCCGGGGGAATCGGCCCACATGCGGGAGAGGACGGGGTCCCGCACCAGGGAGGTCTTCAGGTACCCCCAGGCTGCGGTGACGCTCTCCTGCATGATCTCTCCCAACTGGCCGGTGAGGTGGAAGTCACCCTTGCCCGGGGTGACGACGCACTCGATGCGCAGCACGTCGCCGCCGGCGCCCGTGTAGGCCAGCCCCAGGCTCACCCCGGTCTGCGGCTCGGTGGCCAGCCGGGGAGACAGGAAGGGAGCCGGACCCACCAAGCGGGCCAGGTCGCGCGGGCCCACCCGCCGGGGAACTGCCTTCCCCTCCACCTTCTGCCGGGCCAGTTTGCGGTACACCTTGCCGATGAGCCGGGCCATCTCCCGCACCCCCGCCTCGCGCGTGTACTCGCGGATGAGCGCACGCAGCGCCGCGGGAGTGAACACGTTGCCCAACTCGCCCAGTCCGCTTTCTTCCGCGATCTTGGGCACCAGATGCCGGGTGGCGATCTCCAGCTTCTCCCGGTCCGTGTAGCCGGGCAGACGGATGATCTCCAGCCGGTCGTGCAGCGTCTCCGGGATATCTTCCTCGTAGTTGGCGGTCGCGATGAAGAAGACGTGCGACAGGTCGTACTCCAGCTCTAGGTAGTTGTCCCGGAAGGACCGGTTCTGCACGGGGTCGAGGACCTCCATGAGGGCGGCGGCCGGGTCACCCCTCCAGTCGGCCTCCATCTTGTCGATCTCATCCAGGACGATCACGGGATCGTCCACCCCCGCCCGCTTGAGAGCGTCGATGATGCGGCCGGGCATGGCCCCCACGTAGGTGCGGCGATGGCCGCGTATCTCGCCCTCGTCACGCACCCCGCCCAGACTGATGCGCTGGAGCGGACGCTCGAGGCCCTGGGCGGTGGCCATGGCCACCGACGTCTTGCCCACTCCGGGCGGCCCCACCAGGCAGAGGATGGCGTTAGGGGGAGTGCCCCCTCGCAGAGATGCCACCGCCAGGTATTCGATGATGCGGTCTTTGACGCTCTCCAAGCCGTAATGGGTCTCATCCAAGACCCGGGCCACCGCCGCCACGTCGGGCGTGGCCGACCCCGAGCGCACTCCCCAGGGCAGTCCCAGCGCGGTGTCGAGATAGGTCTTGGCCACCGCCACCTCAGCCGACAGCGGCGGCAGGTCGCTGAGCCGCTTGATCTCTTTGGTGAGAGCGGCCGCCGCCGCCTCCGGCAGTCTCTTGCCCTCCAACTGCTTGAGGTAGGCTCCGCGTTCGCTCTCCTCCTCGCCTTCCTCCCCCAGCTCTTCCTGGAGGACCTTGAGCCGTTCGTGGAGGAACACCCGGCGCTGCTGGCGCTCGAAGCTGTCGTGTACCCGTTCGGAGATCTCGTTCTCAAGGGCGATGAACTCGTTCTCCTGGATCAGGGTTTCGAGCAAGAGCAGCAGCCGGGCCTCGGGCTCGTCGCCCTCCAGCAGTTCCTGCTTGCGGTCGGGCCCGATCATGAGGTTGGAGCCGACCACGTTGACCATGCCCTCCGGGTCGGTGACCGTCTCCAAGGCCGTCTCGGCCTCTTCGGGAAGCTGCGGGGTCTGCCCCACGTAGGCGGCGAACTCCCGGGCCACCGAGTCCATGAGCGCCCGCATCCGTGGCCACTTGGCCGGCGACCGGCTGACGATGGGAGTGTAGGTGACCGCGAAGAACGGCGCCGTCGCCGTGTAGCCCTCGATGATGACCCGCTCGCGCCCCTCGATGAGGGCCTTCAGGGTGCCGTCGGACAGACGGGAGAACTGCACCACCTTGGCCAGCGTCCCCACCGAGTAGATGTCTTCCGGCCCGGGGTCGTCGGTGACGGCCGACCGTTGCGCGGCCATCACCAAGAGGCCGCCGGTCTGCTGAGTCTGCTCCAGGGCGCGGACGCCCTTCTCCCTCTCCACGAAGATGGGAGCGAGCATGCCCGGGAAGAGCACGAGGTCACGGGTGGCTAACAGCGGGACCGCCCGCTTGGTCTCTACCATCGTCCGTCCCGCCTATGCGGACTCTTGATCCAGCTCCAACTCCTCGTGAGCCGTGCTCGTCACCAGGGTGGGATCGATCCGCTTTTCTATGACTTCGCGCGTGACCACGCATTTGGTCACGTCCCGCCGGCTGGGAAGTTCGAACATGACGTTCATCAGGGCGTTCTCGATGATGGAGCGCAGTCCGCGGGCCCCTGTCTCCAGCTTGAGAGCGGCCTGAGCGATGGCTTCCAGCGCCTCCTTGGCGAAGATCAGCTCAACGCCGTCGTAGGCGAAGAACTTGTGATACTGCTTGGTGAGCGCGTTCTTGGGCTCGGTGAGGATGGCGACCAGGTCGTCCTCGCGCAATTGATGCACGTTGCAGATGACGGGAAGCCGGCCGATGAACTCAGGGATAAGGCCGAACTCGAGCAGGTCCTCGGGTAAGACCTTGGCGAAGAGCTCACCCACGTCTCGCTCTTTCTTGCTCTCGATCTCGGCCCCGAAACCCACCCCCTTCTTGCCGATGCGGCGCTCGATGATCTTCTCCAATCCGGCGAAGGCACCCCCGCAGATGAAGAGGATGTTGGTGGTGTCGATGGTGAGGAACTCCTGGTGGGGATGTTTGCGCCCGCCCTGGGGCGGCACGCTGGCGGTGGTCCCTTCCAGGATCTTGAGCAGAGCCTGCTGCACCCCCTCTCCCGAGACGTCTCGGGTGATGGAGGGGTTGTCGGCCTTGCGGGCGATCTTGTCGACCTCGTCGATGTAGATGATGCCGGTCTCGGCTTTCTTGACGTCGAAGTCGGCGGCCTGGATGAGCTTGAGCAGGATGTTCTCGACGTCCTCCCCCACGTAGCCCGCCTCGGTGAGAGCGGTGGCGTCGGCGATGGCGAAGGGCACGTTCAGGATCCGGGCCAAGGTCTGGGCGAGAAGGGTCTTGCCACACCCGGTGGGGCCGAGCAGAAGGATGTTCGACTTCTGCAGCTCCACATCGTCCTCGCCTGCGACCATCTGCACGCGCTTGTAGTGATTGTAGACGGCCACCGACAGAGCCCGCTTGGCCTCTTCCTGCCCGACGACGTAATCGGCCAGGATCGCGTAGATCTCCTTGGGCTTGGGCAGATTGTCCAGGTCGAGAGCCGCAGGTGGGGCGAACTCCTCATCGATGATCTCGTTGCAGAGGTCGATGCACTCGTCGCAGATGTAGACACCCGGACCGGCGATCAGCTTCTTCACCTGGCGCTGACTCTTACCGCAGAAGCTGCACAGCAGCTGTTCGGACCCTCCCGACGCTTTCGGCACGAGACGACCCCCTACCTGTGCTCGATGATCTTGTCGACGATCCCGTACGCGACGGACTCCTCTGCGGTCATGAAGTAGTCCCGCTCGGTGTCGCGCTCGACCTTCTCCAATTCCTGCCCCGTGTGTTTGGCCAATATCTCGTCCAGCCGCTTGCGCAGGCTGAGAGCCTCTCGGGCATGGATCTCGATGTCGGTGGCCGGCCCCTCGAACCCGCCCGAGACCTGATGGATCAGTATCTTCGAATTCGGGAGAGCGAAGCGTTTACCTTTAGCCCCCCCGGCCAAGAGCAGCGCCCCCATCGACATGGCGATGCCAACGCAGATGGTGGAGACGTCGGGCTTGATGAACTGCATGGTGTCGTACACCGCCAGCCCGGCGTAGACGTTGCCGCCGGGGCTGTTGATGTAGAGGGAGATGTCCTTGTCGGGATCCTCGGATTCAAGGTGCAACAGTTGAGCCACCACCAGGTTGGCCACTTGGTCGTTGATGGGCGTGCCCAAGAAGATGATGCGCTCGGCCAGCAGGCGCGAGTAGATGTCGAAGGCCCGTTCGCCTCGGCTGGTCTGCTCGACCACCATGGGGATGAGTGGACTCACGGCGACCTCCTTTCTGCCTGGACTCAAGCTTGCTCGTCAGCCGGGGCGGCGTCAGCCGGCTCCACCGCTGCTTCGACCTCGGCCTTCTCGGCAGCGGCCTCGGCAGCCGCCACGGCGGCCTTGGCCTCGGCCACTGCCGCCGCCCCCAACGTGGCCTCCACCGCATTGGCCGCTATGAAGTCGGCCGCCTTGTCCCGCACGATCTGCCACCTGAAGGTCTCGATCCGACCCGATCTGCGCAACTGCTCTTCCAACTTCTGGGGGTCCATCCGGCCGGCTGCGGCCATCTGGCCGACCATGGCACGGACCTCTTCGTCACTGGCCGTCAGCCCTTCGGCTTTAGCCACCGCATCGAGGACCAGACCGGTCTTCACGTTGTTCGCCGCCTGCGGTTTCATATCCTCGATGATCCGCTCCACTGTGGTCCCGGTGGCTTCGAGATAGGCATCGAACGACGCACCCTGAGACTCCAGCGACCGCTTGAAGTCGCTCACCATCTCTTCGGCCTGCTCGCGTACCACCACGTCGGGGAGGTCGAGAGTGGCGTTGTCGGCAGCCGCCTTGACGGCCAGCGAGCGGAAGCGTTGGTCGGCGGCATAGGCCTTGCCGGCCTGGATCTTGTTACGGATCTCCATGCGCAGCTCGAGCAGCGTGGCGAACTCGCTGACCTCGGACGCCCACTGATCGGTGAGCGGCGGCAGCACCTTCTCTTTGATCTCCTTCACGGTCAAGGTGAAGTCGACGGTCTTTCCGGCGACCCCCTCGAGCGGGAATCCCTCGGGCAGCGGCAGCGCCACCGTGCGCTCCTCCCCAACGGTCATGCCCACCACCTGCTCCTCGACCTCGGGGAAGATGCGGCCGGCCCCCACCTCGAACACGTAGTCGGAAGCGTCCAGGCCCTCCACGGGTTCGCCCTCGAGCACGGCCCGGAAGTCGGCGGTGACGTAATCGCCCTGTTGGACTGTCCGGTCTTCGACCGGCCGCAACTCGGCGAACTCCTCGCGCAGGCGGTCCATCTGAGCGTCGACCTCTTCATCGAGCACCTCGACGGGGTCCTTGGGCACCTGCATGCCTCTGTACTCTCCCAGTTCAACCTCGGGCATCACCGTGACCGAGGCGGTGAACCCTAGAGGTCCGCCCAGCGCCGGAGGCTCGTCTCCCACCAGATCGATCTGCGGACGGTCGACCGGGTCGAGGCCCAGTCGGAGCGCAGCCGTCGCGAACCAGCCTCCCATCGCTTCCTCGATGGCATCCACCAGGATGGCTTCTTCGCCCAAGCGTTGCCGCACCATGGCCAGCGGCACCTTGCCCTGCCGGAAACCAGGGATGCGCACCTCTTTCGCGAGTTGCTTCAGGCGGCTGTCGAACGCCTCCTGGAGTTCCTCCTGGGAGACTTCGACCGTGAACTTGGCCGTGTTCCCTTCGCGCTCGTCGAGGGTCGTCTTCACATCGATCCTTTCTTCAGTTCTGCGACAGGGCTACCCGAGTGCGGGTGAGAGGACTCGAACCTCCACGTCAAAGACACATGATCCTAAATCATGCGCGTCTGCCATTCCGCCACACCCGCCAACCATCGCGTCTCCCAAGGGGTGAACGACGGGACTTGAACCCGCGACCGCTGGGGCCACAACCCAGTGCTCTGCCAACTGAGCTACGTTCACCACGACCACCCATCACCGGTGCCTCGCACCAGGCCGAAGGCGCGCCTGGCAGGATTCGAACCTGCGGCCCACGGATTAGAAGTCCGTTGCTCTATCCAGCTGAGCTACAGGCGCTCGGGCCCAAAGCGGCCGCCGCGGCCCGCGGCCGGCGAGAGAGCGGGCGACGGGGATCGAACCCGCGACATTCAGCTTGGAAGGCTGACGCTCTGCCAACTGAGCTACACCCGCCTGTTCGAGCCTGCTGCCCCGCAACGGACCATGGTCGGGACGAGAGGATTTGAACCTCCGACCCCCTGCTCCCAAAGCAGGTGCGCTACCAGGCTGCGCCACGTCCCGACAGCCTCCCTCCTTTGGCTTCGGCCGCGAGAGTATAGCGTATCGTCCGATCTCCTGACCCAGAGCGGGGTTCTGCACTACACTGTAGCGGTCGCGAACAACACCCCGCCCCGCGGGGCCAACCGAGGAGGGCCTGTGAAGATCCTGGTCACCGGAGGAGCCGGCTTCATCGCCTCGCATGTGAGCGATCACCTGCTGGCAGCGGGCCACGAGGTGGCCATCGTCGACAACCTGGTCACCGGCAAGCGCGAGAACCTCCCCTCAGGCGCCGCCTTCCACGAGGTTGACATCCGCGCCGAAGCCCTCGGCCGGGTGTTCGCGGGGGAAAAGCCGGACGCGGTGATCCACCATGCCGCCCACATCAACGTCACCGCCTCGGTGCGGGAACCGGCCTACGACGCCTCCGTGAACATCTTGGGTTCGCTCAACCTCCTGGAGTGTTGTCGCGAGCACGGGGTGGGCAGATTCATCTATGCCGGCACCGGGGGCGCTCTATTCGGGGAAGCCAAGTACCTGCCCGTGGACGAGGACCATCCCATCGAACCGCTCTCCCCCTATGGCGTGAGCAAGCATACAGTGGAGCACTACCTCTTCGCCTACCACTACAACCACGGCATCGAATACACCGTCCTCCGCTACCCCAACGTCTACGGCCCCCGGCAGGACCCTCACGGAGAAGCCGGGGTGGTGGCCATCTTCGCGCTGGCTCTTTTGAGTGGACAGCCGTGTACGATATTCGGCGACGGCAGCAAGACCCGGGACTACTGCTACGTCGCCGACATCGCCGAAGCCAACCTGGCCGCCCTTAACAGCCCGCTCAGCGGTGTCTACAATCTGGGACGGGGCATCGAAGTGAGCGACCGGCAGATCTTCGAAGCGGTCCGCGCTGCCGTGGGCGTGAACGACGAGCCCCGCTACGCTCCCGTCCGTCCGGGAGAGGTCGCACACATAGCTCTGGACGCCTCCAAGGCCGCGCGGGAGTTGGGATGGACATGGAAAGTCGACCTGGCCGACGGGGTGGCCAGGGCAGTCGAGTTCTACCGGGCACAGACCGAGAGGAAGCAACCATGAGCAAGCGAGAGCGCCGCGACAGTGATCGCCGCGACTACGACCGCCGCGACTACGACCGCCGCGACAGCCAGCCCGACGACGAGCAGCAGCGCCGCGTGGGTGAAGGCGACCTGCAGGAGAGCGACTCCCTGACCGCACTCAAGGCCATCCTCTCCAAGGTGGCCGCCCTGCTCAGACCGCTCCAGCTCACCTCCGAAGAGGCCATCGGCTTGGTGGAGCGACTCTACGGCAGTGTCCTCGACACCGACATGAAGCTGGCCGGGGAGGCGGACGACACCCGCAAGTCCTCAGTACTCGCCCACATCCAGAACACCGACATCCGCCGGGAGGGCGGCAGGCTGGTGGTGGAGTATCCGGCGCCGGAAGCGCTGGCCACACCGGCTGCGCCGCCGGCTGAGACCGACGGAGCGCCGGCGGCCGAACTGCCGACCGGCTCCGAGCCGCGCCGGCCCCGGGAGGCCTCCAGAGCCCCGCAGGCGCCCCGAGCCGCGTCTCCATCCGCTGTTGAGCGCGCGCGGCCGGCCGCGGAGACAGCCACAGACGCCGCAGCAGCGGCCGCGGACGAGCAGCCGGAGACCGGAGAGGCCCCCGCCCTCTAGGCTTCAGCCTTCGTCGAAGTAGGTCAAACGCCTGAAGCGCTGGAAGCGCTCGCCGACTTCGGCCCTGGTCAGCCGCAGCAGCCGGTCGACACTGAAATCCTCCACCGCGAACGAGGCCAGGGTGCTCCCGTAGATGATGGCCCGGGCCAGAGCCGCGTCGGTGACTTCCGTGCAGGCCGCCAACGACCCCAGAAAGCCCCCGGCGAACGTGTCGCCGGCGCCGGTGGGGTCGAACACGTCTTCCAGCGGCATGGCTGGGGCGGCGAAGAACTCCCCGTCGCCCGAGGCGTTCATGAGCACGCCGTGCTCGCCCCTCTTTATCACCACCGTGCAGGGTCCCATGGACCGCAGGACCCGGGCCGCCTTGACCAGGTTGGCCTGTCGCGATAGCTCCCTCGCCTCGGAGTCGTTGATGATCAGGATATCCACCCGCTCGAGGACTTGGCGCAACTCGTCCGGAGTGCCCTCGATCCAATAGTTCATCGTGTCGGCCGCGACCAGCCGAGGCTGCTCCACCTGGTCCAGGACCTCCAGCTGCAGCCGGGGATGGATGTTGCCCAGGAACACGAACGGCGACGCACGGTACTGCTGCGGGATGACAGGCCGGAAGTGCTCGAAGACGTTCAGCTTGGTGTAGATGCTCTCCCGCTGGTTGAGATCGAACCCGTACTCGCCTTTCCAGCGGAAGGTCTCGCCGGGGACCGTCTGCAGACCGGCCAGGTCGATGGAGCGGCCACCAAACACCTGCGCTCCCCGGTCGGCGAAGTCCTCGCCGACCACCGCCACCAGCCTCACCTCGGTGAAGAACGACGCGGCTATGGAGAAGTAGGTGGCGGAACCCCCCACCACCCGCGCGGCTTCCCCGAACGGGCTCTTGATGGTGTCGAACGCTACCGAGCCGACCGCGAGAATGGGGTTCATCACTGCCTCATCCGACGTACTTGCCGATCAACGGGGCTAGGTCCCGCTTGGTCTCGGGCGAGATGGCCTCAGGACTTGTGATGATGGCGGCGGCCAAGGCGCTGCCGCACCCGCAGCCCCGCGCCGCCGGCACCCGGCCCACCGCCTCGGCGATGAGGTGCTGTGCCATCTCGGCGTTCCGGGTCAGGTTGGCCACGATCATGTCCACCGTGACGTTCTCGTGCTCCGGATGCCAGCAGTCGTAGTCGGTGACGAGGGCGATGGTCGTGTAGCAGATCTCGGCCTCCCGGGCCAGCTTCGCTTCCTGCAGGTTGGTCATGCCGATGACGTCCATCCCCCAGCTCCGGTAGAGCCGGGATTCCGCCACCGTCGAGAACTGAGGCCCCTCCATGCACACGTACGTGCCGCCCAGATGGGCCCGCGCTCCCGCCGCTTGGGCCGACTCGCACGCGATCCGGGCGAGCTCGGGGCAGACCGGGTGCGCGAACGACACGTGCACCGCCATCCCTCTCCCGGCGAAGAACGTGCTCACCCGCCCCCTGGTGCGGTCGAAGAACTGGTCAGGGATCACCACGTCCAGCGGCGGGTACTCCTCTTTGAGGCTGCCGACGGCGCTGGCGGAGAAGATCCGCTCCACCCCGAGAAGCTTGAAGCCGAAGATGTTGGCCCTGAAGTTGAGCTCCGACGGCGGAATCCGGTGACCTGCGCCATGCCGGGCCAGAAAGGCCACGTGCCGTCCGCGTAGAGTGGCCAAGACGAAGGGCCCACTGGGCTCTCCGAAGGGGGTGGACAGCCGGACCTCCTCCCGCTCCTCCAGCTCCGCCATGTCATAGAGCCCGCTCCCCCCGATGATGCCGATCTCGACCGTCATGATCCTCCTTCAGCGGCGGCCTCCGGCGAGGCCTCTCCCTCTTCCGCGGCGCCGGCCGGCGTGAGCGCCGCCACGTACGCCAACTGCAATTGCGACAGCACCGCCCTGTGGGCCGTGATCTCGGCCGGCGGCCGCGTGCCCTCGATCACTCCCACCAGGGCCCTGAACGCATCGATGGCAAGACGGGCCTGATCCGGGTCCTTTCGTCCGGCGGTCTCCTCCGTGAGCCCCAGCCGGTTCATGGCCAGCGCCGAGAGCGACTGCATCATGAGCAGCAGATGATCGGCGACGGTGAGCCGTTCGATCTCGGCCTGGAGACGCCGTACAGCCTCCTCCTGCTCGTCCACCTGGCTCTCAGTCCCGGGGACGGCCTCCTCTTCCTCTGCCACGAGTGCCCACCTCCTTCCCAGTCCGTGCTGTCCGGTGCGAAGTCCTTTGGACGTTACCACAGGTTGCGCGCTGTTAGAATGTGAGGGCGCGTGACCAGAACCGACCTGGAGGAGTCGAGAACGAGCGTGAACCTGAGTCCACAGGTGCGCGATGCCGATGCTCATCTCGTCCAGCGCGCCCGTGAGGGCGACACCGACGCCCTGACCGACCTCTACCGCCGCCACGAACGCCGGGCCTACAACCTGGCTCTCCGCACCCTCGGCAATCCCTGGGATGCCGCCGACGTCACCCAAGAGGCCTTCATCAAGGCCTTCCGCAATCTGGATTCCTTCAAAGGCGACGCCCGCTTCAGCACCTGGCTGCACCGCATCGTGGTCAACGCAGCCTACGACGTCCTCCGGCGCAGGCGGGCCGACCCCATGGACGGCGACATACTGGAGGACATCTCCGGGCCTTCCGGCGGCGCCGAGATCGTGGGGTCCGGCCGGGAGGGCATCGACCCAGCCCTGGACGGCCTGAGCGACCCCCTCCGGGACGCGCTCATGAGCCTGAACGAGGGCTTCCGCTTCGCCGTGGTCCTCTGCGATCTGCTGGGATTCCCTTACAACGAGGCGGCGGAGATCCTCGGCGTGCAGGAGGGGACCATCAAGTCGCGCATCTTCCGAGCCCGAGAGGCGCTGGCGGCCGCTCTCATCGAGGCGGGATACGAGGTCCCCGGGGGGCGGAACCCGGGCGCGGAGGGCGCCGTCACACCGCAGGGCACAACGAGGGAAGAACGATGACCATCAGGGGCGACCAGCACATCGATGAGTGGATGGAGGTAGCTGTCGACTACCTCGACGGCCGGGTGGACGCGGCTACCAAGGCGGCTGTGGAAGAACACCTGGTCGCATGCCCAAAGTGTGCCGAACGGCTCCGCAGCCAGCAAACGGCCGTCCATGTCCTGCAGGACGCCCTCCTCTACGACCCGCCTGAAGACCTGGAGTATCGGACCCTAGGCGAGCTGGTCTTCCCCTCTCCCGGGGGCAAACCCGTCTACGAGCCTTCCGGTCCGGCCGAGCTTCCCCGCGGGTCCCGGCTGGCGCGCAGGCTGCGGCCCTGGGTCCCCGTGGGCGTAGCTGTGGCGGCCCTTCTGATGGCGGTGGTGGGATACGGCATCGTCCGTTCCGGCGCCGACCAGGCCGTCACCGGTGCGGATGTCGCCGGGACCTTCAGCACTGAGGCGAAAGCCACCGACACCCCCGAGGCGCGCACCGACGGCCTGTCGGCTGTGCCGTCGACGACCACGGCGGAGGGAGCGGCCACCAGCGTCGCCGAGACGGCCCCCTCCACCACCGCCGCGGTGACCGCCGTCGCCATGACCGCCGACCGCAAGAAGATGATCAAGGAGCTGGAGAGCGCTCAGGCGCCCACGTATGTGGCCTTCATGGCGCAGGAGGCGACCGTGCCCAGCGACAGCCAGGCCACACAGACCACGGGCACGCCGGATACCACCGCCCCGGCCACCGGCACCGAGACCACCAGCGCGGGAGGCACGGAAAGCACCGTCACCGAGACCTCCGCCGCCGGCTCCGGCGCCGACACGGCGCCCCGCCTCTCCTTGGCGGTCACTCCAGAGCAGGCGGCCGAAGTGGTCTCGCAGATGGCCGAGTTCTCCGGTCTGGAGCCCCTCGACGAATCGCTGTGGCTGGACGGCCCCACCTATGCGGTCTATCTGCCCCGCATCGACGCCGAGGAGCTGGTCGACCTGGTCCGCTCGATCGGAGCCTCGATCGGCCTGCTGGTCGTCATGAGGGACGGCCCTCCCGGATATGCGATGAAAGCGGTGGCCAAGCTCATGGAACACAAGAAGTTCTTCCCCATCCTAGAGGCGGCGCGGGCGCCCCAGCCCGCAACCTGGGGGTTCTCCTTCACCACCTCCACCCTGGTGGATGCTTCCGGAGCTCCTGCCGGTGGAACGGGGACCGGGGAGACCTCCAGCACCACGCTCCCCGACCAGAGCGGCGACCACGTCCTGCTCGTGATCTACGTACAGCGAGGCGCTGAGCAGTAGGACGGCCGACCCTGGGCGCGCCGGACCCACAGCGCGTGACCCAGATGGTATGGAGGAGACATGGTCGGGGTGCCGGGATTTGAACCCGGGACCTCATCGTCCCGAACGATGCGCGCTACCAGGCTGCGCTACACCCCGCCGTGACCGCCGTCGACTGCCCGCAGGTCGCCTATTGTATACCATCGGTCAGGCCCAAGCCATCGCCGCGCAGGGCTCGGACACGGGGCAGACCCTGCAGGCTTCGCCCCGCAGCCCGGGGAAACGGCCGCGGCGCAGTCCTTCCAGCGCGGCCTCGAGCAGGGCTTCCAGCCTTGCGCCATCCGACGTGCCACAGGCGAAGACCACCGGTTGCTCCGGGCGTTCCAGAAAGACTAGGTCCATCTGCACCCGCGAGGCCCCAGCCCGCAAGGCGGCCAGGCAATAGACATCGGCCTGGAGGTGATAGGCCTCAGCCGCCTGGGCCGGAGTGCGAGCACCGAGAGCGTTGCTCTTGTAATCGGCGATACGGCGGACCCCCTCCTCCTCCCACACCAGATCCATCAAGCCGGTGACCAGCACTTCGCCCTGCGGGAACATGAAGGGGACCTCCCTCAGCGCAGTCCCTGGGGCAGCTCGGGCGACACCGGCCCAGGTGGGCGACCGCCAGAAACCGGCGGCAAGCCGCAGGGCCCGCTCCATGGCCTCTCCAGACAGACCCACACCGCTCGCGACCGCGGCGACCTGGGCCAGAGGCCGCAACTCCTCGGGCCGCGGGGCCGGGGAAGTGAGGTCCGCCCGCTCCAGGAGGGCATGGACCAGCAGCCCCACCTCTCGCCCGGAGCCCGACTCCAGCTCGTCGACCACCGCCTCGGGGTCGGGCGGCTGGCGGCCGTCCTCGTCCGCAGGCTCGAACAGCGCGGACAGACCCAGCACCCGCTCCAGGTGGAACCGGCGCGGACAGCGGGCGTAGGCGGCAAGCGCCGAGAAGCTCACCTGGCGGACGCCGGCGCCCGGCTGCGAAGTGTCCAGGAAACAGGGGGCGACCGGGGCCGGGACCGACTTGGGTGACGGTGCACCCTCCGCGAGAGCGGAGGCGAGCTCCGGGCCGGACGGCGCCACGGCGGTCACCAGGGCATCCACTCCGGGGACGACAAGCGTCTCGCCCGCGGCCGGCAGGGCGCCCAAGCCGAGCGCGGCCACGATGCGGCCTATGCGGCGGCTTTCCGACCCGCCCCTGCCGGGCCGCGCTCCCACGAGGATGAGCCTCTCCATGGCGCGGGTCATGGCCACGTAGAGCAGGCGGACGTCTTCTTCGTAGCTGCGTTTCCTGGCCTCTGCCAATATCTCCAGAGCCGGACCCCAGGCCAGATCGCCGTTCTCGTAGTTGTCGCGACCGGAATCCTTGAGAAAAACCCCCATCCTGCCGTCGTCGGCCACCATGAACTCCCCCGCTCGGTCGCCGGGCACATCGGAGCCCAGCCCGGCCAGGACCACTACCGGGAACTCCAAACCCTTGGCCTGGTGGACCGACATCACGCGGACCACGTTTTCACCCTCGGCCAGACTGGGGGCGTTGCCCTCCTCGTCGCCCAGATCTTCCATCAACTGCAGGAGCTCGACGAACCCGGCCAGATCGGGTCCCTGCAATGACTCAAAGTCGTCCGCCATACGCATCAGCTTGCGGACGTTGGCGAATCGCCGTTTGCCCTGGTCTCCGCTGAGGAGGTAGAGGTCATAGTCGCAGGCACTGACGGCCTCCTCGATGAGCCACGACAGACCGGGCCGACCCAGACGGCGGCGGAGCACCGCCAACTTCTGCAGGAAGCCACCGAGCGCTTCCTGGTCGGCCGGTTCCAGCGCCGGGACGGAACCTTCCCGCACGACCTCCCACAGCGACATCGCTCCGGGCTTGCGGGCGGCTCGACCGATCAAGTAGAGACCGTCGTCCGACATCCCCACCAGGGGCGAGCGGAGCACGGTGACCAGCGCCAGGTCATCGTGAGGATTGACGACCAGCCGCAGCAAAGCACCCAGGTCATAGATCTCATCCTGGGAGTAATAGCCCTTGCCCCGCACGACGTAGACCTCGATCCCCCGGTCGACCAGGGCCTGCTGATAGAGAGCCACCTGAGTGACGGCCGGCAGAAGGACGACGATGTCGCGCGGATCCCACTCCTCCTCGTCGATCAGGCGCCGGACCCGCTCCCCTACCAGCTGCGCTTCGGCCGCCTGCATGGGGGCGATGGGCGCGTCCTCCTCGGGGCAGGCCGGCCGTTCGGCGACCAACACTTCCACGGCAGGGGCTGCCGGGCGCTCCGCCGCCGGTGCCGCTTCGTCCGAGGAACCGGGAGCGGTCGCGGCGCGCCGCCCTCCCCGGTCCGGTTGCAACTGCCTCATCTCTTCGCCGAAGAAGTCGGGCTGGGAGAAGAGACGGTTGATGAAGGTGAGTATCTCGGGGCGGCTGCGGTAATTGACATCCAAGCGGTGGACCCCATCCGGCATCGCTCTCTGCCGCCGGCGGAACACCTCTACGTCGGCCCCCCGAAAACGGTAGATGCTCTGTCTTTCGTCTCCGACCATGATCAACCGTTCGGGGGCGAGGCCCTCCAGGATCGCACACTGGAGCTCGTTGGTGTCCTGGAACTCGTCCACCAGCACCCAGGAGCCCGCGAACGCGGCCGGCGCCGCGCCGCTCTCTGTGCACCGCTCGAGCAGGGCCCTGGCCCGAAGCTCCAGGTCGGCAAAGTCAAGGAGCCCCCGTTCCTCCTTGAAAGCCGTGTAGCGGCGGTCGAACACCTGCAGCAGGAGGTTGACCGCGTCCACCAGGGGACGCAACCGCACTTCGGCCAAGGCCCGCCGGTGCTCGGTCAAGGCCTGCCGCATGGGCTCGAACCACGGCTCCATTGACTTGTAGGTGCGGCTGGGGAAATGGCCGCAAGAGACCCTAAGCGCCTCCTCTTCCCGCCCTTGATGATCTCTCAGGAAGAAGTCGATACACGAGGCGACTCGGTCCAGGTCCTTCTGCAGCCCGGAGGACACCGGTCCCTCCCGCTGGGCGGCCGCCAGCGCCGCGCCCGCACGGTCGAGCAGACGGGCTCGGGTTTCGCCGCTGGTCGACGGACCGACCCCGGCAGGCCGCACGATCACCTGCGGGTGCGGGTGGCCCAGCCCCCGCAGCCGGTCGTAGAGAGCGAACATCTGCCGGCGCAGGTCGTCACCGCGGGCGGCCATGACCTCCAATTGGGCCTCATCGGCCCGCTCCACCGCCTCCGCCCAGGCCGCACGAGAGACCTCCTCTTTGGCGATCATCGCCGCGTCGGCTTCCATGACCGAGAAGGCGGGATCGACCCCGGCCCTGAGGGGGTCCTCTCTCAGGAGGCGCCGGCACAGCCCGTGGATGGTGCCGATGGTGGCGGAATCGAGGGAACGGGCCAGGTCGGACCGGCCGCAGTCGCTCAGAGTGGCCCGGATCCGCGACGCCAGCTCGTTCCCGGCCTTGCGGGTGAAGGTGACGGCGGCCAGGCGGTCCACCGGCAGCTCGTCCTCCACCACTGCCTTGACGAAGTACGCCACCAGCAGCCGGGTCTTGCCGCTGCCCGCCCCGGCCGCGACCAGGACGCGCGGGGACGGATCGGCCAGCGCCTCGGCCTGGGCTTTGGAGAGACCAAGGCGGTCGAGACAGCTCATCGCCGCTGACCTCCCCTGCGCGACCGGCAGATCGAACCCAGCCGGCACCAGGGGGCGCAGCGACGGTCGGGCCGCGGGCCGATGAGACCGGCCCGCATCCCTTCGACCGCCTTGAGGGCCACCTCCCGAGCTCCGCTCAGGACCTCCTCGAGAGCTTCCGGCGCGAGGACGCGGCAGCCGCTGAAGCCGGGGCCCAGAGCCTCCTCGAACCCGGCGACCACGACCCCCGACCGCGCGCCCTCCTTCAGGGAGAGGTAGGCTCCTCCGGCCACCGTCCGGCTTGGCCGCTCCGCGCTGAGAGCCATCATGTAGAGCGCGAGTTGCAGACCCTCCTCCGTGCCGAACTGGGAGCTCTTGGGGATGCGGCCGCTCTTGTAGTCGTAGACGTAGATCTGGTCCCCGGCGGCAGCGCCGTCCACCCGGTCGACGCGCCCGCGAATGCACAATCCGCCGATATCGGTCCCCGCTTGCCCGCCCACTTCGGCCTCGGTGTCGACCAGCACCAGGGAGCCACCGGCCTCCACCTCCATGGCGAAAAGAGTCCGGATCATCTGGCGCAGCCTGCACGCGATGAGACGGCGCTCGGCCACGGTCCCGGGGCATTCCTCCCCCTCGGCCAGCCGCTCGACAACGGCGAGGGCCACGCGCTCAGCCTCTGGAGCGGACATCGCCCGCAGGGGCAGCAGCGAGGCCGCTGACAACTGCTGGTAGATCTCGCCAAGCGCCTTGTGCACTACTTGGCCGACCACCCGCTCGTCGACGACCGTCTCCAGCTCTTCGACGCCGATGACCTTCTCGACGAACCAGCGGACGGGACAGGCCAGGTAGGACTCGAGGGCGGAAGGGCTGAAGCAGGCGGCCTGCGCCAGTTCGGCCACCACCGCGGGGGAAGAGAGAGTAGTGGGCGGATGTGACCGCCGGCACGCCGCCGCCGGAAGGGAAGGCAGTCCCGCCTGCGGGTGAGGCTCCCAGCCGGCAGCGGCGCACGCGCGCAGATAGTGCCGAGGGGACGGCGCCGCGTCGAGGCTGAAGACCTGGTCGGACAGGGTGCGGCGCTCATGGTCGTCCTCACCCACGCCGAGCAGCTCCTTGGCCCTCAGCCAGAAGTACGAGGGGGCGGCGTCACCTCCCCCGTCTTCGGCGTCACGTGCGCTCAGCATGAGCACCTGCCAGGCCCGCGACACCGCGCTGAGAAAGAGGGCCGCCTCTTGGTCGGATCGGGGCGGACAGAGCCCGTCCCCAAGCACATCCAACCGCGCTCTCTGAGCCGGCGTGAGAAGAGACGGGGGGTCGCTCCGACCCGGGAACTCGCCCTCGGTCAAGCCGAGGATGATCATGGCACTGAAACGACGGGCCCGGGCTCTATGGATGCTCAGTATCTGTACCGCATCACCTCCGCCGTCCCGGTCCCCGGGGACCGGGACCCGGCCCAGCAGACCAAGCAGCACCGGCGTGGAGACAGGCGTCTCCGCTGGGCGGCCGGCGGCCGCGCGCCCACCCCGCCGCTCCTCCCGCTCGGCCAGAGACCGGCCGAGAGCGCGCGCCGCCTGCAGAGCCGACGCCAGGGCGCGGAACGCCCTGGCGTCGGCCTCGGCTCCGTCGCCGGCGGGACCGCCGACCCGCAGGCCCTCCACGAGCATACGACCGGCCAACACGACCGCCCCTTCGAGATCGACAGACGCGCCTGTCGGGCCGGGATGGACGGCGCTCCACAGGAAGTCCATGGCGCCGGGGCAGACCCCATCGGCCCAGTGGGCCAAGGCCTGGACGCCTTTCTCCCTTCCCCGCCGGTAGCGGAGCTCGAGATCGCAGGCCTGGTCGGGGTCCAGCCCACTGTACGGGCTCCGGAGGTAGGCCAGAACCGCGCCGGGGTCGTCTCCGGCCACCCCTTTGACTCCGCTGAGGAAGGCATGGCCGAGTCCGGACTCGGCCAGGGCGACCCGATGGTCGATGCGGTACGGGATGCCGCAGGACGTGAACACGTCACCGAGAAGCCGGCTCCACTGCGACACCTGGCGGACCACCACCGCGATGTCACCGGGGACGAACCCCTGGCGGATGAGCCCTGCCACCTGGATGGCGGCCAGCTCGGCTTCGTTCCGCCGGCCCGAGGCCAGCAGAAATCGCACGCCCTCGGCGCCGCTCCAAGCGGCCGGGAAGGGCGGTGTAGGGGGCGAGTCGTCCAAGAAGTGCCGCTCGAGATGAGCGATCGCCGGTGAGGAGTATGCGAGCGCCCGCGGGGTCGCCTCTTCTACCTGATCGGCCAGGGACTCCCAGGCCGCGCACTCGGCCGCGGTCACCAGGTCGACGCTGCGGGTGCGGTCGCGGGAGAGGGTCAGCAACACCTCCGCCCGCCCAGCCAACGCGGCGACCAGCGCCCTCTGTCCGGGAGTGAACGAGGTGAAGCCGTAGAGGACCACCGGGCGCGTCCAGCCGGCGGCGGCGGCCACAGCCGCCTGCAGCGCTCCAGAATGGTCGGCCAACCCCAGCTCGCGGCACAGGCCCGCGTAGGCGCCCACGAGGTCCCTGAGGTCCGCGGCCAGATCGGCGGCGTCGGACTCGGTCGCCCCCCACCGTTCGAGCACGCCGGACACCTCCTCTGGCGACCGGCCGCTCTCGGCCCACTCCTCCAACAGCCGGCCGGCGGCCGCAGCGACGCCGGGTAGACCCGGAGCGAGCCCCCTCGACGGGGCCGGCACCTCCTCGAGCAGCCTGGCCACCAAGATGGACCGCTCCAACTCGGTGACATACCGGGGAGAACCACCCAGAATGAGGCGGACCAGACCGTCGAACGTCACCGCCGGAGGCGGACCCAGCAAGGCCCCGGCCCGGCGGACCATCTCCCCAGTGAGGGCCTGGGCGTCGGCGATGGTGGGGGCGACCACCACCGGCCGCGCCGCCAGCCGGCCCGCCCACCAATCGAGAGCGCGCCCCATCTTGCCCGAGTTGGCGGGCCCTATGACCAGGGTGAGACCGGTGCCGGGGGCTGCGCTCATGTCAGGGTCATTGTAGTGTCCGGGCCGGACAGGTGCCCCGCTGTTGCTGACCGCAGCCCCGGTTGTGCGCTAGTCTTACCCCATGAGTCGAGACGAAGAGAAGCTGGTGCGCCAGTTGTCGCTCCTGTCCTTCCTCCTCAGCCGGCCCCGTCCGTTCACGGCGCGTGAGGTCCAGGAGTCGGTGGAGGGATATGCCGGTATGAGCGACGACACCTTCACCCGCCGCTTCTACGCCGACAGGGCGGACCTGGCCAAGGCGGGCATCGAGATCCGGGTCGTGGGCGGTCCGGAGACCTTCGGGCCGTCCGAGACCCAGTCTTTCCTCCTGGGCGAGGAGGACTTCCATCTCCCCCAGGTCGACTTCACCCCGGCCGAGCTGCAGGCACTGACGCTCGCACTCGCCGCGCTGGACGGCCGTTTCGCCTACGCCAGACCTCTGAGGCTGGCCCTCACCGCCATCTCTCACGGCCGCAAGGACCGGGTCCACGATGAACTCGACCTGCTCCCGGTCGCCCTGGCGCCCGATGAGGACGCCCGCCGGGCAGGCAGGCAGTTGGCCCACCTGGAGAACGCCGTGGCCAGGGGCCGGACGGTCCGCTTCCTCTACCCCACCGCTCAGGACGCCGCCGCCCACGAAGAGCGAACGGTGGACCCTTACAGCCTCCTCCTTATCCAGGGGCACTGGTACGTGGTGGGACGCGACCACACCCGCGACGCCATCCGCACCTTCCGGGTGACCCGGATCAAAGGACAGGTGCGCTATCTGACGGAGAAGGTCCGGGATTTCTCCATCCCCGAAGACTACGATCCCGCCGCGTACCGAGCCAGACCGCCCTGGTTGCTGGGGCCCGTCCGGGGAACGGCGGTGCTCACTGTGGGGGACGATCTGGCCTGGCTGGTCGAACGGCTCGGCCCCCATGTGGAGGCGCTCGCGGAGGGGGACGCCGGGTGTGCCCGGTTCGCCGTCCCCTATGCCGACGAGAGGGTGCTGCTCTCGTGGGTGGCCGGACTGGGGGGCTGCGCCAGCCTGGCCGCTCCCGCCGAGCTGCGAGACAGGCTGCGCGAGGGGCTGCTGGAAGTGGCTCTCCTACACACGGGCGTGCCGGAGACCGTAGAAGCCGCGCCGGCGCTTACCGAGGCCGCCGGAGCCGGGACTCCCCGCCCGGGTCGGGCGGCCGCGGGGGATGCTCCCATCCCGGCCGGCGCTGGAGCCTCGGAGCCCATCGCTCCCGAGCGGCTGGCCCGGGCGATAGCCCTCCTCCATTACCTGCTCGACGCGCAGACACCCGATGTCGTGCCCTGGGAGGCGGTGAGCCGGGACCTCGGTCTCACCCGGGGCGAAGTGGAGGAAGACCTGTCTCTCTTCAACGTGGTCAACTTCGGGGGCGGTACCTACGCCCTCTACGCCGAGGCGACCGAGAAGGGCATCCACGTCATTCCCGACGTGATGGCCGACACCTTCGCCCGCCCGGCCAGGCTGTCCCCTCTCATGGCCCGCGCTCTTCTTCTCGCCCTCGACCTTATTGGCGGGGGCCTGGCCGTCCCCGGCCTCGAGTCTCTGGCTTCGGTGCGCGCCAAGGTGGAGGCCCTGGTCGGTCCCGCTGCCTCCTCCGCCCCGGTCATCCTCGACGACCTCTCCCCCGCCGACCCGGCGCTCCTCGAGACTCTGAACCAGGCCATCCAAAGCCGCCGCGTCGTCACGCTCGAGTACTTCACCGCCTCCCGCCAGGAATTGGCCGAGAGACCGGTGGAGCCGTATCTGCTCTTTCGCAACCCCGACGGCTGGTATCTGGAGGCTTACTGCCTCCTGGCTCGGGGCCAGCGGACGTTCAAACTCGAACGGATACGCTCGGCCCGCCCGACCGACGCCGAGTTCACACCCCGGGCCGAAGTCGACCTCACCCCCAGGAGAGGCGGCCGCGCCTTTCTGCCCGGTGAGACGGCCAGATGGGCTACGGTCAGGTTCCATCCGCGCTGGCGCCGCCATCTGGAAGAGCAGGGAGTGGAGCTCATGCCTCTGCCCGATGGGGCGCTGCGGGCCCACATCCCTTACGCCGACGAGGGTTGGCTGGCCCAGGAGATCATCCGCTACCTGGGAGACGCGGTCGTCGAACAGCCGCTTTCGGCCCGGGACCGGGTGCGGGAGCGGGCGGCGGCCCTCGCCGCTCGCTATGAAGGCGAGCGGGGCCCATCCGGCCCGGGAGGCCCCGCGTGAGGTTCCTCGCCCGCTGGCTGGCCGACGGCCTGGCCATCTATCTCGGCCTCTATCTGGTGGACTCGCTCCTGCAACAGCGCTTCCACCTGGATGCCGGCTATCCCGCCATCCTGGCCGCTCTGTTCCTCGGGCTGATAGACAGCTTCATCCGCCCCCTCCACCGGGCCCGTAGCCGGCCCCTGCAGGCCGGCCTGGTCGCCCTTCTCACCGTGTTGGTGAACTTCCTCTTTCTCCAGATCTTCGTCTGGACAGGAGCCGGGCTTTCCACCACGAGCACCGCCTGGGTCCTACTGGCCGCCGCATTCATCACCGTGCTCACGGGCGTGATCAACTGGCTGATCGGTTTCCCGTCCAAGGAGAGACCACGCCCTTCGCTCAGGGTGGGCGCCGACAAGGCGTCCGGCTCGCGAAAGGCTAGTTGAGTATCGGGATCTCGTGCCCGTGCGACTGGACCAGCAGGCGGAAGTCGTGGGGGCTGCTGGCCACCAGCTGGGCGTCTGAGAGCGATACCAGGCCACGCTCGAAAAGGTCCAGCAGACTCTGGTCGAAGGTCTGCATGCCGTAGAACTCACCCTCCTGCAGGGCGGTGGTGATGTTGTGGGTCTGGCCGGGATCGAGGATCATGTCCCGGATGCGGCCGGTCATGACCATCACCTCCACGGCCGGCACCCTTCCCCTACCGTCGGCCCGCACCAGCAGCCGCTGGGAGATGATGCCTCGCAGCGAGCCGGCCAACATGATGCGGACCTGCTTCTGCTGATAGAGGGGGAAGAAGTCGATGATGCGGTTGACCGTCTCGGCCACATCGATGGTGTGCAGGGTGCTGAGCACGAAATGGCCGGTCTGGGCGGCCGTCAGCGCCGTGCGGACCGTCTCCTGGTCGCGCATCTCGCCGATGAGGATGATGTCGGGGTCCTGGCGCAGCACGTACTTGAGGGCGGTGGCGTAGTTCTCGGTGTCCAGGCCGATCTCACGCTGGTTGATGATGCACTTGTTGTCCTTGTGCATGATCTCGATGGGATCCTCGATGGTGACCACGTGCCGGCGCAGGTTCTGGTTGATGTGGTCGATCATGGAGGCGAGAGTCGTGGTCTTGCCCGAACCGGTGGTGCCGGTGACGAGCACCATGCCCCGCGGCTCGAGAGCAAGCTTGCGCACTACCGGGGGGAGGTTCAATTCGGCGAAGTCGGGCACACGCGTGACCACCTGCCGCATGGCGATGGAGATGGTGCCGCGCTGCCGGTAGATGTTCACCCGGTAACGCCCGATGCTGGGGGCGTTGTAGGCGAAGTCGATCTCGTTGGTCTCGCTGAACCTCCGGATCTGCTTCTCGCTCATCAGCGAGGCGGCGTAGTCTTTGGTGTCCTCGGGGGTGCAGGCAGGTTCAGGCAGTTCGGAGAGCTCACCGTCCACCCGGATCATGGGGGGGCTGCCCACCTTGAGGTGAAGGTCGGAGGCCCCCGCGTCCCTCACCTGGACCAGAAGTTCGTCGATGTTCTTCATCAAACCCTCCAGACCCACGCGGGCCTGTTCGAGCCGTTCCTCCTCATTTCTTGTCGGAGGAATGGGCCCGGGACTTGAGGGGATGAGAGGCTAGAGCGCCCCCGGCCAGAAAGGTTTGAGCTCTTCCAGGGTCTCGCGCACGTCGGCCCGCTCGTCGGCGGTCACCGGGGGTTCGAACCCGGGGGCGTCCCCCTCCAGTCCACGCAGGGTGGCGACGATCGAGGCGGCCAGCAGGTCGGGGCGGTAGCCGCCCTCCAGGAAGCACAGGGGTCCGGCGGCACCAAGCTCGTCGGCGAGCGAGGCCAGGCGCGCCGCCATCCACTGGTAGGCGCTCTGCGAGAAGCGAAGTCCACCCAGCGGATCGCCGGCCTGGGCGTCATACCCAGCTGAGACCAGGATCAACTGGGGCTTGAAGGCCGCGGCGAGCGGCGACACCAGCGAATCGAAGATCTGGCGGACGGCGCCGTCGCCGTCGCCCGGCTGCAAAGGCACGTTGACCGTGTAGCCGGCCCCGGCCTCGACCCCCACCTCCCGGGCTCTGCCTGTCCCCGGGTAGTGCCCGGCCTGATGCGAACTGAGGAACAGCACACGAGGATCGGAATAGAAGGCGGCTTGGGTGCCGTTGCCGTGGTGAACGTCCCAGTCCACTATCAGCACCCGCTCCTGCCCTCTCGCCTCCAGGGCATGGGCGGCCGCCACCGCGATGTTGTTGAAGAGGCAGAAGCCCATCCCCCTGCCGGGCATGGCGTGGTGTCCCGGAGGTCGGACGAGCATGAACGAGCGCGTGCCGGTCTCCAAGGCCCGGTCGACCGCCATCAGGCCCGCCCCCGCCGCCACAAGAGCGGCCTCGTACGACTGCGGCGAGACCGCGGTGTCCCAATCAAGCCAGCCTCCGCCGGCGGCCGCCAGGTCCCGCACCGAATCGATGTAATCCACCTGGTGGATGCGGGCGACCGCCGCCTCCGTAGCCGGCTCGGGGGTCACCCAGTCGACCTGCAGACCGCTTTGGCTGATGGCCTCCCGCGCCGCCAGCACACGCCGCTTGTTTTCGACGTGCTCCCCGGTCTCATGCTCGAGGAAGAGCGGATGGTAGAAGACGGCGAGGGGCGGCATCGGCAGCGGCTGGCGACCAGGTCAGTAGAGCAGCCGCCGGGCCCCGACGTACGAGCTGTAGATGTAGTCGATCCGCACGCCTTTGCCGGTGCCGGCGGCGTGCACCATCTTGCCGTCGCCGATGTAGATAGCCACATGGCTGATGGGGCTGTAGAAGAAGAGCAGGTCCCCCTGGCGCAGGTTGCTGCGCGACACGGCCACACCGTAGCCGTACTGCATCCGGCTGGAATGCGGCAGGTAGATGTCGAAATGGGCATAGACGTACTTGGTGAAGCCCGAGCAGTCGAAGCCGCTGGTGCTGTAGCCGCCCCATACGTACGGCGTCCCCAGGAACTTCAAGGCGTATTCCACCACATCGGCGCCGGTCACCCCGTTGTCGGGAGGCGGCGGATCGGAGGTGTCGTCTTCGGTCGTGGTGGTCGTGGTGCGTTTGACCGTGGTGTCGCTGCCGCCGGACTCGGTGGTGGTCGTCGTGCGTTTGACCGTGGTGCTGGTGGCGGCGCGGGCCCGGGCCGCCGCCTCTTCCCGCGCCTTGCGGGCCGCCTCCTCGGCCGCCTTCTTGGCCGCCGCGGCCAGAGCCGCCTGCCGGGCGGCCTCTTCGCGCTCGAGCTGGGCGATGAGGGCCTCCTTGCCCTCCAGAGCCTTCTCTTTGGCGGCCAGCCGCTCGGCCAGTTTCTGCTTGGCCGTTTCGGCGTCGGCCTTCAGTTGTTTCTCTTCCGCGATCTGGCGGTCCAATTCGGCCTTGCGCGCCTCGACCTCCTGCCGGTAGGCCGTGACCTCATCTATCAGGCGGGCGTCCTGCTCGCTCAGGCGCTCCATGAGCGACAGGCGGTTGATGACGTCGGAGAAGGACGCCGACCCCACCAGGGTGTCCAGCAGACCCAGATGGCCGGCCTTGTAGATCTCCACCACCCGGTCGCTCAGCCGGGCCTGGGCCTCCTCCAAGTCGGCTTCGGCCTTGATCAGTCTCTCCTGGTTCTTCTCGGCGGCGGCCAGCGTCTCCGCCAGCTTGGCTTTGGCATAGTTGTAGTCTTCGTTGGCCTCCTCCAGCGCGGCATCGAGCTCGTCGATGAGATCGCGAAGGGCTTCGGCCTCGGTCTTGGCCTTGGTGATGGCGGCGGGCTCGGCCAGCGCGGAGCGAGTGACCACAAGCGCCGCGCCCACGACCGCGAGGATGAGGATAAGAGGGATGAGACGACGCCCGATGCCGCCTGGCTTGCCGGTGTTGATCGGTGCCTCCCTGATCGATTTCCGGTCAGGAGCGGCCCAGCGGCCACTCATGTGGAACTTCGCTCAACTATACCATTCTCCTGGTCGATGGGCCACCGATGGCCGAGGGCCCTCGGGCCGGAGCGCGGTGGAGGTCGGGCTCAGACCCGCCCCAGATAGGCCTCGATGCCGTGGAGGATGGCCTGTGCCTCGCGCGCGATGACGGCGGGATCGGCCAAGGCCGGCCCCTCCACCGGATGGCTGAGAAACCCCGGCTCCACCATCACAGACAGAGGCTTGACCTCCCGCAAGGCGGCGTAGTTACGCCCGTGCTTGTGCAGATCCACCCGTCCCAGTTCCCGGGCCAGAGCGTCGACGAGATAGCCGGCCAGCCGCCGTCCGCACAGGGATTCGTAGACGGGGTTGGCGAAGTAGAAAGCGGCCGCTCCCTCCGCCCGCGGGCTGGAATGCCAGGCATGGTGGACGCACACGTGCAGGTCGGGTTCCCAGCTGTTGGCAGCCTCGATACGCTCGTACAGCGAAGGAGCCTGGCCTCCGTCGCGCAGCAGATACACCTCGACCCCGGCCTCCTCCAGTAGCCGCGCCAGTTCGAGGCCGAGCATCAGGTTGACGTCCTTCTCCAGGATGCCGTTGGGGCCGCTGTGGCCCTTGTCCCGGCCGCCGTGGGCGGGATCGATGCTGATCTTGAGTCCCGGCAGCTCCTGCCGGCCCACGTATCCGTTCATGCGGTCGGGGATGGTGCCGGCGCGACTCTCTTCCCCCGCCTTCTGCAGCCGGCGCAGCCGGTCGAGCGTGGTCTCGCCCACGATGCCGTCGACGATGAGGCCGGCGTTCCTCTGGAACTCGGTGACCGCGATCTCGAGGGAGGGGCCGAAGATGCCGTCCACCGGCCCGCAGTCGAAGCCCAACTCGTCCAGGCGGCGCTGCAAATAGAGGACGTCGTCGCCGCGCATGTAGGGAACGCGTAGGTAGAGCAGGCGATCGCCCGGCTGGTGACCGGCCTCGACCAGTTCGGTCCAGGTGTTCTCGTCGACGACCCCGTCGGCCAACAACAGACGGCGCTGCTGGAAGCTGCGGATCGCGTTCTGGGTGTGAGGGCCGAAGAGCCCGTCGGCCCCTTCGTTTCCCAGGAAGAAGTCGAGTGCAGCCAGACGGGTCTGGATGTCGACGACCTGTTTGCCTCTGTCACCTATGCCTACCGGACGCATCTGTCCATTATACTCATCACCATGCCTCCCACTGCTATACCCACCAGGAAGCGCCGCGGCGACCGGCGACGGATCTTCGTCGCCGTCACCATCTGGGTGGTCGCCCTCCTCTTGGCCGGTCTCTACTTCTCCAACGCCTTCGGACAGCAGGCGGCGTCCGCCCCTGAACCGGGACCGCCGTCCCCGACCACGGCCGCCTACACGACCGCCTCGACCACTCCGCCCGCTACCTCTCCGCCCTCGACGGCGCTGCCGCCCACCACCACCACGACCGCAGCCCCCACCACTACCACCAGCGCGCCCCCGCCCGCCCTCACCGTAGCCGCCGGCGGAGACGTGCACGGGGACAGGAACGTGGGCACCTACATCGACAAACACGGCGGCAAGGCCGCCCTGGCGAAAGTGAAGCCTTTCCTCGAGGACGCCCACGTGGCCTTCATCAACCTGGAAGGCCCCATCTCCGACAAGGGCTCTCCGGTGGACGGCAAGGAATACACCTTCGAGAGCCGGACGGCCCTCGCCGCCGGGCTGGCCGATGCCGGCATCGACGTGGTCAGCCTGGCCAACAATCACTCCCGAGACTACGGAGCCTCCGCCCTGCTCGACACCTTCGAGCGCCTGAAGGCGGTGGGCGTGAAGTGGGCGGGCGCCGGAGCCAACGCCGAGGCCGCGTATTCCCCGGCCATCCTGGACACCCCGGCTGGCACGGTGGCGATACTGGCTTTCTCCGCCATCACCACCTGGTACGGCGCCGGTTCGGACAGCGCCGGCACCGCCACCACGACCAGCCATGAGCGGGTGCTGGCGGCCGTGAAGGCTGCCGCCAAGAAAGCCGACTACGTCGTCGTCAGCTTCCACTGGGGCACGGAGTACGAGGGCACCGCCGGCAGCGGGCAGCGCAGCCTGGCCCACAAGGTCATAGACGCCGGAGCCGACCTCATCCTGGGACATCACCCGCATGTGATCCAAGGCATGGAGATCTACAAGGACAAGCTCATCGCCTACAGCTTGGGCGACTTCGTCTTCGACCACTACAAGCGGGTAACCGGTGAGGCCTTCGTCCTGCAGGTGACGCTCGACAAGAGCGGGCCGCCGACAGCGGAGATCATCCCTGTCTATCTAAGCGACCCCTGGGGCATACCCGCGCCGGTCAAGGGCAGCGAGGCCAAGGTTATCCTCGACCGCTTGGCCAAGTACAGCTCGGCGCTGGGCCTGGAGCTCAAGCGCTCCGGCGACCACGCCTTCATCGAGTAACCCGGGCTTCCCAGGGTGCGGGCATCGCCGAGACCGGGCGCCCGCCCCCCCTCAGCAGCCCAGATCGCCGCCCTTCTTCTGCAGGTAGCGGCTGTAGGCGGCCATCTTGCCCAACACCCGCACCGCCCGCAGCGGCGACGGCAGCACGAAGGTGGAGTAGCGTCCGCCCACGGAGAAGATGGCCTGGCTCATCGGCTTGAAGGAGATGTTGGCGATGGGCTTGCAGTAGCGGTCCATGAGGACGCCCATCTGCTCGATGAAGGCGGTCTCCCGCTCGCTGAGCTCCGGCTCGGCCGGCTCCGGCCCGGCCGGCTCGCAGGCGGCCGGCCCCGCATAGGCGGAGGCGTCCACCAGCCCGCTCTTGAGCCGCTCGATCTCCGCGGTGGCCCGCCGGCTCTCGCTCATGGATCCCACCAGTCCCATCACCAACACGGCGTCGACCCCCTCACACGCCGCCAGCCGCTCCACCACCGCCTCCGGCACGCCCGGAGTGACAGTCGCCACCAGGTCGACCGGGTTGGAACGGCTCCAGAAGGGCGGCAGGAGCCTGTCGAGATCAGCGATCACGTCTTCGGGCAGCGTCGCCAGCTCGAGGCCGCAGCGGGCTATCTCGTCCGACACCAACACGCCCCAGCCCCCACCCAGGGTAGCCACGGCCACCCGCCGGCCCGGCGGCAGCGGCATGTAGGAGAGGGCGAAGGTGAGGTCCATGAACTCGTCGGGATCGGTGCACACGATCATGCCGGACTGGCGGGCGGCCGCTTCGAACACTGCCGTCGAGGAAGTGAGGGCGCCCGTGTGGGAAGCGGCCGCTTTCTTGCCGAAGTCGGTCATGCCCCCGCGCAGCACCACCACCGGCTTCTCCACCGTAGTCGCCTTGGCCACCTCCAGCAGGCGGCGGCCGTCGTCGAAGCCCTCCATGTAGGCGACGATGGTGGTGGTGAGGGGGTCTGTGCGCAGGTAGTTGATGAGGTCCACGGCGTCGATCATCGCCTCGTTGCCCACGCCGATGAACTTGCCCACGCCGCCCTTGCGCCGTTCGGCCGAGACCAGCAGCTGGGTGCCCAGGTTGCCGGACTGCGAGACCATGCTGGCTCCGCCCGGCTGCGGCCGCAGGAGCATGAAGCCGGTGGCGTAGAGGCGGTGATGAGAGGAGATGACGCCCATGCAGTTGGGTCCGACCAAGGCCATGCCGTAGGTCTCGGCCGCCCGCACCACCCGGTCTTCCAGAGCCCGGCCCTCCGGTCCCACCTCGGAGAACCCGGCGCTGACGACCACCGCCGCCCGCACTCCCTTGCGGCCGCACTCCTCGACCGCCTGCTCCACCAGGGGGGCCGGCACCGCCACGATGGCCAGGTCGGGGGCTTCCGGCAGCTCGGCCACGCTCTTGTGGGCGGGCAGCCCTAGAATGGTCCCCCCCTTGGGGTTGACCAGGTAGAGTCGTCCGGGAAAGCCGCCCAGGCGCAGATTGGCCACCAGCATGCCCCCCCACTTGTTGGTGTCGGCCGAGGCCCCCACCACCACCACGCTGCGGGGCGCCACCAGATCATCCAGCCGGGAGATGTCGGCCGGAGCCCGGGTGGACACGCTCACCGGGTCGCCCACGGCGATGAGGGCGTCCACGGCCACCGGCTGGTCGCCGTCGACGAGGAGCGGGTTGACATCGATCTCGCGGATCTCCGGGTGATCGGCAGCCATCCGGGCCACGGCCTCGATAACGGCCACCAAAGCCCGGCGGTCCACGGCCGGGGCGCCCCGGAACGCGCCCAGCAGCACCTTGGCCTGGATCTGTTCGAGCAACTCCTCGATATCGTCGTCGGTGAGGGGGGCGATGGCGAAGGCCACGTCCTTGAGGGCCTCCGTGTAGATGCCCCCCAGCCCGAACATCACCACCGGGCCGAACAGGTGGTCGTAGCTCAGCCCCACCACGAACTCCCGCCTGCCCTTGACCATATGCTCCACCAGAACGCCATCGAGCTTCACCCCGGCGGCCGCAGCCCGGGATTCCAGGGTGCGGTAGGCCTCGCGTGCCTCGGTCTGGTCCGATACGCCCAGGATCACCAGCCCGGCGTCGGTCTTGTGCTGGACCGAGGGCGCCGACCCTTTCATCACCACCGGATAACCGATCTCACCCGCCACGCGCACGGCGTCGTCCGCTGTGGCGACGGTCGCCCCTTGGGGAACGGGGATGCCGTAGGCGGCGAAGAGCTGCTTGCCCGCCTCTTCGTCGAGCGCGGGGGCGCCTGCCTCAAGAGCCGCTTCGATCACGGCCCGTCCGGGTCGCCGGTCGTCGGACCGTTCATCACCGGGTCGTCCACCATTCTTCGCATCTTCGCTCAAGGCGACACATCCTTCCTGTGCCGGGCCTCCGGTTCTACGGAGCAGCCGCTCCGGCAGGTCGTGGGGCAGCCATAGTCGCACGGCTCGACATGGATGTAAACGCGTGAATCGGGCATGCGCTCCTTGAGGGCCACCACGATCCGGTCACCGAGATCGTGCGCCTCTTTGACCGACATGCGGTCATCCACAACCAGGTGGAAGTCGATGAAACGGGTGGAGCCCGCCTTGCGCGTGCGCAGGTTATGGAAGCCCCTCACCTCCGGCCAGGTGCTCATGACGAACGCGGGGATCCACTCCACGTCCTCCTGAGGCAGGCTCACGTCGAGCAGGTCCCGGGCCGACTCCCGGGTGAGGTCGAAGGCAGCCTTGCTGATGAGGAGGGCCACCGCGATGGCGACGACCGAGTCGATCCACTGCAGGTCGACACCCGGCCAGAGGTAACCCCCCACCCAGATGACCAGCAACCCCACCATGACCCCGACCGAGGTGTAGACATCGGTGCGCAGGTGCCAGCCGTCGGCCTGCAGCGCCACCGAGTCGGTGGCCCGGCCCACCTTGAAGAGGCGCCGCGACACGAACACGTTCACCAGCGCCGAGACACCCATGACCGCGACCCCCCATCCGGGCAGGTCGATCTCCTGCGGGTCGAGCAGCCTCCTCACCGCCTCGTAGATGATCCAGACTGCGGCCGCGAAGATCAGCAGGGCTTCGATGGTGCCGGAGATGTTCTCGAACTTGCCGTGACCGTAGGGATGGCGCTCATCGGCGGCCACGCTGGATTTGCGCACGGCGAAGAGGGCGATGAGGGCCGCCAGCAGATCGACCCCGGAATGGATGGCCTCCGAGATGACCGCCACCGAGCCGATGAGCATGCCCACGGTGACCTTGACGAGGATGAGCGCCGTGTTGGAGCCCACGGAGAGTAGAGCGACCCGGGTCTTGGCCCGCCCCTGGGCAACCGCGCTCGCGCCAAGAGCGCTCGTGGTGGAGTAGGACACAGTCTCCTCTGCCGGCGGGGCCACCCCGGCCCCCGCCTCGTCGCTGCTGTCACCTACATCGACCACCGCCACCCCCAGACACAAGGAAGCTCTACGGAGCGTTACGCGTCCCGCAGAGCTCTCGCGTCTGCTGCTCGGCCAGCGAAGCCCGGCTACACCCTGGGCGACCAACGGCGAGGCCGGTCGAGGGCTGCCTGTTCGCCGGGAAGTATAGGGCCGGGCGGCGCCGTGGGCAAGACGCGCAGAGACGCTGAGGGCAAGAGTCTGCCGCGCTCCTAGTGGACAAGATGCCCGTAGACGATGGTGTTGGAAAGATAGTGCCCCGTCCGCTTGTCCCACTTGCCGCCGCAGGTGATCAGGCGGATGACCGCTTGTGAGGTCCGCACCCAGATGCGCTCCGTGGGGAGTTGGGTCTTGAGGACGGTCTCTTGGGAGTCGACCACGAACGTGGCCACGTCGCCGCTCTCGCCGTAGACGAGGATCTCATCCCCCGCCCGCAACTTGCGCAGGTGGTAGAAGATGTCCGGCCGCTTGGGGCTGTCCACATGGCCGACGATGACAGCCGGGCCGGGGGCTCCGGGGGCAGGCCCCACTCGGAACCAGGCGGCCAACCCGAACGGGGGCAGTTCCATGGAGCCGTCCTCAGCGACTCCCACCTCCACCAGGAGGGCGTCCACGTCGATGGCCGGGATGACGACGCGTACCGGGTCGGGAATGGGGTGCGCGGGCGGCAGAACGGTGGGAACCGGCGTGGCCCCTCCCGGCTGGGTTCTACCCCCTCCCAGGTCGACTGCGCCACCCGCACTGGAAGCGGCCGGGGCAAGGGTGAGGGGCGCCGAGCCGGGCCCCGAAAGCGCAACCCCCGCGTGCAGCAGAGCCTGAGCCACCGCAAGGCACGACACCACCACCGCGATGAGGAACAGCCCCAGCACCCAGCGGGGCGCCCCTCCCCTGCGGCCGCTGCCTCCGGCCCAACTTCCCAGCGCGCGCCCCACAGCGCGGACCGACCGCACCCACACCCTCCTCTTGAAACGAGCGCCGCGGACCTTGCGGTCCGCGGCGCCCTCTCTTGCCTCTCTCGTGACGCCCCTCGTCTCAGGGGCGCCCTGTGTTTGATCTCTCAGATGCTACTTCTTCTTCAGAGCCGGCCGCAGAGCGGTCCAACCCAGGCCACCCGCCAGAGCCAGAGCCAGGAAGCCGAGCGCCCAGGTGCCCGCGCCAAGGCCGGTCGAGCCGCCCGCACCGGTCTGGATCTCGCTGACTGTGGTCTGACCAGCGGTGGTGGTGGAGCTCTCCTCCTGCGTGGTCGTGCTGGTGGTGGAGCTCTCCTCCTCGAGGGTAGTGGTGGTGGTCTCCTCTTCGAAGCAGAAGGTGATGTGGCTGATCTCGGGGTGCTTGCCGCTCGCGTTCACCGGCGCGTTCAGCCCGGTACCACCTGTCCCTCCACCGTAGTTGTTCTCACCGGTGGCACCCTTGACAGCGACCGACGAGGGCTTGGGTCCAGAAACCCACGACCAGTCTACGGCCCAGTTCTCATCACCAGTGTCGTAGATCTCGACGTTGATGACCGAATCGCCGAGCATGTAGTCGCGATCGCTGGGGTGGTCGGACTCGCCCAGGTTGTCGATCTTCCAGCAGCCGTCTTTGGTTTCCTTGATGTCGTACGCCAGTGCGACGCCGGTGATGCCCAGCACCAACAGCACCGCGATGGCCAGCACCAACGCGACCGACTTCGTTTCTCTCGACCTCTTCATGTGCCCTCCTTAGTAAGACCGAAAGCCCTATACCCACACTACGTACTGCTTTCGGGTCGGTCTCACCACTTGCTCGCTCGGAGGACGGGGGTATTTCACCCCGGGCGACCGTTCTCGCCCTTCGAGGTCATCGCATCCCGCTCGCCGGTGACGGTCCCCTGGGGGACTCACACCGCCGATGAACCCATTGTAACCCCATTTTCAGAAAAGTAAACCTCTTCCAAGACGAAAACTTTTGCTTCTTGAGGCAATCGGCCCGGCCGAGGAAGACTACTCGACCAGATGAGCGTACACGATGACGTTGGAGAGATAGTGGCGAGTGGCGGGGTCGAAAACCCCTCCGCAGGTGATCAACCGCAGCACCGGTTCGGCGGTCTGGTTCCAGATCTTCTCGGTGGGGAGTTCGTTCTTGAGGACTTCTTCCCTGGAATCGACCACAAACAAGGCTACGTCGCCGCTACCGTCATAGACTTGGATCTCATCGCCGGGTTGCAGGCGCTTGAGCTGGTAGAAGACATCGCGCTCGTGATTGTAGTAGACGTGAGCCACGATCACCGCCGGTCCGGGGGCCCCGGGCACCGGCCCGAGCTTGTACCAGCCCGCCTTCTGGGCGGGCGGTACCTCCATGACGCCCTCCTTCTCCACCCCCACCGGGATGATGTTGGCCCCCGTGCTGATGGCCGGTATGACGATACGCACGGGGTTCTGCAGGGGATGGGTGTAAACGGTGGGACCGGTCGGGTCGGGCTCGGTCGTGTCGGTGGTGGGCGGGATTATCGTCACTCCCGGCTCGGTAGCCGGAGTACTGGGCGTTATCGTCACCCCAGCCGACACGCCCGGGGCGGGCCCCTCGGCGGGCGACGATACCGCTGGGGAGGTCTCACCCGTCCCCAGCAGCACGATGGCGATGATCATGACGACGATGAACCCGGCGAGACCGACCAGGATCCAGAAGGGCAGGCCCCGCCGGGACCGGCCGGACTCTCCTCGATCATCGTCCGCCGGCGCCGCCCCGGCCTCGACGGCCACCGAGCCGCCGCCACCCCTGGCGCCCCCGCCCGCGAACAGACCGGAAACGAAGCCCTTGGGCTCCACTTCGTAGTAGTTGATGTCGCCCTCGGTGTGCCTCATGCACCGCTCCGTTCGTCCGGCAGTGCCGCCGCTCCCCGAGCGGGCGGCCACAGGTGGAGGCGGGGGGAATCGAACCCCCGTCCGAAACCCGTCTGGCCCAGGTGTCTACGAGCATAGCCCCTACTACATGTCTCGCCTCGCGCCCCCGTAGGAGCAGGGTGCGTCCGGCCAGCCACCTTAGCGTCCCCCCGGCGCCGGCGACGCTCGCCGGGAGTGAGCCCGCCTGGTTTATGCCGCGGCCCTCTCCGGCAGGCGCGAGAGGCGCGACAGGCGCTTAAGCCTTGATCAGACTAAGCGGCCAGAGCCAATTCAGGTTTGGCAATTGTTGTTTTCCAGCCTGTTTAACGAGAACGGCCGGGATCTCGGCTCGCTACCCGAACTCAGACCTGAGCCCCGTCGAAACCATGTCGCCCCCACGTGACTTAGGTGCCCGGTCCCTGAAACCGTGCTGCCTGAGCGCGGGGATTATACCCCAGCGGGTGCCGGGCCATGCGTGAGAGGCAGGATGCTGCGCCGTACATCCTTCATCATGAGCACGAGGTGGCGCGGGTCTGTGGGCGAGGGCTCAAAGCCGTAGCGAAGGTAGAACGACTTGGCCTGATCGTTCTTAGCGTCGACCACGACCGCGCGGGCGCCCACAGTATCGGCGGCGAGGGCGCTCTTGCGCAGAGCCTCGATCAGCAACGCCTCGCCCAGTCCCCGTCCTTGCTCAGAACAGTCGACCGCGAGGCGTCCGAGCACGATCACCGGTATGGCCTGCCTGCCCTGGCCCTCAGCCAACCTTGAAGGCGCCTCCGCGGGCTCCACTGACCCCGCCGCCAGGGTGAAATACGCCACCACCCTGGTGCCTCGACACACTACGTAGGTGCGCGACTTCTCAGCCCGTTGATCTCCGAGGGCCCACCGGGAGAGATAGACGTTCAGCGCCTCGATGCCACAATCGAACCCGGTCGTATCGTGCCCGGGATCGAGCGGCTCCGGCTCGAGCAGCGGCTCAGCGCTCAACGAACGGCCTCGGCTTGGCCGCCGCCTCCTTGAGAGCTTCGACCTCGCGTGCCGGACGGTCGAGCATCGCCACGAATTCCGCCCATTTCTCGGGCGGAAGGATGAATCGGGTGTGTTCCGCCACCACGTGCTCGGCAGAGCTGAGCGCAGCCTGCAGTATGAACGTGCTGGAACTCATGTGAGCCACCTGAGCAGCCCGCTCCACCAGTGCTTTCTCGTCGCTGGTGACCCGGATATCGAATCGTGCATCCTTGGTTTGTGCCGGTCGCGCCATATCATGCTTCCTCGTCGTGTGTGTACATTGTACGCACAGTCAGAGCGGCTGTCAATCCGAGGACACTCACTCCCGGTCGCGCTCCCGCGAGCGGAAAGCCCGCTCCATATCGCGCTGGGCCTCCTTCTTGGCCAGGGTCTGGCGCTTGTCGTAGGTGGTCTTGCCTTTGGCCAGGCCGAGCTCGACCTTGACCCGCCCGTCTTTGAAGTACAGCTTGGTGGGCACCAACGTGTACCCGGCCACCCGCACCTTCCCGTAAAGACGGCGCAGCTCGCGAGCGTGCACAAGCAACTTGCGGTTGCGCAGGGGGTCGTGGTTGAAGATGTTGCCCTGCTCGTAGGGGCTGATGTGAACCCCGATCAGGAACAGCTCCCCGTTCTCCACGGCGGCGTAGGAGTCGCGCAGGTTGACGCGGCCGGCCCGCAGGGACTTGACCTCGGTGCCGGTGAGGGCGATGCCGGCCTCCAGCGTCTCCTCGATGTGGTAGTCGTGGTAGGCCTTTTTGTTCTGGGCGATGAGCTTGGTGCCGGTGGGCTTCATGGCCCGGAGTATACCGGAGTGTGCCGGGGGCTCAGCCCTAGTAGCAGGTCCATCCCCCGTCCACGACTATGGCCTGCCCGTTGATGTAGGAGGAGCTCTCGGAGGCCAGGAAGATGGCCACCTCGGCGATCTCCTCCGACTCGCCGGGACGCTCGACCCAGCCCATGCCCCTCATGGCCGTGGCCCGCAGACTCTCGTCGAACTCCTGCAGCCACTCGTCGCTGCCCACTTCCTTCTTGATCGACCCCGGGCAGATGGCATTGCAGCGGATGTTCTTGTTCGCATACATGAAGGCCGTGTTCTTGGTGAGCCCGATCAGGCCGTGCTTGGAAGCGGTGTAGGCCGCCCCGCCCCGGGAGCCGAACAGCCCGCTCACAGAGGCGATGTTGATGATCACGCCCCCGCCTTCCTTCTGGAACTCCTTGATGGCCCGGCGCATGGCGTAGGCCGGAGCCTCCAGGTTGAGCTTCATCACCTTGTCGAAGAGGGCGTCGTTGAACTCGCCCACCGGGCTGAAGTCGTCCATGAGCCCGGCATTGTTGACGAGCACGTCGAGCCGCCCGAAACGGGCCACCGCGTCATCGATCATGCCCTCGATGTCGGCCTTCACCAGCATGTCGCCCACCCGGGGGATGATGGTGCCGGCGTATTCCCGGGCACTGGCCAGTTGCTCCAGACGCTTGGTGCCCATTGCCACGGCCAAGACGTTGGCGCCTTCATCGGCGAAGAGTGCCGTGATGGCCCTTCCCAGGCTGGAGCCGGCGCCGGTCACGACCACCGACTTGTTGTATAGTCTCATCATCGCCTCCATCACTCTCAGTTGTCGAAGAGCCACTTGTAGCGGATCTGCTGGGTGGTGTTGTAGATGTCGAGGGTCTTGTAGAAGGCGTCCAGGTTGGCGATGGGGACGCCCGGAGGCACGTCGCAGCCTGTGGAGAGGACAAAGTTCTTGTGCTTGGTCATCTCCTCCAGCAGTTCCATGGTCTTCTTCTTGACCCCGTAGACTTCACCCATCTTCATGACCTTCAGCGGGTCGATGTTGCCGAAGGCAACCACGTCCTCGGGGATTTGGGACATTATGTTGGCCATCTCCACCACATTGCCGAAGTGCAGGGCCCTGGCCCCGGTGAAGAGCATGGCGCTCACCAGCACCTCAGTGTTGCCACAGTTGTGCAGCACCACCAAGAACTCCTCGTCTTGGACCTCGTCCACGATCGGCTTGATGTATTCGGAAGAGAATTTCTGGCAGAACGCCGGTGAGATCAGCCCCGCGGCGGGCTCAGCGATGACCACTCCGTTGGCGCCGGTGTCCTTGAAGGCGCGGGCGTACTCGAGCAAGAAGGCGGCGCACTTCTCGAGCAAGAGTTGGACCACCTCGGGATCGCGGCGCAGGGTGAGCATCAGCCGGCTCATGTCGAACAAGCGGCAGGCCAGAGAGAAGGGACCGATCATGCCTCCCAAGACCGGCCGGTCGGGGATGTGCTCGGCGGCCAGCCGGGCCGCTTTGAGGTATTCGGACGTCCTCCCCGCGCCCACCGGGGGGACCTGAAGGGCCGCGATGCTCTCCCGGTCGGAGACGAGGGGAGCGGTGACGGACGGCGGCTCGGTGTCGGACAGCTTGACCGGGCAGCCGAAGGCCTCGGCCTCCACCGAGAGGTCCATGGCGGTGAGGACCGCCACCGACGGGTACCGCTCGGCCAGGGCCCGCATGCACTCGAACTGGACCTGGCCGTCGAAGAAGAGGTCGCTGACCGGCTTGCCCAGCAGCGTCATCCCCGGGAAGGTGGTGATGGGCATGGCTTTGCGTTCACTCGAGCGAGGGATGGCTTCCAGCCACTCCTTCATGTTTCGTCTCATCTCTCACCGCACCTTTCTGCAGTCGTCATCCCCCGCACCGGTCAAGTCGACCCGGCCCCTCACCTCATCCACGGCCAGCACGCGGACGGGCAGCAGGTCGGCCAGGCGGTAGGCCCGGCCCGACCGCCTACCTACCAGAGACGTCTCCAGCTCATCCAGGCGATAGTCGTCGTCCGGCAGTTCCCGGGCGGAAAGGTACCCCTGGAACAGCCGATCGAACAAGACGAACATCCCCCGCCTGGTCAGGCTGAAGACCTGGCCCTCGAACACGCTCTCCTTCCAGCCCTCCTCATCCAGACGGCGCTTGAGCAGATGGGCGAGCACGATGTCGTCGGCCTTGAGTTCTATCTTGGCGGCCTCCCGCTCGGTGGTCGAGCAGTGCTCCGCCCAGTCGGCCAGAAAGGCGGTGGTGGGCGCAGGGGCAAGACCCAAGCGGCCCAGGAGGCCCCGGTGAACCAGCAGGTCGGGATAGCGGCGGATGGGAGAAGTGAAGTGACAGTAGGTCGGGGAGGCCAGGCCGAAGTGGCCGATGTTGACGGTCTGATAGACGGCGCGGGCCTGAGCGCGCAGCACCTGCTGCACCAGCGCCGCCTTGCCTCGGGAAGCCGGGGCGTGGCGGTCGATCCATTCGGCGGTCTCCCGGGTCACGCGCCTCACTTCTTCGGAGGTGGCCGACAAAGGGTCGAAGGCCGGCGTGGGCAGCCCGAGGCTCGACAGCACATCGAGCAGATGGTCCAGATGGAAGGGGTCGGGCAGGTCGTGCACCCGATACAGGGTGGGAACGCGCTCACGCTCGAGGAACAGGGCCACTTGCTCGTTGGCGAGCACCATGAAGACCTCGATCAGCCAGTGGCTCTCCAGTTCTTCACTGGGGTCGGCGGCAACCACCCTGCCGGCCTCGTCCCACTCGAACTCGGGCTCGGCCGACTCGATGCGCAGAGTGCCCCGCTGGTTCCTGCGCTCCCGCAACACCCGCGCCAGCTCCCTCCCCCGTTCAAGGGGCTCCGCCAGCACGGCGTCCACCTCCTCTTGGCCCCGGAACATCCTTTCCACCTGCTCGTAGTGGAGACGGCGATCGCTGCGGATGAGCGAGCGATAGAAGCGGGTCGACACCACCCTGCCGTCGTCGTCCACCTCCATCTCCACCGTCACCGCCTTGCGGTCGGCCCCCGGTTTGAGGGAGCACACCTCCGAGGAGAGGATGGGCGGCAGCATGGGCTCCACGCCGGTGGCCACGTACACGGAGTTGCCCCGCCGCAAGGCCTCCCGGTCGAGCGCGGTGCCTTCCCTCACGTAGTAGGAGACGTCGGCGATGTGGACATACACCGTGGTGGTGCCCGCCGGGTTGCGAACGAAGGAAAGGGCGTCGTCGAAGTCCTGAGCCATGACCGGGTCGATGGTGAAGGTGTAGAGGTCCCGCAGGTCGGCCCGAAGGGTGCCGTCCCCTGCGGCCGCCGGCGGGCCGCCTCCGGCCGACGGGCCGGCGTCGGACCCCGCGGCAGCTGCCGCCTCGGCCAGGACGGCCGGGCTGAATCCCCTGCGGATGCGGCTGTCGGCCAGCAGGGCCTCCATGATGTCGCCGAGCTCCCGGCTGCGGCCCAGAGAGCGGACGATCTCGGCTTTGAACCCGTAGGAGAAGGTGAAGAGGACGAGGTCGCCGGGCTGCGGCTTGGCCGGGCCCCGTCCCACCGGGAGCGGCGGCCCCGGCTGAAACAGCGGCTCCACTTCCAGGCTCTTGCCTCTGCGCACGATGACGCCGGCGATCTGGGAGGAACGCCCGCTGGGGTCGCCCGGCGGGATGAGACCGGCCCGCACCAGGCCGGCCCGGCGCCGCTCGGAGCGGCTACGGCCCTTGCGGTGCCGCGCCATCGAGCCGTCTACCCGGTCCCGCAGCCCGGGGTGAGCTCGACAGTCACCCACTCGCCCTCGTACAGCCGGCGGCGGGCCCTGAACCCGGCCCTCTCCGCCGTCTCGAGCAGCTCGGCCTCCTGCTCCCCGGCCAGGATGCCCGACACCACCAGGCGGAGCGGGCCGGGGGCATCCACCGCGGCCAACCGCCCTACCAGCCGGAGGACCGGCTCCAAGGTCAGATTGGCAAGGACCGTCGCCCCCGCGAACCACTCGAGGGGAGCGTCGTCGACGTCGGCTTCGTACAGCCGCACCTGCCCGGCCACGCCGTTCGCCTCCACGTTCTCCCGGGCCGCGGCCAGCGCGGCCGCATCGTTGTCGAAAGCCAGCACGGGCGCCCAGCCCAACTTGGCCCCGGCGACGGCCAAGACCCCGGAGCCGGTGCCCACATCCAGCAAGGGTCCCGGTCCGCCCCGCTGCAGCAGGCGCAGCGTGCCCCTGGTGGTGGGATGAAGACCGGTGCCGAACCCCAACCCCGGATTGATGACCACATCCACCAAGACCCCCGCCGCCGCTGGTTGGGCCGGCACCCAAGGCGGACGGATGCGTACGGCGCCCACAACCAGGGGCCAAAAGTGGTCGCGCCACCCCTCGACCCAATCCCGGGCTACCTCCCGGACCTCCACGTCGAGGACGGCGGACGGCTCCAGGCCGGCCGGCAGGGACTCCAGCAGCTCCCGGCGGGAAAGGACCGCCCCCGCCGGGGGGTAGAACACCAGCACCACCGGCTGCTCACCTTCGGGCCCCGCCGGCTCTTGCCGTTCGAAGGGACCCAGCCGGTCCATCAGGACCGCCCCCAGCACCTCCGCCTCCGCCGGAGCGACGGTGACGCGGACAGCGAGGTCGGTGGCGGCGACCAAAGGTCATCAACCCGTGAAGAACGAGCGCAGTCTGTGGAGCACGCCCTCAGAGCGGTCCTGATAGTGCTCCGGGCCGCAGGTGTCGTCGAACTGCTGCAGAAGCTTGCGGTGACTCTCGTCCAGGTCGCGCGGGACCAGCACCCGCACCGTGACCACCTGATCGCCACGGCCGTGGCCGTTGAGGTGAGTAACGCCCTTGCCCCGGAGCACCTTGACCTCGCCCGGTTGAGTGCCGGGAGCGAACTCCACCTGCTCCTCACCATCCAGCGTGGGGATGGTGACGGTGGCCCCCAGGGCCGCCTGGCACATGGTGAGGTCAACCCCGAACAGGATGTCGTCCCCCTGGCGCTGGAAGAGGTCGTGCGGAGCCACCTTCACCCGCACATAGAGGTCGCCCGCCCGCGCCCGGCGTTCTCCCGCCCCGCCTTTGCCCGTGACCCGGATGCGCTGCCCGCTGTCGATGCCGGCGGGGATCTGGACGGTGATCTTGCGCTCGACGAACAGCCGGCCCGCCCCCCGGCATTCCTTACAGGGCTTCTCGATGACCATGCCCTGGCCGGAGCAGCGCTGGCAGGGTCCACTCTGGACGAACTGGCCGAGCATGGTCCGGCGCACCACCCGCACCCGGCCCCGCCCGTTGCATTCCGGACAGGTCTTGACCGAAGCGGGCTCGGTCGTCCCCAGGCCTTCACAGGCGGGGCACACTCCTTGCGAGGTGAAGGCGATCTCCTTCTCCACCCCGAAGGCGGCCTCTTCCAGGGTCAGCTCGACCTCCACGGCCAGATCGTCCCCCCGGGCCGGACCGGTGGGCTGCGCCGTCGCGAACGGGCTGCCGAAAGGACTGCCGCCGAAGGCGCCGCCGAACAGGTTCTCGAACAGGTCGCCGAAGCCGGGGAAGCCGTCGAAGTCGAAGCCGCCGGCGCCGCCGGCGCCGCGGCGGAGACCGTCATGACCGTACGCGTCGTAGATGCTGCGCTTCTGAGAGTCGCAGAGCACCTCGTACGCCTCGGTGGCCTCCTTGAACTTCTCCTCGCACTCGGGATCGTCACCGTTGACGTCGGGATGGTGCTCCCGGGCCAGCTTGCGGTAGGCCTTCTTGATCTGCTGGACATCGGCATCCCGGGGGACCCCCAGCACCTCGTAGTAGTCACGCTTGACGCGGCGTTCGTCGCTCATCGGACCGACCTCATTCGTACCGTTCTCCCACCAGGTCGGACAAGGACTGCGCCGTCTCCCGCACGGTGGCGATGGCGGTCTGATAGTCCATGCGGGTGGGGCCCACCAGGCTCACCGTACCCAGACGGCGTTGGGGCAGGCCGTAGCTGGCGGCGACCATGGAGAACGGCTGCAGCGCGGTGTCCTCGTGCTCGCTGCCGATGCGCACCACCACCGAACCGGTCCCCAGAGAGGCCCGCAGCACCCGCAGCAGCAGGAACCGCTCCTCCAGAAGCGCGAGCAGGTCCCGCAGCGACGAGACGTCTTTGAGGCGCGACTCGGACAGAAGACGGGAAGCGCCGCCCACGAACAGCTCTTCTTGATACTGCTCGTCCACCAGCCGCTCGAAAGCGGGGGCCAAAGCCCGGAGGAAGCCGGCCTCCCGCGGACTGAGCTCGGGGTTGTCCAGCGCCCGCCGGATGAGTCGGGAGGTGAGGGTCTGGTCGTTGAGGGTCTCGTTGAGGTAGGTGCGGGCCCACTCCACCAAACCGGGATCGACCGGACCGGGCCATTCGATGACCCCCTTCATCACCCCCCCGGTCGACACGATGAAGACGTACATCAACTGGGTGGGATGGAGCCGTAGCAGCTCCACATGGCACAGGCGGGCGCCGCTCATCCGGGGAGCCAGGGCGAGCGCAAGCAGGTTGGTGGCGCGCGACATGGCTTCGGTGACCTTTCGCAGGGCGGTGTCGATCTCTCCGGCGAGGTCCTCGGGTGGGACCGCCGTGATCACCGAAGAGCGGGCTCCCACCCGGCCCACGGTCCGCGAAGGCGGGGCGCTCATCAGGTGGTCGACGAACTCGCGGTAGCCCAGGTCAGTGGGCACCCGGCCGGCCGAGGTGTGGGGATGGGTGAGGTATCCCTTCTCCTCCAACAGGGCGAACTCGTTGCGGACCGTCGACGAGGAGACCGGCAGCCCCGCGGAACCCGCCAACTCTTTGGACGAGACCGGGCAGCCCGTGCCGATGTAGCGCTCGGTGACGGCGTTCAGGATCGTCCGTTGTCTGTCTGTGAGTGCCATGACCTACCGGAGGGTGACCAGGAGACTCGAGATCACCGTGTTACTCACGTTCAAGTATCCCGGATGCAGGCGAAGTCTACCACAGCGCCGCTCGATGCAGCCCTGGGCCAGAAGACGCTCGACAGCGCCGGGAAGGAGGACCGGGGCCAGCTCGTCTTCATCCACCCCTTCGGCCGTGCGGAGGCCGAGCATGGCCCTCTCCCACAGCCGCACTTCAGGCGGGACGCTCTCGATCTCGGGCGGCTCCCCGCCGAGGTAGGCCGCCAGCGAACGCGGGTTGGTGGAGCGGAGGCCGCCGGCCGTGGTGACGGCCGCGGCCCCGATCCCCAGGTAGTCTTCTCCCCGCCAGTAGGCCTGGTTGTGCCTGCACTCGTACCCGGGGAGGGCGAAGTTGGAGACCTCGTAGCGGCGGTAGCCGGCGGCTTCCAGCCGCGCTACCGCCGCGGCCAGGTGCCCCTCTGCGAAGGCGCCGGCGGCCCTGCGGGCCCCGGCGCCCCCTCTCCGCGCCACCCGGGCGGCGTACGCGCGCGTGTAGGTGAGGTCGTAGAGCGAGACGTGGGCCGGCCCCGCCGCCACGGCGGCGTCGAGGTCGGCGGCCGCGGCCGCCCAGTCCTGGCCGGGGATTGCGAACACCAGGTCCAGGTTCCAGTCTCGCCACCCCACCTGCGCGATAGCCGCCAAGGCAGAGTCGATCTCGGTCTGGGCCACCCGGCGGCCGAGCGCCGCCCGCAAGGCGGGCGAGAACGACTGCACTCCCAGGGAGAGGCGGGTGACCCCGGCCGCCTCCAGCGCTTCCAGGAGAGGGACGTCGATGGTCCCCGGATTGGCTTCGATGGTGAATTCGGGAGCGACGGCGCCCACCTGCAGCCGCTTGAGATCGGCGACCAGGGGCAGCAGCAACTGCGCCGGCAGGACGGTGGGGGTGCCGCCCCCCACGTACACGGTCTCGAACAGCCTCGAAACGGGCTCCGCCCTCTCCGCCAGTTCTTCCCGCATAGCTTCCACATACCGCTCCACCCGGCCGGCCCGCAGGTGGGCCGGCAGCGGCTCGGCGGCGAAGTCGCAATAGGCGCAACGAGACCGGCAGAAGGGGATGTGCACATACAGATGCCCAGGCTGCCCGGCGTCCCCGCTCAGCGTCCCAGCACCCCCAGCACGATCAACACGACGCCGATCACCATGGCGATGGGGCCCTGGACGGCCGTCCACCTGTTCCAGGCCTTGCCGCTGCGCACGTTCCTCCGCGCCGCCCCCTCGTCGGGAGTGGTGTGGCGGAGCCAGGTCTGCACGCCCCCCATGATCAGCAGGATGATGCCGAGGACCAGGTACTCGACCGTCACTTTTTGCCTTCCTTGCCCTCGCTTAGGTCGAGTACGGCCAGGAAGGCATCCTGCGGGATCTCCACCGTCCCCACCATTTTCATCCGTTTCTTCCCCGCCTTCTGCTTTTCCAGGAGCTTGCGCTTGCGGGTGATGTCGCCGCCGTAGCACTTAGCCAGCACGTCCTTGCGCAGCGGGGCCACGCTCTCCCGGGCGATGATGCGGCTTCCCACAGCCGCCTGGATGGCAACCTCGAAGAGCTGCCGGGGGATCTTCTTGCGCAGCTTCTCGGCCAGCCCCCGCCCCACCGCATAGGCGCGGTCGGCGTGCACGATGAGGCTGAGGGCGTCCACCACCTCCCCGGCGATGCGGATGTCGAGCCGGACCAGATCGCCCGGTTCGTAGTCCTTGAGCTCGTAGTCGAGGCTGGCATAGCCGCGGCTGCGGGTCTTGAGCAGGTCGAAGAAGTCGAGCACGATCTCGGCCAGCGGCAGGTCGTACTCCAGCCGGACCCGGTCGGAGGTCAAGTACTCCATGTGCTCGAAGCGGCCCCGCTTGTCGTTGCAGAGCTCCATCACCGGCCCGATGTACTCCGCCGGCAGCAGGATGGTGGCGGCGATATAGGGCTCCCGCACCTCCTTGATCGACCCGGCGTCAGGAAAGTCCACGGGATTGCTCACGGAGAGCACCTCACCCGTCACCAGCTCGACCTCGTAGCGCACGTTGGGCGTGGTCGCGAGCAGGTCCAGCCCGAACTCGCGCTCCAGCCGTTCGCGGACTATCTCCATGTGCAGAAGACCGAGGAAGCCGCAGCGGAAGCCGAAACCGAGAGCCTTTGACGTCTCCGGTTCGTAGTGCAGAGAGGCGTCGTTCAGCTTGAGCTTCTCCAGAGCGTCCCGCAGCTCGGGATAGTCCTCGCCGTCTATGGGAAAGAGGCCGCAAAACACCATGGGCGTGATGTCCCGATAACCGGGCAGCGGCTCCGCCGCCGGACGCGAGCCGCTGGTGAGGGTGTCGCCCACCCGCAGGTCGGCCACCTCTTTGATGCCGGGTATGATGTATCCCACCTCGCCGGCCCGCAGCACCTCGGTCCTCAGCATGTCGGGGCTGAAGATGCCCACCTCCTCGATCTCACTGCGCCGCCCGGTGGCCATGGCGAGCAGACGCTCGTCCTTGCGGAAGCTCCCGTCGCGCACCCGCACGAAGGCCACCACGCCCCGATACTGGTCATACACCGAGTCGAAGATCAGCGCCCGCGGCGGACCCTCGAGGTCGCCCACCGGCGGCGGGATGCGTTCGACCACAGCCTCGAGCACCGCCGGCACCCCCTCCCCGGTCTTGGCGGAGATCTGCAGGATATCGGAGCGGGCGCAGCCGATGACGGTGGCGATCTCATCGGCCCGCTTCTCCGGCTCCGCTCCCGGCAGATCGATCTTGTTGAGCACCGGGACTATCTCGAGGTCGTTCTCCAGGGCAAGCAGGGTGTTGGCCAACGTCTGCGCTTCCACCCCCTGGGTGGCGTCGACCACCAGGATGGCCCCCTCACAGGCGGCCAGGCTGCGGCTGACCTCGTAGGTGAAGTCCACATGCCCGGGGGTGTCGATGAGGTTGAACTGGTACTCCTTGCCGTCCTTGGCCGTGTAGTAGACGCGGACGGCCTGGGCCTTGATGGTGATGCCCCGCTCCCGCTCCAGGTCCATGCGGTCGAGCACCTGGTCGCGCATCTCCCGCTCGGCCACCGTGCCCGTGATCTCAAGGATGCGGTCGGCCAGGGTGGACTTGCCGTGGTCGATGTGGGCGATGATGGAGAAGTTGCGGATGTGGTCGAAGCGTCCCATGAGGGCACGTATTCTAGCGGAAAGGCTGGGGCCGGATGCTCCTGCCCAGCGACTCGAACCGGCAGGCACGACATCCGCACCATCCAGGAGCTGTTGGGCCACAAGGATGTGCGCACCACCATGACTACGTGCTCGGCCGTGGCGGACGAGGTGTCTGCAGCCCGCTTGACGGGCTGCAGAGCGACATACACAGCGAAAGCCGGCACCGGCGCGCTGGTTTGCCGATGTGTGCGTGCTCGGTAGTTATTGTTCACAGGCTGACAAGTGGTTGAGACCAACGCGGCGGCGCCGCGCGGCTGAACCCGACCGTTATGCGACAAGGGAAACGAACGCAGTTCTGGAGGCGACTGTGGGAAATAAGCTGGGCAGGTCGAAGGAAGTAGACGCTTACATCGCCGCTCAACCCCCAGAAACTCAGCGCGCACTTGAAGAATTGCGCTCGTGCATCTGGCAGGCAGCACCCGAGGTGTCCGAACTCATGAACTACAACATGCCGGCGTTTGCCCTGGTCAAGGGAGGAAAGCGGGACAACCAGATCATGATAGCCGGGTATCCCAGGCACGTTGCCTTCTATCCCCACCCCGACGTCATACACGCGTTCGCCGATCGGCTTGCGGGGTATAGTTTCGCCAAGGGTTCAGTCCAGTTCCCATTGAACCAGCCTATCCCCAAGGTACTGGTCATTGAGATGGTGAAGTTGAGGTTGTCCCAGTTGCAGGGATGAGTAGCTGTCACATAACAGCCTTCCGAAGCGGACGGCGCTCCGCCGCGGCTGAGCCGGGGCGAACAAGCGCATCGAGCGGACACCGCAGGGCCAGAATCGTCCCAAGCGCATAGGGTCCCCAGCCGCTCAGCGCCCAGGCGCCAGGTGCACATCTACGGGTGGTACCGTATTCACTACTGAAGGAGGTACCACACATGAGTGCGATGCCCAATATCGTTCCCATCAGCGCTGAGGGTCAACCCCGGCAAGAACCTCCGTCGGATCGATGAAACCGGTCGGCCCTTGTTTCGCACGAGCCCCCACGTCCATTGTCACCCGATCTCATCCGCCAACCTCGGTGTCGATGACCTCCTCTACCGCCCGGGGTTCCCGCCGTCGCCGCATGAGCCTTAGCACGTCGCGCAGCTCGGGCATCCGCATGGCCCAGGCCGCCAGGCAATAGGCGGCCCCGCCCAGGATGTAGGCAAGCCCCACGGAGACTATCTGGGCCCAGAGCGACCGTCCCAAGGCCTTGTCCAATCCGTACCAGACGAAATACGAGACCGCGGCCAGCGGTACGAGGGCCACGAGCGATCGCAACGCCGTCCCGGCCACCCGGCGCGCATCCACCCCGCCGATGCGGGGGCTGAGCAGCAACATCAGGGCGAAGAAGTTGAACAGGCTGACCAGCGAGGTGGACAACGTGATGCCACCCACACCCAAAGGCTTGTAGAGAAGCAGGTCGAAACCGGCGTTGAGCCCCAGATTGATCACACCGACGATCAACGGCAGCCACGGCTTCTGAATGCTGTAGAAGGCCCGGTTGAGCAAGGTGTTGACGCTCACGAAGGCCATGCCCACACTGAAGAAGGTGAGGGCGGAGGCGACCAGCTCGGCGTCGTCCGCGGTCACCTTCCCGTGCTCATAGATGAGCCTGACCGTGGGCAGCGCCAGCACGGCGAAGAAGGCCGCGAACGGCAGGGTCATGAAGAAGATCTGGCGGAGACCGGTGGACAGGTCGTCGCGGAACTCCTCCATCCGGTTGGCGGCGGCGTGCCGCGAGAACGCGGGGAACAGGACCGTGCCTATGGCGATGGCGAACACTCCCTGCGGCAATTGGAAGAGCCGGAAGGCCTTGTCGATGATCGCCGGAGCGGGGATGCTGATGAGAGTGGCGATGATGGTGTCGATGAAGGCGTTGAAGTTGATGATGCCCAGGCTGAGTATCACCGGACCGATGAGGATGCCCACCCTTCTCACCTCGGGGCTGCGCAACGCCAACCGGTAAGCGGAGGGCTTCACCTCCCCGCTCTCGGGGTCCCCCTTCCACCGGCGTCGCCACACGGCCGGCACCTGCATCAGCAGCTCGACCACCGTCCCGGCAAGCACGCCCCAGGCCAACGCTTCGATGCCGTACCCGGCGGAGAAGGCGATAACCACACCGATGATCACCAGGTTCCACACGATGGGCGCCAGGGCGGGCAGAGTGAAGTGGTCGTAGGAGTTGAGGATGCCCATGAGTATGCCTGCGATCCCCATGATGACCACGGTCGGGAACATGATGCGCATGAGATGGACGGTGAGGTCGACGATCTCGGGGTCGTCGCTGAAGCCGGGGGCCACCACCCGCACCACCTGGGGAGCGAACACCATGCCCAGGATGGTGATTACTCCCAAGACCGCGGTGGCGGTGACCACCACCGTGTAGGCCACCTGCCAGGCCTCCCGGCGGCGCTCCTTCTCCAGCAGGCCGGAGAACACCGGGATGAAGGCGGCGGACAGGGCAGTATCGGCCAGAAGAGTGCGCACCAGGCTGGGGACCTTGTTGGCGACGGTAAAGGCCCCCATCTCGGCGCCGAGCCCCAGGTAGGTGACCATGACGATCTCGCGCATCAGGCCCAGGACCCGGGAGCCGGCGGTGGCGAGGACCAGGAAGGCGGCGGCGGTGGCGAGGCGTCTCTTGGTGTCGTTGCCCATGTGCGAGGGCTATGCTAAACTCCTGCGACTCTTAAGGGAAGACGGGAGGGATCAAGATTGGCTAACACCAAGCAGCAGCGCAAACGGGTGCGCATCGCCCAGCGCCAGCGACTGGAGAACCTGCGCTATAAGTCGTCCATCAAGACGCACTTCCGGCGCCTCAAAGACTCCATCAGCGCCGGCGACGCCGACACCGCTGCTCAAACAGCCAAGAAGCTCACCTCCACCATCGACAAGGCCGCCGCCCGCAACGCCATCCACAGCAACAACGCGGCGCGCAAGAAGTCGAGGGTGGCGCGGCTCCTCTCCCAGCTCTAGAGCGCTCCCGCCTTCAGGCTGCCAGCAGCCTGCCTAGGCACAGCTGCAGCTCCATCTCCGCCGGCAGCGGGCCCATGCCCTTCATGCGGGCGTCCGTCTCGGCCAAGATCGCCAGCCGGCGCGCAATGCCATCCGCCCCCAAAAGTCCGGCCTGCTCCACCAACTTGCGGGCCGGATACGGCTTCAGCTTGAGCTCGGCCTGGACGGCCTCCCGGCTCAGGCCCTGTTCGCGGAGCGCAGCCACCCGGCTGAGCGACTGGAAGTGCCTGAGGATGCGGTAGAAGAGGGTCTCGGCCTTCTCGCCCCCGGCCATGAGGTCGTCGGCCGCCGAGAAGGCGGCGGCTCCGTGCCCCAAGGCCAAGGAATCGAGAAGGTCGAAGATGCCGGCTTCCACGGTGGCGGTGGTCAGCAGGCGGACGTCTTCCTCGCTGACCTCTTCGCCGCCCGAGTAGAGCCCCAGCTTCTCCAGTTCGCGCAGCAGGATGTTCTGGTCGGTGCCGCATCGGCGGACCACAAGCGCCGCCTGCCTGGGCCCCAGCCTGACCCGCAGACGGACGGCCTCCCCCAGCAGCCAGCGGGGAAGCTCTGATTCCTTGGGGGCCGGGTATTCCAACACCTCCCCCTGCATCTGCATGGCTCCGCGCAGCACGTCCGCCGCCGGAAGTCTCTCGGCCACCAGGCAGAGACAGGCGTCGGGCGCGGGCGAGCGCAGGTAGGCGGCGACCGTCTCCTTGGCGGCTTTGAGCCATGCGTCCACGTGCTTGACCACGACCAGCCGGATCCCGCCCAGGAAAGCCATGGTGTTGGCGGCGTTGACGACATCTGTGGCCTCGTCCACCGCAGCATCGAACTCCGAGACGTTCAGGTCGCTCCCTGATTCCTTGGCGATACGCTCGCGCAGACGCTTGAGAGCGGTCTCGACCTTGGGCAGGTCGTCGCCGACGATGAGATAAGCCGGCTTCAAGGGACGAGGGGCCGCCGGCCCCGACCGCCTGGAAGCGGCGGCATCCACAGCGGGGATATCGATGCCGCTGGGGTCGCTCAAGGAGAAACCGTCCTCTCGCCGTAGATTTTGATGACGCCGTCCTTCACCCGACAGGATACCCAACCGCAGCGATCGCTGCGAAGGACCAGGGGTACACTGTCTTGGAGCAGCGCCAAAGTGCTGGGGTCAGGGTGGCCGAAGGAGTTCCTCTCCCCCACCGATATCAGGGCGGCCAGGCTCTCCAGGCCCTCCACCAGGTCGGCCGACACCGCTCCCCGGCTGCCGTGGTGAGGCACCACCAGCACCTCGGCGGACGGGAGGCCGTAGCGAGCGAGCACAGCGGCCTCGGCGTCTCCGGGTAGAAGGAAGTCGGTCTCGCCCACACTGACCAAAGCCACCAGAGAACCACCGTTCAACTCGTCGCCGGAAGGTGGCCCGCCCGCCTTGGCCCAGGGATCGCCGCCCTCCAGGAGCAGGAGAGGCTGGGCCGGCGCGTAGAGCCTGACGACGACCCCGTCCAATCGGAGAGTCCAGCCCATGCCGGCGGTAAGACAGCGGCTGCCGGCAGCCTCCAGGGCCCGGCGCAAGTCAAGGTACTGGGCGGCTTCCTTGCTCCCGGAGGTCGCGGGGGAAGGCGCTTCGGAACCGCCGGCTCCTGACCCCGCCTCTACCTGGACCCGGTCGACGAACAGCTCCACCCCTACCTCTCCGGCGGCCTCCAAGAGCCCCCCGAAGTGGTCGAGGTGCGGATGCGAGACCACCGCCAGCTCCAGCCGGCGGACGCCCAGCCCGCGCAGCTGCCCGGCCAGGTCGCACCCAACAGGGCCGGCGTCGAACAGCATCGCCTGGTGCGCGGGCGTGCGCACCAGGACCGCCGTCCCCTGGCCCACGTCGAGCATCCTGACCTCCACGCCGTCAGGCCATGCTTCCCTCCCAATCAGGGCCTCAGCCGACCGGAACCCTCGGCCTGCGGCCGGATAGGCGATGCCGCCCAGCAGGGCGGCGCACAGGACGAGGGTCACGGCCGCGACAGCTCCTCGGCGCCGGCTTCGAGGGCGATGGCGAGAGACCCAGGCCACGGTCCGCCGAAAGAAGGGCAGCCGCAGTCGGGCGGGCAGGGAGGGAGTCCGGCCGCGCAGAGCCAGAGCCACCGGAAGCACCAAGAACCCCGCGCCCAAGGCCGCCAGTAACCGGCCTGCATCCCGCGCCTCCAACACCGGAGCCATGGCGCCCACACGGGCGACCAGGATGGTCCAGGACATCGGCAGCGACGCCAGGGTGTCCAGGGCGACGCTGAAGCCGCTCCACACGAACCCCAAGAAGACGCTGGCTAGACCCAACCCGGTGACCGCAGGTAGGGTGGGGACCACCAGCAGGTTGGCCAGCGGCGCCACCAGGGAGGTGCGGCCGAACGCGGCCAGCGAGACCGGAGCCGTGCCCAGCGTGGCCGCCAGCGAGACGGCGAGGTTCGCCGCTATGGCCGGTGGACATCGGACCAGACGGCGCTGGATCGGGCCGGTGAAGAGCAAGAGACCGGCCAAGGCGGAGAACGACAGCTGGAAGCCCACGTCGAACACGGCGAACGGATTGATGGCCAGTACCACCGTGGCAGCCACGGCAAGACCCTGCCAGCTGTCACGCCGTCTGCCCACCCACCGTCCAGCCAGGACGACGACGATCATCGCGGCCGCTCTCACGATGGGCGGAGAAGCCCCCACGAACGGGATCATGAGAAGGGCGGAGGCGGCGGCCAACAGGAATCCGGCCCTTCGGGAGAGCCGGGCCAAAGCGGCCAAGCCGATCATGATCGCGGCCAGGCTGCCGACATGCAGCCCGCTGACCGACAGCATGTGCGCCGTCCCCGAGCGTCGGAAGGCTTCCGCCCAGTCCGGGTCGATACCCGCCGTGTCGCCCATGACCACGCCCTCGAGCACCTCACCGATGCTCGCGGAGGGGCCCAGGCTGAGGTGTTCCTTGGCCGCGGCGCGAAGCCGGTCGAACCAGCCGGCAGGGCCGCCCCTGCGGCCAAGGACGGTGATACCGGCACCGTCGTCCACCCGCAGTACCATGACGATGCCCTGGTGAAGGAGCTGCTTCGCCTGATCGAAGCCCGAAGCTGTGGGCCCCTTTGGTTGCAGCAGCCTCCCCTTGACCTGAATGATGGCGCCCTGAGAGAGGCCGACCGGCGTGCGTCCCTCTCCAGACGGAGAGACCTCGAGAAGCACCTTCTTGCCGGTGTCAAGGAACTCGGCCGGACCGCTCAGCCAGCCGGCGGCGGCGCGGACGGCGCCGGTCATCACCAGCTCGGCCTCGACCACGCTCCCAACCTGCCCCTCGTATCCCCCCTCCAGAACAGCAGCGACCCTGAATCCACCCAGGAACAGACCGGAGAGAAGCGCCGAAGCGATGACGCCACAGCAGACCAGCGAGAGGGCGCCGGACGAACCCGGGCGGCGACGCCCTTGGGCCACACCGGCGAGCACCACCGCCAGCGAGACTCCCATTCCCAGCGCGGCCGCCAGCGGCCGCCCCCCGATCAGCCCGGCGAGAGCCAAGCCGCCGGCGAAGGCGATGGTCGCGAAACGGGCGAGCCCGGCCCGGCGCACGAACCACGCCGCCGGGCCCTGCGGCGGCCGGCCCGGGTCCATGTGGCTCAGAGCCCCACCAGAGGCCGCAATTGCTCGAGCTTGGCGGGACCAATACCGGGCACCTCGGTCAATTGCTCGATCGAGGTGAATGGCCCCTGGGTCTCCCGATAGCTGATGATCTGCTGGGCCAGGGCGGGACCGATGCCGGGCAGCGCGTCGAGCTGCTCCAGGGTGGCGGAGTTGAGCGAGACAGGCCCCCCTGCGGAGCCGGTTCCGCCGCCGGCTGGACCGGACGAGAGGACAGGCTCCGAGCCCGACTCCCCCAGCCGAGGGACCACTACCTTACAACCATCGCTCAAGCGGGCGGCGAGTGGCACGGCCTGCTGATCGGCCTCCTCGGTGAACCCCCCGGCCTGCAGCACGGCCTGGAAGACCCGGGTCTCAGCCGGCACCTGGTAGACCCCGGGGCGGCGCACCGCCCCGGCCACCTGCACGAAGATGAGGGGGATGGTCGAGGTGGTGCTGGACTCTTGGCGGGCGGGGTCGGGCCCGCTCGGACCGCCGGCGCCACCGGGCGGGGGGGCGGAGATGACGACCGATCCGGCCCCGTCCTGCTGCCCTCCGCGCGCGGCCAGCAGACCGACGCCGCCCACGACGAGAACCACCAGGGCGGCGGCGACATAGACCAGCACTCTCTTGACGGGGACGGCAGGCATGGGCGCAGCCTAGCGCCCTGGCTGCCAGGGGCGCCTCAGACCATGGGATGAGGTTGGCGGTCCGCCGGTGAGCGGCGGGCGGCAGGGCGGCACAGGGCCGCCCGGCCGCCCGCGCGTGGCCCTGGGGGCCGGGCGGCTGCCGCCGCCCGGCCCCGATCAGGCACGTACTCTAGTAGTTCTCGCAGTACAACTCAAAGTACGACTGCGGCTTCCCGCAGACCGGGCAAACCTTGGGGGCGCCTTCACCCTCGTCCACGTAGCCGCACTCCTGACATTTCCACAGGGTGGGAGCGTCCTTGCGGAAGACCGTTCCGCCCTCCAGGCTGGCGAGCAGTTTGCGATAGCGGCGCTCGTGATACTTCTCCACCTCGGAGATCTTCCTGAAGGTCGCCGCCACCTTCTTGAAGCCCTCTTCCTCGGCGATCTCGGCGAAATTGGGGTACAGCGTCCCCCACTCCATCATCTCGCCCTCGGCGGCAGCAAGAAGGTTCTGGGCGGTGGAATGGACGGGGCCGGCCGGGTATGCGGCGGTGAACTCCGGCATCCCCTCCTCCAGCAACTGGAAGAAGCCGAAGGCGTGGGCGCGCTCGTTGTCGGCCGTCTCCAAGAAGATGTCCGCTATCTGCCGGTAGCCCTCGTCGCGCGCCACCTCAGCATAGAAGGTGTAGCGGTTGCGGGCTTGCGACTCTCCCGCGAACGCCTTCATCAGATTGGCTTCGGTCCGTGAACCTTTCATGTCCATGAGATCGTCACTCCTTGTTCCGCGTGCAGGTGCAGGGCCCCGGGCAGGGCGCCGTGGAGGCGACCCTTACCCCAGCCTGAAAGGATGCTACCCGCTTCGTGCCGATGGCAATCCCGCGGGCGCCTTTGGGTGGGACCGGCCGTTCCGGGGCCGCCCCCGCCCGCTCAGACCGGCGGCCGCCGCACCCGCAACACTCCCGCCAAGAAGTCGCCGACGAGCTCTCCCACCTCCCGCTGTTTGCCCTCGAAGAGGTGGCCGGCCCCGGCCACCACCCTCAAGCGATAGTCGAGCTTCAGTTCCCTCAGCGCCCGCTCGACCTCCACAGGCGGAGCCAAGTCGTCCAGTTCTCCGCACACCGCCAGCACCGGGCCACGGAACCCGCCCAGGCGGGTCAAGAGGTCAGCTGGAGAGCCTTCCCACCCCACCACGAAGGCGATGAGTACCAGCGCGTCAACGGGGACCTCGTTTCCGCCGGCCGCCATCGCCGCCATGATGCTGCCGAAGGAGTAGCCGGCCACGGCCAGGGCCGGCCGCCGCCCGCCCGGCTGCGCCGAGGCGGCCGCGCCTGCAACTGCCGCGCCTCCAC